>NC_021915.1:1393787-2090680 GCF_000442645.1 Corynebacterium maris DSM 45190
GCTAAAGGCCGCGCCGGACGTGTGGCCGTCGCCCGAGAGATCAACGGCGTCGCCGCCTACCGCAACGGCGAGTGGAAGGAAGCTCTCGCGGAACTGCGCGCGGCCCGTCGCATCGGTGGCGGCCCGGGGCTGATGGCCCTGATGGCTGACTGCGAACGAGGTCTCGGTCGACCGCAGAAGGCCATCGAATTAAGCCGCAGCGAAGAAGCCCGTCAGCTGGATCAGGAGTCGCGGATTGAGCTGGCGATCGTGATCGCCGGCGCCCGCCAGGACCTGGATCAGCATGATTCGGCGGTGCTGACCTTGGAGCGGGTCAACCCGGACAGCAACGGCAGCGGCATGTCCGCCGTCCGGCTGGCCTATGCCTACGCCAATGCGCTGGCCTTGGCGGGGCGCACCGAGGAAGCCAAAGAATGGTTCACTCACACAGTGGAGATGGACGGAGAAGAACTCACGGACGCTGCGGAGCGTCTCACCGAGCTGGGATAGTATTTCATACATGAGTCTGCTGGATTATTATGACGCCCTGCTGCTGGATCTCGACGGAACAGTCTGGGAAGGTGGCCGGGCGATCCCCGGCGCCGTCGAGACGATCCATGAATCTGGCCTGGCGTGCATGTACATCACCAACAACGCCGCCCGCGCGCCACAGGAAGTGGCGGAGAAGCTGCGTGGAATCGGCGTCGACGCCAGTGAAGAGTTGGTGTTGACGTCGTCGCAGGCGGCGGTGACGTTGGCGCGGCAGGACTTCCCGGCAGGCACGAAAGTTCTGATCCTGGGCACGGAATCCTTCCGGGACCTGGCGCGTGCCGCCGGTTTCGAGGTGGTCGACTCCGCCGAAGACAACCCCGAGGTCGTGATGCAGGGGCATAACCCGGAGACCGGGTGGGCGCAGCTGACGGAGGCGACGTTGGCGATCGCCGGCGGGGCCGCGTACATCGCCACGAACCTGGACACCACGTTGCCGATGGAACGGGGCCTGGCGGTCGGCAACGGCTCCATGGTCGCTGCCGTAATTTCGGCGACGGGCGTGGCCCCGGCGGCGGCCGGCAAACCGCAGCCGGTGATGTTCCAACAGGCCGTGCAGAAGCTCGGTGCCACGAAGCCACTGGCGGTGGGCGATCGGCTCAACACCGACATCGAGGGGGCGAATGCCGCGGGCTTTCCCACCTTCCACGTCTTGACCGGAGTGTCCGGCCCGCTGGCGCTGCTGGAGGCCCCGAAGGAGCAACGTCCGACCTATCTCGCGGAAAATATGCTGGATTTGAAGAAGAACGCCCACCAGCTGCTGCCGGGAGCCCAGGGAGGGTTCACCGCCCGCATCAACCGGCGGGACATTCTGTTGGAGCGCGGGCATGCGGGCGCCACCTCGGTGGAGGCGTTGCGCACCGTGCTCGAGGTCGCCTGGGCGATGCCCGAGCCGCCGGAGCTGATCCGTCCCGGCTCCGCGGAAGCCGAGGCCGCCACCGACGGCTGGTGGCGCTAGTGTCCTCCCCGAAACCGCGGGATCCGCGTCAACCGCAGGTCACGCCGGCGGACGTCGACGCGGAACTGTCCGACGTCTTGGCGGAACCGGCTTCGGATCTGGCGGCGGAGACTGCGCAGCTGGAGGCGGCGCACGACGTGCTGCACCGGGCACTGCAGAAAAATTAGAGCGTCAGGCGAACGAAAGGACACACCCTTCTCATGGCCCCAGGGCGGAGACGACTGGATGCGGAACTGGTCCGCAGGAAGATCGCTCGATCACGTGAACACGCCGTCGAGATGATCAAGGACGGGCGAGTGGTCGTCGGTGGTTTCCCGGCGACGAAGCCGGCGACGGTCGTGGAACCGGGCTCCTCGATCAAGGTCGAGGAATCGGATGACGACGGGTGGGCCTCCCGCGGCGCGCATAAGCTGCTCGGGGCGTTGGCGGCTTTCGAGCCGCTGGGATTGTCGGTGGCGGGGAAGAAGGCGTTGGACGCCGGCGCCTCCACCGGCGGGTTCACTGATGTGCTGCTGCGGCGCGACGCTTCTGAGGTCGTGGCCGTGGACGTCGGGTACGGGCAGCTGATCTGGCGTCTGCAAAATGATGACCGGGTCCGGGTGCTGGACCGCACCAACATCCGTCATCTCACCCCGGAGATGTGCGGGGGCGCCTGCGATCTGATGGTTGGTGACCTGTCGTTTATCTCTTTGCGGTTGACGCTGCCCGCGATCGCGGCGTCGTTGCGTGAGGGGGCTGACCTGCTGCCGATGGTCAAACCTCAGTTTGAGGTGGGCAAGGATCGGCTGGGGCAGGGCGGAGTGGTGCGCAGCCCCCAATTGCGCGCTGAGGTGACCAGGGAAGTCGCAGACTTCGCCGGGACGCTGGGGTTGAGCTGTAAGGCCGTGGTGGCCTCCCCGCTGCCGGGGCCGAGCGGCAACGTAGAGTATTTCTTGTGGCTGGTCAAAGATGGTGGCGCCGCCGCGCCCGCCGGTGAAGAGTTAGCCGAGATGATTGATCGTGCCGTGAAGGAAGGGCCGCAGTGACAATGGGTGAAGAGCAGACGTCGAAGACCTCGAACGCCGGCGAGAAGCCTCGGGAGATCCTTCTGGTGCCGCACACCGGCCGGGAGGAGAACATCGCGGCGGCCGCGCGCACCGCAGAGGTGCTGGGCGGCGCCGACATCGTGGTGCGTGTGCTAGCGCACCACGACACCCGCGCGTTGGATAAACACCCTTCACTGCGAAATCTCCCGCGGGTGACGCACGGCCCGGAGGCCGCGGCCGGCTGTGAGCTGGTCCTCGTGCTCGGTGGCGACGGCACTTTCCTGCGCGCCGCTGACCTGGCGCGGGCACAGGATCTGCCGGTGCTGGGCATCAACCTGGGACACGTCGGGTTTCTGGCGGAGTGGGAGGTCGAGTCGCTCGACCTCGCGATCCAGCGGGTCATCGACAAGACGTACCGGGTGGAGGACCGCATGACCCTGGACGTCACCGTCTACGACTCCGACGATGAGGTCATCGGGCATAACTGGGCGCTCAACGAAGTCAGCATCGAAAACTTGAACCGCCGCGGCGTCCTGGATGCGATCCTCGAGGTCGATTTCCGCCCGGTGTCCTCCTTCGGTTGTGACGGGGTGCTGATCTCCACGCCGACGGGCTCCACCGCGTACGCGTTCTCCGCCGGCGGCCCGATCCTGTGGCCGGAGCTCGACGCGATGCTCGTGGTCCTCAATAACGCGCATGCTTTGTTCACCAAGCCGTTGGTCGTGTCCCCGCACTCCACGGTGGCGGTGGAGTCGCGGTCCACGACGTCGTCGGCGATGGTCGTCTTCGACGGTTTCCGCAACATTCCGATGCCTCCGGGATCCCGCGTCGAAGCGGTCACCGGGGACCGCCCGGTCCGGTGGGTGCGCCTCGATGACCAGCCCTTCACGGACCGGCTGGTGACAAAGCTGCGCCTGCCGGTGGCGGGGTGGCGCGGTCCGAAACCGACCGACAGGTAATCTGAGACGCATGCTCGCTGACATCACCATCGCCAATTTGGGCGTCATCGCGAGTGCCCAAGCGGAGTTCGCCGGTGGATTGACCGTGCTCACCGGTGAGACCGGCGCAGGCAAGACCATGATGGTCACGGGCCTACGACTGCTGACCGGCGGCCGCGCCGACGCCTCCCGCGTGCGCACCGGCTCTGACAAGGCACTGGTAGAGGGACGCTTCCACGTCGACGACATGGACGACGACTCCCGTTCGGCGCTCGCTTCCCTGGCCGACGACGCCGGAGCCGAGACCGACGAGAACGGGGAATACCTCGTCTGCCGTACCGTCAGCGCGAAGGGGCGCTCTCGGGCGCACCTCGGCGGCCGTAGCGTGCCGGCGGCGACGCTCGCCGATTTTTCCTCGCACCTGCTGACGATTCACGGCCAGAACGACCAGCTGCGGTTGCTCAGTCCGGATCAACAACTGTCCGCGCTCGACCGCTTTGACCCGAAGATCGCGCCGTTGGCTGAGGCGTACCGGGGGGAATACCGCACGTGGCGGGCGCTGGCGAAAGATTTGTCCGAACGCACCCGCTCGCGCCGCGAGTTGGCGCAGGAGGTCGACCGGTTGAATTTCGCCCTCGACGAGATCGACGCCATCGCCCCGGAGCCCGGCGAGGACGCCGACCTCGTCGATCAGATCCGACGGCTGCAGGACGTCGATGAGCTGCGGGAGGCCGCCACGACGGCGTTGAACGCCATTGACGGGCCCGAGGATTTAGGCGGCTATTCCGACGACGCGAATCCCGCCGCGACCCAGCTCGGCCACGCCGCCGGTTCCCTGCACGGCTCCGACGATCCTGTCCTCAAGGAGCTGGGGGAGACCCTCAACGACTTGACGAGTCGGTTGTCGGAGGTCTCGGGGGCGCTCGGCAGTTATCTGGCGGACCTGCCCGCCGATCCACAGGCGTTGGACGCCCTGCTGCAGCGACAGCAGGAGCTCAAGTCGTTGACCCGTAAGTACGCCCCCGACGTCGACGGGGTGATTGCGTGGCGCGACAAGGCCCGCCGTCGGCTGGCTAAAATCGACACCTCCTCCGAGACGCTGGAACAACTGACCCGCCAGGTGGCGGAAGCGGAACAGAAAATGCGGGCGGCGGCGAAGAAGCTGAGCGCGGCCCGTCGAAAAGCGGCGAAGAAGTTCGCTGGCCTGGTCACCGAAGAGCTGCAGGGATTGGCCATGCCGAAGGCTCGGTTGGAGGCCCACGTCGAGACTGTCGAACCCACCCGACACGGCATCGACGCCGTGGAGCTGCGGCTGGCCGCCAACGACGCGATGGAGGCGCGACCCCTGGCGTCGTCTGCGTCCGGCGGCGAGTTGTCGCGGGTGATGCTGGCCTTGGAAGTCATTCTTTCCGCCGGCACCCGTGGCGCCACCTTGGTCTTCGACGAGGTCGACGCCGGGGTCGGTGGGCATGCCGCGGTGGAGATCGGTCGCCGCCTCGCCCGACTGGCGGTGGGCAACCAGGTCATCGTGGTCACGCACCTGCCACAGGTCGCGGCGTATGCGGACACGCACCTGCACGTGGCCAAGACCGTGGGCGATGTCACCGTCACCTCTGGGGTGCGTGTGCTCAGTCACGGGGAGCGCGTGGAGGAGCTGTCTCGCATGCTCGCGGGGCTGGAGGACACGGACACCGGCCGTGCGCACGCCAGCGAATTGCTGGAGCGGGCACAGAGCGAGGCCGCCGACCTGCGGTCGTAGCGAAAAGCGACGAAGTTCCAGTCCGCGCGCCTCACCCACTTGTCGACGGTGACCCACCACAATGGCAAGCATGAGTGAAACCACCCGCCCCGCCGAGCAGACCAGCACTGCCGCGACCATCGAGGGTGCCCTCCGCGACTGCACGGTCGGAGGCCGAGGCCGCAAGCGCATCCGTAAAGGCGATATCGCCGTCATCGATTCCGCCGACCTGACCAGCCGCGAGGCGCAGACGTTGATCGACGCTGAGCCGGTGGCGGTGGTCAACATGTCCCGGTTCACCACCGGCACTGTGCCGAACTACGGGCCGTTGATGTTGTTGCGGGAAGGCATTCCGCTCTTCGACAACGCCGGCCCCGGCGTGACCGACGGATTCCGGGACGGCGCCAAGAAAGGCTCCGTCGTGGTGGACGGCACCCTGCACAACGGCGTCAAGGTCATCGGTAAAGCCGAGCCCTTCAGCCAGGAGGCCGCGGAGGCCGGATTCACCGAGGCGCAGCGCTCGTTCCTCGGCCGGATGGAATCGAACTTGAGCGACGCCGTCGAATTCATGCACTCGGAATCGCCGTTGCTGGTGGACGGGCTGGGCATCCCCGACGTGGAGGACGAGATTCGCGGCCGCAAAGTGCTGGTGGTCAGCCCCGGGCCGGAGCACCGTCGGCAGGTGGATGATCTGCGCAACTTCATCCGCGAGTACGACCCGGTGTTGATCGGGGTGGAAAGCAGCGCTGATACCCTTCTTGACCTGGGGTATCGTCCAGACTTCGTGATCGGCAACCCGGTGAACATCGCGGCGGAGACGCTGCGCAGCGGAGCGCGGGTGATTCTCCCGGCAGATCCGGAGGGACACGCCACGGGGCTGGAGCGCATCCAGGAACTGGGGGTCGGCGCCATGACTTTCCCCGCCGCCACGGATTCGCCGACTGACCTCGCCCTGCTGATGGCGAACTACCATGAAGCGGAGATCATCGTCGCCGCCGGCACCCGGGTGGATCTGGACGGCATGTTCCATGACCAGAAAAACGCCACCCCGGCGGCGTTGCTCACCCGCGCCAAGGTGGGGCCGAAGCTGGTGGACGCCGATGTGATCGTCACCCTTTACACGGTCTCCTCCGGTCGCGGCACCGCGTGGTTGTGGGCCCTGTTGGGCGTTCTCGTGGCGCTGGCGGCGATCATCCTCGTCGTGGGCCTGGGCGGCGACGAGTCTTTCACCGACAACCTGATCGACACCTGGAACGGCATCGCCCTGACCGTCCAGGGTTGGTTCAACTAAGAAAGGCGCCGACATGGCCAGGACAGCTACGGGACGCGGCGGCTACGTCGTGGCCGGTCTCGGGTTCGGCGTCGCCGCAGGCGTCGTCCTCGGGGTCATCGCCTTGGGCCCGAACATGCCGGGCAACCAGAGCGGCCAGGACGAGACTGTCGTCGCAGAGCCGGCGGAGGAATCGACGGAAGCGTCCGCCGGCAGTGAGCGGGACCAGTTGCATATCGCCGCCTCCGACGACGCCCTCGCACAACTGATCCCCGACCTCGTCGACGGCACGCTCAGCGGGCACCCGGTGCTGGTGGTGGCCACGGACGACGCCGCCGGCAGCGACGTCGACGCCGTGACGTGGCTGCTGGAGGCCGCGGACGCCCGCGACGCCGGAACGCTCACCTTGACCGAGCGATTCTTGGCGCAGGACTCTGCGGAGGAACTCACCGGCGTCATCGCCGACGTCTTCCCGGACCAAGCGTCCGGCCAAGCGGCGGAGGATGCCCCGAACCCCGGCGCCCAGGCAGGGGAGGCGTTCGGCACGGCCCTGATGCTGGATCCGGAGACCGGCGAGCAGCAGTCGGGCGTCGAAGAACGCGCCCAGTTACTGCAGTCGCTGCGCGAGGCCGGATTCATCGACTACGAAGACGGCACTATCCTTCCCGCGCAGGTCATAGTGGTGATCACCGGCGACGACGACGGTTCCACGGACGGTGCTTTCGCCGCCCGCACGCTGGCGTCGTTCACCGCAGCGGTGGATGGCCGCGGCGCCGGCGCGGTGCTGGCTGGGCGGCTGACGGCGGCCGGGGAGCAGGGCCCGATCGGGCTTGTCCGTGCGCAGGACGCGTACGACGACAACATCACCACCGTCGATTCCGTCGACCTGGAGGTGGGGCGCGGGGCAACCGTGCTGGGCGTGGCTGAGCAGCTCGCAGGCGAAGCCGGAGCGTACGGCGCGGCGGAGGAGGCGCAGGCCCCGTTGCCGGAGCCGCCCGCCTAAACTGTCCGTCATGACTGCCGGATCCCACGAATTCACGACCCTCGACTCTGAGCTGCTCTTCGAGTCACCGATCCTCGGGTTGCGCCGCGACCGATTGACGATGCCGGGCGGGGGCGTCGCCAGCCGTGAAGTCATCGAACATTTCGGGGCGACGGCGGTCGTCGCCGTCGACGGCCGGGGCAGGTTGGCCATGGTGCACCAGTACCGGCACAGCGTCGGCGCCCGACTATGGGAGTTGCCCGCCGGTCTGTTGGATATGGCGGGGGAAGACGCGTTGGTGTGCGCACGGCGCGAGCTCGTGGAAGAAGCCGGCCTCGAGGCCGATTCCTGGTCTCTGTTGCTCGATCTGATTTCCTCGCCCGGTTTCTGCGACGAGGCCGTGCGCGTCTACCTGGCCACCGACCTGACAGCGGTGGAACGCCCCGCGGGGGAGTACGAGGAGGCCGACATGGGGTTTGAGTGGGTTGACCTCGCCGACGCCCGCCGATCCGTGTTGCGGGGGGAGATCATCAACTCCATCGCCATCGCGGGCATTTTCGCCGCCAGCGAGGTGCTTTCCGGCAGGGGACAGGCGCGGGACGCGCACGCTGATTTTCCGTTGCGGCCAACCAGCCTGGCACAGCGCCGCCAGCGAAACGGCGTGGTTCCGGACATGAAACGGCTGGGCCGATGAGCGTCGATCCCCGCGAACTCGCCGAAACCTGGCTCAACCATCTCGCGGTGGAGAGGGGGCTGTCCACCAATACTTTGAGCAATTACCGGCGGGACGTGGAACGCTACCTGACCTGGCTGGAGGAGGCGGGCCTCACCGATCTGTCTGCGGTCGGCTCCGGCGACGTGGAATCTTATGTCGCCGACCTGCGCCGGGGCGGGGAGGGGAGAAAACCATTGGCGGCGTCGTCGGCGGGGCGCGCGCTGGTCGTGGCCCGGGGGCTGCATAAGTTCGGGCTGTCGGAAGGAGAACTCACCGTCGACGTCGCTGCAGGCGTCTCGCCCCCGGCGACGGGCACCCACCTGCCGGATATCCTGACCGTCCAGCAGGTGGAGCAACTGCTGGACGCGATTCCGGCGGGTGAGGCCGCCACCCCGGTGGACCTGCGGGACAAGGCGCTGCTGGAGCTGCTTTATGGCACGGGTGCGCGCATCTCGGAGATCACCGGGCTCGTCGTCGATGACGCCGCCGAGACCGACGGCACGTTGATCATCACGGGCAAAGGCGGAAAACAGCGGCTGGTGCCCGTCGGGTCGAAAGCGACTGCGGCGGTGGGAGATTATCTGGTCCGGGCCCGCCCGGCCATGTCGAAGGGCAAGACCCACGCCCTGCTCTTGAATACCAGAGGTGGGGCGCTGTCGCGTCAAAGTGCGTGGGCGGCGATCAAAACAGCCGCTGAACGGGCTAAGATCAGCGCAGAGATTTCACCGCACACCCTGCGCCACAGCTACGCCACCCATCTGTTGGAAGGCGGGGCGGACGTGCGCACCGTGCAGGAGTTGCTGGGACACTCGTCGGTGACGACGACCCAGATCTACACTCACGTCAGCGCGGAGAGTCTCCGGCAGGTCTGGCGTGAGGCACATCCGCGTGCTTAAAGCTCATCCGGCTCCATTTTTATCCTTGACTATTTCGGAGGAACCCCTCGTGCGCCTATCGAAGAATTCTGGCCGCCGACTGATCGCCGTGGGCGCCAGCGCGCTGGCCCTCATGGTCGCCACCCCGGCCGCCTCAGCGCAGCTTCCCGGCGGGGTGACGGTGGAGGACGCCCGCGCCGCCGTCGCGGCGCCCATCAACGTGCCCGCCGGAGAAACCGTGACCGTCGACGTCGGGGTGCCGGTGAGCGCTTCCTATTCGGGCGGCGGATGGTCGGTGTCCTCGGCGGGGACGTCGGTGACGGTGACCGCGCCCGCGGAGCCGGGGGCGCAGGCCTCCGTCCCGGCCAGCGCCCTCGGACAGTCGGCCACCATCACGTTGGTCGCCACGGGCCAAGCCGGGGCGCCGACGTCGCCGGATTCGAACTCGGGTCCGGCGGACCCGTCTGCGCCTGCGAGCCCGGACGCCGGCGCGGATGATTCTCCGGACGCGGAATCAGCGGACGGTCCCGGCGCCGCACCGGATGGCCCACACGACGGCGCCGGACAGGCGTCCGTTCCGGAGGGGGAGAGCGTGCCCACGGGCCAGCCCACCCCGGAGCGGGAGCAGGCCTCGAAAGTGGACGCCACGAATACGGAGTATCTCGACCTGCCCGCGACCATTGAGGGACGCTCCATCGTGGCCTCCCTGGGGCTGGGTCAAGCTGCAAGCCTTTACCGCCAGTTCAGTGACCTGGACGAAGACTCGGTCTCCCTGCGCTACCTGGACGCCAACGGCCAGATCATCGACGGCGTCCAGCGCGACATTGACGTCGCTTCCCGCACTCTGACCCTGACGTACCCGGAGGGGCAGACGCCGGACAACCCCTTTATCCTGCAAGTGGTGCGTGGCGATGAATCAGTGCTGGTCGTCCGCTTGATCGACGAGTCCCGGCAGGTCGCGCAACCACAACAGGGCAGTCAGGCCCCGGCGGAGTTCGCCCGCCCGGCGGCGACGGAAACCGCCTCAATGGGGACCGGGTTCCCCCTGCTCTGGCTCAGCCTCGGTATCATCGCAGTCGTCGCCGCTGTCGCGGCGGTGACCGTCATCAGGCGCCGCCGCCGGCGTCCGTAGGTCAAGTCTCTGGACTTGAAAAGTGTTGGATGCGTCGAGCATATAGACTGGATGAACATGACAACGGTGTGTTTTCGCTGTCCCGCAGCGCGACAGGAAAAACCGGGAAGGGTGGGACTGTGAGCGAACAGGACCGGAAAGACACTCCGGGGAGGCCCCGGCTGGGGTTGACCGGCCGTCCGATACGTGAGCTGCCGGACGTGCAGCCGCTGGACCGGCATGGGCCCGCCCGCATCATTTCCATGGTCAACCAGAAAGGCGGGGTGGGCAAGACCACCACGACCATCAACATGGGCGCCTGCCTGGCCGAGCAAGGACGCAAAGTCCTGCTCGTCGACCTCGACCCCCAGGGGGCGCTGTCGGCGGGGCTCGACATCCGGGTCGACGATGACGACGTCACCGTCTACGACATGATGCTGGACAACCAGACCAGCATCCACGGCGCCATCCGCAACACCAACGTCGAAGGCTTGGACGTGGTGCCCGCCAACATCGACCTGTCCGCGGCCGAGATCCAACTGGTCAACGAAGTCGGTCGCGAGCAGACGCTCGGCCGCGCCCTGCGGCCGGTGCGGCGGGACTACGACTACATCATCATCGACTGCCAACCGTCGTTGGGACTGTTGACCGTCAACGCCTTGGCGTGCTCGGACGGGGTGATCATCCCCATGGAGTGCGAGTACTTTTCGCTGCGCGGTCTGGCGTTGCTGACGGACACCGTGGAGAAGGTGCGCGACCGCATCAACTTCGACCTGGAGGTCATCGGCATCCTGGTGACCATGTTCGACCGCCGGACCACACACGCCCGGGAGGTGATGAGCCGGGTCATCGAGGTGTTCGGGGACAAGGTCTTCGACACCGTGATCACCCGGACGGTGCGGTTCCCCGAAACGTCGGTCGCCGGCGAGCCGATCACCACCTGGGCCCCGCAGTCGCAGGGCGCCACGCAGTACCGCGACCTCGCCCACGAGGTCATCCACCGCACCACCGTCCAGCTGTGACCAACCCCGTCTCCGATGCGGGGTTCACGCTCTCCCTGGGCAACTTCGAGGGCCCCTTCGACCTGCTGCTGCAGTTGATCAGCGCGAGGAAGCTCGACGTGACCACCGTGGCGCTGGCGGAGGTCACCGACGAGTTCATCTCGCACGTCAAGGCCCTCGGCGGGACCGCGGAGCTGGACGAGATCACGGAATTCCTCGTGGTGGCGACGACGCTGCTGGACCTCAAGGCCGCCCGCCTCTTGCCGCGCGGTGAAGTCCAGGACGAGGAGGACCTCGCGGTGCTGGAGTCGCGCGACTTATTGTTCGCGCGACTGCTGCAGTACCGGGCCTACAAACAGGTCGCGGACTTGTTCGCGGACTGGCAACGCACCGCGCAGCGTCGCTACCCGCGGGCGGTGGCCATGGAGGATCGTTTCGCGGAGCTGCTTCCGCCGGTGGTGCTGGGCCACGGCCCGGACAGCTTCGCCGAGTTGGCCGCCAGCGTCTTTCGCCCCCGGCCCCCGGAGGAGGTCGGCACGGACCACCTGCACGAGGTGGCGGTGTCGGTGCCGGAGCAGGCGGGACGGATCCTGGACACCCTCCGCCTCCTCGGCCACGGCCAGTGGCTCAGCTTCCATTCCCTGACCCACGACTGCGCCACGTCCATGGAGGTCGTCGGACGGTTCTTGGCGCTGCTGGAGCTGTACAAGGCCAAGGCCATCGACGCCGACCAACCCGAATCGCTCGGCGAGCTGACCGTCACCTGGACCGGGGAAGAGGTCGATCCCGCCGTGGTCGCCGCCGCCAACTGGGACTAAGCCCCGATTCCGCTGACCCCGCCCTATCGCGACACAGTTTTAAGGACACATGGACAGTTTTTCTCTTCCGCTGATCAGTCAGTTGCGCTCCCGCATCGAATCGGTGTTGCTGGTCATCGACGCCCCGATCACCGTGGCCGCCCTAGCCCGCACTCTGGGCGTGGATAAGCCGGCGGTGGCCCAGACCCTCGATGAGATCGCCGAGGAGCTCGACGACCGCGGCTCCGGGATCGAGCTGCGGGAAACGGGGGACGGGTGGCGGTTCTACACCCGGCGAGACAACGCCGGCGCCGTGGAGTCTTTCCTCCTCGACGGCACCCAGACCAGGTTGTCGCGGGCCGCGCTGGAAACGCTCGCGGTGGTGGCCTACCGTCAGCCGGTGACCCGTTCACAGGTGGCGGCGGTCCGCGGCGTCAACGTCGACGGCGTCATGCGCACCCTGCAACTGCGGGGGCTGGTCGCGGAGGTCGACGTGGAGCCGAGCACCGGCGCGCACCGCTACGTCACCACGGAGTTGTTCCTGGAGCTGCTCGGAATCGACTCGCTCGAGCGGTTGCCGGACCTGGCCCCGCTGCTGCCGGACGTGGAGTCCATCGAGGAAGAATATTGACGTCGCCGCCGTAGGTCGCGCGTTGGTTTGTTCGCGGCGCCGTGCGGTACGCTGGGGAGCGGATTTTTCAACTGCATACTTTCTACCCAAGAACAGGACACGATCACCGTGACCCCACCCGCTCGCCGAGACGGCACACCGGACAAGCGCCCGCCGCATGCGCAGAAGGCGCCGAACACCAAGGACAGTGAAGTGCTGCTGTCCAACGCCCGCCCAGCCAAACGCCAGAACGTCAACCCCCGCGACCGCGCCGCGAACCAGGGGGACCACCCGCTGGAGGACCGTTGGTGGGAGGGGGACGACCAGCCGCGCGGCGAGCGTCTGCAGAAGGTGCTCGCGCGTGCGGGCGTCGCCTCGCGCCGCCACTCGGAGGTCATGATCGACGCCGGGCGCGTCGAAGTCAACGGCACCGTCGTGCGTCGTCAGGGCACCCGCGTGAACCCGGACGTCGACGTCATCCGCGTCGACGGGGTGCGCGTGAACGTCAACGAGAACAACGAGTACTTCATCCTCAACAAGCCGCGCGGCGTGCAGTCGACGATGTCGGATGACATGGGCCGGCCTTGCGTGGGCGACTACGTCGCCGAGCAGACGGCCTCCGGGCAGCGACTCTTCCACGTCGGCCGCCTCGACGCGGACACCGAGGGCCTGCTGCTGCTGACCAACGACGGTGAGCTGGCCAACCGCCTGATGCATCCGAAGTACGAGGTGAGCAAAACCTACCTGGCGTTCGTGCTGGGAGAGGCCGGCACCAAGCTCATCAACACGCTTCGTCAAGGCGTGGAACTTGATGACGGCGTCGCCAAGGCGGACTACGTGCAGATCGTCGACAAGAACCAGGGGCAGTCCCTGCTGCGAGTCGAGATCCACGAAGGCCGCAAGCACATCGTGCGCCGCATGCTCAAGGCCGCGGGATTCCCAGTCCAGCGGCTGGTGCGCACCAAGGTGCACACGGTGCAGCTCGGGGACCAGAAGCCGGGCTCTTTGCGCGCGCTCAACGACTCTGAACTGACGGCCCTGTACAAGGTGGTGGGACTGTGACCGACTGGAGCACTCTGACGAACATGCCGGACGGCGGGCTGCTGCTGGCCGTGGACGGGCCCTCCGGCACGGGCAAGTCGACGACGTGTCGGGCGTTGGCGAAAAAGCTCGACGCCAAGTACGTCGACACCGGCGCCATGTACCGCGTCGCCACATTGGCGGTGCTGCGCGCGGGCGTCGATCCGGAAGACACCGACGCAGTGATCGCGGCGACCGCCGACCTGCCGCTGGAGGTCAACTCCGACCCGGACGCCACCGCCGTGATGTTCGCCGGCGAGGACGTCTCCGCGGTCATCCGCGACAAAGAGGTCACCGCGCACGTCTCCGCCGTCTCTGCGATCCCGGAAGTCCGCCAGAACCTGGTGGCTCTGCAGCGCACCCTGGCCGCACGCGCCCACCGGTCGATCGTGGAGGGCCGCGACATCGGCACCGTGGTGCTTGACGACGCCCCCGCGAAAGCTTTTCTCACGGCCTCCGCGCAGGTGCGCGCCCAGCGCCGTTACGACCAAGACGTCGCCGCCGGCCGGGACGTCGACTTCGACGCCGTCTTGGCCGACGTCATCCGCCGCGACGAGGCGGATTCTTCGCGTGCCGCCAGCCCCCTGAAACCGGCTGACGACGCGGACGTCATTGACACTTCAAACATGAGTCCCGACGAGGTTCAGGCCCGCCTGATCTCCCTGGTGGAAGGAAGCTCCCGATGAGCGACAAGCACAATGAACGGCCGGAGACGGAGACCGAATTCGTTTTTCACACCTCCGGCGGAGAAATGGACGCCCGGGGCGTCTTCCGCGATGAGATCGAGGAGGTGCCCGGCGGTGGCTGGGCCGCCGACGACTTTGACGCCGATGACTTCGGCTTCGAGTTCTCGGAGGATCTGGAGGACAAGGAGTTCGACGACTTCTCGGAGGAGGACTGGGCCGAGGTCGAGGACACGTACGGCATCGAGCGTCCGGACGTCATCGAAGAGGCGTTGCCGACGGTCGCTATCGTCGGTCGTCCGAACGTGGGCAAGTCCACCCTGGTCAACCGTTTCATCGGACGTCGGGAAGCCGTCGTCGAGGATTTCCCGGGTGTGACCCGTGACCGGGTGTCCTACATCGGTGACTGGAACGGACGCCGCTTCTGGGTGCAGGACACCGGCGGTTGGGACCCGAGCGTCAGGGGGATGCACGAGGCGATCGCACGCCAGGCGGAGACGGCCATGGCGGAAGCCGACGTCATCGTCATGGTCGTCGACACCAAGGTCGGCGTCACGGAGACCGAAGCCATGCTGGCCAAGCGTCTTCAGCGCGCCGAGGTCCCGGTGATCCTGGTGGCCAACAAGTTCGAGTCCGAGACCCAATACGCGGACATGGCCGAGTTCTACGCCCTGGGCCTCGGTGACCCGTGGCCGACGTCCGCGCTGCACGGCCGCGGCGGCGCCGACGTGCTCGACGAGGTGCTGCGGGTCTTCCCGGACGAGCCGCGCAAGAAGTCGATCACGCAAGGCCCGCGCCGGGTGGCCCTGGTGGGTCGCCCGAACGTGGGCAAGTCCAGCCTGTTGAACAAGTTCACCGGCGAGCAGCGCAGCGTGGTGGACAACGTCGCCGGCACGACCGTGGATCCGGTGGACTCGATCGTCGAGCTGGATCAGCAGACGTGGCGTTTCGTGGACACCGCCGGGCTGCGCAAGAAGGTCAAGAACGCCTCCGGCCACGAGTACTACGCCTCCCTGCGCACCCGCAACGCCATCGAGGCGGCCGAGGTCTGCGTGCTGCTCATCGACGCGTCCGAGCCGATCACCGAGCAGGATCAGCGGGTGCTCAACATGGTGCTGGAGGCGGGCAAGGCCCTGGTCATCGCCTTCAACAAGTGGGATCTGATGACCGAGGACCGCCGGTACTTCTTCGACCGCGAGTTCGACGAGATGCTCACGCACGTGCCGTGGGTGAGCAAGATCAACATCTCCGCCGAAACGGGCCGCGCCCTGCAGAAGCTCGAGCCCGCCATGATCCAGGCGCTCGAGGGTTGGGATCAGCGCGTGTCCACCGGCCAGCTGAACAACTGGTTGCGCGAGGCGATCGCCGCGAACCCGCCGCCGATGAAGAACAACCGCCTGCCGCGCGTGCTGTTCGCGACGCAGGCGAGCACGCGTCCGCCGACCATCGTGTTGTTCACCACCGGCTTCCTCGACGGCGGCTACCGCCGTTACCTGGAACGCCGGTTCCGGGAGACGTTCGGTTTCCACGGCACCCCGGTCAAGATCGCAGTGCGGGTGCGCGAGCGCACCACCCGTAAGAAATAGTCCGGCGGGGCGGTGCGCCCGCCGTCGGTGATCAGGGCGTGCTGCCGGTGTCGCACCACGTGTAGAAGGCCGTCAGGCCCTCTTTATGCGTGGCAAAGGTGTGCTTGTCCTCGCCGATGGTCACCGTCATGCCGTCGGGCACGGCGCGGCCGTCCGCGAGGGTGGAGAAGATCTCCACCAGGCAGGGTTGCGTGGATCCGTCGCGGCGGAATTCGGTGGCCGAGACGATGCGGGCGTCGTTGCCGCGAAAACCCAGGTCCTGGGCGGCCAGGTCGAAGGTGAGCGTGGCCAGCTCGATCAAATCGGTCGAGTTGGGCTCGCCGTAGTGGACCCAGTCGAGGGTGTCGTCGACAAGCTCTGCGATGTTCGGGCTCTCAGTCGTGCTCATGCGCGCCAGCCTACCGACCGCGCGCCCGCCGCAACACGAAGGCGTCCGTGCGATACGGCAGTGCAATGACGGAATCCTCGGTCAGGCCGGTGTGCTCGAAGAGGTACCACCGCAGATTGTCGCTCACCCGCCGTCGAATCTTCTCGTCCGAGCGCAGCCAATACGAACGCGTCTGCGTCAGCCGATGCACCTGGGCGGGGGTCAAGGAATCCGTCCATGTCAACCGCAGTTCCTCCGCCACCTCCCAGGGAGCGCCGACGTCGGGGAGAAAACCCTCCTTCTGGATGTCCCCGGAATGCATGATGCGCGCCAGACGCAGCACCCACGGGTCGGAGACGTCGATCGTGTTCCACACCAGCACGACCTGCCCGCCGGGGCGGACGATGCGATCGAACTCCGCGCTGGCGGCGGCCACGTCCACCCAGTGCCACGTCTGGGCGCACACGACCGCGTCCACGCTGTCGTCGGCCAGCGCGGTGGCTTCCGCGGTGGCCCGCCACACCGGCACGTCGAACAGCCGGGACAGTGTGCGCACCATGTCCGCTGAAGGGTCCGTGGCCAAGACGTCACGGCCGGGCGCCGTCAGATCACGGGTCAGTTTGCCCGTGCCGGCTCCCACGTCGACCACCGTCTTGGCCGTGGCGAGCAGCTCGACGACCTCCCGCGGGTAGCCGGGGCGCACGTCCTCGTAGACGTCGGCGCCGTCGGAAAACGCCGCGGCCCGGGAGCGGCGGTGGGCGTCGTCACGGAAGCCGGGGGCCGTTTTCTGCGACGCCGGGCGGTAAGAGACGGCGGGATGCGGGGCAGGGGTCTGTTTAGTCATCAGGACAGAAATCTACCTGCCGTATACTTTTCCTTCATGAGCAGACTACCTGCAGCCACCGATCAGCGGTGGCTGATCAAGACTGTCCTGTCCCGCTGGCGGGCCACCCACCCGGCGGCGGTCCTGATGACCGTCGGCTTTTTGTGTAACGGTCTGACGCCGGTGATTCTGGGATTGGCCATCGACACCGCCATCGCCCCGCAGGACTGGCGACGTCTGCTGCTGTGGATCGGCGTGTTCGTGCTGATTTTCGCCGTCAACATCGTCGCCACTTTCTTCGGCCGCCGCCTGATGATCCGGGCCATCCTCGAAGTCGGCCACGACGTGCGCATGGAGGTCACCGACCGCATCCAGCACCCCAAGGGGCTGGGCGGAAAGAAGCGCACGGCCGGTGAGCTGCTGTCGATTGCCACCTCCGACACCCAGAAAGTCGCCGACGCGGTGTTCATGACGGTGTTTCCCGTCGCAGAGGTCGTTTCGTTGCTGTATGTCGGGGTCATGATGATGCTGATCAATGTGCCGTTGGGCATTGCGGTGCTGATCGGCGGCCCGCTGGTGGTCTGGATTTCGCTGAAGGCGTCGACGCCGCTGCGGCGCCGCAGCTCGGCACGGCAGGCGGCGCTGGCCCAGACCGCCGCCGTGGCCACGGACGTGGTGCAGGGGCTGCGCATCATCAAGGGGCTCGGCGCCGTCAACACCGTCCGCGGGCGCTACGGCGGGTTCTCCGACCACGCTTATGGGCGCACGGTGCAGGCCAACGCCGCCCAGGCCCGGCTGAACGCGACCACCGAGTCCATCGGCGCGGTGTATGTGATCGTGGTCGCCGTGGCCGCCGGTTTCTTGGCCTTGAACGACATGATCAGCGTCGGCGACCTGATCACCGCCATCGGCCTGACGCAGTTCACGATCATGCCGATGACCATGCTGGGCCGGAATTTCGCGGTGCGTTGGGCGCCCGCCCAGGCTTCCGCCGAACGCATCGTCGCGGTGCTGGCCGCCCCCGCCCGCTTCGACGCGGAGCACGAGACCGTGCCGGATCTGCCCGCCGGCGTCACCGTGGTCACCGGGCCGGCCCCGGAGGAGCTCGTCCAGGCCCCGCGCCACCGGGTGGTCGTCGCCCCGCACTCCGCCGACCTTTTCGACGGCAGCGTCTACGACAACGTCCACCCGGACCAGGAGCGCGCCCGCGGGGCGCTGCGCACGGCGTCCGCCGGCGACATCCCCGGTGGCCCGGAGCGCACGGTCGGCGAATACGGGCGCAACCTCTCCGGTGGGCAGCGTCAACGCGTGGCCCTGGCCCGGGCCTTGGCCGCCGACCCCGAGATCCTGGTGCTGCAAGACCCGACGACCGCCGTCGACTCCGTGACGGAACAGGCCATCGCCGCAGGTGTGGCCGCCGCCCGGGCAGAGAAGGTCACCGTGGTCTACGCCGACGCGCCGGCGTGGAAAGCCGTCGCCGACCGGGTCGTCACCACCTATGAGGAGGCCGTGCGATGATGCAGGACCTCAGATTTCCGCTGGCCACTTTCCCGCAGGTGCGCCGCGAGTTCGGCAGCCAACTGCGCCGGTGCGAGGGCGCCGGGCGGCAGCTGCTGATCGCCGTGGTGTTGTTGGCGGTCGGCGCGGCCGCGAACATGGCGGTGCCGCTGCAGCTCGGGCGCATCGTCGACCTGGTCACCTCCGCGTCGCCCACGGTGATGCGCGACCTGCTGTTGATCCTGTTCGGCCTGATCGTCGCGGCGGTGGCCGCGGCGGGCCTGTCCGCGATCGGTTTCTATCTGGTGGCCCGGGTCAGTGAACGAGTCATCGCCAATCTGCGCGAGGACATGGTGGGCACGGCCCTGGGCCTGCCCGTCCACCGCGTGGAAGACGCCGGTTCCGGCGACCTGGTGTCGCGCTCCACGGACGACGTCTCCGAGTTGTCCCGCGCGGTGACCGAGACTATCCCGCTGATCACGAACTCGACGTTCACCATCCTGGCCACCGTGGTCACACTGGTGACCCTGGACTGGCAGTTTTTGCTGATTCCGCTGGTCACCTTACCGATCTACTTCTTCTCCGCGCGCACCTACCTGCGCCACGCCCCGGGCCGGTACGCCGCGGAACGGGCGGGCATGGCGGAGCGCGCCCGCCGGGTGCTGGAGGCGATCAACGGCCGAGAGACCGTGCGCGCCTACCGCATGGAGCAGGTCATGCACGACAGCATCCACGAAGCCTCCTGGGACGTGGTGGAAAAAGGGTTCTTCGCCCGGATGTCCATGATTTCCTTGCAGATCAAGGTCACCGCCGCGGATTTCGTGCTCATCGTCGCAGGACTGACCGTCGGATTCATCACCGTCCGCGACGGGGACCTGACCGTCGGCGCAGTCACCGCGGCGATGCTGTTGTTGATCAGGCTGCGTGGGCCGGTGACCTCGATCATGCGGGTGCTGGATACCATCCAGTCCGGCTACGCCTCGCTGGCACGCATCGTCGGCGTCACCGTCGACCCGCCGCAACCGGTGCCGGACTCCGGCGCGCCTGCCCCGCGTGGCGAGGTGCTGATGGAGTCCGTGTCCTTTTCTTATGGTGGCGGCTGGGCGGTCCGCGACCTGGATCTGCGCATGACGCCGGGGGAGACGGTCGCTTTGGTGGGCGCCTCGGGTGCGGGCAAGTCGACGGTGGCCGCGCTGTTGGCGGGGTTGCGGGTGCCGGATTCTGGCCGGGTGCTCATCGACGGGGTGGAAGTGTCGACGTTGTCGGACGCGGAGCGGGTCGCCCGGTTGGCGATGGTCTCGCAGGAGGTGCATGTGTTCTCGGGCACGCTGCGCGATGACCTCAACCTGGCGAAGCCGGAGGCGTCCGACGAGGAGATCGTGGCCGCGCTGCGCCGGGTGCGCGCCGACTGGTTCGATGACCTCGCTGAGGGGCTGGACACTGTGGTGGGTGCGCGCGGCCAGCAGCTGGAGCCGGTGCAGGCGCAGCAGGTGGCATTGGCACGCATCGTGCTGTTGGACCCGAAGGTCGTGATCATGGACGAGGCGACCGCGGAGGCCGGCTCCTCGGGCGCCGGGGACCTGGAGGCGGCCGCAGAAGAAGTGGCGCGCGACAGGACCGCGCTGGTGGTGGCGCACCGGCTGGACCAGGCGGCCCGGGCCGACCGGGTGCTGGTGATGGACGGCGGCGAGATCGTCGAGGAAGGCCCGCACGAACATCTGGTGGCGGCGGGCGGCCGGTATACGCGTCTGTGGCGGGCGTGGAGTGTGGGCCGATGAGGCTGAAGATCGCTGCGGTGACGGTGTTGTGCGCGATGGCGGCGGCGGTGGCCGGCTGCACGGCGCAGGATTCTGCGACTGTGTCGCCGGGACAGGCGTCGAACGCGGCCGTCCCGGGGCCGCTGGCCACCCCGGCGGCGTCGACGGCGCCGGCGACGACGGCTCCGGAGAGTGGTCCGGTGGCGGCGGATTCCACGGAGCGCATCACCGTGGACGTGGACGGCCGGGAGCGGAGCTTTGTGCTGTCGGTGCCGGACGGTTACACCAACCACAGCCCGTGGCCGGTGGTGTTGGCGTTCCACGGGTGGAAGGAAAAGGCCGAGTGGATGCACGACTACACCGGGTTAGACACCGCCGCGGCGGTGGTGGTCTATGCGGAAGGGGTGGATCAGGCGTGGTCCCCGGCGCCGTACGCGACGACGAGCGTGGCGGAGGACATCGCTTACGTCGAGGCCGTACTCGCCTGGGTGCGGGAGCATTATCTGATCGACGACGCGAGCGTCAACGCGGTGGGCCTGTCCAACGGCGGCGGGTTCGCCACGTTGCTGGGGTGCCAGGCGCCGGAGCAGATCGCGGCGGTGGCGACGATCTCGGCGGCGTACTATCAGGACGTCCACCACGACTGCGCCGAGGTGCCCGTCCCACATCTGGACGTCCACGGCACGGCGGATTCCATCATCGAGTATTACGGCGGCACACGCCACGACACGGTGTATTCCTCGGTGCCGGAGGTGCTGGCGGCGGCCGCGGAGCGCAACGGCTGTGACGAGGGGGCGGAGATCATGCGGGAGAGCACCGAGGTGCTGGAGTTTCGGTGGCCCGGCTGTGAAGCCGGGCTGCAGCACATTCGGGTGGGCGGCGGCGGACACACCTGGCCGGGCGGACGGGAGGATCCGAACGTGTCGGTGCCCGAGGATTTCGCGACCTACCGGGTGTTGGAGTTCTTCGGCGTCGGCTGGCGGATGTGAGGCAGGCTAGTCTGGGAGCATGAATCAGCCGATGAAGCGGCGGGGCCGGGCGGCCGTCGTGTACAACCCCGTCAAAACGGACGCGGAGCGCCTCGCGCGGCTGGTCAGCTATGCCGCGGACAGCCACGGGTGGGAGAGCGTGTCCTGGTTCGAAACCTCCGTGGCGGATCCGGGCGGGGGACAGGCACGGCAGGCGGTCGCCGAGGGCGCGGAGATGGTGGTCGCCTGCGGCGGCGACGGCACGGTCCGGGCGGTCGCCGCCGGTCTGCGTGATTCCGGGGCGGCGCTGGGCATCGTCCCGCAGGGCACCGGCAACCTTTTGGCGCGCAACCTGAAGCTGCCGTTGAACCAGGAGTACGCCATCGAGGTGGCCTTCGGTGGGCAGGACGATGAGATAGACATCTGCACCGCGGAGCTCACCCGCGCGGACGGAACCACGGAGCAGCTGGATTTCGTGGTGATGGCGGGGGTCGGCATCGACGCGCAGATGATCATCAACACCGACGATCAGATGAAGAAGCGTTTCGGTTTCCTGGCGTATGCGGTGGCGGTGATCAAGTCGCTGCGCGGCGGCAACCGCATCAAGCTGCTGCACCGGATGGACGGCGGGAAGGAATACCGCACGAGCGTGCACTCGGTGATCGTGGGAAATTGCGGTGAGCTCGTCGGCAACGTCGCGTTGCTGCCGGACGCGAAAGCCAACGACGGGATCTTAGACGTGGTGGCGATGCGTCCGCGTGGAGTGTTCGGGTGGGCGCAGATCGCGTTGCGGCTGGCCGATCAGATGGTGCAGAAGCTACGTCACAAGATCATGCGCCGGGACGTGCGGGTGACCGGCACGGACCAGGACGTCAAGGCCCTGCAGTACGTCACCGGCACGCAGTTCGCCGTGGAACTGCAGGCCCCGGAGCTCTTCGAGATCGACGGAGACGAGGTCGGGGAGGTCACCGCCTTTACGGTGACAGTGGATCACCTGGGGCTGACGGTGCGGGTGGAGACCCCGGCGCCGCAGGAAGAGCCGGGGGAGGCCGCCTCCGACACCGATGTGGTGCCCGGCGTGGGAATAGAGCGCGACGAGTGAGTCAGCGTCGCCGCCCGGGGCGTAGATCCGCGTAGTCGGTGAACTGCGCCAGCGTCGGCGTCGGCTGCTCCTCGTCGTCGGGCATGCCTTGTCTCAGGGTCGCGATCAGGCGGTCGAGGTAGCCTTCGAACTGGTCGCGGTCGGCGGCGGTGAAATCCTCGAAGAGCGCCGGGGTCGGCGGCAGCCGCTGCTCGACGGCCCGGCCCGCGGCGGTCAGGTGCACCAGGCTGACGCGGCGGTCCTGTGGCGAGGGGCTGCGGGAGAGATAACCGGACTTATCCATTTTGGACAGCAATTCGTTGAGGGAGGAGACTCGCACCCCTAAGACGGTGGCGATGTCGCGGGTGCTGAGGCCATCGCGAAGCTTCAGCAGCGCCAGCACCCGGCCCTGCCCGCGGCTCGGGTCGGTGATGGGATCGAGGCGTTCCGCGGCGTGACGGCGATGGCGCCGCAGCAAAAACTGGGTGTAGGCGAACTTGCTCGTCAACGGGTCGGGGCTCGACATGGCCCGAGATTAAGGCGGCGCCTGTTCAACCGTCAACCACCCGACCCGACACACAGACTCGGTAGCCTGAAGCCCATGGATTCTTCCGGAGCACTCAGCGGCGTAGGACTGGCACTGGCGATCATCGGCGGCGCCTTTTTGGCGTTGCTGGTGGTGGGTCTGCTCACGCTGGTGCTGGCGACGGTGATGCGCCGACTACTCGGCGTCCCCGTCGGCTGGCCCCGCACCGTCATCGTCGCAGGGGTGGTCGTCATCTCCACGGTGGGGATCTTCGGCGCAACCTTATGGGACCTCACCGCCACCGCCCCCGACAACGACTACTTCACCGGCGTCAACCTGCCCTCCAGCGTCCTCGTGCTGCTCATCGCCACCTTATGGATGCTCGGCTTCGGCAGCGCCATCCTCATGATGATGGAGCTGATCGTGCCCACCGGCGCACTGCCCAGCCCGCTGCGCATGGCCACCTCCTTCCGCTCCCGGCGCGACCGCAACCGCCGTTACCGGCAGGTGCTCGGGGTGTTCGTGCGTAACGGGCTGGCCGCGCCTTTCAGTCGGCCGCGCGGCAATCCCACCGCAGAAGTCGCGGTGCGCTTTCGTCGTGCCCTGGAAGAAGCCGGCACCACCTTCGTCAAGCTCGGGCAAAACCTCTCCACCCGTACCGACGTGCTGCCTGCGGCCTTCACCGACGAATTGTCCACCCTGCAGTCGAAGGCGCGGGCGTCCAGCTGGGAGGTGATCGAAAAGGAAATCGACGCCGAATTAGATGGCCGCACCGCCGAGGTGCTCGCCTGGCTCGACCCGGAGCCGCTGGCCGCGGCCTCCGTCGCGCAGGTCCACCGTGGCCGGTTGGCTGACGGCACGGAAGTGGTGGTCAAGGTCCAGCGCCCCGGCACCCGGGAGGAGGTGGCCAAGGACAGCGACATCCTCTTGGAGATCTGCGCGTGGCTGGAACGCACCACCGCCTGGGGCGAGGACATCGGCCTCACCGATCTTGCGCGCGGGTTCACCGACACCCTCAGCGAGGAGCTCGACTACACCGTCGAAGCCCGCAACATGGAAGACCTCCGGGCCGTCCTGCGCGGCGGGCCGATCACCGTGCCGAGGGCCTACCCGGACTACTCCACCTCCCGCATGCTCATCATGGACTACGTGCCCGGGCCCACGATCGGCGCCGCCGCAACCGAACTCGACGACCTCGACCCGCAGCTGCGCTCGACCCTCGGCCAGGAGCTGCTCAGCTCCGTGATGAGCCAGATCATGGAACACGGCGTCTTCCACGCCGACGTCCACCCCGGCAACGTCACGCTCATCGAGGACGGGGAAGGCGGCGTGCACCTCGGCCTGCTCGATTTCGGCGCCGTCGGCCGCATCGACCGGCACACCCGACACAACCTCTCCGTGGTCTTCGCCGCCATCGACAACGGCGACTCCCGCCTGCTCGTCGACGCCCTCAAGGCCCTGCTCGGGCGGCCGGATTCCCTGGAAGAGGCCGCACTGGAAAAAGCGGTCGGCACGCTGCTCGCCCGCTACGGCAGCGGCCTGAGTCGCTCCGTGGCCGGCATGATCGCCGACGTCATGTCCATGGTCACCGAGTTTCGCTTCTCCATCCCCGCCTCCGTCTCTTCCGCCCTACGCAGCCTGGCCAGCATGGAAGGCACCCTCACACTCATCGACCCGCAGGCCAACATCATCGAGATGGCACGCACCCACGGCGCCACATTCGCCCGCGCCTGGCTGAAACCCGGCCACATCAAAGAAACCCTGGAAGCCACCGTCTTAGAAACCCTCCCGATGTTCCGGCACCTGCCCCGGCGCGTCAATGCCGTCGTCGAGGACCTCCAGGAAGGCCGATTGACCTTCAACATGCGGTTCTTCTCCGACCGCGACGACCGAAAATTCATCACCGGCATGCTCCAACAATTCACCGTCGCCATCCTCGCCGGCTTCACCCTGCTCGGCGGCGTCGTTTTGCTGGCTTTCGGCACCGGCGGGCCACCCGTGACCGAAGAAATGTCCCTGCTGCAGGCCGTCGGGTTCATCATGCTTTTCGCCGGCTTCATGATGGCGCTACGGATCGTGACCATGGTCTTGTACCGCGACGACAAAAGTTGACGGACCCCCCTCACCGTCATGGCCGAACACCCGGGCGGGCACCGCTAGGGTGGGGGCCATGTCCGACATTGACGCCCTTCGCTGTTCTGACGCCCAGGTCGAACCCTTGCCCGGCTCCGCCAAACAGGAATCGGTGTACGTGCTCTACGAACACCCCTTCGGCTGGAGCCGCGACGTCCTCGACGGCGACACCTTCGGCGAAGAACTGACCGCCAAGCTCAAATCCTTCCTGAAAAAGCGCGCCGGGTTGCAGCTGATCCGCCATCCGGGCCGGGACGGCCGCAAGATCGATCGCCCCCGTCTCTTCCTGGTCTTCACCGAGTCCGGGGTGGCGGAGACGATGCTCGTCGACGGGCCGGAGGACATCCTGAATCTGGATCTGTCCGGTCCGGGGCGCAACGGGGCGCAGGAGGTGGATCACCCGTTGGTGCTGGTGTGCACCCACGGCAAGCGGGACGTGTGCTGCGCGGTCAAGGGTCGGCCGGTGGCCAAGTCCCTGGTGGACACCTATCTCAACGAGTCGAATGAGTTGATGGTCTGGGAGACCTCGCACACCAAGGGGCACCGCTTCGCCCCGTCGTTGATGCTGATGCCATGGGGGTATAGCTTCGGCCGGCTCAATGAGGAGGCGGCGTCGGCGATGGTCAACTACGCGATGGCGGGGCGGTATTTCCTGCCCGGTAACCGCGGCCGCGGCCTGTTTTCCCCGCGCGGGCAGGTGGCGGAGCTGGCGGTGGCCACCCGACTTGTCGACGCCGGCGAGCGCCTCGAGTACGGACAACTACGCGCCGACGACGGGCGGGTGACCCACATCGACGGCCGGTCGTGGACCGTGACGATGGACAAACGCGAAGTCGACGGCGTCGTCTCCTCCTGCGGCGATGAGCCCAAGACCGGCTCCGTGTGGGAGGTGGTCGAGGTCACGGCCATGGAGTAAGTTCCTGGCCGAAAAGTCCTCCACGGGCGGGCGTGTCCCGGCTTCATCTGGGGTTGTCCTGACAGCCAGCTGCGCGGGCATTCCCCACAGAGGCTATCGATTCCCGTGGGCATGAGCGTCACTCTCTATTCCTGATTGCCGGCGCCAGTCGTACCCGCCGACGACACTGTCGCCGTGGTTTCGCCAGACCACCGGTGTCTCGGCCAGCTCCACAGCGCCGCTGAACCAGAAGGCCTGCCCCGGATCCCACCCGGCGAGCATGCCGGCGCACCCCTCATCCACCGGGATGATCCGCCCGGCAGCGGCGAAGTAACCCCGCACGCTCAGGTGCAGCGCGTCATAATGCTGCGCGACCTGCACGAAATCCGGCGTCACCCAGTCGTGCGGATAACCGGTGGCCAACCGCCAGTCCTTTCCCTTACTGGCAGTCACATCCAGCGGGAATCTCCGGCACAGCTCAGCCCACGCCGCAGGACCGTCAATGGTGAACACCGTGGCGTCGGTGGACACCGTGGCCGCGTACACCCACCCGAATCCGTCCTCCACGAAACGGAGGGCGCCCGGGGTGCCATCGACTAGTTCACGGCTGGTGGCGATGATCGACCGGGGAGGCGTCGACCACCACAGACTTTCAGTTTGTGCTTCCTCCCGCCAAGACTCAAGCGCCTGCACCACAGACGGCGTCGGCGCTATCAGATTTGGCCGCATCCAGCTCACAGATGTGTGTCGGCCAGGCCGAAACATATCCGACCACCCGGACGCTACAGCGCAGTCCGCGACATGACGGGCGATGCGCCGCAGCCCGGGGCGCAACGGTGACGCTGACAAGAACACTTCACGCGCCATCGGAGGTTGCCAGTAGGTCGCACTGGACACGGTGCGCTCGAGCGCGTCGTAGACCAAGCCTGGGGTCAGCTTCACCAACGGCACCCGCTCCAGCGTCGGGGCCGCCGTCGTGGCTCTGGCGTGCGCGGAATGCCTACGGGCGATTCCGAACTTACGCAGGTTGCGCTCGAGGTAGTCGCCGAGCCGCCAGGTCGCCCGATGCAATGGTCCGTCTTCGGCTTCCGAGGCCAGGACCACCTCCATGAGGAAGTCTCTGCCGCGGGGGCCGGTGAGCAGAGCATCGACAAGCGTCATACCCGTCAACCTAGCTGCTCTAGCGACGCCCCGTGAAGACAAAGAAAACAGGCCAGAAGAAAAATGTTTTTCCTTCTGGCCTGTCATGTGGTCGGGCTGACAGGATTTGAACCTGCGACCCCTACACCCCCAGTGTAGTGCGCTACCAAGCTGCGCCACAGCCCGTTGCCACGTCCGAGAACGTAACCGCCTCAGATTACATCAGCGTCTTTCTCAATTGCCAATCGGCAGGCCACAGGGGGTGAGAAGATCAGGACACGTCACCGGCGCAGTAGACCCACGCGCCGTCGGCGAGCCTGCGGAACGTGGAATCCTCGCGCTGCGAGCCGGTGGCCGCGCCCTTGTAGAACGCCTCGAACTCCACCCGGCCGGTCTGATCCAGCGGCCCGCCGCCGGTCGTGGAGAGGACGTCCAACCGGTAGAACCGGAACGGCAGATCACCCACCTCGAGCTCCTCCGGGCGGGTGCGCGGGTCCCAGGTGCGCAACAGGTACTCGGCGTCGCGGGTGACGAACGCCGTGAAGCGCGACCGCATCAGCGTCTCCGCGGTCGGGGCCTGCGCCCCCACGTGAAAACGCCGGCAGCACTGCCCGTAGGGCAGGCCGGTGCCGCACGGGCAGCGCTTGTCGGGGTGGATCGGCTGCAGCGCGGCCATCAGCCCACGTCCATGATGTTGGCGTGGCCGGCGATCTTTTCCACCACGCTGGTCTTCGCCGCGGCCATCAGCCCGGCGCGCTGCTGGTCGGTGAGCTCGGCGTCGATGTCGATGCGTCGCTCAAACGTGACGTCGTGGACGTGCGCCATGCGCACCCGGACGTCGACAAGCGTGAGACGCTGCTTCGCGGCGGCTTCCTGGATGGCCTCGGTGGTGGCGGCGGACAGCGACATCATGAACAGATCCAGCGCGGAGTGGCCGCGGTCCCGCCCGCCGTTTGTTTTGGGGCGGTCCGTGTCCAGCTCGCCGAAGAAGGAGCGGGCGACGGTGCCTAATTTCACGCCGCGGGCGGAGCGGGTCTCGACCTGGCCCGGGGTGAGCTTGTTCGGCGTGTGCTCGGGGAGCAGGTACTGCTGGACCCAGTCGCCGATGACGTCGGCGGCGCGCACCGCGGCGCCTTGCCGGGTGACCAGATGATCGGCCTTATCCAGGGCCACCAGCGACTTCGGGTAGCGGGTGACGCTGAAGATCGTTTGCGCGTTGTCGATGCCCACCGTCTGGTCGATGGGGGAGTGCAGCAGCATCAGCGGCTGGCGGATCCGGGGCAGGTACAGCTCCGGGTTCGTCTCCGCGAGATCCTCCAGGAAACCACGTGAGATGACCAGCTCCCGGCCGCCGAGCACGACCGGGACGGAGCCGTTGGCGTCGACCTCGCCGATTTTATCCGCGTAGTGCAGCACGGAGTGCGCGGGGTCGAAAGGCGCGCCGATCGTGGCGACCGCCCGCAACTCAGGCAACTGCGTCGACGCCTTCAGCGCCGCCGCGCCACCTAAGGAGTGCCCCATGAGCAACTGCGGGGCAGCGTAGTTCTCGCCGAGCCACTCACAGGCTGCCTTGACGTCCTCGACGTTCTGGCTGAAGGAGGTGTCCGCGAAGTCCCCCTCTGACTGACCGAGCCCCGGAAAATCGAAACGCAACGTCGCGATCCCGTAATCGGTCAACCGTTTCGACACCCGGGACGCGCCGGGGGTGTGCCGGGAGCCCGCGAAACAATGGGCGAAGACGGCGAAAGCCCGCGGCGGGGCGGAAGGAAAATCAATGGTGCCGGCCATGTTCAGACCGGTGGACGAAGGGACTGTCACGTTGACGGACTGCATGGCCATCAGCATATGCCAGTCAAGTACCATCGTTGCCACACAACCCTTCGTGGAAAGGACACCCGTGGGCGCATTCGACTGGTTCTGGAAGGCGATGGGGGCGCAAAGCGAGCGCAACGACAACCGCTCCAAGCGCGTCGTCGCCGGGGCGGATGAAAGAACCGCGCAGCTCACCGAGCTTGACGACGCCGCCCTGGCCGCCCGCGCCCGCGAACTCACCGCCGACGGGGAGATCGCCGACAAGTCCGAATTCCTCGCGATTTTGTCCGTCGCCGCCACCCGCACCCTGGGGATGACCCCGTACAACGTCCAGTCCCAGGCGGTGTTGCGCCTGTTGGAATCCGACGTGATCCAGATGGCCACCGGCGAAGGCAAGACCCTGGTCGGGGCGATGGCCGCGACCGGTTTCGCGCTGACCGGCAAACGGGTGCACCTGATCACGGTCAACGACTACCTCGCCACCCGCGACGCCGAGTGGATGCGTCCGCTGGTGAGCTTCTTCGGCCTGTCAGTCTCCGCCGTCACCGAGAAGATGGGTCCGCAGCAGCGCCGAGAAGCCTACCTGGCGGATGTGGTCTACGGGCCCGTCAACGAAATCGGCTTCGATCACCTGCGTGACAACCAGATCACCCACCGCGCAGAGACGGTCCAGGCGCCCGCCGACGTGGCCTTGGTCGATGAGGCGGACAGCGTGCTCGTCGACGAAGCCCTGGTGCCGTTGGTGCTTGCCGGTTCCCAGCCCGGTGTGCACGCGACCGGCGAAATCACCGCCGCCGTCGCGCGCCTGCGAGAAAAAGAGCACTACACCACCGACGACGAGCGCCGCAACGTCTTTCTCACCGACGCCGGCGCCACGCATCTGGAGCGCGTACTGGGCCTGGACTCGCTGTACTCCGAGGACAACATCGGCTCCGTGCTGGTGCGGGTCAACCTGGCGCTGCACGCTAAGGTGCTGCTGATCCGGGACGTGCACTACCTGGTCTCCGAGGGCAAGGTCGAACTCATCGACGCCTCCCGCGGACGGGTGGCCGACCTGCAGCGCTGGCCCGACGGGCTGCAGGCCGCCGTGGAGGCCAAGGAAGGCCTCGACGTCACCGAGGGCGGGAAGATCTTGGATCAGATCACCCTGCAGGCGCTCATGCGCCGCTACCCGATGATCTGCGGGATGACCGGCACCGCCGTGGAGGCCACCGACCAGCTGCGCCAATTTTACGGGCTGCGGGTGTCTGTCATCGACCGCAACAAACCCTTGTGCCGCGTCGACGAGCCCGAACGCGTCTTCGCCACCATGGCGGACAAGCACCGGGCGATCATCGAAGAAATCACGCGCGTGCACGCGACCGGCCAGCCGGTGCTGGTGGGCACGCACGACGTCGCCGAATCGGAGTTGCTGGCCGAGGCGTTGGGCCAGCAAGGCATCGAGGTCAACGTCCTCAACGCGAAAAACGACGCGGAAGAAGCCCGCATCGTCGCAGAAGCCGGCGACATCGGCCGAGTCACCGTCTCCACGCAGATGGCCGGGCGCGGCACCGACATCAAACTCGGCGGCGCCGACGGCGCCGACCACGACGAGGTCGCCGCCCTCGGCGGGCTGACGGTCATCGGCACCGCCCTGCACCGCTCCTCGCGTCTGGACAACCAGCTGCGCGGACGCGCGGGCCGGCAGGGCGATCCGGGCCGCTCGCAGTTTTTCGTCTCCCTCGACGACGACGTCGTCGCCTCCGGCGGTGGCGGGGAAGAGGTCACCGCCCACCCGGACGAACACGGGGAAGTGACCTCCAAGCGCATCCTGCGTTTTGTCGAGCACACCCAGCGGGTGATGGAGGGCCAGCTGCTGGAGATCCACGCCCAGACCTGGAAATACAACCGGTTGCTGGCCGATCAGCGCGAGATCGTCGACGAACGCCGCGCCACCTTGCTCGACACCGACAAGGCCCTGCGCGAGCTGTCCGAGCGCGCCCCCGACCGCGTCGCGGAACTGGCCGACCTCGAGGCGGGCGTTATCGAGCAGGCCGCGCGTGAGATCATGCTCTATCACCTGGACACGCAGTGGTCGGAGCATCTCGGGCACATGGACGATGTACGCGAGTCGATCCACCTGCGCGCCATCGCCAAGGAAACCCCGATCGACGAGTTCCATCGCATCGCGGTCCGGGAATTCCGGGACGTGGCGCAGCGGGCCGTGGACAAGGCGGCGGAGACTTTCCGGTCCGTCCACATCGACGACGAGGGCGTGCACCTTGACGATGAGGGGTTGGCGCGGCCGTCCGCGACGTGGACCTATATGGTGTCGGACAACCCGTTGGCGGGGTCCGGCAACTCCGCGGTCGGCGGGATCGGCGACCTTTTCCGCTGATCCATTCTGGCTGCGGACTGTGAAAACCCCCACGGGGGCGGGTTCGCGCCACGGCGAAACAAACTACTGACTATGATTGAGATCAATTCATTCATCACGACGATCCGGAGGCATGTACATGAGCGAGAACAACGCGACACCTGAGGCTCAGGTTGAGACCACTTCGGTCTTCCGCGCAGACCTGCTCAAAGAGATGGAAGCCGGGCAGGGCGCCGCTGCGACCGACACCAACGTGGACAACCTGCCCGAGGGTGCGGCTCTTCTCGTAGTCAAGCGGGGTCCGAACGCCGGCGCCCGGTTCCTGTTGGATCAGGAAACCACCACCGCAGGCCGCCACCCGGAGGCCGATATTTTCCTCGACGACGTGACGGTGTCGCGTCGCCACGCGGAATTTAGGATCTCCGAGGGCGACTTCGAGGTCGTCGACGTCGGCTCGCTCAACGGCACGTACGTCAACCGCGAGCCGAAAAACGCGCAGGCGTTGGCCACCGGAGACGAAATCCAGATCGGCAAGTTCCGCCTAGTGTTTATCGCCGGCCAGTCCAACTAAGCACCCGTCACCGAAAGTTACGATAAAAGCACAGCAAGTTCTTCACCGTGAGCGCAGTTCATAAATCCGTAACGCCGCACGCAGGCGTCAAGAAGCAGGCCAAGCCGAAGACCATGTCCATCGGCGTGGTGCTCGAGCGCCTGCGTGCCGAATTCCCCGACGTCACCGTCTCCAAGATTCGTTTCCTCGAATCGGAGGGGTTGATCACGCCGCAACGCACGGCGTCCGGTTATCGTCGTTTCACCGACGAGGACATTAAGCGATTGCGCTACATCCTCGTCACGCAGCGGGACAACTACACCCCGCTGAAGGTGATCCGGGAACAGTTGCAGGCGATGGACTCCGGTCAGGTGACCGCGTTGTTGTCCGCAGGCGATGCGGAGCCGATGATCTCCGCGGAGAACTTTCGTAAACCCGCGCTGACCCGGTTGACCGACGAGGACGTGGCGGAGCAGGCCGGCTGCCACGTCGAGGCGGTCGCGGAGCTGATGGAGATCAGCGTGATCTGCCCGGACGCCTCGGGTTTTTACACGGCCGATGACGTGCGCACCGTGACCACCGCCCAGGCATTGCGGGAGTTCGGTTTCACGGCGAATCATCTGAAGCGGCTGCGCACCGCCGCCGACCGGCAGGCGGATCTCATCGCCCAGGTCGCCGGCCCGATCGCCCACGGCAAGGAGGCGACCGCCAAGGCCCGGGCCGAGGAAATCGGCCAGCAGATGAGCGCGTTGGTGGTCTCATTGCACGCCGGTCTGGTCAAAAACGCACTTCGAGATGAACTGGACAAATAAATGAGCCTTAACCTCGTGGAGTATCACGGTGTGCACATGGTCGGTCCGGAGAACTTCATGTGCGCGATTTTGCGCAGCCCGGAGGACGGCAAGATCTTGCCGATCTGGATCTCCATCGTCGAAGGCTCGAACCTCGCCGCCCGTGAGCAGGATGAGAGTCCTCGGCGTCCCGGCACCCACGATCTGCTCGCCGACGTACTGTCGCGGCAAGAGGGGGACACGCCCACCATTGCGATCACCAGCCACTACGAAGGCGTATTTGTGACGACAATCACACAGGCGGGTGAGGAGTTCGACGCCCGCACCTCCGACGCCCTCGTTCTGTCGCAGATTCTGGATATTCCGATCCTGATCGATGAGGACGTGTGGAGCCAGACCGCGATTTTCCTCAGCGACGAAGACCTCGAACAGTACCTGGACGTCGACGTCGACGAGCCCGCTGAGCAGGATCTTTTGGCGGGCACTGACGTGGACGCGGATTTTCGGGAGATGATGCGGTCGCTGGGCATCGCCGATGAGGCAGGAGAGGAAGACTCCACGGAAAACGGCGAGAACGACAATCCGGAAGAAGACCCCGAAGAGGATCCGGATAATTAAGGAACTCAATAGACCTTTAGAGGTCTAGATTTTCGGCGTGTCAACCCGTTTAATGTTGACTTGGTTATAACCTTGGCTTTTAATGAGCTTTAAGGCTTTTTGTCAACCCCATGGGAGTAATCACGTGAGCATCCTCGAAGACGCCGAGAATCAAGTGCCCGTCCAAGAGTCACTCTTCGACATCGGACCGGGCGAGGAGGTGGGCTACCGCGTGCCCATCACCTGCCAGGTCGCCGGCATCACCTACCGCCAGCTCGACTACTGGGCGCGCACCGATCTGGTCAAGCCCTCCATCCGCAACGCCAAGGGCTCCGGCTCCCAGCGCCTGTACTCCTTCAAGGACATCCTCGTCTTGAAGATCGTCAAGCGTCTGCTCGACACCGGCATCTCCTTACAGAACATCCGCTTGGCGGTGGAGAAGCTGCGCCACCGCGGCGTCAACGACATCGCGGAGATCACGCTGGTCTCCGACGGCACCACAGTCTACGAGTGTCGCTCCAACGACGAGGTCATCGACCTGCTCGGGGGAGGTCAAGGCGTGTTCGGCATCGCGGTGCCGAGCATCATGAAGGAGCTGACCGGCACCATCGCCGAATTCCCCTCCGAGCGGGTCAGCCCGCAGGAAGCCGAGGACAGCGCCGAGGTCGTCGGCATGGACGAGCTCGCCGCCCGTCGGCGTCTGAAGACCTCCTAGACCTTTCCACTCCGCGGGACCACACGCAACAACCCGCATACCGCCAGCTCACGGGCGGTATGCGGGTTCTCGTGCTTTCCGGCTACAGGCCGGCGGCGCCACGCAGGGATCCAATCCCCGTCGTCGAGGAGTCGGCGACGTCGGCCAGCGCCTGATCGACGGGGGCGTCACCGACGTGGATGACGTCGATCATGACGTTCTCGCTCTGGGCCCGGCCGAGCGCCTGGCGGAAATCCTCGTCGCTTAGGTCGGCTTCGGTGCCGGTGGTCACCACCAGCACGCGGACGGGTTCGTCGGCCAGTCGGGCCTGATCGGCGGCGGTGTTTGCGGCGGCCACCACGGCCGAGCGCGTCTGCGGGACGCCGCCGGTGCCCAGCTGGCGCAGCACGTTGGCCACGGCGTCGGCGTCGTCAGTGAAGGTGAGGTTGCGGCGCCAGCCTTTTTGCACGCCCGGGTTGATCGGGGAGGAGTAGTTCCAGATCGCGACGGTGTTGCCCTGGTCGGTCAGTCCGGCGGCGACGCCGGCGAGTTCGTCACGTACCGCGTCGAAACGCCCGGTGATCCGCTCGGAAGTGTCCAACAGAAGCAGGGTGGTGACCGGTTGGGGCGTCGCCGGGGCGGGGGCCGGCTCCTCGGTGGGGGTAGTTTCCTGCGCAGTGCTCTGCTCTGCGGTGCTCTCCTGCGGGGTGGTGTCTTCCTGGGCGTCGACCTCGCCGGTGGCCTGGGCCAGCAGTCGTTTTTCCACGGCGAGCACATCCCCGGTCGGGGAGTGCTGCTCGGCGGAGTAGTCCACGAACTCCGCGGCGGCGCGGGACTGCTCCTCAGAGACCTCCCCGGCAGGGGTCAAGGCCACGGCCTCGACGGCGAGGGAGCCGAGTTCGGTGAAGGTCGCGTCCTCGCCGGTAGCCGTCTGCGGGGCGGCGTAGAGGCCGGTCGCTTGTGCCTGGGCCAGGGTCAGTTCCGCGTCGCGATCCAGCAGTGCTGCGGCGGCGTCGTCATCGGCGGTCAGTTCCGCGGCCACCGCGGCAGCCACCGCCGGGTGATCCGCGACCGGGTAGGCGAGCTCGTCGGCGGCCAACTCAGAGACGTCGACGTCGCCAGTGGCGACGACGCCGACCGGAAGGGAATCCACGACGGTCGCCGAGCCCGCGGCACTGCGGCCGGCGGCCTCGTAGGCGGGCCAGGTGCCGATATAGGCGGCGGCCTCAGCCGGATCATCGACCAGTTCCGGCTGCACGCAGTGATCACGCACGACGGGGTCGGTGTCCTGCCAAGCGGCGAGCAGCCGCTGCCCGTCGACGTCGTCTTCCGCGGCCAGCGGCAGGCTTAGCTCGCCTTCGAGGCATTCCGCGTTGTCCTGGCCGCCGGCGACTGCGGTGGTGTCGTCTCCGGCGGGCTGACGGAAGCCGAACCACCAGATCAGTCCGGCGATCAGGGCGATAACGATGACGAGCACCACGATCGCGTTCGCCGATAAGGAGAAGTTTGATTTCCCGTCAGAGTGTCGGCCCACGAGTCATCCCTTTCAGTCAGTGTTAGCTGGCAGTTTAACCCGCCGGGCGGCCTGGATGAGTGCGACAAGCCGAGCACGCAGCAGGTCTGCGCGTTCCGCCAGGCGCCGTTGCCTGCGAACGTACTCCGCCTTGCCCTCCGGCGTCTCGACGGCGACGACCCCGAAGCCTACTCCGCGGCAGTCATACGGTGAGGCCTCCATGTCCAGGACCCGGGCGTCCATCGCCAGGTCGAAGGTCTCCAGCCACACCTCGGAGGGCACGAGCGGGGCGAGTTTGGCGGCCCACTTGTACAGATCCATCGTCGCGTGCACGCAACCGGGCTGATCGTTGCGGGGTTGTTCGTCGCGGTGGAGCACCGTGAGGTTCAACGGCCGGGCCGGGGCGGTGAAAAACCGGTAGGCGTCGTAGTGCGTGCACTTGAGCTGATGGTCCTCGACGACGGCGTCTGTGCCGGCACGCCCCAACCGCAGCGGCAGGTCGTGGCGAAGTTCGCCGCCTCGGTAGCACATGGCCCATTCATGCAGGCCGAAACAGTCGAAGTGCGCCGAATTGGCGGCGGTGGAGCACAACAGGTGCTCGATGTCGTCGACCGCGGTACCGCGGCGCGCCAGAAACGAGGCGACGTCGACGCCCACCGCCGCGTGGTGGCGGGTGTAGTCGCGCCAGCGGTTGTGCACCGCGTGGCCTTCCGGATCTTCCAGCCACACGCCGGCCCCGGGGTGCCAGCGGCGCAGATGCGCCGGACGCACGGGGTAGTACTCGAAGAGAAAATCGTAGACGGGGTGTTTTTCCTGCCGGCGCCGGCGCGTGAGGTGCGCGGCGGTGCGCTGATCCACGGCGTCGTGGTGCGCCTGCTGGCGCTCCCGCCACACCTGGGCGTCGAGGATCACGGTCTACGCGCCTTTACTTGGCACGGGGGCCACGTCCGCGCGAGCGCGACTGCCCGGAGCGACGCTGGCCGGCACCCTGCGGCTTGCGCCCGCCGCGGCCCTGCTGCGAGGGCTTACGCCCCTGCTGCTGCGCCTGCTTTTGTCCCGGCGGCGGCAACGGGCTCCCCGACGGCTGCTGGGCGCCGGTGATCTCGTGCAACTGCGGCGAGCCGACGGAGACGGAGACTTCTTTAGCGTCGACGCCGGCCTTTTTCAGCAGTTGGGTCACTTCCTTGCGCTGCTCGTCCATCACCAGGGTGACCACCACACCCGCGGTGCCGGCCCGGGCCGTACGTCCCGAGCGGTGCAGGTAGGCCTTGTGCTCGGCGGGCGGGTCAATGTGGACCACCAGCGAGACGTCGCTGATGTCGATGCCGCGGGCGGCGATGTCGGTAGCCACCAACACCGGCAGGGAGCCGTCACCGAAACCGGTGATCGCACGCGTGCGCGCACCCTGGGTCTTGTCGCCGTGGATGCCTTCGGCGTTGACGCCGACGCGGCGCAACTTCTTGACCTGTCGGTCGACGCCGTGCTTGGTGCGCATGAACATGATGGTCTTGCCGGCACGCGCGGCGATGTGCGGGATGATCTCGTTGCGCTGCTCGCGGCTGCCGACCAGCAGACGGTAGTGCGTCATGGTGTCCACCGCGCCCTGGGCGGGGGCAGTCGAGTGGGTGACCTCGTCGTGTAAGTAGCGGTCGACGAGTTTTTGCACGTCGCCGTCCAGGGTCGCGGAAAACAGCAGCCGCTGTCCACGCTTGGGGGTGGTGTCCAGCAGTTTCCGGATCTGGGGCAAAAATCCCATGTCCGACATCTGGTCGGCCTCGTCCACCGCGGTGATCTGCACCTGGTCGAAAAACAGCTTGCCCTGATTGATCAGGTCCTGGGCACGACCCGGCGTGGCCACCAGCAGATCGACCGGGGCGGCCAGCGAGGTGATCTGGCGGTTGATGCTCACCCCGCCGACGACCTCGAGCACGCGCAGCCCCAGGGCGGCAGCCGGATCTTCGAGACGCTGCTTGATCTGGGAGGCCAGCTCGCGGGTGGGGGTCAGGATCAGCCCGCGCGGATGCCCGGGACGCGAGGCCCCGGACTTAGCCAAGCGGGTGAGCATGGGCAGGCCGAAGGTGAAGGTTTTGCCGGAGCCGGTCGGACCGCGGCCCAAGACGTCACGGCCGGCCAAAGCGTCCGGAATGGCCGCGGCCTGAATGGGGAAAGGTTCGGTGATGCCTTGCTTCTCCAGTACCTGAACGATAGGACGGGGAAGACCGAGGTCAGCGAATGAAGTCATTGCACAAAGTGTAGTCGCAGGTGGAGCCGGTGCGGGAATCGGTGGACCGGTGACGGCCTGCACCAGCCCGCCGGTGGCGGACAGGTACCGCAAGATGGCGCGCACCCGGCGATGGTCTTCGCCGTAGTGCAGGCCCAGGCGCTGGAAGATGTCACAGACGTGTGTCACCCGTTTTTGAGCAGCATCAGGATGCTCGCGGCAATCTGTCTCGACCCGCAGGCGGGGGGGGTGATCGTCAACCACGCGGCCCCGCTTACCGGTGAGAGGGCTTAAGCGCGCGACATGGGCCGGGCAAAACTATTGTCGAACAGATGATCCCCGACGCAGTGCTCCGCCCCACAGAAATGGGCCACCTTCCATGACCGAGCCCCTCGACGACGCCTCCACGCACTGGCTGCCCGCCGGCGGCTATCTGCTGCGCCTGGCAGGAGATGCGATCATCGCCGCTGACGCCGACGGCCAACCACTGCCCGCCGTGCCCGCCGCGGCCACCACACACGAGGTGTACGAACAGCTGGACGCCCGGCGCGCCTTCCTCGCCCACCACGCCGCCGCCTGCCGGGACGTCGTCCGGGGCTGGTTCAGCGTCGGGGCGGTAGTACCTGTCAGCGTGCTCACCGCCGTCTGGCCCGACGACGTCTGGCAAGACGTGCTCACTGATCTGGTGCTCACCGACGGCGTCGTCACCGGTCTACTGCGCCACGCCGACCCCGTCGCCTTGTACCTGATGGGCCTGGACCGCGAGAGCGTGAGGATTACCCGCACCGACGCCGCCGCCGTGCGCATCCCGCATCCGATCACGCTGACGCGGCTCGACGACTGGCGGGAACTGGCCGTCGAACTCGGCATCGACCAGAGCGTCGATCAACTGTGGCGGGAGATCACCCACAAACCCGCCGGGGCCCAGGCGCAATCCACCGCACTCAACGCCTATCGGCACGCACGCTACGAACGCGCCGGGCACCTGATCGGCCGGGCCCGCAGCGCCGGATTCACCGCCACCCTCAGCACCGTGAGCACCCAGGTCACTGAGGCCGGCCGCCGCGTCACCGCCGAACTCGGGGTCCACGCCTATCTGCCGGATGAGGACGCCACCTTGGGAGAACTGTCCTTCCACACCGACCACACACCGCTTAATCCCGCTGACGTCGGGCCCATCGCCTGGTCCGAAGCCATCCGCATGGCCGACTACCTCTGGGCCGGCCGCACTCACAAGGACAACTAAATGACCCGCATACGTACCCACGTCGGCATCGAACCGTTGACCCACCTACCCCAGGGACAGACCCAGCACCTGACCGCCGCCGCCTACACCCTCCCGGGCCGCACCATCGTCCGCCTGGTGCCCGAAGCCCTGACCGAGGCAGAAGACCGCACTCTGGACACCATCGGAGCCCAGCCGGTCAGCCACGCCCCAGTGGGCTACACCACCCCACGCGCCATCGGCTTCCCGGCCTGGCCGATCCTCTCCGACCCGGACAACGCGCATCACGCCCTGCACCTGGTCGGCGAACTGGAGTGGGCACGACGCCGCGCCGGGAGCGCGAAAAACACAGTCAAGCAGCGGCTGAATCAGCTGGCCGCCACCCTCAGTGCTTCCGCCCCGCATTTTGTGCCCACCCTGCTGGAGGAAGCCGCCCGGATCTTCGCGGCCGCAGACAACCTCACCTACGCCACACAGATGTTCAACCAGGCACGGGAGACCGAACGCACCCGCAGTCTGGCGGTGGACGACCAGCGCCACCGCGCGATGTTTCAGGAGTTCACCGCCCTCGGTGTGGTCGGCATCAAGGCGTTGCGCGCCGAGGCGCAAGCCGTCCCGGCGCGCGACGGCGACCCGCACGGGGTGCTCGACTACCTGATAGATCTCAACGCCACGCGCCTGCGCGCCGGGCATGAGCCCTACCGGGGGCTGGTGAAAGATCTGCGCGCGGCGGGAAAAATCTCCGGACTCAGCGCCGCGGAGACCGACGACCGGTTCTTCGACGCCGTGGTGGACATTCCAGCTGTACTGCACGCCCCGGCTGACTTTCTGAGCGGGATACGTGACTCCCTGGTGCGCTATGCCCGGACCCGTCCTGCGGCGCGCTCCTTGCTGGCCCGGATTCACCCTCGAGAGATGAACACCGACGAATACCTCGCCTTGCTGGAAGAAAGCGGGACAGTGGCCGAGCTGCGCGCTGATCCGCAGGCGTGGGCCGAGTGGTTATTGGAGCTGATCGCGCAGATGCCGCAGCGCCCGGACCGACAGGGCACGCTCGTGGACCAGGTGTTAGATACCCGGGAGCAGCTCGCCGGACATGAAGTGCAGTTGCCCTTGCAGTATGTGGATCTGGACGTGCTCGACGCTTTATTGGAGTGCGGGGTGCGCATCGCCGGGCCGGAGTCGGACTTGTGGTACCACTCCGTCAACTGGTCGTCGTGGCTGCAGGCCACCAACGGCGTGCGCGCACGGGCGCTCGATTACGTCGCGGCGGATCCCGTCCTCGGCGAGGATGCCCGACAGGCGCTGCGCAGCGCGGAGATCCGCTCACACGCCGATATCTTGCTGGCCACATCCGGCACCCGGCAGATCCTCGACGACGTGCTGCAACGCCACCGCCAGCTGCGCGACGGCCCGGCACTGAGCGTGGCAGGCTTACGCGAGTTTCACGCCACTGCAGCCGACCTGGCCCAGCCACCCATCGCGGAACACCTCCCAGAGCCCCTGCGGGAGGTCCTCGACGTCGACGCCGCCGCACTGCTGCAGCACAGCGTCCGGGGCGGAGTATTGGCCGAGCTCACCTGGCCCGCCGCGGAAGAGGCCATCCGCCGGCTCTGCGCCCAGGCGGGCACGGAGAAGTACCGGCTTTTTAGCACTTACCCGGCCGTCGCCGTGGTCGCCGGCCGCCACCTCGAGGTCATCGACGGCGATCAGGTCATCGCGTCCGGACAGCTACCGGAAGACATGGACTGGATCTTCGGCGTCCAGCACATGGGCGAGACCGCCGTCTGCTACTACCGCGACACCGGCGGCGACTACCTCGCCTACTGGCTGCACACACAGGCCGCCACCACGGTCACGGACCCCAGCAGCACGTTCTCCGCCGTCAACTACTCTCTGCCGTACCGGGACGGCAGACTGACAGGCAAGGGCCACCTGACCGTCGGGGACACCACCCACTTCGGCCCCGCCACCACCGTGCTCACCACCGACCCGGACACCGCCACCGTCCTCGCCGACGGCGGCCACTCCCGCACCTACCGCTGGGACGGCGAAAGCTTCCACCAGGTCCAGTACACCGCCGAGGAACTCACCCGTGACCTCGGCCTCCGCGAGCTGGGCCTGGACATCCCGGAGCTGGGCCCCGACACCGAGATCCGACTGGAGCACTCCACCCTCGTGCCCGCCCAACCGGGCACGGCCGACAGCCCCCTGGGAACGATCAACGGCGTCCACGCCCAAATCCACCTGAACCAAGGCGGACACGAGAGCATCGTCACGGCCTTCGGCACTTTCGACGCCCACGACTGCCCCGCAGTCCTGCGCCGGCCCGGGGGAGGGGTCTGGCTACGCGACTCCCACCGCCTCCTCGACCACGACACCGGCCGCGACCTCGACCTCACCGCCCGCAACACCACCCCCATGCGCATGATCGAACACTTCCCCGTGGCGGCCCTGCACCAGACCGTCCCGCGCGACGACGCCGCCAGCACCCGCATGCGCTCCTACCCCCGCACCCACGCAGAAGAACTACTCAACGCCCTACACACCGAAAACGACAACCACACAAACGTCATCGCCGCGCCACTCGGCACCGACGACCCCGAACTCATCGACGCCATCGCCACCCTCGCCCACGCAGTGCACGCAGTGGCCACGGACTACGCCACACTGCGCCACACCGCCGGTCTCGACCAGAGCCCAGACACCGACACCCCGGAACCGGAACTGACGCTCTCCGGCGCAGCCAGCCAACTGCTCAACCCGGACACGGCGGCCACCCCAGGCGCCACACCCGCCCCGACGGCTCACCCCCACACCGTCGCAGGCATCGCCGGCCTACTGCGCCACGCCCGCAACCCCGACGCCACCCCCACCGACGACCACGGCCTGCACGTCACCGGCTAGAACCGCATCATCGGCAACGAAACCCTGCTCATCGCCCGCTCCCTCGGCCCCCACGCCCGCCGCTTCTGGCCACCCCAGGCGCGCCGGGAAGTCACCGACCTGGTGCGCACGATGATCGACGCCGGCCTGCTGTGCGGACCGTGGCACAGCACGTATCTCATCGAACCCAGACGCTACGACCGAAAGAAACAAGTGCCTTTCCAAGCGGTCGTCGACCAAGCGGTGACCTTCCAACGTTCCGGGCACTGGACCCCGCAGACAGGGGAGGTGTACCCGGTCCTGCTCACCGACCACCGACCCGACCTGTGCGGCACCCCGCTGACACACCCCCGCACCTGGCCGATGACCGCACCCGACCTACAGGCCGTGCTCGACGCCGCCGACGCCCTCGACCCAGACGAGACCATTGATATCGACCAGCTGGACCACGCCGCGATGGACCGCATCACCGCACACACCGGCCTACTACCCCAAACCCTGCTCTACCTGCTCAACCGCGCACCCGGCTACCACGGCTATGAAGCCATGGAAGAGCACCCGAGACCTCTTCGGCTTCTCCACGACACAAGCCGCAGCCGTGCTCATCCAAACCCGGGAACTACGCGGCCACTGGGACAACATCGTCTGCGCCACCGTCCCCGCCGACGACCCCACCTCCTTCCTCCACGGCACACCCGACGCCGACGCAGTCATCTCCTACTGGCACCAAGAGTTCGGCGCCCCAGCCATACGCCTGGCAACCTCGGACTACGCCGCCATCAAAACCACCTGGCACATGACCGAGCACCTGTTCATCGACCTCCTCACCCCGGTGCAACTGTCCCACCTCCCCGAATACGTAAGCCTGCGAGACTTACACGCCTACCTGTCCACACTGCTGCAGCTCATCCAACTACGCTCCTGGAACACCGACGAAAGCGCCTTCCTCGCCGCGAAACTCCAGTGGCTGAAAACCCACGCCACAGAACACACCGTCGGCAACGACGACCTCCACGCCGCAGAACTCGGAACCGACTACAACGACCCCAAGGTCCACACCCTCACCGACCCCTTCGACCACGGCATCCGAGCACTGCTCGAAGGACACCTCGACGAGTTGATCGCCGACCTCGACCACCCGGCGAACACCCACGGCTGCCCCTGGGACCCCCGCACCAGCGCACCCGACACCGTACGAGCCATAGAACAGCGCTACGACCTCCCCGAAGAGTCCGCGACCTACTACCTCCAGCTGCTGGCACCGATAGAACCCACCGACGCCAACATCCGCGCCTGGAACGACTGGCGCAACAAAGACATTGACGCAGCCGCCGCACCACTGGTGGACAAAAAGTTGATACTGGAAGCCAAACGCCCCGGGGCCCGCCGCAGCAGGTTCCTCCCCGGCGGCTGGCTACCAGCGGCACCCGGCTCCAAAGCCACAGAGGTCTGGAAGGCGCCGCTATACCTGATGTGGCGCGACACCAAAGCACGCCCCGTGGTGTGGGCCAGCCCCTTACTCTCCACCCACCGACGACTCTTCACCGATGCCTGGCAACGAGTCCGCGACGGCGACGCGCCGGGATACGAACAGTTACGCACCGACCGTTACCGGCGACGTCACTGAACGTCCACACCCCAGACACAGAAACCCCCTCACCCAAGGCGCGCCGGGTGAGGGGGAATGCAGGGGAGAGGTGAGGCTTAGACCTCGATCTCGGAACGGTCGCCGGACCACAGGGTGTGGAAGGTGCCTTCCTTGTCGATGCGCTTGTAGGTGTGTGCACCGAAGAAGTCGCGCTGGCCCTGGACGATGGCGGCCGGCAGACGCTCGGCACGCAGGGAGTCGTAGTAGGCCAGCGAAGAGGTGAACACCGGCGCCGGCAGGCCGAGCTGCGTGGCGTAGAGGACGACCTTGCGCCACGGGTCGATCAGATCCTTGAGCTCGCCGTTGAAGTACGGGTCAAGCAGCAGGGAGGGCAGATCGGAGTCGTTGTCGTAGGCCTCGACGATGCGGTTGAGGAACTTTGCGCGGATGATGCAACCGCCACGCCAGATGGTGGCCAGGTCACGGGGGTCGACGCCCCAATCGTGTTCGTCGGAGCCGGCCTGGATCTCGTCGAAGCCCTGGGAGTAGGCCACCAGCTTGGAGGCGTACAGAGCGAGGCGGACGTCCTCGATGAACTCTTCCTTGCTCAGGCCGAGGTCTTCGAACGTCTTCAGGGCGCCGGTGGGCAGCTTGCCCTTGGCGGCGGCGCGCTGGTCCAAGGAGGAGGACAGGGCGCGGGCAAAGACGGCTTCGCCGATGCCGGTGGTCGGCACGCCCAGGTCGAGGGCTTCCTTGACGGTCCAGCGGCCGGTGCCCTTCTGGCCGGCGGCGTCGAGGATGACGTCCACGAGCGGCTTGCCGGTCTCGGCGTCGACCTGGCGCAGCACCTCGGCGGTGATCTCGATGAGGTAGGAATCCAGGTCGCCCTTGTTCCACTCCGCGAAGACGTCGGCGATCTCCGCCGGCTCCATGCCCGCGCCGAAACGCAGCAGCTGGTAGGCCTCGCCGATGACCTGCATGTCGGCGTATTCGATGCCGTTGTGCACCATCTTGACGAAGTGCCCGGCGCCGTCCGGGCCGATGTGGGTCACGCACGGGGTGCCGTCGACGACGGCGGCGATCGATTCGAGCAGCGGGCCGAGGGTTTCCCAGGACTCCTTCGGGCCGCCCGGCATGATGGACGGGCCAGTGAGGGCGCCTTCTTCGCCGCCGGAGATGCCGGCGCCGACGAAGTGGCGGTTGCGCTCGCGCATCTCCTTCTCGCGGCGGATGGTGTCGGTGAACAACGCGTTGCCGCCGTCGATGATGATGTCGCCGTCATCCATCGCGTCGGCGAGCTGGTTGATGACGGCGTCGGTGGCCTTGCCCGCCTGGACCATGATGATGGCCTTGCGCGGGCGTTCCAGGGAGGCGACGAAGTCCTCGACGGTCTCGGAGGGGAGGAAATCTCCCTCGGAGCCGTGATCGGCGATGAGCGTGCGGGTCTTTTCCGGGGAGCGGTTGTAGACGGCGACGGTGTGGCCGCGGGAAGCGAAGTTGCGGGCGAGGTTGGAACCCATCACTGCGAGTCCGACGACGCCGATCTGGGCGAGTTGTTCGTTCTGGGAAGTCATGTCTCAAAGTCTACGCACCGGGGGCGTGAGCGTCAGCCAGGGACACATAAAGGTGCTATCTTTTGGGGGTGGCGCGGGGCCCTCCGAGAAGCAGGAGCCCCACCTGTCCTGGCTGACCCCATGTGGATGGCCCGTCATTACCCTGACCGCGGTGCAGTAGCCTCAAGGCCATGAAGCTAGATGAGATCTTGACGGCCGCGGCCCGTGCCCCTTTAAACAACGGCGCGCTCCAGCAGCTCAACGAGGCCACCGCCGGACTCGACGCGGCTTTGGGCATCCGTTACCTGCACGTCGCCCATGGCCGGGTGCGCACCGCCCTGCACGTCGCCTCCCACCACCTGCAGCCGGCGGGCCTGGTCAACGGCGGCGTCTACTGCGCCCTCGCCGAATCAACGGCCTCCCTGGCCGGCATGGTCGCCGCCGGTGGCCCCGTCGTCGGCATAAACAACGACACCGATTTCATCTCCGCCGTCAAGGCCGGCGTCATCGAGGCGGAAGCCACCCCGATCCAGCTCGGCCGCCGTACCCAGCTCTGGCAGGTCGAGATGCACCATCGCGACAAACTCGTCGCCCGCACTACCCTGCGCACCATGCCCGTGAACTAAAGGTCCGTCCGTGGGGTAGGGCGCACCACAAAACCGTGGTGGTTCACCGGATCAATCTGGTGCGGAAAACGCGGGGGATCGACTGAGGTGTCTTCCTCGCCCCACACCACCAGCTGTTGCCCCAGGATTTCCGCAGAGTCCGGCGTGCGCTTGTCCTGCCACCAGAACTCCGCCACCACCCGCTCCCGCGTGACGTCCAAGATCCCGTAACCGTGATCCACCCAGTCCAGGTACTGACACGCGTAGTTCGCCCGCAGGAAACCCGCCTCCGCCACCCGGGTCAGGGCAATCACCGCGGCGCGGTCGTCGTCGCCGTCCAACAATTCCTCAGGCAACACCGCCCGGTCGTCGTCGCTGAGCAGATCAATCACGGTCTGTCCGGCGTCCTTGACCATGTCCGGCAACTCCTTGGCCAACGTGTCGTCGACCCCGCCCCGGCCCATCGACGACGCCGCGAATTCCACCGCCACCGACTGCCGCCGATGCTCGCCCTGCGGCGCACGGCGCAACGCCCCGGCGCGCAGATTCCCTGGCTCCGCGCCGTGTCGATCGCTGTACCCGATGGGACCGGCGTCGTAGCCTTCTTCCAGCGCGGTGTCCGGGACAACGTCCGAGGCCAGGTTTCCGTGGGCGTCGCCGGTGACCATGACGACGTTGCTCACCGTCTTCATCTGTTCGATGAGCAGTTCCCGCTCCGACTGGAAGTCGGTCCACCGGGAGATCCCCAGATGCGGCACACCCCGCGACTCCAACGGGTCGGGGACGCCGTTGGTGGTGAACCACGCCTGGTTCAGCACGAACTTCCAACTCGTCCCGCGTTTCTCTGCCGCCTGCAGGCCATCCACCAACCACTCGTATTGCTTGCACCCCAGCAGGGAGGAGCTGCCCACGTGCGAGTGGTCGTGGTCGATTTCGTATTCCGGTAATCCCGACTGCGCGTCCATCGCCCATATTTCCACCAGGTCGCCGATGCGCAGTGAGCGGTAGATGTATTTCAGGGTTTCCGGCTCGGGGTAGGAATGGTCGTCGACGAGCAGCCACTCGCCGGAAGCGTCGCCCTTCGTCGGGCGCGTCGGCGTCCATTCCCAAAACGCCCGCATCGTGTCCTCGATGGTGACTGTACGGGGGACGTTCACGTCGGGCACCGAGAGCTGGTTCTCGCCCAGCGTCGTCAGGTCGTGGTTGTCCCACACCATGAAAAAGGGGTGGCTGCGGTGGGCGCGCCGTAAATTCTCGTCCGAGCGCCACAGCGCGTAGCGTCGGCGCATTTCCGCCAGGGTGCGCCAATTCCGGTTGTCCGGATGCGCGGTGTGCTCAAACCCCACCCGGGAGCGCACCAGTTCGCCGGAATCCGGGAAGTCATAGACGTAGTCGCCCAGGTGTACGACCAGGTCAATGTCCTTCCGCTGCGCCAGGTGACCGAAGCCGGAGAAGTACGACGACCACCACGACGAACAGCGCAGCCAGCCGCAGATGCTCCGGGTCTTCGGGCAAGGTCCGGGTTTTGCCCACCTCCGAAGCTTTTCCTCGGTGCGAGAAGCGGTAGAAGTACGTCGTGCCCGGCTGCAGGCCGGTGACGTCGACTTTGACGGTCCAGTCCCGGTGCCGGGTGGCCTGCTGCGCGCCGGCGGCGACCACGTGCTCGAAGCCCGTGTCGGTGGCCATCTCCCAGTCCACGGTGCGGGGACGCCGCCCACGGGCGGTGTGCCGGGTCCAGATGATCACACGGTCGACCAACGGGTCGCCGCTGGCGACGCCGTGCGCGAAGGGCAGCTCGCCGCCGAGGGGATAGTCCGACCGGGCGGTGGTCCCGTCGACGGGGCGGGTCGCCGCCCACCTGGCCGCGGCTACCGCCCCTGCAATCGCCGTCACCGCCGCACCCGCCACCATCGCCGAGAAATCTTCATGGCCCCGAGCCTACTGAGGAAATCTAAAGCCATTTGTTGCGGCGGAACAGCCACCACAACACGGCGATGACCACCACGATGATTGTCAGCACCACGTAGTAGCCGTATTCCCACTGCAATTCCGGCATGACTTCGAAGTTCATGCCGTAGATCCCGGCGATCAGGGTGGGCACCGCCGCCATGCCCACGAATGCGGAGATCGTGCGCATGTCCCGGTTCTGCTGCATGGTCACCTTCGCCACCGACGCGTCGATCAGGGAGGTCAGTCGTTCATCGAATCCGGCGATCTGGTCTCTCACGTGCAGCTCATTGTCCAACACGTCACGGAAATAGGAGCGGATCTGCTTCGGGATGAGGTCCTTGTGGTCTTTGATCAGTAAATTCAATGCCGGCGCCAACGGGTCGGTGGCGTGGCGCATCTCCAGGACTTCGCGCTTGAACATGTAGATCTTGTCCACGTTGATGTCGACGCCGGGGGTAAACACCTCTTCCTCCAACGTGTCCACCTCGTGTTCCAGCAGGCCCACGATGCGCACGTACTGCTCGACCAGGTAGTCGGCGACCAGGTAAGACAGCGCGGACGGGCCCAGCCGGGCGAGTTCCTGGTCGCGGTCGATGCGGTTGATGCCGGGCAGGGTGGAATCGTGCCGGACGGTGATGATGAAGTCCGGGCCGACGAGCATCTGCACTTCGCCGAGGGTTTCGATGACGTCGCGGGAGTCCCGCACGGTGTCGTCGTCGTTGTATTCCACGGAGCGCACGACGAAGAAGATCTGGTCGTCGTAGCGTTCCACCTTGGGCCGCTGGTGGGCGGTGACGGCGTCTTCGACGATGAGTTCGTGGATCCCGAATTCTTCGGCGACGCCCAGCATCTGGCGCTCGTCCGGTTCGTGCAGGCCCAACCACACGTAGCCGCCCTGTTCGCGAGCCATCCGCACCGCTTCCGCAGGGCGGTATTCGCCACGCTGCATCACCCCGTCGACGAAGACGCGGCAATGCTCGATGGCGCGTTCGACCGGCACTCGCAGGGGAGTCTCGGAGCGCTTCGATGGACGGGGTGGAGGCATGGACGTTCCTTCGCGTATCCGGGAGTGGCGGGCAGGAGCCGTAAGGGCGAGAGTCCATGGTAGTTCTTCCTCCGGCTAAACTCGGGATCATGGCCACCTGGAAAGAAGTCACTGAGCAAAATCCGTCGCATTCCGAGAATTACGCCCGCCGCTGGAAGATCATGGAGTCCCAGGGACAGGATATCCACGGCGAGGCGCGGCTCGTCGACGCGATCGCGGAGCGCGAATCCCGCATCCTCGACGCCGGCTGCGGCACCGGCCGGTTGGGCGGATACCTGATTGAGGCGGGGCACACGGTCGTCGGCACCGACCTTGACCCGGTTCTGATCGGGCACGCCGAACACGATCACCCCAAGGGCACATGGCACGTCGGCGACCTGTCCCACGACGAGATCCCGGAAGGCGACTTCGACGTCGCCGTCTCTGCGGGCAACGTCATGGGCTTCCTCGCCCCGGAGGGCCGGGAGACCGCGCTGCGCAACATCCACGCCGCCGTCAAGCCGGGCGGGCGCTTCATCGTGGGCTTCGGGTCGGGGCGGGGCTGGGACTTCGCGGATTTCATCGCGGACGCGGAAAAGGTCGGCTTCGTCGTCGATTACCGTTTCGGCGGGTGGGACCTGAGCCCGTTCGACGATTCCTCCACCTTCCTGGTGACGCTGTTTTCCCGCCCGGGGGTCACGGGCGGCAGCCTGCTGGCGTAGAAAGCACGCCTCCCTCATTAACGACGAAGGCCCTCCGCCGCGGATGGGGGAGGGCCAAGGGGAGAGGGCCGTTAGGCTTCGTCGAGCAACTCGAGGGCGGCTCGCCCCTTGCGCTGCTGCTCCGTGGTGTTGAGGGCGAAGCGGTTACGAGAGATGGCGTTGACGGCCCAGTTGACCATCGACACGATCTTCGCGCGGGTGCCCTGCAGGAAGCCGACGTGAATGATGAGCCAGCCGAGCCAGCCGAGGAATCCGGTGAACTCCACGTTGTTCATCTTGATGACGGCGTAGAAGCGTTTGACGATGGCCATGGAGCCCTTGTCGAAGTAGGCGAACTGCTCCGGCTCCTGGACCTCCTCGTCATTGGCCTCAGCCTCGACAGCGTCGATGATGCGTTCCGCGGCGTACTCGCCGGACTGGATGCCACCCTGCGCCAGGCCGGGGGTGCCGTTGCCCATCATGTCGCCGGTGACGAAGACGGTCTTGTCGTCGCCGACGGTCAGATCGGGGTTGACCACGACCCGACCGGCGCGGTCGACCTCGGCGCCGAGCTGATCCGCGACCATCGCGCCCAGCGGGGAACCGGCCACACCCGCCGACCAGATCTTGAAGTCCGTCTCGATCGTGACGTCCTCGCCCTTCTTGGTCTTGTAGGTGACCGAGTTCGCGTCGACGTCGGTGACCATGGCGTTCAGCCGCACGTCCACCCCCTCAGCCTCCAGCGCACGCTGCACTTTACGTCCCAGACGCTTGCCGAAGGGCGGCAACACCTGCGGCGCGCCGTCCAGCAGGATGATCTTCGCGTCCCGCGGGTTCAACGTGGTGAACTGATCCTTGGAGCTGCGATGCGACAACTCCGCGAACTGACCGGCCAGCTCCACGCCGGTGGGGCCGGCGCCGACGATGACGAACGTCATCAGACGCTCGCGCTCGGCGGGGTCTTCGGTCAGCTCGGCCATCTCGAAGGCGTGCATGAGCGAGGAGCGGATTTCCAGCGCGACGTCGATGGACTTCATGCCCGGCGCGAACTCCGCGAAATGATCGTTGCCGAAATATCCCTGGGTCGAGCCGGCGCCGACGACGAGGTAGTCGTAGTCGAAGGAGGTGGAGACGTCGTCCAGCTCGGAGGTGACGGTCTTCGCGGTGGTGTCAATGTCGGTGACCTCACCCTTGATCACGCGCACGTTGTTCTGCTTGCGAAACAGTTGACGCAGCGTCGGGGCCACCTCGGACGGCTCCAGCAGGCCGGTGGCCACCTGGTACAGCAAGGGCTGGAAAAGGAAATAGTTGTTACGGTCAATCAGGGTAATGTCTACGTCTGCGTCGGCGAGGCGCTTCGCGGCGTAGACGCCGGCGAAACCACCGCCGACGATGACGACGTGTTTCCGGTTACTTTCTGCGCGAAAGTTTTTTGAAGTCATTCAGCATTGCTCCTTCACTAGCGTGCTTGACTCTAAAATTTTGTTTATCGAGTTGCGGCGTTTCAGTCGGCTCGACGAGACGGCTTTAATAATACGCTGGTTCTGTTTAGAACCTCATTCCTGGTTGTAGGAGGCTGGATTTGTGAGTCGGGATCACCTGCTGGCGATTGACGCGGACCAATGGCCCGGCGTCGCCCAGCCGCCTTCTGCCAGGCTGCGGGCCAGGGTAGCGGAGGCATACTTCGCCCGAACCGTCGATAAAGCCGGGTTAGACTTGCTCGATGATCCGGACCTGGTGATCGACCACGAGGAACTCTTTGACCGTGTCGCGGTGTCTGGTTGGCTGGGTCTGGCTGAATCATATATGGCGGGGGAATGGCATACCCGGGATTCTGACGCCTTGGTGGATGTTTTGCAGGCTCTGATCTCTGCGGGGTACCGCCCGCGCGTCCGGCAGGTGCCCGTGGGGCGGAAGGAGGGGGAGCTGCCGTCGGAGTTGATCCGGCAGTTCTCCGGCGACGGCATGAGCGCCTTCGGGGCGGTCTATGCCTCGGGTGTGCCGACGACGGTGCGTGAATCGGTGCCTAGCTATGTTCCGGGCGCCGGCAGAGGAAGTGAACCGGCGAAGCATTTCGTCGACGTGACGACGGTGGCGGAGCCGACCTCGGTCGAACGCGCCGACTTGGGTGACGGGCAACGTCGGGCCGTCGAGAAGCTTCTCGACGCCGCTCAGGTCACCCGCGGCACGCACGTGCTCGAGTACCCCTCCTCGGGTGGGGAGGTGGCGATCGCCGCCGCTCAGCGGCGCGCCGCCGTCGACGTGCTGACCGGGGACCCGAAGCTGGCGTCTGCGCTGGAGGAGCGGATGCTGCTGGCCGGCGTCGACGAGGCCGTCCACACGGAGCTGGTGGACGACCCGCGGGCGTGGCGGGGGAGATACGACGCGATCATCGGCGTCGAGACCCTGGAAACGCTCGGCGGGCGCCAGCGCGACGCGTATGTCCGCGGCCTGGACCGGTTGCTGGCGATCGGCGGGCGCGCGGCGCTGCAGACGGTCGTGGCCACCGAGGAGATGACCGCCGCCGGCGCTGCCGCGCCCCAGGCGCTGCGGGCCTATGTGTGGCCCGGACTGAACTTTGCGACGGTCGCCGAATTACACAAGCTCTTCGACCGGCGCACCGGACTGCGCATCACGGCCCAGGTGCACTCCAACACCCACTACCTTGAGACGCTGCGCGCCCAACGCTCCTTGTTTGAAGGACACCTGCGCGAGGCCGCCGCCGAGGGTTTCGACCAGGTCTTCCGCCGACTGTGGGTCTTCCAGTTCGCCGTGCGCGAAGCACTGTTCAACCTCGGGATGTTAGACGCCGTGCAATTGACGCTGCGACACCGCAACCGCGGCGGTCACCGCTGAGAGATCAGCCGCGCTCCGCCTGGTCGAAGAACTCACACTCGTGCAAGGTCGAGAGAACGTACGCCCGGTGCGCCTGCGCACGTTGAGCCTTTGTGGCGGCGGCGAGCAGTCGTTCGGTGCGATCGACCGCGGCCCGGGCGGCTTCGAGAAAATCCGTTCCCGAATACATGTCCAACCAGTCGTGGTACGGGTGGTCGGGGTGATCGCTGTCCGCCAGCCGCAGGCCGACTTCCGCATACAGCCAGGCGCACGGCAGCACCGCCGCGGCGCCGACGACGTGGTCACTGCCCAAGGTTGTGGCGAGCAGATGGTCAGTGTAGGCCAGGGTGATCGGGGAGATGTCCTCGTCGCGCAGTTGCGCCCCGGCCAGCCAGGTCTGCTGCATCTCGCGTTCATCGACGATGCAGCCGGCGGCCATCTCGCCCCAGGCGACGATGCCCTCCGGCTCCGGGGAAGTGCGTGCCAGGTGCGCCAACGCCCGTCCGTACCGGATGAGGTACGCCGAGTCCTGCGCGAGGTAGAACTCGAAGTGTTTTTGCGACAGGGTGCCGTCGGCCAGTTTCCGGATGAACGGCAAGGCCATGACCTGTTCGGTGACGTCGCCGGTGGCCTCCCAGAGCGCGGCGGTGTGCGGCCCGGCGGCGGGAATCTGCGGATCCCCGGCCGTGCCGGTGGCGCGCCACGGCCGGGAGCTGGCCGCCTCCTGGAGGCGGCGGGCGCGGTGGAAGTGGTCGACCGGCCCGTTTCCTTGTCCGACCTCCAGCTGCGCGGCATGGGTGATGGACTCGTGCAGCCAGTGCGTGGACCAGCTCAGGGCGTCGGTGATCTCGGCGCCGGCGCCCAAACGGGTGGCCAGCGCAGAAGACAGCGAGCAGCCGGTGCCGTGGGTGTGCGGTGTGTCGATCCGCGCGCTGGGCACGCGGTGAACGCGGCCGTCGGGGGAGACGACGGCGTTGTCCGCCCGGGGCCCGGTCAGGTGCCCGCCCTTGACGATGACCGTCGTCCCGTGCTCGGCGGCGAAGGCACGGGCATGTTCGATCGCTTCCTCCAGGCTCGTGGCCTGCTCTGTGCCGGTCAAGGTGGCCAACTCCGGGAGGTTCGGGGTGATGACGTCGACTCGGGTGGCGAGATCGCGGACGGCGTCTTCCGCTTCCTTCGCCAGCAGACGATCACCGCTGGTGGCGACCATGACCGGGTCGAGCACGACCACGGCGTCCGGCACCCGTTCCAGGAACTCCGAGACCACCTGCGCGACGTCGGCGCTGCCGAGCATGCCGATCTTGACCGCGTCGACCTGCACGTCCGAGACGACCGACTCGAGCTGCTCGCGCAGGAAATCAATCGGCGGGGTGTGGATCGACTGCACCCCGGTGGTGTTCTGGGCGACGAGTGCGGTGACCACGCTCATCCCGTAACCGCCCGCGGCGCCGATGGCCTTCAAATCGGCTTGGATTCCGGCGCCGCCGGTCGGGTCGGTGCCGGCGATGGACAAAATGCGGGGGATCAACGGTATGCCTCTTTCAATAATTCTCGGGCGGCGGCCGCGGGGTCGGCGGCGCCCATGATCGCGGAGACGACGCAGATGCCGTCGACCCCGTGGATCGTGTGGGCGTTGGCGGCGTCGACGCCGCCGATGGCCACGGTGGCCATGTCTTCTGATCGGGCCGCCCAAGCCGCGACGGCCTCCGGCCCGACCCCGGCCGGCGCGTTGGTTTTGGTGGTGGTCGAATACACCGGCCCGAGCCCCAGGACGTCCGGTCGGCGCCCGGGAAGCGCGAGTGCGGCGTCCAGCTCGGCGTCGGAGCCGACGGACAGCCCGATCAGCTGATCTTCGTGGAGGAGCTCGCGTGCCTGGGCATATGCCACATCGTCCTGCCCGATGTGCAGGTGGGTGCGAAATTCTGCGGCGATGTGCGCGCGGTCGTTGAGAAACAGCGGCACCTCGCCGAGGATCTCGAGCAGCTGCTCGGTGGTGCGGCGAAACTCGTCGTCGCCGGCGTGTTTGTCGCGCAACTGGACGACGCTGACCCCGCCGTCGAGGGCTTGGGCCACGGTCTCCACGACGTCGCCGCCGCCGATGACCGGGTCAGTGACCAGGTACAGGCTCCAGTCGACGGGGCTCATCGGGTCTCCTCCACGCTGGTGAGCTCCCGCATGCGCTCCGGGGTGACGGCGGCAATGGCGTCGAGCCAGGCGACGGCGAAAGACCCCGGACCGTGTGCCGTCTCCGCGGCGATCTGGGCGGCGGCGCCCAGGTGCGCGTGTGCGGTGACGACGGCGTCGTGCGGGTCCATGTCGAGGCTGGCATAGGCGGCGCACAGCGCCCCGAGGGAGCAGCCTGTGCCGATAACCTGTTGCAGCATGGGCACCCCGGAGGTCAGCCAGGTGCTGCGTCCGGCGGAGACGGTCAGGTCCCGGGCGCCGGTGACGGCGACGACGCCGCCGGTGCGGGCGGCGAGGCTTATCGCAGCGTCGAGCGCGTCGTCGACGTCGATGGTGGCGTCCACGCCTCGGGCGGTGTCTCCCATTCCGGCCAGGGCGACGATCTCGGAGGCGTTTCCACTGATCACGTCAGGTTTATCGGCGAGGATGGACGAGCAGAAGTCGCCGACGGCGTTGGGGGCGCCGGCCCCGATGGGATCCAGCACCCACGGTACGCCCGCCTCACGGGCGCCACGGATCGCCTCGCGGGAGGCGACGTATTTCGCGGCGTGCGGGGTCCCGGTGTTGACCAATACCGCAGAGGAGTTCTTTGCGAACGCGGCGGCGTCTTCCGGGGCGTCCAGCATGGCGGGGGAGGCGCCGGCGGCCAGCAGGACGTTCGCGGTGGTCTGCATGACGACTTGGTTGGTCAGGCAGTGAACCAGCGGGTTCACTTCACGCAGTTTATGGGCATGACGATATAAGTCTTCCAAGGACAATTCCTTCGCTAGTGCTAGCTAGAGCAGGTTCGATGGGTGTGATCTCAGCAGCGCCCGAGAATCGGGCGATGCACCCCAATGTCACTGATCTAGTGTATCTATCTGACCGTCTCACGGGAATGGCGGGGTGGATCCTTAGTTTCGCCAATTGACGAAATGAAGAGGAGGGGAAGGTGGGTTCAGGAACGGGGGAGCAGCCCCGCAAGGGTCGAAAAACACTGATCCCCGAGCCGGTCAGGAAGATCGGCGTCGGGGATTATTCAGCGCTTAGGGACGGTGCCCTGATCCGTTAAATCGTGGTCATGTCGTCGTCTTTTGTTTCACGCATGACGATGATCGCGATCAGGGAGACGACGGATACGGCGACCAAGTACCAGCCGACGGCCTGCACCCCGAATTGCGCGGCCAGTGCCGTGGCGATGAAGGGGGCCACCGCCGCGCCGAGGATCGACGAGACGTTGTAGGCGATGCCCGAGCCGGTGTATCGGACATTGGTGGGGAAGAGCTCCGGCAACACAGCGGCCATGGGGCCGAAGATCATTCCCATCAAGAACATGCCGATGGCCAGAAACGCGGTGACGGTGCCCATGGTCGCTTCGCCCGGCTCCAGGAAGAAGCTGAAAGTGAAACCGAAGACGATGATGGCCGCCGTCGTCCAGAACAGAGTGGGTTTGCGGCCCCAATTGTCCGCGAGCCAGGCGGCGACCGGAATGCCGAGCATGAACAAAAAGATCGTCAGCAGTTGAATCTGCAGGAAGCGGAGGTAGGGGATTCCCAGGCCGACACCGGCGTCGGGATCGGCGATGCCGAAGGACAGTATCCAGGTGGTGACCAGGTAAAACAGGGTGTAGGTGCCCACCATGACGAAGGTGCCGGAGAACAGGGCCTTCCACGCGGTGCGGAAGACTGCACTGAGCGGGGATTTGACCTTCTTGCCGGTGTTGGCCGCCTCCTGGAAAACCGGGGTTTCTTCGAGCTTGACGCGCACGTACAGGCCGATGAGCACCATGACCGCGGACAACAGGAAGGGAATGCGCCAGCCCCATTCCATGAAGGCGCCGGTGGTGTCACCGAGCTCGTAACCGAGTAGGGAAACCAGGACGAGGAAGAGTCCGTTGGCCAGGAAGAAGCCGAACGGGGCGCCCAGCTGCGGCCACATTGCGGCCTGGGCCCGCTTGCCGGGGGCGGCGTATTCGCTCGACAGCAGTGCCGCGCCGGACCATTCGCCACCCAGGCCAAGACCCTGGCAGAAGCGCATCACGGCCAGCAGTGCCGGCGCGATGAGGCCGACCTGCGCATAGGTGGGCAGTAAGCCGATGATGAAAGTGGCGATGCCCATCGTCAGCAAAGCGCCGACGAGGGTGGCCTTTCGGCCGACCCGGTCACCGAAGTGACCGAAGACGACGGAGCCGAGCGGCCGGGCGATAAACGCCAGGCCGAAGGTGGCGAAGGACTGCAGCAGCGCCACGGTGGAATTGTCGGTGTTCGGGAAAAACAGGTAGGGGAACACGGCGACTGCGGCGGTGGCGTAGGCGTAGAAATCGTAGAATTCGACGGTCGTGCCAATCGTCGAGGCAAACGCCACCCGACGACGGTCTTGAGCCGTCGGTTCCGGGGAGGCCACCCGGCTTTCGCCAGTGGTAATTGACATACGGTCCCAACTTTCTCAGTGATAAGAATGATCACGCTTTAGCGAAAGAAACATTACTTTCCCAAATAGTGGGAGTCAATATTCACTATTTGGGAAATTCCCGTCGTGGCGTAGAACCGCATGACGATGGGGAGATGCTGGACTACCCAGCGAGAGGCAACGGGCAGACAGTCCCGATTGCCGAGTTTGCGATGATGGGCGCGTCGGGCGCACGGCGGGCGAGACGTCGACCCTGATGCGGGAACTCTCTGCGAATGTCCGGCCACGCAAGGTACGACGCCCGAAACACGGACGTGCGGGCCAAGCGGCCAGACATCAGGCGACAGGCCTGCGCGCGGCTGGCGCCCGGGCAGGGTCGTAGCCGCGGTGAGCGAGACATCGAGGCGGAATGGGCTTCATGTGACGCGACGTCGATAAGCCTGCCCGATGGGGTGCAGGGTCGCCAGTTAATCTGACATAATGTACATTATCGGACATTTAGGCCAGCAGGTTCGACAGCGCACAGCCTGGGCCTGCAACGCCATGTTGACGCTCCGTGACCTGACCCCTCAAGCGCTTTCCATCATGCCGGGCCCTCCGTCACTGTCACCGTCGTCGCCACGAGCGCTTCAGCGCTCGATCACTCCCACGGGCTCGCGCGGACGTCGACAAGTTTCTCCTCCCCGCACATGCGACTGGCCCCGCGAACGAAATTCGTTCGCGGGGCCAGCATTCTCAGGATCCCGGCGATTTCTCAGGATACGGCACGCATGCGCCTTACGTCGCGCCTCCGCCCCCAAAGCCCGTTTGTGTCTGATTTTTCAGGGACGGGAACCCACCTTAATTCCGTCACGTGACGTTAATCGACGAGGTTTTCCTATACCGCGATTTATTCTTGTCCGCCCTTACTCAGCGCCACTCGGATGTTGATTTCGCCCTCGTCGGCGATATCGGCGGCGATCATCTCCGGAGACTCCACTCCGTATTCATTGCGATCGATGACCACGTCGCCGGAGACGATGATCAGTTCACCGTCCCGCAGCACCTGAAAAGGCTGCACGACCTCCTCGGTGTTGCCCTTGATGGTCAGCTCGCCGGTCAGCTCCACCTCGCCGAGGGTGCCGTCGTCCGGGACCTCAGAGAGGTCGGCCGGCTCGGTGATCTCGAAGGTGGCCTCCGGGTAATCGTGAGTCTCCAGCAGCTTGTTGCGCACGTTCTCGTCGCGCACGTCCCTGTCGGTGACGATATTGGTCAGGTCGACCACGATCTCGCCGGCGGTCAACGCGCCTTCTTCAACGGTCACAGCCCCGGAGACGTCCTGGGTCGACCCCGACGTGCGGGTGCGCTCCCCCGGCAACACCTCGTCGAACGTAAATCCGACCGACGACGTGTTCGGCGGACGGCCCTGCGCGACCGTCCACTCGCCGTTGACGTCCGTGGTGGCAGGTTCGGCATTCTCGGCGTTGACGGGTTCGGTGCGTACACCGGGCCCCATGACCAACGCCACGACCATGGGAACCAGGGCGAACAGCGCCAGGCCGACGATCAAAACGGAGAATACCGTGATCACCAGCTTCTGATTCATCAGGAGCTTTTTCATTCTTACCTCAGTTTCTCAATACGTTTGGCCAAGTGAACCAGCTCATCACATAAGTCTCGAATCTCACCCGCGGAGGCGCCCTCCGAGCTGGCCGTGGCGATATCCTCTGCAGCGCAGCGGAGCTCAAACAGCTCGTCCTTCAAAAGTTGGTATCGGTCTGGCTGCATGATAACCGAATCGGGCGAAATTGTGGAGCCTGATAGGGAAACGTTATTCCTTTGGGTGTAAGCCCGTTGCCTGCACGAGGCGCGACAAAATTTCCGCGGCCGCCCCCGGCCACTCTGCGCAATCTCCACCCCACACCAGGCACACGTCGCAGGGGTAGCATTCACATCCGATATCCTAGCCCACGGGAACAAACACTCCCCTATCCGCGTTATACTGTTAGACCTACACTCCACTTCCATTGAAAGGGATGATGACGCATGGCAGACCGCGTTCTCCGTGGCAGCCGAATGGGCGCCGTCAGCTACGAGACGGATCGTGACCACGATCTCGCTCCGCGCCAGATGGTCAAGTACCGCACCCCCTCGGGCGAAATCTTCGACGTGCCGTTTGCTGACGACGCCGAGATCCCCGAGGAGTGGCTGTGCAAGAACGGCCAGGTGGGCATCCTCATTGAGGGCGAGGGCGTCGAATCGAAGCCGGTCAAGCCGCCGCGTACGCACTGGGACATGCTCCGTGAACGTCGCACCATCGAGGAACTCGACGTTCTGCTCGAGGAGCGACTGGACACGTTGCGCAAGAAGCGTCGCGCCGCTGCTCGTCTCCTGAAGGAGCAGCAGGAAGCCGAGGCCGCCGGAAAATAACCCCGGCCCCACAAAAGAAAAGCGCAGGGAACTCCCTGCGCTTTTCTCATTGCCGCACGTGGTTTATTTCCGGACTTTCCGATCGATCTCGTACTTCGCCAGCTTCCCCAATTCACCGGCCAGATCAGAGACGAACGTGGCGGCGTTTTTGGCTTTGGAGCCGAGGCCCGCCAGCGGAGAATGGCGATACTCGTAGGCCGCCAGTCTGCCCAGCTCGGAAGCCAGCTCGGTGGCCTGGGTGGTGTGATGCTGAGCACCCCACTTGGTGACCTCCACCAACGAGTCCTTGACGAAGCTGCCGTCCAGCTTGGACTCACCGATCGCACGCTCGGTGAAGGTGATCGGCACCTCCCGGACGTCGAAGCCGGCCTCGACCGCGCGGTAAGCGAGATCCACCTGGAAGATGTAGCCGGCGTCGGACAGCTCGGCCAGGTCAATGCCCTCCAGGACCTCCCGGCGGATCGCCCGGTAACCGGCGGTCATGTCGGTCAGTCCGGTCCCCAACGCCACCGAGATGTACAGATTGCCGCCCTTGGACAGCAGGAAACGGTCGCGCGGCCAATCCACGACCTTGCCACCCTCCACGTAACGGGAGCCGATGACCATGTCGGCTCCGTCCTCGATCTGGTCCAGCAGGCGGTGCAGTTCTTCCGGGGCATGGGAGCCGTCAGCGTCCATCTGGCAGAGAACGTCATAGCCGCGCTCCTTCCCCCACTCGAAACCGGCGAGGTAAGCGCCCAGCAGACCGTCTTTCTTCGTGCGGTGCAGGACATGGATCTGGTCGTCGTCGGCGGCGAGCTCGTCGGCCTTGCCACCCGTGCCATCGGGAGAATTGTCGTCGACGACGAGGACGTCGACCTGCGGCGCTGCGTCACGGACTCTCCCCGTGATCAGCGGGAGGTTCTCCAGCTCATTGTAGGTCGGGATGATGACCAAGGTGCTGGGATTGTTCACGGCTATTCGCTCCTTAGAGACCTGCGACGGTTCGTCCACCAAGCGGCAAGCACGAGGAACAAACCAATAATTATCAGGGCCAACTGTACCTTCTCCCCGTGGCGGACGGCGAACGTCACCGAATCCCGCAACGGCAGCGTCTCCTGCAGGACGGCGGGTTCGAACAGGTTGGTGTCCTGGGTGACGGTCCCGTCCGGGTGAACGATCGCAGAAGTGCCCGAGGTGGCGGCGACCACGACGGCGCGGTCGGTTTCGATGGCACGGAACCGGCTCATCGCCAACTGCTGATACGTCTGGTCGGTGAACCCGAAGGTCGCGTTGTTGGTGGGCGTCGTCAGAATCTGGGCCCCGTCGAGCACCGCCGTGCGGTACGCGGGATCGTAGGCGACCTCATAACAGGTGGCCACACCGACGGGCAGACCGCCCATGTCGACCACGCCGTTGCCGTCGCCGGGGACGAAGTTGCCGGCGTAGTCGACGAGCTCGGAGAAGTTACGGAAGAAGTCACGGTAGGGCATCCATTCCCCGAAGGGAACGAGAAAACGCTTGTGGTGGTCCTCCCCTGGCCCGGTGACCGGGTCGAATACCTGCATGGTGTTGTAGGTGCCGTCCTCGGCGCCGGTGATGGTGCCCACCATCACCGGCGCGTCGATGGCCTGCACCGCTTCATCGACGATGGCGCCGGCCTCCTCGTTGGTCAACGGGTTGACGTCGGAGGAGTTCTCCGGCCAGAACACCAGGTCGGGCTCGGCGCCGGAAGCGGCCAACTCCTCGGTTACGCGGGCGTGATTGCGCAGCACGGCACGCTCTTGGGTGTGGGTGTCGAGGCCCATGCGAGGAACGTTGCCCTGGATGGCGGCGACGTCGACGGAACCGACGGTGGCGTCCGGGCGGTTGACGCCGATGCCCGCGATGAGCCCCAGGATCAATGGGGCGATGACCGCGCCGGCCGCGATGACCCTGGTGCGCCGGTAATACAGTCCCGTCAGGCCGGCGCCGACGAGTACGGCCGCCAGGGTCACCAGCGCCGGGCCACCCCAGACAGACAGGTTGACCAGTGGCCCGTTGACTTGCCCCCAGGCGAGCCGTACCCAGGAAAAGCCGCCGAAGGGCATGGAGCTGCGCAGGAATTCGACGGCGACGTAGAAGAACGGGAAGGCCAGGAATCCGTAGCGCCACCGGGCGATCCACACGCCCCCGACGCCCGTCAATAAGGCGTAAATCGCGCAGGCGATGCTCAGGGCGACATACGGCACCGCGCCGACGAACTCGCCCACCCACGGCAGCAACAGCAGGTACAGGATGACGGAGTGGACGAAAGCGATCAGGGCGCCCGCCCAGAGCTGGACCCTCCGGCCCCAGGGCACCAGGCAGGCGTACAGCAGGCCGACGCCGAGGACGCCCGCGACCCACCAGCCGAGCGGCTCATACGAGGCGTAGGTGATGAACCCGGAGACCGCCGCGGCGAGTAACCGGAGGAGCAGGTGCACTACTGCGGGCCCTTCTTGAAGTCATCGGGTGAGAGGTTGTCGGTCCACTCGCGGATTTCCTCTTCGTCGATGACCTCCGCGGATTTCGGCTGCGCGGGAGAATCTGCGTCGGCGAAGGTGCCGTACTGCGTCTTCATGGAGGACATGGGGGAATGTTCGTAGATGCGGGTGCCGAAGTCCTCCAGCTTGGCAGTCAACCGCTTCGCCGCCGCCCCGCGCACCAGTTCGCGGGTGGGCGGGAAGATCAGCAGCAGGCCGAGCACGGAGGTGGCGTACCCCGGGATGGAGCTTAAGACCGTCGCGACCATGAGCAGCCCCAGGCTGCCGACGGAGCGGGCCCGGCGGATCTGCACGCCGGCGAGGACGCTGCCCAGGAACATGAGGGCGAACATTGCGAAGAAAGCCCCCCAGAACCCCAGCCAGGTCGACACCGCCCAGAAAGCGACGGTTTCGAGCATGATGTATGAGAACACCAGAAGAATGGGCATGGGGTACACCCTACCGGGCCAGACGGTCGAGTAACCACCCGGCGTCGTCGGTGAAATGCCGGATATACGGCAATACATGATTGATTCCCAGCCCGCCCGGGATCCGAGGAATCTCACTCACCCGCCAGTCGACGTCGGCGCCCGCGGTCGCCCACTTCATGCGCAGACGGCGCACCGTCTCGTAGGGAACGACGTCATCGTGGCGGGCCGCCCGCAACCGCACCGGAATTTGCGGCGCCCGCCCACCCAGCCGACGCTTCTCCAACTCCTCCCCCGTGGCCGACAGGTCTTCGCACAGGGCCCCGAAGGTCAGGCCCCGGCGCGTCCATTGGGCGGTGGAGCGCCAGGCGGAGATCAGGAGGGAGCCGCCGACGCAGCGTTGGATGTTGTCGAGGAGTTCGCGGAGTCCGGCGTCGGTGAGTTCGGTGAAAATTTCTGTTTGGATCTCTTCGGAGGTGACCATGAGTCCGGCGGTGGTGTAGGCGATGACGCTGGTGGCGAGTGTTCCGTCGACGTGGTGCAGGACGTCGGTGAGGTCGGCGGGTGGGGCGCCGATGAAGGCCGCGCGCGGGCAGACGTCGGGTGCGTAGTCGGGTTCTTCGAGCATGGCGCCGATGGCTCCGCCGCCTTGGGAGTATCCCCAGAGGCCGAGGGGTTGGTCGTCGACGCCGAGGTGGCGGGCGGCGCGGATGGCGTCGTAGAGGGCGCGTGCAGAGGAGGGGTGGTCGCAGTACATTTGTACGCCGAGTGCGGGGTCGCGCGGGTAGTCGCTGATGATGACGGTGGCGCCGGCGGTCAGCAGCCAGTTGATGGTGGGTTGTTCGTAGGCCGCGATGACGTCGACGGGGTTGCGGAAGGCGTTGACGCCGACGGCGCAGGAGTAGGAGGGGTCGCAGTGTGGGGCGACGCCTTGGGTGGAGGGGGCGAGGGCGATGACGGGTCCGCGTGGGAGGCGGGGTCGGAATATGGCGCCGGTGGCGGTGAGGAGTCGGTCGCGGGAGTCGGTGGTGACGTATTCGTAGCGGGTGGAGCTGCCGCGGGTGCCGACGGCGGTGATTTTGTGGTGGTTGAGGAGGGTGCCCGGGGCGGTGCCGGCGAGGTAGGTCGGCGTGGTGAAGGTGGGGTCTTCGGTAGTGCGGTGTGGTTGAGGGCTGAGTTTGAGCGCCCGGGTGGTCACGCCGTGGGCGGTGTCTTTAAGCAGGGGAACGAGGGAGCGCAGGGTGGTCCGGAGGGTTCCGGATCGGTGGGTCTCGTTCATGGTGTTCCATTTAACTGGTTTAGCGGGGCATGTGCCGCCAGATCGGGCGTGGGACGAGTTTCATGACGGCGGCGAGCAGGGCCAGCTTTTTGGGTATCCAAAAGGTGCCCGGCTGGTTGGCCCGGATGCGGTCGGCGACGGCTTCGGCGACGTCGTGGGGGCGCACGGACATGATGGCCGGTGTCATGCCCTCGGTCATGGAGCCGATGACGAATCCGGGGCGGGCGAGGTAGAGTCCGAGCCCGGTGCCGTGGAGGCGGTCGGCCAGGCCTTGGCAGAAGGCGTCGAGGCCGGCTTTGGTGGAGCCGTAGACGTAGTTGGCGCGGCGGGGGCGCCAGCCGGCGATGGAGGAGAAGGCGACGATGTGGCCGTGGTCCATGTGGTCGGCCAGGACCGTGAGCATGGAGATCTGGGCGGTGTAGTCGACGGTGGCGATGTGTGCGGCGTGGGTTTCGTCGGTTTCGGCGCGGTGTTGGTCTCCCAGGACGCCGAAGGCGAGGATGGCGGTGGTGGTCTTCTCCCCTGCCAGGCGTTCGGCTTCGTCGATCACGTTGCGGTGGGTGTGCAGGTCGGTGGCGTCGAAGGCGAGGGTGGACACGCTGGCCGCGCCCGGGAAGTCCCCGATGTTTTCGGGGCGTCGGGCGCAGACGACGACGTGTTGGCCGGCGCATAGGCGTCGGGTCAGTTCGACGCCGATGTCGCTGGTGCCGCCAAGCAGAAGGATCATGGTTTAGGAGGCTACCCGGTAGCCGGTCATCGACAGAGATCCCATGGTGCGTTTGTCGTTGAAGGCGGTGACGTTCTGGTTGTCCAGGGCGGCGGTGACGCCGGCGATGTAGGCCAGTGGCAGGAAGTGGTCCGGGGTGGGCACGGCGCGGCTGAAGGCCTCGTGCTCAAGGAGTGTCTCGACGCGTTCGGGGCTGTCGGTCATGAGGTGTTTGGCGGTCTCGTCGAAGGAGTCCGCCCACCCGAAGCCGGTGTCGCCGGCGCGGGCTTGGACCATGGACAGGTTGTGGACGACGTTGCCGGAGCCGACGATCAGCACGTTGTTCTCGGTGGCCAGGCGGGCGAGCTTGTGCCCGAGCTGGACGTGGTGGTCGAAGGGTTTGGTGCCGTCGATGGACAGCTGCACGACCGGAATCTTGGCTTCCGGGAACATGTGCTTGAGCACGGACCAGGTGCCGTGGTCGAGTCCCCAGTTGTAGTCGGAGGCGACCAGGTCGGGCTTGGCGAGGTCCTTGACCAGTTCGGCGATCTCCGGGTCACCCGGCGCGTTGTATTGGGTGGTCTGAAGTTCGGGTGGGAAGCCCCAGAAGTCGTGGATGGTTTTGGGGTTGGTCATGGCGGTGACCCCGGTGCCGCGGGTGTACCAGTGTGCGGAGATCGACAGGATCGCTCGGGGTGCTTGGTCGGAGATGTCTTCGCCCAGGGTGCGCCAGGTGCGGGTGAAGGTGTTGTCTTCGATGGCGTTCATGGGGGATCCGTGGCCGACGAAGAGTGCGTTGGTTGTCATGGCGCCTAGCTTAGCGCAATTGGTTGAAGGTTCAACTGTTGGGCCTTTTTCCCGCCCACCGCACAGATGTCCTCGATGCGCATCCCCCACTGGCCGGGAACGTAAATGCCCGGCTCCACCGAGAAACACATCCCTTCCTTGAGCACCAGCTCATTGCCTTGGATGATGAACGGCTCCTCATGGGTCGACAAGCCGATGCCGTGCCCGGTGCGGTGCGTGAAAAACTCGCCGAACCCGCCCTCTTCGATGACCTCGCGGGCGGCCGCATCCACGCTCTGCGCCGTCGCGCCGGGACGGACCGCATTCACTGCCGCGGAAAACGCCCGCTGCAGCACCCCATAGGCGCTGGTGAACTCCGCCGGCGGCTCACCGCCCGGCACCACGTACGTGCGCGTGCAGTCCGAGTGATACCCCGAGTCCAGGGTGCCGCCGACATCGACGACCACCGGGTCGCCGGCCTGCAGCACCCGATCAGAGAAGGAGTGGTGCGGGTTCGCCCCGTTGGGCCCGGAGCCGACGATGATGAAATCCACCGCCTCGTGCTCCGCCAAGATCAGGTGCTTCAACTCCGCGGCGACCTCGGCCTCCGTCCGGCCCGCACCCAATAGCGACGGCACCTGCGCATGCACCGCGTCGATCGCCGCCCCGGCGCGCGCCAGCTGCTTGAGCTCCGCGTCCTCCTTGAGTACGGCCAGATGCGTCGGTAGGCGCCACTCGCGCGCAGGCAACGCCGCCTGCAGCGCCAGCACATGATCCGCCGTCAACGACGAGCCCAACCCGACCGGGCCGTCGCCCACCCGCTCCGCGACCAGCGCGTGCGCGTCCTGGCCGTCGGCCCAGCCGAGGACCTCCAGATCCAGGTGCGCGACCTCCGCGATATCCGTCGCCGGCGCGATCAGTACCGCCGCCTCCCCGGTCACCACCAGCGCCGTCAAGCGCTCATGTGAACTCATCCAGCTGCCCGTGAGATACGCCAGCTCCGGTCCGGTGCCCACCACCAAGGCGCCCAGGCCCTGCTCCGTGACGGAGGTGCGGGCCCGATCGATCCGGCGGGTATAGATGTCTGCGTCGAAATATTGTGTCATGCCCCCATGCTACGGTTTGCCCGTGAGCCCGTTTACAGTGCGTATCTCCCGCGGCCGCTCCTACTGTTCAGGTGTCCTGATCGCCGCGGACCTCGCGCCCCGCGACCACGGCGTCACTGATTTGGTGTTGACGTGCGCGCACTTCTTCCGCGATTCGCCAGAAGGAAAAATCGGCGGCGCCCACTTCCACGCCCGCATCGCCGACCTCGCGGTGGTCAAGGGAACGGACCTCGCGGTCGTTCGTCTCACCCGTCCTTGCACGCCGCGGACGTTGCCGGGCCTGGCTCGGGCCAGAATTCCCCTGCTCGCCCGCACCACCACCCAGGCTTTCGGTGGCAGCCGCTACCGGGCACGCACCCGCCGCGGCCGCGCCCTGTGGTCTTTTCCCCTGGCCGTCTCCCGTGACTGCACCGTCGTGCGTGCCCCAGTCTTCCTGTATAACAGCCCACCGGCGGTCAACGGCGACTCCGGCGGGCCGGTGCTTGTCCACGGCCGTATCGCCGCGGTGCAATCCATGATCCTGACCGTTGCCGGCCACCACACCGGCGTAGCCACCGTCGCCCAGACCGCCCCGCACCGAGACTCCCTTGCCGCGGCCGTCGCCGAACTCGACGCCCGCCGTTGAAGCCTGCGCTACGACACATTCGGCGGGCACGCACACGAGACGGCCAGTCCTCAGCGTAGGGCTGGCCTAGGCGTCGTGTCGGGGCAGACCTAGAGCCGGGGTCCGCATGCTAGCTCGAGCAAAGAGGAGTCTGCTTCAACAAACCCATCGCCCTGGAAGAGATGGGGTGCCCGTTGAGGAGGGAGGAGATCTTGTCGTTGGTCTCGCCGGTGATCACCTCCGCGTTGCTCCGCGGGGATAGTGACGACACCATGCCGTCGAGGTCATCATGATCACGATTTCCTGGGCGGCGCTTCCCGGCGCGGACCGGGGGTGACGTGCTCGGCAGGGCCGTTCGGATTTACCCGCTTCTTTCGGCCTGGCCACAAGCACAGCAGCAGGATCGCCAGCAGTATGACAAGCACCGACGCGTCGATGATCACCGAACTGAACAGCGCCGTCGGGGCATTCATGAGCGTGTGGACGCCGATGACGATGAACAAATTGGCGGTGCGCACATACAACAAGGCCAACAGGATGCCCAGGACGATCAGCCGGAGCAGATCCAGCGCCATGTCGATGGCCGGCATGCCTTCGGCGAGCGCACTCGGAATATGCCGGGCGGCGAACAGGGCCTGCGAGGTCAGCGAAGCCGCCACCAACGGACGGTAGGCGGAGGTCGGCCACCGGCGCCGCAGCTGAAGCAGGATCTGCGCAAACAGGAATCCGCGGTAGACTAACTCCTCGTATAAGGCGTTGCCCAGCAGCTGACCAATCAGCGCCCCGAGGACCGGGGTAATCCCCCACTCCGACCACTTTGCCGCCGGTTCAACAGTGCCGTTGAGCAGTTGGGCGCTCACCGCCTGGATCCCCTGCACCAGGAGCCAGATGCTCGCCGTGACCGTGATGCCGAGGGGGATCCGGGACCAGACGAGCCCGATATCCCGGGCCCGCAGATCGCCGAGACGAACGATGAGGAGACCGACGACCAAGGCGAGCGGCAGGGCGTTGCCCAGCAGGGTCCGGTTGACCAATCCAGCGGTGGCGTCCACGACAGGGGTGAATACTTCCGTACGAAATAGCCAGGTGATGAGAGCGACCACGAGGAGATCCACGGCCACCACCAGAACGAGCGTCCCGGAAGAGACGCCGCGTGAGGCCGTCGTCTTCGTCAGCGACGTCTGGCGCCTGTGCACGGTTCCATTATCCGCTATCCGCGCCCACGAAACAAGCGGCAGGGTTTCGCGCGATGTTTGGTGCTCGCCGCCGCCCCGCCAGGGCTGGGCGACGCAGGAAAGACGAGATGGAACATGGCCCTACCAAGAGTGTGTCTCTGAGACTTTCCGCTGGCCCCGGTCGCAGTTTTTCTCGGTGTAGGAAGCCACCCAATCAGGCCCCGCTGAGACGTTTTCCCTTTCATCGATCGGCAGAGTGGCGCATACTGAAGGCAGGCGGCGCCCCGGGCACTCTTCGGGGGCGGCCACCGCAGTTTCCCCTCCTCAACTTCCGCAGTGTCGGCAAGGCGAGAAGAGCCGACCATGAACACGCAGCAACACCGAGGCACCCTCGAACTGCCTACGAACTATCACCGGTACCTCACGGTGGACTTCAAGAAGGACCGAAAGTTCTCCGTTACGCTCCAGGGAATATTCCTGGCCGTGATTCTTATCGCTGTAACAGTCGCCCTGATATTTGACTTACCTTTGACCTCCGGGTGGAATCCCGTGGTCACGACCCTGGCCACCCTGCTCTTATTGCTGGTGTACATGGCGGCCCATGAAGCCACCCATGGCGTCACACTGCGACTGCTGACCGGCACCCAACCGTCCTACGCGGTGCGGTTTCCCTTTCTGGCCACCAGCAGTCCTCTCTACCTCACCCGCGGCAGCACCGTCATCGTGGCCTTGGCGCCCTGCCTCATCTGGGGAGCGGTGCTGGTTACCGCCCTGCTTTTGGTTCCCGTGGATCTGCGTCTGACGGTCTATATTCTCCTGGCCCTGAATTTCGCCGGATCCGCCGGGGACTACCTCGAAGCCGTCCTAGCGCTGCGTCAGCGACGGGAGGCGCTCCTGCAGGATGAGGGTGACTGCGTGCATGTCTTCCTGCCAGGCAGGGCAGAAAACACGTAACGCCCCTACCAAAAGCCCCGGTGGGGCGAGGGCGCGCCGAGGATCCCTTCCCCGCACTCGTCGACGCCTTGGAGAGCGCCTTTATCGTCCGGTCCAGGCGCAACAAGCCTCCTCGCCCGGTGGGGCCACTCTCACCAGGAACTTATCTTAAAAAATGCTGATAAATCCATTAGGAGGCTAGTAGTATGGACAACACGGATGAAGTGATTCTGACAAGCCGACCTCATCTGCACCAGTCATGGATGCCACTCACTGTCTCCACCCCTTAAGGAAGCATCATGGATGCCTATCCGACCTCTCCCACCGTTTCCTCCCCCTCCCCTCGACAACCCGCCCGGATGAGACCGCTGAACTGGGTCCTGTTGGTGGCGGGATTTCTGCTCACCGCCTTGGGACTGAGCCTGACTATCGGCGGAGCAGTGCTCATGGGCGCCCAATCCGCCCAACAAAACGGGCAATACCTCACCCTGGACTCGCAGCGTTACCAAAGCACCGGCCACGCCATCACCACCCCCTCCCTGGTACTGGATCCGGGAGAATCCGGGATGACCGGCCTGCCCCCGCTGGAAGAGCTGGCCAGCATCCAAGTCCGGGTGAACCCCGTGGTTCCTGACCAGCCCATCTTCGTCGGCGTAGGAGACGCTTCTGAGGTCGCTGATTACCTGAACGACGTCCCTCACGCCGCTATTGGAGGCGTGACCTGGACCGAGGAAGACCAATTATCGGGCCAATGGTCCTGGGCATCCGATGCCGAGGGGCAACTGCAGGAAACCCCGGGCACCCGGAACCCGGCCGCCCCGACCGACCAAGACTTTTGGGTGGCCTCCACCACGGGCACCGACACCCAGGAGATCACCTTTGACCTGCAGGAAGGCCAATGGACACTGGTGGTGATGAACGCCGACGGCACCTCCCCGGTGTGGGTCGACCTGCAGCCCGGGGCCCGCACCGACGTCCTCGGCGCCGTCAACCCCGGCCTGTTGATCGCCGGGCTGATCGGACTGCTCCTGGGTATCCCGCTGCTGCTGTTCGGCGCCGCCGGCCTAGGCCGTGACATCGACCAGGGAACACCACGGCCCACCCCCACCTCCGGGGATGTGCCGGGCGAAAGCCCTCGCGGTGTGACCGGCCACGCGGCCTCCCCGCTGTCATTCACCGGCCAGCTGGACGAGAAGCTCTCCCGAGGGCTATGGCTGATCAAATGGCTGCTGGCCCTCCCGCACTATTTAGTCCTGGCCCTGCTCTGGTTTTCGCTGGTGGTCACCACGATTGCCGCCGGGATAAGCATCTTGTTCACCGGCCGCTATCCCCGGTCCTGGTTCGCCTTCAGCGTCGGGGTGCTGCGCTGGAACTGGCGGGTAGGCTTCTACGCCTACGCGACCTTGGGCACCGACCGCTATCCCCCTTTCACCCTCGCCCGGGCCAACTACCCAGCGGCGCTGGAAGTGAACTACCCTGACCACCTCTCCCGGGGCTTGGTGCTGGTGAAATGGTGGCTGCTGGCCCTCCCGCACCTACTGATCCTCGGCATCCTCAGCGGCGGTGGCGGCGCCATCGGAATCGGCTCGATCCGCGACAACACCGGCTGGGGACTGTCCCTGCTCGGGCTGCTCGTACTCATCGCCGCGGTAGCGCTGCTGTTGACCGGCCGATACCTTCCCGGCCTCTTCGCCCTGATCGTCGGCCTCAACCGATGGGTCTACCGCGTCTGGTCATACACGCTGCTGCTACGTGATGACTACCCCCCGTTCCGCCTCGACCAAGGACCGACCGACCCGCCTCGCCAGCCCGTGCTCACAGGATCCGAGGCAACACCCGACAACCCCGCCGCCTAACCCCCAGCAACGTCGGCGTAGCCGAATCATCATGACCCCGCCCCGGTGTCCACTCCCCGGGCAGGGTCATCATGACCCTGTCACCTGAGACAAAACTTCACTGACGCCCCGGCATAGAAGCCGAAGACGCCCCCTCCACAGGAAACAGCGTACGTCGTGGCCTCAGTGCTATGGCACAACTGCGCGTCTTGAGACGGCCTTGAAATGACCTGGGCGACGCGAGCATCGACCAGGGACGGCGACGGCGCCGGCGGCGGGAGCCTACGTCCCGATCGCCACGACCCCGCGCCGGGCGGAATCCACCGCGCGCCGGGCGTTGCGGCGGATCTCGTCGGTGTAACCGGTCTTGGCCACCTGCTCCAGCAGATCGATGACCTGCAGCACCGAGCGCACGAAGTCACCGGCGGTCAATTCCGCCCCGGACTCCGCGGCCGCCGCCAGGCAATATCCCAGCGGCGCACCGGCCGTCCATTGATGCATCGCCAACGCGAACTGCGCCTCCGGCTCCTTCGAGACCGGCAGCCGGTGGCGTTTTTCGTCCGCGGCCAGCTGCGTCCACAGGCGCTCGGTCGCGTTCATCGCATCCACCATCGGATCCGTCGGCGCCGTCGGCTCCCCGCCGGTGGTTTTGCGCGCCTCAAAAGCGCACAACGACGCCACCCCGGCCAACTCCGCCGGATCCAGCTCATCCCAGATGCCACGCTTGAGGCACTGGGCGACCAACAGATCCGACACGTTGTGGATCTTCGCCAACCGCTCGCCTTCATCGGTGACCTCCGGCTCCCCGGAGGAGATCTCGACGTAGTCCATCTCCGTGAGCAGGTTGATGATGCGCTCGAAATGCTTGCCCAGCGTGTCCGAGGGGGTCACCTTCTTCTGCAGCCGCGCCAAATCCCGCTCCGCGCGGGTGAACTTCTCCCCGATGCGCGCCATCTCTTCGCGCTCCCGGGCCGGCCACGCGTGCACCGGATGATCACGCAACTGCCTACGCAGCGCCACCACCTTCTTCGAATCCCGGGCCCGCGGGGTGGTCTTCATCTTCTTCGGCCGGTCGAAGCGCTGCCGACGGAAAGAATCCACCACGAACTTCGTGTTCTTGCGCGGATGATGCGTCACATTGCGTGGCAGCCGCATCCGGCCCACCACAATCGGCGGGTTCTGGAAACCGGAGGCGTCGATCCGCCCCGACCAGCCGGACTCCGTGGTCACCCACGGACGCGGGTCCCGCGTCTGATTCGCCGGGGTCACCACCACCGCCAGGATCGGCTTCTTGCGCCCGGCCACCGCGATGACCTCCCCGACCTGCAACTTGGACAGCACCGCCGACGTCTCCATCGAACGCTGTTCCACGCTGTGGCGGCGCGACTCGCGCTCCTCGTCGCTCAACTCGCGGCGCAGGCGCGCATACTCCATCACCTCCTCGGCGTCCTCCGGCGGCAGCTGCGAGCGCAGCTGCGCGATCCGATCCTCCACCCGTTCCATCTGACGCACGTCGTCGACCACCGACCCGTCGGTCTGATACTGGGCGAAAGACTTCTCCAGCAACCGCAACGACGCCTCGAAGCCGTTCATGTTCAACAGGTTGACGGCCATGTTGTAGCCCGGCTCAAACGTCGACAACAGCGGATACATCCGCGTCGACGCCAACCCCGCCACCGCACGCGGGTCCATCGCCGGCGCCCACTGCACCACCGCGTTGCCCATGACGTCGATGCCGCGGCGCCCCGCCCGGCCCGTCAGCTGCGTGTACTGCCCCGGCGTCAGATCCACATGGGCCTCGCCGTTGAACTTCACCAACTTCTCCAGCACCACGCTGCGCGCCGGCATGTTGATGCCCAACGCCAACGTCTCCGTGGCAAAGACCACCCGGACCAGCCCCTTGACGAACAGCTCCTCCACGATGTGGCGAAACGCCGGCAACATGCCCGCGTGGTGGGCGGCGAAACCGCGCGACAACGCCGAGCGCCACTGCCGAAAGCGCAGCACCTCCAGATCCTCCTCCGGGATGCCCTCGACGCCTTCGTCGATGATGCGCTTGATCTCCTCGCCCTCTTCCTGCGTGGTCAGCACCTTGCGGGAGCGGTGGCACTGCGCCAGCGCGCCGTCACAACCGGCGCGGGAGAAGATGAAGAAGATCGCAGGCAGCATGTTGCGCCCCTCCAGCACCTGGACGACTTCCGGGCGACCCAACGGGCGGTACTTGTCGCCGCCGTTGTCGCTGCGCGCCCGGAAACCACGCCCCTGGCGGTAGTCTTCGCCGGAGGTGTCCGTGGACTCGATCCGCTCGATCCGGCGCTCCAGCTCGTCGTTGACCACATCGGACCCGGGTTCAAACAGCGGGTAGATCTTCCGGCCGACCATCATCCACTGATCCAGCGGCACCGGCCGGTGGTCGGTGACGATGACCTCCGTGTCTCCGCGTACGGCACTGAGCCAATCGCCGAACTGCTCCGAGTTGGACACCGTCGCGGACAGCCCGATGACGTTGACCGACTCATCGAGGTTGAGAATGATCTCCTCCCACACCGCCCCGCGGTCGCGGTCGCCCAAGAAATGGATCTCATCCATCACCACGTGCGTCAACCGGTCCAACGTGTGCGACCCGGCGTAGATCATGTTGCGCAGCACCTCGGTGGTCATGACGACCACCTCTGCGTTCGAGTTGATCGACACATCCCCGGTGAGCAGTCCCACGGCCTCCTCGCCGTGGACCGCGACCAAGTCGTGGTACTTCTGGTTGCTCAGCGCCTTGATCGGGGTGGTGTAGAAACACTTGGTGCCGCGGGACAAGGCCACCGAGACGGCGAATTCACCGACGATGGTTTTTCCCGCTCCGGTCGGGGCGCACACCAACACCCCGTGATCGGCCTCGACTGCCTTGCAGCCTGCGATCTGAAAATCATCGAGGGCGAAGTCGAGGCCGGAAATAAATTCGTCGAGGTGGGTCATGCCCCCAGGGTACTCATACCCCTAAAGCACGTCGTCGAAGTAATCCGTTTCCGCGGTGTTTCGACGCCGGGTCGGCTCCGGATCCTTCACCGACGCCGCCGGCTCCACCGGCTCCGGGGTGTACTCCAGCTCGGAGGCCTCCTCATCGTCGAGATCGGCCAACGCGACTCCCCCGACGATGCCGCGACGCTTGTCGTTGATCCGACAGAACTGGATGGCCAGTTCCACCAGGATCCCCACCGCAAACGCCAACACCAGCATCGAGTAAGCGTCGCCGCTGGGGGTCAGCAGCGCGGAGAACACGAACACCAGCAAGATGATGATGCGGCGCTTTTCCTTGAGGTCGTGATACCGCAGCACGTCGACGATGTTGAGCATGACGATGAACAACGGCACTTCAAAGCTGACGCCGAAAATGACGATCAACGCCAGGACGAAATTGAAGTAAGACTCACCGGTCAGCGCGGCCACCTGCGTCTCCCCGCCGATGGTGACCAGAAACTCCAGCCCCCTGTCGACGATGAGATACGCCAACAACGCGCCAGAGACGAACAGCAGGACGGCGACGCCGACAAACGACAGCGTCCAACGGCGCTCCGTCTTGTACAGCCCCGGGGTGACGAACGCCCAAATCTGGTACAGCCACACCGGCGACGACAGGATCAGCCCGGCCACCGCCGCGACCTTCAGACGCAGCATCAGCATCTCGATGGGGCTGGTGGCCAGCAGCCGGCACTCGTCTCCCGGGGTGAAATCCGCCCGGGTCTCCGGCGGCAATGAGCAGTACGGACCGCGGATGATTTCCCCGAGCGTCATCACTCCCGGAGGCGCCCACTGGTACCACACGAAACCGATGGTGGTGGCCAGGATAAACGCCACCACCGCAATGATCAGACGCTTGCGGAGTTCCTGAAGGTGCTCCACCAGCGACATGTCGCCGGTGCGGTTCTTCGGCTTCTTCCGGGCACGCTTGCTCCACACACGGCTGATTGCATTACTCATTTCACAACTACCTTTCCCTGCGGGGCAGGGATACCGTTACTGGTTCTGCTGGTTCGGCTGCTGGTAGTTCTGCGCCTGCGGCTGCTGCGGATTCGGCTGCTGCGGCGGAATCTGGCGGGGCTGGTTTTCCGGGGAGTTCCAGAAATCCTCGTCGGTGGGCTGGGTGGCGGAGGCCGCCGTGGAGCCTGCGTCCTCGTCCTTCATCTCCTTGACCTCAGACTTGAAGATGCGCATGGAACGACCCACGGAACGGGCGAGTTCAGGCAATTTACGAGCTCCAAAGAGCAGCACAATCACCAAAATGATGATGAGAATTTGCGCGGGCCCAATATTCATCCGGAGGTACTCACCTTTCTTCAGTATTCCGGGTAACCCTACCCGAACTTGTCGGCTCATCATAGCGCTTCAGCCCAGCTTCTGCGCGTCGAGAGACGTCTTCTGCCAGTGAGCTTGGTCGCACGACGGTCAACCGGTCCCCCTGGGCGATCGCAAAACGCATCAACCACTGCCGGGAGCCATAGGGCATGGCGGCCTCCACCCACCCGTCGCCGCGATCTCGTCCCAAAGTGATGTCGTGGTACTCCGCCAGCCACGTCGCGTCCGTCCGCAGGAGCAGCTTGGCTGTGTGCGTGAACCCGAAGCCTTCCCTTCCGTCCAGCTCGGCGGAGTGCGGCTCGGCGGCGTCGTCGAGAAGCTCCACCCCCGTCATCCGGTCCAGTCGAAAGGTGCGGTGGCCTTGCCCTTCCTCCCAGGCGATCAAATACGGCTCCCCGTCGCGGACGACCAGCTGGGCCGGGTCGACGGTGCGCGTGGTGGAGGCGTTCGACGACGCGGAGAAATACGTCAGCCGGAGCCGGCGACGCCGCTGCAACGCTTCTGCGACCGTCTGCTGGACCGCGGACTCCTCCGGGTCGACCTCCGAGATCGTGTCGTACACGGCCACGGCCTTATCGTCCATGATGCCGCGCAGCTTCGCCGCAGCCGACTCCACCGCGGAGGCGTCGATCAGCCCCGGCGTCGACTCTAGCGCCTCCAGGGTCAGCAGCAGGGTGCCCGCCTCCGTCGGGGTCAGCCGCAACACCCGCCCGACGCCCTGATCCTCCCGGACATGGACGTTGGTGTAGCTGTAGGTCAGATCGATCAATTCCTCCGGGCTGGCGCCCACCCCGGTGCAGTGCAACCGGGCCAGATCCCCCATCAACTCCTGCGGCTCCCGCCCCAGATCCCGGGAGGCCTCGAACAGCGTGCGCCCCGGATGCGCCTGAAAATACGGGATGAGGTTCAGCGCCCGCACTAAATCAGAGAGCTTCTCCGGGCTATCGTCGTTCACAGCGCCTCCTTGAGCAGGTCGCCGATCAGGGCGCGCACGTCGGCGGGCTCAATGACCTCGACCTCCGGGGCATAGCCCGCGGCGGTGCGCACCAGCCAGTCCTGATCCACCTCCGTCAACCGCACCAGGTCCTGGTCGCGCTCGCCGGCGTCGACGAGTTCCTTCGCCATGCCGTGCGGCACCCGCACCACCGCGTCGACGTATTCCCGCCCCTGCTTCAACCCGGCGGCGACGATGTCCTGCAGCGGGGCCGTCGCCTCCATGTGCGTGGGCGGCTCATGGGAGGCCTTGACGTCGCTGATGCGCAGCATCCGGAAACTCCGCGGATTCTGCCGGTCGACGTCCCAGCCGACTACGTAGACGCGGCTGTTGAGCACCACCACTCCCCACGGATCCATCGTGCGCCGGACCCGCTCCTTGGTGGGCACCGCCTGGTAGTCGAAGCGCATCCGCTTCTGGGCGCGCACACAGGTCAGCACCGCGGTCAGCGACGCCGCGGGAATGCGGTTGAGGTCGGTGTCGGCGGTGTAGACGGGCGCCTCCGACAAATCCCGGTCCGCCCCGGCGGCGGCGATCTTCGTCCACCCGGAACGACCGAACAGGCCTAGCTCCCCGGCTTGGCCCATCTCCCCTGCCAGCCCCAGCACCGTCGCCTCTTCCGGGGTGAAAGTGACCTCCGGCAGCTCGTAGTCGTCCTGGACGATGCCGTAGCCGTCGGTCTGGACCACCGGCACCCCCGCCCGCCGCAACGTCTGGACGTCCCGGCCCAGCATCCGCCGAAACGCCTCCTGCGACTGCCCCGGCGGATACCCGTCGACGTGGCGGCGGATCCAGTCAGGGGTGCGCACCTGCCCTGCCCCGAGCAGGGCGAAAGCCAGGTTGGTCAGGCGCTGCACCGACGTGGACACCTCTACCGCGCCATCCCCGCGATCAACTCGTCCACGCGCTCATCGACGGTGCTGAACGGATCCAGCAGCTCGACGGACTCGGCCCCGTTGATCTTCAGGTGGGTCCAGTCCACGGTGACGGGCGTGCCGGTCTCTTCTGCGGCCGCCAGGAACTTGCCGCGCAGCGTGGCACGGGTGGTGGCCGGCGCGGTCATCTCCGGCTCGACGTCGGCGGTCGCCGCCAGCCCCTTGCGGGTAAGCAGGTGGAACACGCCCCGATCCGGGCGGATGTCGTGGTAAGTCAAGTCGACCTGGGCGAGCTTGGGGTGGTCCTCGCCGAGCTTGTCCGCGTAGCGGCGCAGCAGCTTCAGCTTGATCATCCAGTCGATCTCGGTGTCCACCGCCGCGTAATCTTGTGTGCGGATCGCCGTCAGCGTGCGCCCCCACAGATCCAGCACCCGCTCCAGGTCCGCACGCGAAGTCCCCTCGTCGGGGCGCTCGGTGAACCACTTCAGGGCGTGCTCGTAGAAGATCTCCTGGATCTCCAAGGCGGTGATGGTGCCGCCGTTTTTCAACTGCAGCGGTAAGCGCCCGGTGCGATCCCGGGCGATGGCGCGCAGATCCAGGATGGAGTTCTGCAGCTCCAGGTCGGGAAACGTCAGCCCGGCCTCGAGCATTTCCAGCACCAGCAGGGTGGAGCCGACCTTGAGCAGGAACGTCGGCTCCGACATGTTGGAGTCGCCGACGATCACGTGCATGCGGCGGTATTTCTTCGAATCCCCGTGCGGCTCATCACGGGTGTTGATGACGGGGCGGGAACGGGTCGTCGCCGAAGAGATGCCCTCCCACACCTGGTCCGCGCGCTGCGAGACGAGGAAGCCGTCCGTGGCGCTGAGCATGCCGGCGCCGCTGGTCAACTGGCGGGTGACCAAAAACGGCAACAGCTGCTTGCCCAGCGTCTTGAGCACCATGTCGCGGCCGATGAGGTAGTTCTCGTGGCAACCGTAGGAGTTGCCCACCGAGTCCACGTTGTTCTTGAACAGGTAGATCGGTCCCTCGATGCCTTCCGCCGCCTGCGCCGCCTCAGCCTGGACCGCCAAGTCGTTGAGCATGGCGTCGCCGGCTTTCTCGTGCGCCAACAGCTGGCGCAGGTCGTCGCACTCAGCGGTGGCGATCTCCGGGTGCGAGCCGACGTCGAGGTAGAGGCGGGAGCTGTTGGGGGCGAAGACGTTCGTCGAAGAATACTTGGCGACGATCGGCCGGAAGAGGTACCGGGCCGTGTCCTCCGGGCTCAGCGCCCCGGAGATGCCGTATTCGGTCTCCACCCCCATGATGCGGCGGTGGAAGATCACTGGCCGCCCTTTTGCACGTAGGAGCTGACGAACTCCTCGGCGTTTTCCTCCAGCAGGCCGTCGATCTCGTCGAGAAGATCGTCCGTCCCGGCGGTGTTGACCTGCGCCTGGCCGAGGCCCTGCGCGTCATCGTTGGTGTCTTCGGGGCGGTCGCCGCCCCCACTGATCTGAGACTGCGGATTCGTCATGGCTACGATGTTACCCCCGCCACGAGTTCCTCGACGGTTTCAGCGCGCTCCACGACCTCCCCCACCTCCTCGCGGGTCCACCCGTCGACGTCGCTGATGTCGATGCGGCGGCCGTCGACGAACTCGACGGACTGCCAACTGGCTGCGGCGACGTCGTCGGCGAACTTCTCGGTCACCCGGCCGCGGAACCACGCCCGCGAGTCGGCGGGCGGGTTGTGCAGGGCGTTCTCCAGGGTTTCATCGTCCACCAAGGTGGTCATCCTGCCCTTGCGCACCAACGCGTGATACAGCGAACGGGCCGAGTCGATGTCGGAGTACTGCAGATCGATGACGCGCAGTTTCGGGTCCGACCACGCCACCCCCTTGTCCACGTACCCCTTAATGAGGGCATACTTCGCGGTCCAGTCCAGCAGATGCGAGGTCTTCAACGGGTCCTCGGCGAGCAAGTCCATGACCTCCCCCCACATCTCGATGACGCGCCTGTCGACGTCGTCGGTGGCCAGCACCCGCTCCCGATACTCGCGCAGCAGCCCCAGCGCGGTGAGTTTCCGGCCGTCGACCAGACGGGTTTCGTGGGTCAGCGTCAGATCCCGGGAGACGAACTTCAGCTCCGGCACCGGGCGCTGCAATTTCAGGTCGGAGAAATCCACGCCCCGCTCAATCGCGTCGATGACGAGCTTGGTCATGCCCAGCTTGAGGAAGTTCGAGGTCTGGGACATGTTCGCGTCACCGATGATGGTGTGCAGGCGGCGAAACTTCAGGGCGTCGGCGTGCGGTTCGTCACGGGTGTTGACGATGCCGCGGTTGAGCGTCGTCTCCAGCGAGACTTCCTGCACGAAGTAGTCGGCCCGCTGCGAGATCTGAAAGCCCTCGCGCTCGCCTTCCTCACCGATCCCGACCCGACCCGCCCCCACGATCACTTGCCGGGCGACGAAAAACGGGATGAGCGCCTGCGTGAGCACGTCGAAATCCGTCGAGCGCAGATACTGGTAGTTTTCGTGGCTGCCGTAGGAGGCGCCTTTACCGTCGACGTTGTTCTTGTAGATGCGAATCGGCGGGCACGGGTCGTGGCCGTTTAAGACGGACTCCTTGCGCTCCCAGAGTTTCGCGATGTCGCGCGTCGCCTGGTTGAGCACCAGATCCCCCGCCGCGTCGTAGATCATCGCGTCCCAGGCGTTCGGGACCTCTGGGCTGGCGTACTCCGGGTGCGCGTGATCGACGTAATATCGCGCCCCGTTGGGCAACACCACGTTGGCCACCCCGACCGCGTCCGGGTCGACGACCGGAGTCGTGTGGTAGCGGCGCAGGTCGAAGCCGCGGGAATCCGACAACGGCTTTTCCGCCGCGTAGTCCCAGCGCGACCGCGCCCCGGTGTGCAGGGCAGCGTACGCCACCACCGCGTGCGTGGAGGTCACGATCGGTGAAATCGTCGTGTCCTCGCACATGATGCCGTATTCGGTTTCCATTCCCATGTACCGCATTAGCCGACCACCTTGATCTCCGTGATGCGCGAACCCTGGATGCCGGCGATCCGCGCCCAGGCGTCGGGATCCGCCGTGTTCGGCAGATCGCCGCTCTCCTTCAGCTCCGTCTCCACGGCCGTGATGACGTGCCCCACGCTCACCCCCGTGGTGCGCCCGGCGATGTGATCCTTGATCGCTTCCTTCTTCGCCCGATCCACCACGTTGGCGATCATCGCGCCGGAAACGAAGTCCCGGTAGTGCATGACGACGTCCGCGTCGTCCATCTTCAGCTCCACGAAAGGACGGTCCGTGTAGATCGCGTCGACGCCCGCTGCGATGAGCTTGTCCACGGAATCATGGCGCGGCATCTCCTCGGTGAGGTAACGGCTGAAGATCTGCCGGGCGCCCTCCCGGTCCGGGCGCGCCACCCGCACCTTCAGGTCCAGTCGGCCGGGGCGCAGAATCGCCGGGTCGATGAGTTCCTCGCGGTTGGTCGCGCCGATGACGATGACGTTCGACAGCGACTCCACGCCGTCGAGCTCCGTCAACAGCTGCGGAACGACCGTGGTCTCCATGTCGGAGGAGACGCCGGAACCGCGGGTGCGGAAGATCGACTCCATCTCGTCGAAGAACACGACCACCGGGTGGCCGTCGTTCGACATTTCGCGCGCCCGCTCGAAGATCAGACGGATGCGGCGCTCGGTCTCGCCGACGTACTTGTTCAGCAGCTCCGGGCCCTTGACGTTGAGGAAGTAGGAGGTGCCCCCGCCCAGCTGATTGGCGATGGCCTTCGCGATCAGCGTCTTGCCCACCCCGGGCGGGCCGTAGAGCAAGATGCCCTTCGGCGGGTTGAGGTCGTAGGTGCGGTAGAGCTCCGGGTGATTGAACGGCAGCTCGATTGCGTCACGGATCTCCTCGATCTGATCGTCCAGACCGCCGATGTCCTCCCACGTGACGTCCGGAATCTCATCGAGCGAGAGCTGCGAGACCTCGGTCTTCTCGATGACCTCGAACGCGTACCCGGCGCGCGGGTCCGCCAGCAGCGTGTCGCCGGCGCGGGCTGAGTCCCGGATCGGGTCAGCCAAGTACACGACGTGTTCTTCGCCGGAGTGGGTGGTCACGATGGCGCGGTCGTGGCCGACTTTTTCCATGATGGTGACCAGGGAGCCGGTGTCGGGGTAGCCGGCGTCGTCGACGATGGTGTTGCCTTCGCCGAGGCGGACCAGTGCGCCGGGTTTGAGTGCGCCGGCGCTGAGGTTGGGGGTGACGTGCACGCGCATGCGGCGTCCGTGGGCGACGATTTCTGCGGTGCGTTCATTGTAGTTGAGGAACACTCCGTAGGTGGACGGCGGTTCGGCCAGTTCCTCGAGTTGTTCGCGCATTTCGCTGAGCTTGTCGCGTGATTCTTTGAGGAGTGCGGCGAGCTTGTGATTGCGGGCGGTGAGGGTCTGGTTGGTGTCGTCGGAGGTGTTCATGTGTTCAGCCTAGCGCCGGGCGCGGCGTTGCGGGCGAGGTGGTGTGACTCCGTCTGCGAGGCGGCGCGTCCAGACCAGGAATGCGGTGTGGGCGTTCATGCGGTGTTCGGGTCGGGTGGCGAGTCCTTCGACTTTCCATTCGCGCACGAGTGATTCCCAGGCGCGGGGTTCGGTGAAGCAGCCGAGTTCGCGGATGCCTTCCATGGTGTTCATCAGTTGTGGGACGGTGGCCACGTAGGTCATGAAGACGCCGCCGGGGATGAGGATGTCGCGGACGGTGTCGAGGAAGTGCCAGGGTTCGACCATGTCGAGGATGACTCGGTCGACGGGGCCGTCGAGGTCGTCGGTGGTGATCTCGCCGAAGTCTCCGAGTCGGGGGGACCATTGTGGGGGTTGTTGGCCGAAGTAGTCGGTGACGTTGTCGATGGCGTAGTTCAGGTGGTCTTCCCGGATTTCGTAGGAGAAGACGTGGCCGTCGGCGCCGACGGCGCGCAGCAGTGCCATGGACAGTGCGCCGGAGCCGGCGCCGGCTTCTAAGACGCGGGCGCCGTTGAAGATGTCGCCTTCGATGAGGATCTGGGCGGAGTCTTTGGGGTAGATGACGGCGGCGCCGCGGGGCATGGAGAGCATGTGGTCGACCATGAGGTGGCGGAAGCAGAGGAATTCTGTGCCCATGGTGGAGGTGACGACGGAGCCTTCGTGGGCGCCGATGATGTCGTCGTGGGCGACGATGCCTTTGTGGGTGTGGAAGTTGTCGCCGGGGGTCAGAGTGATGGTGAAGTGTCGGCGTTTGGGGTCCGTGAGCTGGACTTTGTCGCCTTCGTGGAAGGGTCCGGAATATGCCATGGGTGCTTTCTCCTAATCAGTAACCGGTCAAGTATGCCTCAAGGGCTTGCGTGAACCACGCCAGGTCTTTGACGCCGGCCATTTCGCGGGCGGAGTGCATGCTCAGCAGGGGGACGCCGACGTCGACGGTGGGGATGCCGAGGCGGGTGGCGGTGATGGGGCCGATGGTGGAGCCGCAGGGGACGTCGTTGTGGGAGACGAAGCTTTGGGTGGGGACGCCGGAGCCTTGTTCCCACAGGGCGATGGTGGTGGCGTCGGAGGCGTAGCGCTGGTTGGCGTTGACCTTGGTGACGGGGCCGTGGTTGAGCAGTGGCCGGTGGGTGGGATCGTGTTTGCCGGCGTAGTTGGGGTGGACGGCGTGGGCGGCGTCGGCGGAGACGCAGCTGGAGCCAGCGATCATGCGGCGGTGGTCGTGGCCGAGCGCCTGGGCGGTGCGGACGATGACGTCTTCGAGGATGGGGCCGCCGGCGCCGGTGGTGGTCTGGGAGCCGACTTCTTCGTGGTCGAAGGCGGCGAGCACCAGGACGTCTGTGGCGTCGCCGGAGTCGATGGCGTTGAGGAAGGCCACCAGTGAGGAGTGCACGCTGGTGAGGTTGTCGAGTCGGCCGGCGGCGAGGAAGTCGCCGAACACGGCGCCGCGCTGGGCGTCGGCGGTGATCAGGTCGTGTGCGCAGATGTCTTGGGCGTCGACGCCGAGTGCGCCCGCGAGGATCTCCATGACGGGGGCGTCGGTGATCATCTGGGTGTGCGTCTGGCGTTCGACGGCGGGGTCGCGGTCGAGGTGGATCGCCAGGTTGGGGATACGGGCCACGGGGCCGGTGTTGACCAGGTGTTCGGAGCCGTCGGCGAGCACGACCCTGCCCGCGATGGTCAGTTCGCGGTCGAACCAGGAACGCAGGATCGGTCCGCCGTAGACTTCCGTCGCGATCTGCTGCCAGCCCTGGTTGACAAAGTCCGGCTGCGGCTTGAGTTTGAACCCCGGCGAGTCGGTGTGGGAGCCGATGATGCGAAAGGCCGTGGCCCCTTCCGGCACCCACCAGGCCATGACGGCGCCGCCGCGGATGAGGTAGTGCCCGCCGGGGGCCGCCTCCCACTCGGCGGTTTCGTCCTGGCGGCGGAAGCCGTGCTCCTCGAGCCGCTGCGCGACCACGTGGGCGGCGTGGTAGGAGCTGGGCGAATCAGCGATAAAATCGATGAGGTCAAGGGTCTGTTTCATGAAACCCACTTTGCCACGGCTATGGTGTGCAGCATTATGACACCCCGACCGCTCGCCCTCTCGCCGTCCCGCGCCAACGACTACCAGCAGTGCCCGCTCAAGTACCGGCTCCGCACCATCGACAAGCTGCCGGAGCCCAAGACCGTCGCCCAGGTCAAGGGAACGCTGGTGCACGCTGCCCTGGAGGACATTCACGCCCTTGAGCGCGACGAGCGCACGTATCCGGCGGCGGTCAAAAGGCTCAAGCCCAATTGGGAGAAGATGTGCTCCGAGGACCCGGAGCTGGTCGAGCTGGTTCCCGACGTCGAACTCTATGATTTTCTCGTCGAGTGCCGCAGCCTGCTGCGCGGCTACTTCGAGATGGAAAACCCGCAGGCCTTCGACTCCGACGAGATTGAGCTGTACGTCAACGCCGTGTTGCCCAACGGTGTGCCGGTGCGTGGTTTCATCGACCGCGTCGACATCGCCCCCTCCGGGGAGATCCGGGTCGTCGACTACAAGACTGGAAAGAAGCCCTCGCCGCGTTTCTCCCACGAGGCGAAATTCCAGATGCGGTTTTATGCGCTGGTCTATTGGCGGCTGTTCGACGTCATCCCCCACCAGCTGCGCCTGATGTATCTCAAGGTCATCGATTCGATGTGCCTCTCCCCCTCCAAAGAGGAGCTGGAGTACTTCGAACGCGACCTCGGCGAATTATGGGCGAAGATCGAAGGCGACGGTAAGTCGGGCGTCTTCCGCCCCAAAACGTCCAAGCTGTGCGGCTGGTGCCACTTTCAGGACCTCTGCCCCGCTTGGGGCGGCACGCCGCCGGAGTACCCGGGCTGGCCGGGTTCCGTCGCGGACTAATAGGGGCGGCGCAGCGGCTAGAACAAGCCGGTGACACGCCCGGCGGAGTCGACCTCGATGCCTTCTGCGGCCGGCCGCTTCGGCAGCCCCGGCATCGTCATGACGTCACCGGTGAGCGCCACGATAAAGCCCGCCCCCGTGCGCGGAATCAATTTCCGGACGTGCAGGGTGTGTCCTTCCGGCGCACCCAGGCGCGCCGGGTTGTCCGAAAAAGAATACGGGGTCTTCGAGACACAGACCGGCAGGGTGTCCCACCCGTTTTCTTTGATGCGGGCCAGATCGTTCTTCGCGTTCCAGGACAGCTCGACCTTGCCTGCCCGGTAGATCTCGGTCGCGATCGTCGTGATGGCGGCCTCCACCCCGTCGGCTGTGTCGTAGAGCGTGTGTGAGCCCTCGGAGAGGTTGTCCAGCAGCAGCCTCGCCAGCTCCACGGCGCCGTCGCCGCCTTTCGCCCACACGTCGGCTTCCGCCATCGCCACTTCGGCGTCGTCGGCCCACTGCCGCAGGAACTCCCGCTCGGCGCCTGCATCGGAGGTGAACAGGTTCAACGCCACCACCGGGGTCACGCCGAATGTGCGGATGTTGTCGACGTGGCGCTCCAGGTTGACGATTCCCTTCCGCAGCGCGTCGACGTTTTCGGCGTCGAGCTGATCTGTCGGCACTCCGCCGTGGTATTTCATGGAGCGGATCGTCGTCACGACCACCGCCCCGGCGACGTCGAGTCCGCCGTAGCGGGCCTTGATGTCGAAGAATTTTTCTGCGCCTAAATCAGAGCCGAATCCGGCTTCCGTCAACACGAGGTTGCCGTACTTCAGCGCCACCTGAGTTCCCAGCAGCGTGCTGCACCCGTGCGCAATATTGGCGAACGGGCCGCCGTGGCAGAAGGCGGGCGTTCCGCCGAGGGTCTGCACGAGGTTCGGGTTGATAGCGTCTTTGAGCAGGGCGGTCAACGCTCCGGCCGCCCCCAGCTCTGCGGCGGTGATCGGTCTACCGTCGAAAGAGTCCCCGACCGTGATGGCGCCGAGCCGCTGCGTGAGGTCGTCCAGGTCGGTGGCCAGTCCGAGGATCGCCATGATTTCCGACGCCGCGGTGATCGTGAAGCCGGTCTCCTGCGGGACGCCGCTGGCGGGGCCGCCGAGGCCGGTGACCACCCGACGCAGCGAGCGGTCGTTGACGTCGACGCAGCGCTGCCAGGTCACCTGGCGGGGGTCGATGCGCAGTTCGTTGCCCTGCTGGATGTGGTTGTCCACCATCGCCGCCAGCGTGTTGTTCGCGGCCGAGACCGCGTGGAAGTCTCCGGTGAAGTGCAGGTTGATGTCGTCCATGGGCACGATCTGGGAATAGCCTCCGCCGGCGGCGCCGCCTTTGAGGCCCATGACCGGGCCAAGCGAAGGTTCGCGGATAGAGACGAGCACGTTTTCGCCCAGGGCGGCCAGTGCGTCGGTGAGCCCGATCAACGTCGTCGACTTGCCCTCCCCGGCGGGGGTCGGCGAGACGCCGGTGACCAGGACCAGCTTTCCGTCCGGCCGGGACCAGTCGATCTTAGTCACCTCGATCTTGGCTTTGTTGTCGCCGTAGGGGCTGATGGAGTCTGCGGGAAGGCCTGCGCGGCGGGCGATGGCCGTGATCGGCTCGAGTGGGTGGGCGTTGGCGATGTCGGCGTCAGTGAGCATGGAAAAGGTCCTTGTCCAGGGAGTTTTTAGATGATGAGCGCGCCGATGCCGTAGGCCAGCAGCACGGAGGTCACGATGCACACCGTCCCCGGGATCAGAAACGAGTGGTTGAACACGTACTTGCCGATTCTGGTCGAGCCGGTGTCATCCATCTCCACGGCCGCCAATAGGGTCGGGTAGGTCGGCAGGATGAACAGGGCAGAGACGGCGGGAAACGCCGCGACCGCTGTCAACGGGGACACGCCGATGGCCAACGCCGCCGGCATGAGCGCCTTCGCCGTCGCGGCCTGCGAATACAGCAGCGCCGCGGCGAAAAACAGGACCACAGCCAGCAACCATGGCTGCGACTGAAGGAGATCTCCGGCGAGCACCTGAATCTCGTCCAGGTAATGGTTGATGAAGGTCGTGCCGAGCCAAGCGACGCCGAGGACGCAGATCGTGGCGGACATCCCGGATCGAAACACCTGGGTCGCCAGCAACTCGGCGGCGGGTATTTTGCTGACCAGCACGATCAGGGTGCCGGCGGCCAGCATGATGGCCATGATCGCCTCGTTGCGCGGGATCGTGGGTTCGGCGATCAGCCCCACCTGCTCGGAAATGGCGGTGGCGTACCCGACCACGAGGATGATGGCCCCGAGGAAGATCCCCACCGAGGCTTTTGCCCCTTCAGGGGCGGTGTAGGTGACCAACCCGCTCGGTTTCGACACCAGCCCCCGGGCCAGCCGCTGCTGGTACACCGGGTCCTGCTCCAGCTCCGGGCCCAGCCGGTTGACCAGCCACGCCGTGGGAAAGATGGCCAGGAAAGTCGCCGGAACCATCACGCCGAGCAGCTGCAGGTACCCGACGCCGTACTCCTCCAGTAAGGCCGCCATGAACACCACCGCGGCCGAGATCGGCGAGGCCACGATCGCCATCTGGGAGGCGACGACGGCGACGGACAGCGGCCGGGCGGGGCGTACCCCGCCTTCTTTGGCGACTTCGACGATGACCGGCAGAGTCGAATACGCCGTGTGGCCGGTGCCGGCGGCGACGGTCATCGCCCAGGTCACGACCGGCGCCCACAAGGTGATCTGGCGCGGGTTGCGGCGGAGAAACCGCTCGGCGAGGTGCACCAGGTAATCCATGCCCCCGGCCCGTTGCATGGCCGCGATGGCGGCGATCACGCACATGATGATGCCGACGACGTCGAAGGGGATGTCGTCTTGGGTGACCGGCACGCCGGTGGCGCCCAACAGCAGCACGCCGAGACCGCCGGCCAGTCCGATGGCGATGGAGCCCAACCGGGCGCCGAGGACTATGGCGCCCAGCAGGATGGCCGTGTGAACGATCAGCATCATGCTCGATGAGCCCCCTATTGACTAGTGAAATTCACCTTATGGATCTATAACACAGTCAATGGTACTACTTTAGTCGTTGTAGTGCTTCCCCGAAAACGCCGGATTGCGCAGATTATCGGTGGACAGCACCCGGTCCAGGGTCTGCTCATCCATCAGGCCGCGCTCCAAGATGACTTCCCGCGGTGTGCGCCCGGTCGTCAACACCTCCTTGACTACGGCGTCCCCGTTGTTATGGCCGATGAAGGGGTTGAGGTAGGTGACGATGCCGGCAGAGCTTTCCACATAGGTGCGACAGACGTCCTCGTTCGCCGTGATTCCCACCACACAGAACTCGCGCAGCGTATCGGCGGCGTTGCCCAACAGCCGGATCGACTCAAACAGCGCTTGGGCGATGACCGGTTCCATGACGTTGAGCTGCAGCTGCCCGGCCTCCGCCGCCATGCCGACGGTCACGTCGTTGCCGAAGACCTTGAAGGCCACCTGGTTGACGACCTCCGGGATCACCGGGTTGACCTTGCCCGGCATGATCGAGGAGCCGGCCTGACGGGCGGGCAAGTTGATCTCGTTGAGGCCGGCGCGCGGCCCCGAGGACAGCAGACGCAGGTCATTGGAGATCTTGGACATCTTCATGGCCGCGCGCTTGACGGCGGCGTGCGCGTGGACGTAGTCGCCGGTGTCGGAGGTCGCCTCGATGAGGTCGAAGGACCCTTCAATGTCCAAGCCGGTGACCTCGGAGAGTGCCTGGACGACTTCCTCGCGGTACCCGTCAGGGGTGTTGACGCCGGTCCCGATGGCGGTGGCGCCCAAGTTGACGGCCAGCAGCGCCGTCGCGGTGACCTTGAGGATGTTTTCTTCCTCGGCGATGTTGTTGGCGAAGGCGGTGAATTCATCCCCGAGGGTCATCGGGACCGCATCCTGCAGTTGCGTGCGTCCCATCTTCAGGATGCCGTCGAACTCTTGGCCCTTCTGGCGGAAGGCGTGCTCCAGGTTGTTGAGCTTCTCATTGAGTTCGCGCAGCGCGATGTAGAGCCCCACCCGCAGCCCGGTGGGGTAGGCGTCATTGGTCGACTGCGACATGTTGACGTCGTCGTTGGGGTTGATGACGGAGTAGGTGCCCTTGGCTTCACCCAGGTACTCCAGCGCCAGGTTGGCCACGACCTCATTGGCGTTCATGTTGGTCGACGTACCGGCGCCGCCCTGGAACACGTCCAGGGGGAATTGATCCATGCACCGGCCTTCAAGGAGGATCTGATCGCAGGCCCAGGCGATGGCCTCATACTTGTGCTTCGGCAACACCTTCAGGCGACGGTTCGCCATGGCGACGGCTTTCTTGGTGATGGCCATGCCGCGAATGAAATGCGGCAGGTCATTCATCTTCGTCCGAGAAATGGGGAAGTTGTCCACGGCGCGCTGGGTGTGGATGCCGTAGTACGCGTCCGCCGGCACCTCCAGGGCGCCGATAAGGTCTTCCTCAGTTCTGGTAGCCGTGCTCTGTGTCATCTCCGGGCCTTTCCAAGTATGGGGAAACTATCCCGCTTATAGTAGCCCGTTTCTAGATACGAGCAATTTGCAGCTCAGACGCAAGAATCGCCTCTGCCCCCGCCGCAGACAGCCGGTCCATGACGGAATTGGCCTCTTTCCGGTGGACCATCGCCCGCACGGCGACCCACCCTTCCCGGGACAACGGCGAGATCGTTGGTCCAGACAAGCCGGGCGTCATTTCGGACACGCTGTCCAGGTTGGCGCGGGCGATGTTGTAGTCGAGCATGAGATAATTGTGCGCGGTCAGGATGCCCTGGATACGGCGCAGCAGACGCTCGGCGTCCTCCCCCAGCTTCCGCCCGGCGCGCTTGACCACGACCGCCTCGCTGGTCAGGATCGACTCGCCGAACGGAGCCAGCCCCTGCTGCCGCAGCGTGTTGCCCGTGGACACGACGTCGGCGATGACGTCCGCGACGCCCAGGTGGATCGAAATCTCCACCGCCCCGTCCAGCCGGATGACCTCTGCCTCCATGCCACGGGCGGCGATGTCCTTGCGCACCAGGTTGGGATACGACGTGGCGATTCGCTTACCGTTGAGACCCTCGACGGTCCAGTCCTCGCCGGCGGGGGCGGCGTAACGGAAAGTGGAGCCGCCGAAGCCCAAGCCGAGGACCTCGTCGACGTCCGCCAACGAATCGCCCGCCAGGTCACGGCCGGTGATGCCCAGGTCCAGGCGCCCCTCGGCCACGTAAATGGCGATGTCCTTGGGCCGGAGGAAGAAAAACTCCACCTCGTTGACGGTGTCCACGACGTTGAGTTCCTTGTCGCGGCGGCCCTTGTAGCCGGCCTCGGACAGGATTTTGGCGGCGGCCTCGGACAGGGCCCCCTTGTTCGGCACTGCGATCTTCAACATGACTCTCCTAGAGGTATTTGTAGATGTCGTCTGGAGACAGCCCGCGGGCGACCATCATCACCTGCGTCCAGTAAATGAGCTGGGACATTTCTTCCGCCAGCTCCTCGTCGGTCTGATATTCGGCGGCGATCCAGACTTCGCCCGCCTCCTCGATGACCTTTTTCCCGATATGGTGCACACCCTTATCGAGGGCTTCGACCGTCCCCGAGCCCTCGGGGCGGGAGGCGGCCTTGTCGGTCAGTTCGGCGTAGAGAGAGTCAAAGTTCTTCACGGTCAATCAGCGTAGTCCACCAGTGTCCCACGGTCTGCGCGGTGACCCCTGCGAAACCAATTTCTCCCTGCAGATCCACCATGCTGACCACCCCTGCCGGCACCTTGTGCGCCAACCCGATCACACGGCACCCGGCATGCGCGGCGGCGGTCATGCCGTTCCACGAGTCCTCGAAGACCAGGCAGTCCTGCGGCCGCTGCCCGACCCGCTCAGCGGCGGCCAGGTACATGTCCGGCGCGGGTTTCGGGTGGGGCACTTCATCGCCGGTGATGGAGCCGGAGAAAAAGTCGCGCCCGATAGCGTCGATGCAGGGGTCAGCCAGCTCACGTTCCGTGTTCGTGGTCACCAACATCGGCATGTCGAGCTCCCCCAGCAGCTCGGTGACCCCCGGGCCGGGGATGACGTTGCCGGGCATGAGCTGCGCCATGCGGTCGTACATCCACCGGCGCCACTGGTCGTAGTCAGCGTCGACGCCCGCGTGTTCCGCGCAGATGCTCAGGGTGCTGGCGAACGGCCCACCCACCGTCTGTTCCCTCAATTCAGGGGTGAGCCGGCGACCGAGCAACTCGCTCATCTCATAGGTCGCCATCCCCCAGAGCGGCTCCGTGTCGACCAAGGTACCGTCCATGTCCCAGAACACCGCCCAGGGGCGTGACTGATCAGAGCTCAATGTCAGGCAACTCCGTCAGCGCCTCGTCCTCGGCCCCGGTCGCCGCGGCGGCGTCGAGCAGCAGGGTGCGGACCTCGGACATTTCCTCGTCCTCGAGCACCGCGTCCTGATGGCGTTCATTGAAGTCGCGCAGCTGCGTAAGCGATCCGGTGACGACCTTCGCCAGAGCCTCACCGGGGGGATCATCGGGAAGCATCTCCAACGCGTCGAGCGTCCGCTCGAGAATGGCCTTGAGCTCCGGGAGCGCCGCCGCATCGAAAGGAGCCTCCCAGAATTCCGTCTCACCGTCCTGCAGGTAGGCGCCGGTGGCGAACTCCTCGAGCTCGCCGATGAATTCATCGACCTGAGGCTGAAAATCCGAGCGAATCGTCATGGCGTTCATTGTCGCCTACTTTTCGCGCAGGCGCACGCCGAGCAATCCCTCGACGGAGTCCGCCATCAGCTCCGCGGCGGCCGCATCGTCCAGAGAGTCGGCCTGCGCCCACTCGTCGATCGCCTCCATGGCCCCGGCGGTGTCCAAGTCATCGGACAACCGCTCCCGCAGCTTGGCGACGGCCGCCTCAGCGTCCGCCAGCGAGCCCGGCGTCTGCAGCGCTTCGCGCCACACGGCCAGCCGCTTCTCCGCCACGGCCAAAATATCGTCGGACCAGTCCCGGTCAGAGCGGTAGTGCGACGCGTAAATGCCGAGCCGGATGGCGGCCGGGTCATGGCCCGCTTCCGTCAGCTTGTGCACGAACACGAGGTTGCCCAAGGACTTGGACATCTTGGTGCCCTCGAGGCCGATCATCCCGGCGTGCACGTAGTGCTCCGCCATGCGCTCACCGCCGGAGGCGGCTTCCGCATGAGCGGCAGAAAACTCATGGTGCGGGAACTTCAGATCCGAGCCGCCGCCCTGAATGGCGAAATTGGAGCCGAGCCGGTTGGTCGCGATCGCGGAGCATTCGACGTGCCAACCCGGCCGGCCCGGCCCGAACGGGGACTCCCAATGCGGCTCCCCCTCCCGGCGCGCCTGCCACACCAGGGCGTCCAGCGGGTCTCGCTTGCCCGGGCGTTCGGGGTCTCCCCCGCGCTCGGCGAAGAATTCCTCCATTTGGGCGCGTGAGTAGTTGGACTGGTAGCCGAATTGTTCCGTCGCCTCGATGGAGGCGTAGACGTCCGGGTGCTCGGCGTCGTCGACCACGTAGGCCGCGCCGACGTCGAGGAGTCGTTGGACCAGGTCGATGACTTCGTCCACGGATTCCACCGCGCCGATGTAATCGCGGGGCGGGATGACGGACAACTGCTCCATGTCCGTGCGGAACAGTTCGATCTGGCTTTCGCCCAGCTCGCGCCAGTCGACGCCGTCGCGTTGTGCGCGTTCGAACAGCGGGTCGTCGACGTCGGTGATGTTTTGTACGTAATGGACGTCGTGGCCGTTGTCCTTCAGTACGCGGTAGACGACGTCGAAGGTGACGTAGGTGGCGGCGTGGCCTAGGTGGGTGGAGTCATAAGGGGTGATGCCGCAGACGTACATGCCGGAGCCCTGGACGGGTTTGATCACCTCGTCGGCGGAGTCGTACAGGTGCAGAGGAACGGAAACGCCGCCCACATCGGGGACGGCGGGGTGAGGCCATGAATGCATGGCCCCCACCCTAGTAGGGCTGCAGTACGCCGAGCATCAGCAGGAGCATGACGAGCAGTCCGACCGGGATGCGGTAGGCCGCGAACCAGGCGAAGGAGTGGTTGGCCACGAAGCGCAGCAGCCAGGCGATGGAGGCGTAGCCCAGCACGAAACAGATGACTACGCCGACGATCAGCATCGGTCCCGTGGCGGCTTGGCCGGCTTGCGGGTCGAAGGCGTCGGGAAGTGAGAACAGTCCGGAGGCCAGCACCGCGGGGATGGCGAGCAGGAAGCTGAACCGGGTGGCGACCTCGCGGTCGATGTTCAGGAAGAGTCCGCCGGAGATCGTCGCGCCGGAGCGGGAGACGCCCGGGATCAGCGACAGGCACTGCCACAGCCCCATGATCAGGGCGTCCTTGATCGTCATGTCCTCGAGCTTGCGCTCGTGCTTGGCGAATTTTTCGGCGAAAATGAAGACGAAGGAGAAGATCACCAGCACTGCCGCCGTGATCCAGAGGTTGCGCAGCTGGTCGCGGATGAGGTCCCGGAACAGCAGGCCGATGATGCCGACCGGGATGGAGCCGATGATGATCATCCAGCCCATCCGGTAGTCCAGTCCGCGCTGTTCTTTGTTGAATACGCCGCGGAACCAGCCGGTCAGAATCTGCCAGATCTCTTTCGCGAAGTACACCAGCACGGCCAGTTCCGTGCCCAGCTGAATGACCGCGGTGAAAGACGCGCCCGCGTCCTGGCCCCAGAACAGCTCCGAGACGATCCGGAGGTGCCCCGACGAGCTGACCGGGAGAAACTCCGTCAGGCCTTGGACGATGGATAACACGATGACCTGTGACCAGCTCATCTGGTCCACGGCCTCGGCAGCATGCAAAGTGATGTTCACTCGCAACACCCTACAACTAGTGTGGAGGGAGTGAAGCAACGAAACGTCGGCGCCAGCGGATTGAAAGTGTCCGAATTGGGCCTGGGGACTCCCACGGAGCCAGAGATCATCAGTGCCTTCCTCGACGCCGGAGGCACGCTCATCGACGTCTCTGAGGGAGCGGACCTCAGCGGTTTTTCCCGCCGCGATCTGGTTCTCACCGCCGCCAGCGGCGTCGATCCGGCCGCACCCCTCGGGCAGCGGGTCGACTGCTCCCGCCGCAATCTCATCCGGCAGCTCGACGACTTGCTTGAACAGTTGCGCACGGATCACCTCGACCTGTGGTCCGTGGGGCATTTCGATCCGCACACTCCTCCTGAAGAGGTGGCCGCGACACTGCAGTGGGCGGTCGACTCCGGGCGGGTCAGGTACGCGGGGGTGCGCGGTTACCGGGGGTGGCAGCTGGCCGTCACCCCGGGCGTGGTCGCCGCCGCCCAGGAATATTCTCTGCTGCAACGCGACGCCGAGGAGGAGCTGATTCCGGCCGCCTCCTACCTGGGCGTCGGCGTGATCGCAGGCGCCCCGCTGGCCCGGGGCGTGCTCGCCGGGCGGACGGGCCGGGCCGAGGCGCACACCTATCTCAGCACCAAGACTGACACGGTCCTGGAGGCCGCTTCCACCGCCGCGGCGGGGCTGGGGCTGTCCTCGGCCGCCGTCGCCCTGGCCTGGGTCCGGGAGCGAGAAGGCATCGACGCGGTGACGGTCGGCGTCTCCAATGCCGCGCAATTGCGTGAATTGACCGACTCTTTGGGCACCGCGTTGCCGCCGACCATCCACCAGGCGTTGGACGATGTTTCCCGTTGACGGGGTAGGCTAAATATCTGTGATTAAACGACGCCTTTCCCTCGTTATCGTGGCAAGCGCCACGCTTCTCACCGCCTGTCAGGCAGGAAGCGTGCCGGAGCCTGGGCCGGAGATGGGCGACGCCACGCCCGCCCCCTCTCCTGCCTCTGATCCGGATGGGGACGTCGTCCACGCCGGCGTCGAGTTCTCTGACCTCGCCGTCGTCGGTGACGTCATCGCGGCGCGTTCCGCGGAGAGCCTCTACGTCGGCGGGCTGGAGGACTTTCGCGCCGGGACGGCCACGGAGACCGTCCTTGGCGCAGACTGTGAGGATCTCGCCGCCTCAGCCGATAACTTCATCGTCGCCTGCGGGGACGAGATCCTGCAGGTTCCCGCCGCTGACCCGGCCGACGTCACTGCCTGGGACACCGAGGCCCCCGCCACCACCGCCGTTCTCGTGGACGGGCGCATGTTCGCCGGCAATCCCGACGACGAGGAGATCACGATCTACGCCCAGGGCGAAGATCCCGAGTCCCTCGCCATGGCGCACCCCGCCGATCAGCTGATCGCCACCCCCAGGGAGGGAAGCCCGGACAGCATTGTCCGCATCCACCGCGCCAGCACCACCATCCAGAACATTGACCTGGCCAACGAACGTCAGGGCGGCACTCTGCGCGTCGGCATCGGCGTGGGCCAGGGATCGCCGGGCGAGGACGGCATCGTCGTCGTCGCCGACACGTTGGCGCCGGAGATCGCCATCTACACCACCGACGACGTCGTCCGACTCCAGCAGACCGCGCCGGTCGACGACAGCCCGTGGGGCGCGGCCTGGGATCCGGAGCGCAAACTCGCCTGGGTCGCGTCAACCGCGGAAAACCGCGCCATCGGCCACGACATTTCCGGCGGCGTGCCCATTAGCACCCACGAAATCAACACCGTCGCGGACGCGCACAACATCGCGTTTCTTCCTGACGGCACCTTCCTCGCCGCCTCCGCCACCGGCGAAGGCCTCCAGATCGTCGACGAACCGACGGGACTGTAAAACCATGTCACTGCGCGCCACCGCCTATCAGGCAGCTCTGAAAGTCATGTTCCGGGTCGATCCGGAACGCATTCACGGAATCATCAACGCCGGTCTCTCGGTGGCGCAGCGGGCCACTCCGCTTAACCGCGCCCTGGGCCGGGTCATGCCAGTCAAGGAAGAATCCTTGTCCCAGGAGCTTTTCGGAGTCACCTTCCCCCGCCCCCTGGGCCTGGCCGCGGGGTTCGACAAAAACGGCAGTTCCGCCGACGTCTGGTCCCCGCTGGGGTTCGGATATGCGGAGCTGGGGACCATCACCGCTTCCCCGCAGCCGGGAAATCCTGCCCCCCGCCTCTTTCGCCTGATTGAGGACAAGGCCATCCTCAACCGCATGGGCTTCAACAACGACGGCGCTGCCGCGGCCGCGAGGAATCTGAGCCGCCGTTCCACGGCGGACGTCATCGGGGTCAACATCGGAAAAACGAAAGTCGTGCCCGCGGAAGAAGCGGTCGAAGACTACCGCATCTCCGCCACGACGCTGGGTCCGTTGGCGGATTTTCTGGTGGTCAACGTCTCTTCCCCCAACACGCCGGGACTGCGGGACCTGCAAGCCGTCAGCGCTCTGCGCCCGATCCTTACAGCCGTTCAGGAGTCGACCGACACGCCGGTGCTGGTCAAGATCGCCCCAGACCTCTCCGACGAGGACATCGACGCCGTGGCTGACCTCGCCGTGGACATCGGGCTGGACGGCATCGTCGCGACCAACACGACGATCTCCCGCGAGGGGTTGCGCACCGACGCCGCTAAAGTCGCCTCCTTGGGGGCCGGCGGAATTTCCGGGGCCCCGTTAAAAAACCGGGCCACCGCAGTCCTGCAGCGTCTCTATGCACGCGTGGGTAAAGATCTCACCCTGATCGGCGTCGGGGGCATTTCCACGCCCCAGGACGCCTGGGAACGCATCACCGCCGGCGCTTCCCTCCTCCAGGGATACACCGGCATGATTTACGGTGGCCCGGACTGGATCCGCGACATCCATGCGGGTATCGCGGATCAGCTGCGGGCCCACGGCCTGACGTCCATCACCGAGGCCGTCGGTTCCGGCCTCGACTGGAAAAAGCCCTAAGAGGCTTCGTACCAGCCCCACAGCACGGTACGGCCGATGGAGTGGAAGTACAGGTTGAACCCGAGGACTGTGGCGGTGGCGTCCTCCGGGATGTCCAGCTTCTCCACGTCCACGGCATGCACCGCATACAGGTAACGGTGCGGCGCGTGGCCGGCCGGCGGGGCGGCGCCGTAATGGGTGCGCTCGCCGGAATCGTTGGCCAGCGAACGCGCCCCGACGCCGAGATCCTCCTTCGCTCCCGCATTAGAAGGCAACTCAGTGACGTCCACCGGAATATCGAAAGCGGCCCAGTGCCAGAAACCGGACGCGGTGGGAGCGTCCGGGTCGAAGCACGTGACGGCCAGGGACTTGGTCCCGGCGGGCAAATCTGACCAACTCAACTGTGGGGAGACAGAGCTGGGCGCCCGCAACTGCTCCGGGAGTTCCGTGCCTTCCTCTAGGTCGGTGGAGGTGAGCGGAAACTCTGGGAGATCCTTCAGGGGCGCGTAGGGATCGGGGCCTGGGAAACGGGAATCATCTGCGTAGGAATAGCTCATGTCTCCCTGTCTACCTGAAGTCCGGGAACCGCACCGCCCTAAGCCTGCGACCAGGCGATTTGGAACACTATGTGCGTTCGGGCTATATTATTTCAAGTGCCCAACCGAGAGGTTGAGAACAACACCCAGCCCGGGTGGCGGAATGGCAGACGCGCTAGCTTGAGGTGCTAGTGTCCTATTAACGGACGTGGGGGTTCAAGTCCCCCTCCGGGCACAAAGAAAAATCCCCGCTTCGGCGGGGATTTCTGCTTGTGCAGATGTGTAGGGTTCGGGTAGCCCCTACGAAAGGTAAGCCCCATGAGCCTGACCATCGACGATCTCATCGCACGGGAAGAAATTCGTGACGCCCTGAACGCCTATTCCCAAGGGCTCGACCAGCGAAACTGGAAGCTCTTTGACCGCGCCTTCACCCCTGAGGCCACATTCACCGCCCCCGGTGAAGGCATCGAAGAAATCTCCGTGCAGGGACTGAAGTCCCGACTACAGGAAAATAACGACGGCGACCGCATCTCCGGTCAGCATCTGCTATCGAACATCCACTTCGAGTTCGACGGCGACACTGCGCGCACCATCTCCGAGGTCACCTGGGTGACCCAGCAGACGATGGACAAGCCCAACATGGTCTTCCAGGTGATCGCCGGCGGCATGTACGTCGACGACCTGATCAAGACGTCGGAAGGTTGGCGTATCGCGAAACGGACGCTGGTGACCAAGCACAAGCGCACCGAAGGCGTCTATTATCCGCAGTCCCGCATCGATGGCATCCGGAAGCACGCATTGAACACCAACTGGTTCCTCGGCAGCTGAACACGCTGAACACAACGCGCCGAGTAGGGTGGACGGGTGCGCTTTCTACGATCCTTGGCCGCTCTTCTCGGCGGGCTCTGTCGCGACGCCGTCGATGCTGTCCGGCAATGGTCGTGGGCCAAGAAAATTCTGGTCGCCGCCGCGGTCGTGGCCTTTATCGCGGTGACCGTTCTTTTTGACGTCCCCCCGCTGTCCACGCTGCGCGCGTGGGCGGATTCCGTCGGCGGTTGGTTCGTGGTGGCCTTCTGGTTCGCTTATGTCCTCATCACTCAATTCCCGGTCCCTCGCACCATCCTGACGCTTTCTGCGGGCGTGCTGTTCGGCCCCTGGGTCGGCATCCTGCTTTCTCTGACAGCGACTGCCGTGGCCGCCGCCGTCAGCCTGTCGATCGTGCGTGGGTTACTCGGTGAGTGGATTCGCCCCTATCTGAGGCACCCGGCGGTGGCAGGGATCAACCGGCGCCTGGAACAGCGTGGCTGGTTGGCGGTCACCAGTCTGCGCATGATCGCCGGCATTCCTTTTTCCGTCCTCAATTATGCGGCTGCGCTCACCAGCGTCCGGTTAGTGCCATTTACCGTCGCCACGTTCATCGGATCCGCCCCGGGAACCGTCGCGATGGTGTTTTTCGGGGACACGCTGACGGGTGAAGCTGACCCGGTCATCATCGTCATTACCGTGGTGTTGGCACTGGCGGGCATCGCTGGTCTACTTCTGGACTCCCGCCTCCCCGTCAAGGAGCAGCCCTAGACAGCAGGATAGACTGTGGCCCATGCTAGCTGTACATGCACGTTACCGTGGGCGTGAAACACGCCGCGCCGACCTTGTCCGCCGATCCGGGGAAGCCTTGTCCACCATGTCCGGAGTGGCGGGATTTGAGTCCTTGGGCGTCGAAGACATCCGCTCCGACATCGACTCCGCAGAAGCCTTGTGCAACGTGGTGATGGCGCTGCTCAGTGACGGAGCCTGGGCCATCGGCGTGGGCATCGCGGAGGAAGGGTGGGCCAGCGAGGCAGCCACGCACGCGCTCGGCGCCGGGGGCCGGGCCGGCACGGTCAAAGTCAGTTCACGGCTGTTGAAGGATGAGATCGCGGCGGTGTTTTTGCTGATCGCGCACGCGCTCAGCAAACGTTCCGTGGAGGGGCGGGAAGCGACGTCGCTGATGCGGGCGGGTTTTAACCAAAACGAAGCGGCGGCAGAACTGGGCATCTCCAAACAGGCGATGTCCCAGCGTCTGCACGCCGCTGGTTGGCAGGCTGAGCTGGCGGGGTGGCGCCTAGCCGTCAACCTCATCTCGATGGCGGACCGCTAGGCCCTCGTCGTCCTGGTTCTGCAGGTCCTGCACACCCTGCGGGTCCTGCTGCTTCGCGGCGAGCTCGTGCACTTCCGGGTCAATCGGCTTCTTGGCCACGGCGTTGGCGGCGGCGACGGCTTCGGCGATCTCCGGGGAGGATTCGGTGCTGAACCATCCTTCTGTGTCTTCTGCCTCGGCGAGGTCACGGGTGGCGTCGTCGACCTGCGGCGGCTCGTAACGAAAGACCCCGTCCTCGTCCTTCTGGGCGAAGGACTTCGCGAAGTCCTGCAGGGTGTCGCCGAACTGGGAGGGGATCATCCACATCTTCGACGACTGGCCGTCGGCGATCTTCGGCAGCTTGTCCAGGTATTGGTAGGCCAGCACCTCTGGGGTGACCTTCGCCGACTTGATGGCGGCGTTGACCTTCTGGATCGCCCGGGCCTCACCTTGGGCGTGCAGGTAGGTGGCGGCGCGCTCACCTTCGGCGCGGAGCATCGTGCCCTGGCGCTCTGCCTCCGCGGAGAGAATCGCCGCGTGTTTCTCGCCCTCCGCGGAGAGGATGCGCGCCTGCTTCTGCCCCTCGGCGGTCTTGATGTCAGACTCTCGCTGGCCTTCCGCAGTGAGGATCATGGCGCGCTTTTCGCGGTCCGCCTTCATCTGCATCTCCATCGACTGCTGAACGGACGCCGGCGGGTCAATGGCCTTCAACTCGACTCGGCTGATGCGCAACCCCCACTTGCCGGTGGCCGCGTCGAGTTCACCGCGTAGACGTCGGTTGATCGTGTCGCGAGAGGTCAGCGACTCCTCCAAGGTCAATCCACCGACGACGTCACGGAGCGTGGCCACCGAAATCTGCTCGACGCCGACGATGTAGTTGTCCACGCCGTAGGTGGCGCGGGCGGGGTCGTTGACCTGGAACGTCACCACGATGTCGATGGCCACGGTCAGGTTGTCGCGGGTGATGACGGCCTGCGGCGGGAACGACACGACGCGTTCACGGGTGTCGACGCGTTCGCGCACCCGGTCAATGAACGGGACCAACAGAGTGATTCCGCCGGACACCGTCCGGGTGTAGCTGCCGAGACGCTCGATGACGGCGGCTTCTCCCTGAGGCACCACGACGATGGCCGTGACGACGATGGCGACGACGAGCACCAAGAGGACGATCAATAAAATGGCGCCAATTCCCATTTAGGGCTCCTTCCACACGACGGCGGTAGGGCCGTCGATGCTGATGACAGTGACATGTTCGCCGACAGCGAACGTGGTGGTGGGATCCAGGGCCCGAGCGGACCAAATGGAGCCTTCCAAGCGGATCTGACCGCTTCCCCCGCCAATTTCCTCCAACACTTCCGCGCTGTGTCCCACCAGGGCCTTCGGTGAAGTGTCCAGAGCCTGGGGACGGTGCAGGCGCTTCTTGAGGTATGGACGCAAAAAGACCAGCAAGCCAATAGAGGAAACCGCAAAAGTAAGGACTTCGGCCCAGATCGGGACATCAAACACCGCGACGCCGACCGTGGCCAGCGCCCCTCCCGCAAGCATCAGCAAAGTAAACTCGCCGGCGGCTAACTCCAGGACGGCGAGCACTGCGGCGACGATCAACCAGACAATTGCTCCCACAGCGCCCAAGGTACAGGACTTGGGCTATGAGAGGTCAGATTTCGACAATTCCGGGTTGGTCACGAAGTCGACGAGACGTTCCACCGCTCCGATGAGGGTGGAATCCAAGTCCCGGAAAGAGCCGACGGCGTTGTAGACCCGGCTCCACCCCTCCTTGGGGTCGTTCCATCCGACACGCCGGCAAATTCCGGTTTTCCAGTCCTCTCCGTAAGGCACGTCCGGCCAGGCCGCCAATCCGAGGCGCTCCGGCTTCACGGCGGCCCAAATATCAATGTACGGATGCCCGGTCACCATGACATGGGGGCCGACGGACTCGGTCAACCTGGATTCCTTGGAACCTTCCACCAGGTGGTCGGCGAGCACACCCACCCGTCGCCCGGGGCCGGGTTGAAATTCCTCGAGCCGCGCCCACAGATTGTCCAGCCCCTCCAGGAACTCCACCACGACGCCTTCCACCCGGAGGTCGTGCCCCCAGACTTTCTCCACGATCGCGGCGTCGTGGACGCCCTCCACCCAGATCCGCGACGGCGCGGCCACCTTCGCCTGAGCGTTCTGCACCTTTCGTGAACCGGAGTTCGACCGTTGCGGCGCCCGTTTCGGGATGTGCCGGGTAAGTGAGATCCGGCGCCCCTCATGCAGGAATCCGCCCCGAACCATCTGAAACAACCGCTGGCGGCCATGTCGGTCCTCCAGCCGCACCAGATCCCCCTGGTGCGTCTTCTGTGTCCCGACCACGGCGCCCACGAACTCATCGCCGAAGACCTCCACCACCATGCCGGGCTCGGCCGGCAGGATCGGATACTCGACAGGGCGGTTGCGAGAATGGCCGGAAAAGATGTCGCCTGCGTAACGGTTCATGGGGCCAGGATTCTAGCCGCTATGATCGCCAGCCATGGATATGCGCGCCGAAGTGTGGTCTCCCCTGCAGCACACCGCCGTGTGGTTGGGTGCCTGGCTGCACGGACATGAAACGACAGACGACCTGTTGCAGGCTCTCCGCGATTTAGGGGGGCGGCACGAACTCATCGACGGCCGCCCGTTGACCGACCTGCTCGCGCAACTTCGTTCGGTGGCCGACGTGGAGGGGGAAGATCCTGTCCTGCGGCTTGTGCTCTCGGGACCAGGCGAGGCCCCTGCGCTGCCGGCAGGCAGCGACGCTGCGCAGAAAGCGGCGCGCAACGGGGTGGGAGCAATCACCGTCAAGGACAATGACTTGATTTCCTCCCATGTCCTAGTCCCTGACTTGGCCGGACCCCTCACTCGGTGGGAATGGTTCACCTTCACCGATCCGCTCCCTGCGTCGGCGTGGCTCTCCCCCGGCGAGGCTGACCGGCTCCTGGCTGAAGCCACCCGCCAAGCCGCCGACATCATCGAACGCAGCGGCTACCGGACAGACGCGTTGAACACCCCACGCCTGACGGTGGGGGCTCTCTCCGACTTCTACGACACGCCGGGGCTGCCGTCCGCTGTCCCCGGTCGTGCGGCGAAGCTCTTCGCTCGCGCCGACCGGGTCGCCGCCATCGTGGAAACAGTGACGGCCCGGATTGGCGACCACACTCTCGACCCCCAATTACTGAGCCTGTGGCGTCACATCCGGGCCGCCCGCATGGCGGGCGTGGCTTATGCCGTGGCCGACTTCGGCCGGGCGATCTGACAGCAGCCCGGGAAGCACGGGGCTCCGTTGACCGTGCAACCGGATACCGTGACCTCACCAAGGCTGGCCCACGGCTGATCGTCGGTAAGCTCCGTGATGATGTCGACGACCATGCCCGCGAACTCCTGTTCTGGGCCGGCGGTACGGGTGCGATGGAGGGTGACGCCGACCTTGTCGGCGGCTTCCTTCAACTCCGTGTCCAGGTCCCAGAGGACTTCCATATGGTCCGAGATAAACCCGACCGGGCACACGACGACGGCACGCACACCGTCTCTTTCGGCGATGGCCTCGGTGTGGTCGACGATGTCGGGCTCGAGCCACGGCGTCGCCGGGTTTCCTGAACGCGACTGCCACACCACGTCGTAAGAATCGACGCCCGCCTCCTCGGCGATAAGCTGGGAAGCCTCGGCCACCTGCCGGGAGTAGAGGTTCTTGTCCCCCTCCCCGCCGGAGGCGTCGTCCGCGGCGTTCGGCACCGAGTGAGCGGTGAACAGCATGCGGGTCTGCCCGCGACGCTCGGCGGGCACGCCCGCGTAGGCTTCTCGCACGGCGTCGGCCATCAGCGTGACAAAGGTGGGATGGCTGTAGAACTGGCGCAGCTTAGTGAAGCGGATCTCCGGCAGCCCCTGATCGGCGAGGTGCCTGCGCATCGCTCGGATGTCTTCGTCGTACTGCAGGCAGGCGGAATACCCGCCCCACGCGGACGTGGCGAAGACCAGCGCGTTACGGATGCCGTCGGCAGCCATTTTCTCTGCGGTGTCCCCAGCGAGCGGGTGCCAGTTCCGGTTCCCGAAATACACGGGCAGGTCCATACCTCGCCGGGCCAGTTCCGCCTCAATATTGGCGATGATTTCTTTGTTCAGTTCATTGATCGGGCTGACGCCGTTGAAGTGGTAGTAATGCTCCCCCACCTCTTCCAGTCGCTCATCCGGGATGCCTCGACCGGCAGTGACGTTGCGGAGGAAGGGGACGACGTCCTCATTGCCCTCCGGCCCTCCAAAGGACAGGACGAGCAACGCGTCGTAGTCATGTTCTTGCGAATCGGTCATAACAAGAGACTACCAACTTTAGTTCGATTGATTAGATTAGGCGCACCACGTGCTCCGACATGCCCTCCCAGCGCACCGGAGTCTCCTGCACCACTCCGCCGGAAGTGGGGGCTTCGACCATCATGCCGTCGCCGAGGTAGATCGCCACGTGGGCAGAGCCGCCCGGCCCGTAAAAGATCAGATCCCCGCGCTGCATGTCCTGCGGAGCGACATGCTCCCCACGAAGGTACTGATGCCCCGTGTACTGGGGGAGCTGGATTCCCGCCCCTGAGAAGGCGTATTGAACCAGGCCCGAACAGTCGAAGCCGACTTTCCGGAAATCGCCGAAAATGTCGGCGCTCGCCCCATCGCGAACCCCGGCGGTGGGCCCAAAAGCGTTTCCGCCGCCCCACGCATACGGGATGCCCACCTGAGATTGCGCCCGAGCAATGGCCGTCTCCACCTGCTCATTGCTCACGCCAGACTCGGTTCCAGAAACAACAGGGGCCGCCCCTTGTTGTGCGGCCGCCGGGGCGACCCCGCCGAGGAGGCCAAGCAGGGCGGTAGCCGCCACCACGCGAGAACGACTGCGTACAGACAAAAAATCTCCTCACTCGGTCAAGTTTCGAGACTTGACCCTACGTACGGACTTCCCGCCTGGCCCACCTTCCGCGCCAGCGTGCTTCCCCACATGCCCGTGCGTCGAACCCCATGGTTCGCAAAGGTGCGCCCTGCCCGGTCTGGCCCGGGCCGGGATCACAAGGCAGGACCATATTCCACAATCGACGCAGCCGTACACGCGTCCGACCGCTCTCTCCCGTTATGTGGCCGTTACATAACAGTCACCCGGCCGTGACCTGCAGGTTCAATGGCGGCGAAGGGTGTGTGATACTCGTCACACAATTAGCTACGATTGCGTAACTCTTTTATTCAATCAAGTTCCTGAACTTGACCCCTGGCCGACCACCACACGCACAGAGTGGCCGCCACCGCACAGACGACGATCACCGCCGAGACCGCCGCCCAGTTCACAGAAAAGGAGTTCGCCTCGGACAAAAACTCTGCGACGCCCACCACGTAGTCCGGCTCCGCCAGCAGGGTATTTCGGGAAGTTTCGATGGCCGCGCGGGAGTGCTCCTCGCTGACCGCTGCGCCGGTTCCGGGCCCGCGGACGATCACGGTGGAGAAATCCATGCCGTCGAGCACGGCTTGCCCGACGTCCCTCAGGTGGACGGGGCTTCCCGGGCCAGAGACGATCACCGCCGCCGACTCCCCTGCCACGACCTCCCGCAACTGCTCCGCCAACACGGGATCCACCATCTCGGGGGAGGTGAAGGCGACCGGGGCATCCTCGAGCTGCCGGGACAGGGCAGAAATGTCTACGTCGGCTGGAATCATGGGCAATACGATACGGAAGTTCTACCCGGGACGGGGGCGGGCACCCCCGACACGTTCTTCGTAAAATAGAAACCGGACGATTGTACTGTTAAAATGGCAGGAAACGACACCCCTCTCCCAGTAGACTTCTGGGTGACGAGTTGCTCGTTAATGACGAAATCACCCAATATCAGGAAATGGAGCGTCCCCTTGACTGAAAGTCTGAACTCTTTCAACGCCAAGCGCACCCTCGAAGTAGGCGACAAATCCTACGACTATTTCGCACTCGACGCAGTCGAAGGCATGGAGAAGCTTCCGTACTCCCTCAAGGTCCTCGCCGAGAACCTGCTGCGCACCGAAGACGGCAAGAATGTGACCACCAAGCACATTGAGGCCATCGCAAACTGGGATCCGACGGCTGAGCCCTCCACCGAAATCCAGTTCACCCCGGCCCGCGTCCTCATGCAGGACTTCACCGGCGTCCCCTGTGTCGTCGACCTGGCCACCATGCGCGAGGCCGTCGAAACCCTCGGCGGCAACCCGAACGACGTCAACCCGCTGAACCCGGCTGAGATGGTCATCGACCACTCCGTGATCATCGACGCCTTCGGCACCTCCGACGCGTTCGAGCAGAACGTCAACATCGAATACGAGCGCAACGAAGAGCGCTACAAGTTCCTGCGTTGGGGCGCCGAGAACTTCTCCAACTTCCGCGTCGTTCCCCCGGGAACCGGCATCGTCCACCAGGTCAACATCGAGTACCTGTCCCGCGTCGTCTTCGACAACGACGGACTGGCGTACCCGGACACCTGCATCGGCACCGACTCCCACACCACCATGGAAAACGGCCTGGGCATCCTGGGCTGGGGCGTCGGCGGCATCGAGGCCGAAGCCGCCATGCTCGGTCAGCCGGTCTCCATGCTGATCCCGAAGGTCGTGGGCTTCAAGCTGTCCGGCGACATCCCGGCCGGCGTCACTGCCACCGACGTCGTCCTGACCATTACCCAGATGCTGCGCGAGCACGGCGTCGTCGGCAAGATCGTCGAGTTCTACGGCGCCGGCGTCGCAGCCCTGCCGCTGGCCAACCGCGCCACCATCGGCAACATGTCGCCGGAGTTCGGCTCCACCGCCGCCATGTTCCCGATCGACGAGGTCACTCTCGATTACCTGCGCCTGACCAGCCGCGACGAGGAAACCATCGATCGCGTCGGAGCGTACGCCAAGGCTCAGGGCATGTGGCTCGACCCGCAGAGCCCGGCCGAGCCGGAGTTCTCCGAGTACCTCGAGCTGGACCTGTCCACCGTCGTGCCGTCCGTCGCCGGCCCGAAGCGTCCGCAGGACCGCATCGAGCTGTCCAAGTCCAAGGACCAGTTCCGCTCCGACCTGAACAACTACACCTCCACCTCCGGCAACCCGGACGTGCAGGACTTCGTCGCCGAGGGCGGCAACCCGGGCAAGCACGGCCGCAGCGAGCTGCCGTCCGTCGCTCCGGAATCCTTCAACCTCGCCCGTACCTCCGACGGCCGCGCCTCCAACCCCGTCAAGGTCGACTACGACGGCGAAGAGATGGTCCTGGATCACGGCATGGTGGCCATCGCCTCCATCACCTCGTGCACCAACACCTCCAACCCGCAGGTCATGCTGGGCGCCGGCCTGCTGGCCCGTAAGGCCAACGAGCTCGGGCTGCAGTCCAAGCCGTGGGTCAAGACCTCCATGGCGCCGGGCTCCCAGGTCGTCACCGCCTACTACGACAAGGCTGACCTGTGGAAGGACCTGGAGGCCCTGGGCTTCTACCTCGTCGGCTACGGCTGCACGACCTGCATCGGCAACTCCGGCCCGCTGCCGGAGCCGATCTCCGAGGCCATCAACGACACCGACCTGGCCGCCACCGCAGTCCTGTCCGGCAACCGTAACTTCGAAGGCCGCATCTCCCCGGACGTCAAGATGAACTACCTGGCGTCCCCGATGCTGGTCATCGCCTACGCCATCGCCGGCACCATGGACTTCGACTTCGAGACCCAGGCTCTGGGCAAGGACAAGGAAGGCAACGACGTCTTCCTGAAGGACATCTGGCCCTCCACCGAGGAAATCCAGAAGACCATTGACGCGTCCATCACTTCCGAGATGTACGCCGAGGACTACGCCGACGTCTTCACCGGTGATGAGCGCTGGCGCGCACTGGAGACCCCGACCGGGAAGGTCTACGAGTGGGACGAGGGCTCCACCTACATCCGTAAGGCCCCGTACTTCGACGGCATGGAGCTGGATCCGGCCCCGATCTCCGACATCAAGGGCGCCCGCACCCTGGCACTGCTGGGCGACTCGGTCACCACCGACCACATCTCCCCCGCCTCCACCATCAAGCCGGGCACCCCGGCCGCCCAGTACCTGGACGCCAACGGCGTTGAGCGCAAGGACTACAACTCCTTCGGCTCCCGTCGCGGCAACCACGAGGTCATGGTGCGCGGCACCTTCGCCAACATCCGTCTGCGTAACCTGCTCCTGGACGACGTTTCCGGTGGCTACACCCGCGACTTCACCCAGGAGGGTGGACCGCAGGCGTTCATTTACGACGCCTCGCAGAACTACCAGGAAGCGGATATTCCGTTGGTCGTTCTCGGCGGCAAGGAGTACGGCTCCGGCTCCTCCCGCGACTGGGCCGCCAAGGGCACCCGTCTGCTGGGCGTGAAGGCCGTCATCGCCGAGTCCTTCGAGCGCATCCACCGCTCGAACCTCATCGGCATGGGCGTCGCCCCGCTGCAGTTCCCGGAGGGCGAGTCCTGGCAGTCGCTGGGTCTCGACGGCACCGAGACCTTCGACATCGAGGGCCTGTCCTCCCTCAACGACAGCGAGGAAATCCCGTCCACGATCAAGGTCACCGCCACGAAGGAAGGCGGCGACAAGGTCGAGTTCGACGCAGTCGTGCGCATCGACACCCCGGGCGAGGCAGACTACTACCGTCACGACGGTATTCTGCAGTACGTCCTGCGCGGAATGGTCAAGTAGGCCCCTAGCCTTTCGCTTGATCTGACCCCCATGTAGAGCCCGCGCCCGGAAGTCCGGGCGCGGGCTCTACGTTTACCCACATAAGGAGAGACTCACATGCCCGTCGTCAGCGACGAGGAACTCGCCCGTCGTCGTCACGACATCATGGAAAAGGCACGCGGTTGCTTCGCCGAATACGGATATGAAGGAGCGACGGTCCGTCGCCTGGAGAAAGCCACCGGCAAATCCCGGGGCGCCATCTTCCACCACTTCGGAGACAAGGAAAACCTGTTTCTGTCGATCGCTCACGAAGACGCCGAACGACAGGCGGCCGTCGTCGCCGAAGCCGGTCTGGTCGAAGTGATGCGGGACATGCTCAAACGCCCCGAACGGCACGAATGGTTGGCCACGCGGCTGGAGATCTCCCGCAAGTTGCGCACCGAGCCGGATTTTCGGGCCCGGTGGAAGGAACATCAACAAACACTGGATCAGGCCGTCCGGGACCGGTTGGCGCGCAACGCCGAGGAAGACCGGATGCGTGACGACGTGGACCTGTCTGTCCTCCAGATGTTTCTGGAAACCGTCATGGACGGTTTCATCACCCGGCTGGCGTCAGGAGAACCGACCGACCGGCTCGACGCCGTGCTCGACGTGACCGAGGACGCAGTGCGCAAGCACTGACGGCGCGATCAGGCGTCGATGAATGCGTAGGTGCCGGATTGGGCCGGCGCCTGCGCGAACTCAGCCAGAACCTGCGCGACCAACTCCCGGGACGTGGTGGCCTCCGCCGCCTCCCGGGAGTTTTCCACGTGATCGTAAGCGCCGGCCGGTTCATCGGTGAGTCGGGCCGGAGCGAGGATCGTGTAGTTGAGATGACTTCCGGTCAACCGCTTGCCGACCGCCTTCTTCGCCTTGACGTAGGCCGCCCAGCTGGAACCGTCGTCTTCCGGGTCGAGGCGGTCCCATCCCAGATAAGACACTGTGAGATAGTACGGCGGCTTTTCCATAGATTCCAGCCCAGAGATCACCGCGAGCTCTCCATCCCGGTCGATGGCGAGCGTGCCCTCTGCGCCTGCCTTGCCGCCGTTGCCGGCGGACCAAGCCACGACGTCGAAACCCGATAAGATGGCCGACCAGTCTTCCACTTCAGTCAAGTCCTGAACAATGACTTCAGCGCCGAGCCCCCGGATATCAGCTTCGTGGTCCGGATTACGGATCAATGAGGCCACCTCCACCCCGGCGTCCACGAGTTGAGCCGTCGCCATTTGAGCCACCCGTCCGTGGCCTCCGATAATCAATGCTTTCGTCATGCCGTGACATCCTTGTCTTCTTGTTACGCGGGTCACCCACCACGGTAGGTCAACCGAGGGACGGCGCGCAGCAGACGGCGGCCGGAAGATATGATGGCGTCATGTTCGCCATCATCACTGTCACCGGTGCGGACCACACCGGAATCATCGCCGCCGTGACCACCACCCTCGCCGAGAAGGACGTCAATATCGTCGACGTCTCCCAAACCTTGATGGACAAGTGGTTCACGATGATTCTCCGCGTCGAGTTCGACGAGACCGTCTTGCCCATCGCCCGGTTGCAGGACGCCTTGGACGAGGTGGGGACTCAGCAGTCCCTCGTCATTCGCGTGCAGTCCGAAGCCCTCTTTTCCGCCGTCAACGAAATTTAGGAGGCGCCCCTCATGTCGCTGAATTTCCAATCCAAGGGCATCCTCGACACGATCGAGATGATCGAGAAATACCGTCTCGACATCCGTACCGTGACCATGGGCGTCTCCCTGCTGGAATGCACCCGCACCACCATGGCCGAAACCGCTCAGGCCGTCTACGACCGCGTCACGGCGCAAGCGGGCCGGCTCGTCGACGTATGCGAAGACATCGAAGCCGAATTGGGCGTGCCCATCGTCAACAAGCGGATTTCCGTCACACCGATCTCGCTCATCACGGCGGGTGTGGACGGCAACCCTGTGGACGTCGCACACGCCCTGGACAAGGCCGCCGCGGCGACCGGGGTGGATTTCATCGGCGGTTACTCCGCTCTCGTGGAGAAAGGCGCCACGACCGCGGAGAAAAAGCTGATCGACTCCATCCCCGAGGCGTTGTCCGTGACCGACCTGGTGTGCGGTTCCGTGAACATCGCCTCCTCCCGGGCCGGCATCAACATGAACGCGGCCGCAGCCATGGGGCACGTGATCAAGGAAGCCGCCGAGCTGACCAAGGACAACTCCGCGATCGCCTGCGCCAAGCTGGTGGTCTTCGCCAACTCCGTGGGGGACAACCCTTTCATGGCCGGCGCTTTCCACGGCATCGAAGAACCCGACTGCGTCGTCTCCGTCGGCGTGTCCGGCCCCGGCGTGGTCGACCGGGCGCTGGGGTCCCTGGAGGGGGCGAGCCTGAATCAGGTCGCCGAGGAAATCAAGAAGGCCGCCTTCAAGATCACCCGCACCGGACAGCTGGTCGGCGCCATGGCCGCTGAACGGCTCGGAGTCCCCTTCGGCATCGTGGACCTCTCCCTGGCCCCCACCGCCGAGATGGGTGATTCCGTGGCTCACATTCTCGAACACATGGGCCTGGACCAAGTGGGTACGCACGGCACCACTGCGGCGCTCGCCCTGCTCAATGACGCGGTCAAGAAGGGCGGCATGATGGCCTCGGCCCGCGTCGGCGGCCTGTCCGGTTCCTTCATCCCCGTCTCAGAGGACAAGGGCATGATTGATGCGGTGCGCTCCGGCGCCATTTCCATAGACAAGCTTGAGGCCATGACCGCCATCTGCTCGGTGGGGTTGGACATGATCGCTATCCCGGGAGATACCCCGGCGGAGACCATCGCCGGCATGATCGCCGATGAGGCGGCGATCGGCGTGATGAACCATAAGACCACCGCGGTGCGCGTTATTCCGACTCCGGGCACGGTCTCCGGTGACGAAGTCAATTTCGGTGGACTGCTCGGCTACGCTCCCGTCATCCCCGTCAACACCGTGGGTAACCGCCGGTTCATCGAGCGTGGCGGATTCATCCCCGCCCCGGTGCACGGCTTCCGAAACTAGGTGGCGGCCTAAACAAACGCACGCGCGCCCCGGAACATTGTGTGCCAGGGCGCGCGTGTGTTTTTCATGGGGCGGGTGATCGCCCCTGAATCGGTGGGCAAGGCTCTGGCCGCGTACCTAGGCTGGGGAAGGTATCCGACCGGAAGGACTTATCCAGGATGACTTCAGCCATGTCGACCACTGCCGGAGCGCCTGTGCCGGATGCGCATGCCCTCCCGGTAGACCAGGTGTTGGACCGGCTGGGCAGCTCGGTGAAGGGGCTTTCCGCCGGCGCTGTCGCGGACCGACTGGCGGAGCACGGCCCCAACGCCCTCCCCCAGGCCGAGCAAGAGACCTGGTGGCAACGGCTGCTACGGCAGTTCAACGACCCGATGATCTACGTGCTGATCACCGCAGGCGTGCTCACCGCGATCATGGGCCAGGTCATCGACACTGCGGTCATCGCCGCCGTCGTCGTCATCAACGGCCTGGTCGGTTTCATCCAGGAAGGAAAAGCCGCGGACGCGCTGGAGTCCATCCGCGACATGCTCTCCCCCGAATCCGAGGTGCTGCGCGACGGCACGTGGGTACAGGTGCCGTCGGAGGAGCTGGTGCCGGGCGACGTCGTCAAACTCCGGGCCGGCGATAAGATCCCCGCCGATCTGCGGCTGCTGGAGGCCGCGAGTCTGCGCACCGAAGAATCCGCGCTGACGGGTGAGTCCCTCACCGCCGAGAAGTCCCTCGCCGCAGTCGACGAGGCGGCCGGCGTCGGGGATCGCCCGTCCATGGTCTTCTCCGGGACGACGGTCGCCGCCGGATCAGGCGTGGGCGTGGTCGCCGTGACCGGTGCAGGCACCGAGATCGGCCGCATCACCGGCATGATCCAGGACGTCGAGCAGGTGGAGACGCCCCTGACGAAGGCGATGGGCAAGTTCTCCTCGATCATCGCCGTCATCGCCCTTGTCCTGGCCGTGCTCATGGTCCTGGTCAGTTGGTTGCTGTACCGGACCGGCTGGGCCGACCTGCTCATGAGCGCCATCGGCTTCGCCGTCGCCGCCATCCCCGAAGGCCTTCCCGCCGTCATGGCCATCACCCTGGCGCTGGGGGTGCAGAAGATGGCGGGCCAGAACGCCATCACCCGCCGCATGAATTCAGTCGAGACCCTCGGTTCCGTCACCACGATCTGCTCAGACAAGACCGGAACCTTGACCCGCAATGAAATGACCGTGCAACACGTACTGACTCGGGCACACACCTACCAGGTCTCCGGCGTCGGTTACGCCCCGGAAGGATCAGTCGCCGTCGACGGGGAACCCGCTGCCCTCGCCGAGCACCGGGACCTCGCCCTCATCGCCGAAGTCGCCGCCTATGCCAACGACTCTGCGGTGCGGCAGACAGAAGACGGAGCCTGGAAACTCGCCGGCGAACCCACCGACGGCGGCATCAAGGTCTTCGCCCTGAAAACCGGTTGCGAGGACAACGGCTCCCGCCTCGCCACCGTTCCTTTCGACTCCGAGCACAAATACATGGCCACCCTCGACGACCTCGACGGCGACGTCTTCCTCCACCTCAAAGGCGCCCCCGACCGGCTCCTGGATCGCAGCTCCGCCCAGATTTCCGCGGACGGCTCCACGGAACCGCTGGATCGGGCATTCTGGGAAGACGCCGTCGATGAGCTCGGCGGCCACGGACTACGCGTGCTCGCCGCCGCCCGCCGTGACGCCACCCACGCAGATCGAGTGAGCAACGCGGACGTCGACGAAGGCGAATTCACCTTTATCGGGCTGTACGGCATCATCGACCCGCCCCGCGAGGAGGCCATCGAAGCGGTCCGCATCGTGCAGGACGCCGGCATCCGGGTGCGCATGATCACCGGCGACCACGCCTCCACCGCGACGGCGATCGCAAAAGAAGTGGGCATCGCCGACGGCCGCACCATCACCGGCCCCGAACTGGAATCCGCCAGCGACGAGGACCTCCAGCGGATCGTCGCCGACACGACCGTGTACGCCCGCACCTCCCCGGAGCACAAACTCCGCTTGGTGCAGGCACTCCAACGCAACGGGGAAGTCGTCGCCATGACCGGCGACGGCGTCAACGACGCCCCCTCCCTCAAACAGGCGGACGTCGGCGTGGCCATGGGCGTCAAGGGCACGGAGGCCACCAAGGACGCCGCCGACATCGTGCTCGCCGACGACAACTTTGCGACGATTTCCCGGGCCGTCAGCATGGGCCGCAACATCTACGACAACCTCAAGAAGGCGATCGTGTTCATGCTGCCGACCAACGGCGCACAGGGACTGGTCATCTTCGTCGCCATGCTGCTGGGGATGACGCTGCCCATCACTCCCCTGCAGGTGCTCTGGGTCAACCTGATCACCGCGGTGACGCTGTCGCTGGCCTTGTCCTTCGAGCCGGCGGAACCGGACATCATGAAGCGGAAACCACGTGACCCGGACGCCTCGTTTCTGGATTCCGAGGCGATCCTCAGGATCCTCTATGTCTCCCTGCTGCTGGGCGGGGCGACGACGCTGGTGTTCGAATGGGCGATCTCCGCCGGCGCCCAGCTAGACGTGGCGCGCACCTGGGCGGTCAACACCCTCGTCATGGGCCAGGTCTTCTACCTTTTTACCGCCCGCTTCTCCCGGGTCAGCGCCCTGCGCAAAGAACTGTTCACCACCAACCCGATCTCCTGGCTGTGCGTGGGGGCCATGCTGGTGTTGCAACTGGCCTTCGTGTACCTGCCCTTCGCGCAGGTGGCCTTCCAGACGACGGCCGTATCCCTGCAATCCTGGCTCCTCTCAGTCACCGTCGGGGCCGTGATCTTCGCCGCCGTGGAGGTCGACAAGGCCCTCCGCCGGGGCGCGGAGACCCGGCGCGCCACCGTGTGAGGGCCCGGGCGGCTCAGTCACTCACGTGCCCTTGACGTTAAGCACCTGACGTAGCTCATGGACGATCTCGACGAGGTCGGCGGCGTCTGCCATGACCTGGTCGATGTCTTTGTAGGCCGCGGGGATTTCATCCACCCATTGCGCGCCGGGCCGGTAGACGATGCCTTTCATGGCGTGGTCGAGGTCGGCGGCGGTGAAGTGTTTTTTGGCTTGGCGACGGGACATGACTCGGCCGGCGCCGTGGGGCGCGGAGTAGAGGGCGTCGGCGTTGCCTTTGCCGCGGGTGACATAAGAGCGGGTGCCCATGCTGCCGGGGATCAGGCCCATGACGCCGTCGCGGGCGTCGATGGCTCCTTTGCGGGTGAGCCAGAGGTCTGTGCCGCGGAGGGGGATTTTCTCGGTGTAGTTGTGGTGTGTGTTCACTCGTCGTACCTCCACGTCGTGTGGGGCGTCGCCCATGAGGCGGGCGAGTTGGCTGACGAAGCGGTCCATCATCTCCTCCCGGTTGAGCAGAGCGAACCTCTGGGCCCAGCGCAGCTCCGTGAGGTACTGGTCGAACTCCGGGGTGTCTTCGGTGAGGTAGGCGTGGTCCTGGTCGGCGAGGGTGATGTTCTGCTTCTTCATGAGCCCGCGGGCGATCTTGATGTGTTTTTGGGCGATCTTGTTTCCGACGCCTCGGCTGCCGGAGTGCAGGAAGCACCAGACGCGGTCTTGTTCGTCGAGGCAGAGTTCGATGAAGTGGTTGCCTCCGCCCAGGGAGCCGAGTTGGACGCGCCACTGTGGAGAGTGTGACAGGTCGACGCTTTCTTTTTTGGCTTGGGCTTCGAGTTCAGCGATGCGTTGCTGGGTGTGTTGGTGGTGGATTTTGCGGTTGTAGTTGCCTGGGCTGAGGGGGATGGAGCGTTCGATCTGGTCGCGGAGCTCGGTCAGGTCGATGGTGTCGAGGTCGTCGGCGGTGTAGCGGGTGTGTGCGGCGATCATCCCGCAGTTGTGGACGAAGACGCCGGCGGCGAGGGCGAAGTTGTTGTGGTCCTCGATCTGTAGGCAGTAGACGTCTTCGCGGCGGTCCAGGTGCTCAGTTTTGATCACTGTGCGGTGGTGGGCGTGCTCAGCGTCTGTGTGTGGGATCGTGGTGACGGTCGCGGCTGGTGTTGAGGTTAAAGCCCGGGTCGGCTGCGTCTCTGGCGTGCCGGTGTGCGCGCGTTGCTGTCCGTGTCGAGTCTGGCGGCGGTGGTCGAGGGACATGAGGCTGTCATCGCATGTGAGGTGCTGAGCTTCGAGGTAGGTGCCGTCAGTGAGCATGAACTCATGGTCTGGGGTGCAGATGATGTCCTCCCCGCCGGAGATAGTCACGCTCATCAGTGGCGCGTTGGCGCGGGTTTTGAGCGCAGTCGCCCGGCCGGCGACGGTCTGCAGGTTGTTGTCTCGCGAATAGACCCAGTGAATGCCGCCTTCTTCGGTCATCTGCTTGAGTGTTTTCTGGCGACCGTCCACGAGGGAGACTCTCGTCTCCCCTACGAAACATCCGATGTCGACGCCGACGGCGGCGGGAATCACGGCGCCGTCGGTCGGGATGACGGTGCCGACCGCGCTGCCTTTTCCGGCGTGGGCGTCGGGCATGAGGGCGACGTGCGGGGTGATGAATGGCAGTTCAGCGAGGGCTAGGGCCTGCTCGCGGGTGGTGTCGTCGATGATGCTGGCCCAGCTGAGGACGTTGGGGGCGAGCTGTGTCGGCATGGTGTCTCCTTGTTTAAACCCGGTTGACTCCACGGTAGCGGGTGTCGCGAGAAGATGATCTGCCGTGTTTTCCGGCCGACGCGTCGTGGTCGGCTACACCCAGCACAGACAACGCGGGCGCAGAGACCTAGGGGTTTACTGTCCCCCGTCGGTGCTCTGAGCCTGCGTGTGCGCGTGTGTAAGGCTTACGCCAGCTCCACGATCTCCATGTATTCGTCCGACCACAGATCCTCGTCGCCTTCGGGCATGATGATCACGCGCTCGGGCTCCAGGGCGCGCACCGCGCCGGGGTCGTGGGTGACCAGGACGACTGCGCCGGTGTAGGTCTTGAGCGCGTCGAGGACCTGTTCGCGGGACTGCGGGTCCAGGTTGTTAGTCGGCTCGTCGAGGAGCAGGACGTTGGCGCGCGAGGAGACGAGCGTGGCCAAGGCCAGTCGGGTCTTCTCGCCGCCGGACAGCGTCCCGGCGGGCTGTTCGAGCTTGTCGCCGGAGAACATGAACGCCCCCAGCAGACTGCGCAGATCCTGCTCGTCGGCGTCGGGGCAGGCGTCGAGGGTGTTTTGCCACACCGACTTGTCGCCGTCGATGGTGTCGTGCTCCTGGGCGAAATAACCCACCTTGAGGCCGTGCCCGGAAACGATGCCGCCTTCGCCGTCGGTGCGCTCCACACCGGCGAGCAGTTTCAGCAGGGTCGTTTTGCCGGCGCCGTTGTAGCCGAGCACGACCACCCGCGATCCCTTGTCGATCGCCAGGTCCACGCCGGCGAAGACTTCCAGCGACCCGTACATCTTGGTCAGCCCCTTGGCGAACATCGGGGTTTTGCCGCAGGCGGCCGGCTCGGGGAACTTGATGGAGGCGACCTTGTCTTCGATCCGCACCTCGTCCAGCTGGTCCAGCAGGCGGTCCGCGCGGGCGACCATCTGCTTGGAGGCGGCCGCCTTGTTGGCTTTCGCCCCGAAACGGGCGGCCTGCTTCTTCAGTGCGGAAGCCTTCTTCTCCGCGTTGGCGCGCTCCCGGCGGCGACGTGCCTCATCCCCGGCACGGGCGTCCTTGTACTTGGCGAAGCCCATGTTGTACACGTCCGCCTCGGCACGCACGGCGTCGAGGTACCAGACTTTGTTGCACACGGCGTCGAGCAGCTCGACGTCGTGGGAGATCATGACCAGCCCACCCTCATGCTTGGACAAAAACTCCCGCAGCCAGGTGATGGAATCGGCGTCGAGGTGGTTGGTCGGCTCGTCGAGAAGCAGCGTCGTCTGGGACTTGCCCGAGCCGTTGGTGGCGGCGAAGAGGATCTGCGCGAGCTCCACGCGGCGTCGCTGACCGCCGGAGAGCGTCTTGAGCTGCTGGTCCAGCACGCGCTGCTCCAAACCGAGGTTGTCGCAGATGGCGGCGGCTTCGCTGTCGGCCTCGTAGCCGCCGAGCGAGCTGTAGCGCTCCTCCAGCCGGGAGTACTTCGCGATGGCCTTGTCGCGCTTGCGGTCATCGTCGGATTCCATCAGCTCCTGCTGCTTGGCCATGGAACGGCGGATCTCGTCGAGCCCCCGGGCGGAGAGCACCCGGTCGCGGGCGGTTTGTTCGATGTTGCCCTCGCGGGAATCCTGCGGCAGGTAGCCGATCTCTCCGGAGGTGGTGACCTCGCCCCCGTAGGGCTTCGTCTCCCCCGACAGGATGCGCATGGTGGTGGTTTTGCCCGCGCCGTTGCGTCCGACCAGGCCGACGCGGTCCCCCGGCTGGACACGCAGATGTTGGCCCGGGGCCGTCAGGAGGGTTCGGGCGCCGACACGGACCTCAAGGTCATTGGTGACAATCACAACAGATCAGTCTATCAACCATGGCAAACGACGAGGCAGTCGCCGGGGCGAATCCCCCGGCGACTGCCTCGTCGCGTGTGTTTTTCGGTCGTGCCGGTCCTAGACCGCGAAACCGATGGCGCGCAGCTGCTCGCGCCCGTCCTCGGTGATCATGTGCGGACCCCACGGCGGCATCCACACCCAGTTGAGCTCGAGTGCCTCGCACTCGGTGTTGCCGAGGACGGCCTGGGTGGCTTGATCCTCGATGACGTCGGTCAGCGGGCACGCCGGCGAGGTCAGGGTCATGTTGACGACGGCGATCTTCTCGCCGTCGTCTTCCTCCACCCAGACGTCGTAGACGAGGCCGAGGTCGACGACGTTGATGCCGAGCTCGGGGTCGATGACGTCGTGCATGTACTCTTCGACTTCAGAGGCCAGAGCAATCTGCTCTTCGGTCATCTCAGGGCGGGTGCGTGCGCCGTCGAAGTTGGACGAACTAGTGGCTGGATCGGTCATTTTTCCTCCAATTCATTGAGCGTCTCTGCGGTGGCCGCCTGAAACGCCTTCCATCCCAACAGCGCGCATTTCACACGTGCCGGGAACTTTGCGACGCCCACGAAAGCGACGCCGTCTCCGATGAGCTCGTCGTTTCCTTCCACTGCGCCGCGGGACATAATCATTTCCTCGAAACTCGCGAGCTTCTCCATCGCCTTCTCCACGCTCTGGCCGATGATCTCATCGGTCATGACGGAGGTGGAGGCCTGCGAAATGGAGCACCCCTCGGCGTCGTAGGAGACGTCCTCCACGATCTTTCCGTCACTGCTCAGACGCACCCGGAGGGTGATCTCGTCGCCGCAGGACGGGTTGACGTGGTGGACCTCCGCGCCGTACGGGTCACGCAACCCGGTGTGCTTCGGATGCTTGTAATGGTCCAGGATGACTTCCTGGTACATCGCTTCCATACTCACTGCTTCTATTTCACCCCAAAGAACTCGCGGGCCCGCTCAATCGAGTCGACCAACACGTCGATCTCTTCGCGGGTGTTGTACAGGTAGAAGCTAGCACGCGCCGTCGACTGCGCGTTCAGCGCACGGTGCGCCGGCCACGCGCAATGGTGGCCGACCCGGATGGCTACCCCACTGTCGTCGAGCAGCTGGCCGAGGTCATGCGGGTGAAGCCCGTCGACCACGAAGGACATCGCCCCTCCCCGGTTCTCCGCCGCCAGCGGACCGACGATGCGCAGACCGTCGATTCCGCGCATGCGCTCCAGCGCGTAGGCCGTCAGATCCTGTTCGTGGGCGTGGATGTTCTCCATGCCCACCTCGTTCAGGAAATCGACTGCGGCGCCGAGCCCCACGACCTGGCTGGTCATCTGGGTGCCCGCCTCAAAGCGCTGCGGGGCCTCCGCAAAGGTGGTCCCGTCCATCGCCACAACCTCGATCATGGAGCCGCCGGTCAAAAAAGGCGGCAACTGGTTGAGCAGGGCGGCCTTGCCGTAGACCGCGCCGACCCCGGAGGGGCCGAGCATCTTGTGACCGGAGAAAGCCGCGAAGTCGACGTCGAGCGCATGGAAGTCGACCGGCATGTGCGGCACCGACTGGCAGGCGTCGAGCACCGTCACTGCGTCGACGGCCCGGGCGCGACGCACCAACTCGTCGACGTCGACGATGGCGCCGGTGACGTTGGACTGGTGGGTGAAAGCCACTACCTTGACGGTCTCGTCGAGCTCGAGGGAATCGAGGTCGACGCGCCCGTCGTCAGTGGCGGCATACCACTTCAGCGTGGCGCCGGTACGTCGGCACAGCTCCTGCCAAGGCACCAGGTTCGCGTGGTGTTCCAGCTCCGTGACGACGACGGTGTCGCCCTCCCGGACCTGAAGGTCACCGGACCGGTCGTCACCGAGGGTGAAGGCGACCAGGTTGAGCGCCTCCGTGGCGTTCTTGGTGAAGGCGATCTCGTGACCGCGGGCGCCGACGAAAGCCGCGATCTTCTCACGGGCGCTTTCGTAGGCGTCGGTGGCTTCCTCCGCGAGCTGGTAGGCGCCGCGGTGGACCGGTGCGTTCGTGTGGAGGACAAAGCGCTCTTCCGCACGCCAAACCCGTTCAGGACGCTGCGACGTGGCCCCGGAGTCCAAGTAGACGAGGGGCTTATCATCACGCACAGTACGTTCGAGAATCGGGAATTCGGCGCGGATGGCGTCGGTGTTCAGCGTTCCGTCTGGGTTCGTGTAAGCCATATTTATGCGATGAACTGCTCGTAGCCGTCGGCTTCCAGCTTGTCGGCCATCTCGGCGCCGCCGGTGGCGACGATCTTGCCGTCGGCGAAGACATGGACGTAGTCGGGCTGGACGTGGTTGAGGATGCGCTTGTAGTGCGTGATCATCAGGACGCCGCCGTTGGTCTCCTCCTGGTAGGTGTTGATGCCCTCGGAGACGACCTGCAGGGCGTCGACGTCCAGGCCGGAGTCGGTCTCGTCCATGACGGCGAACTTCGGCTTCAGGATGCCCAGCTGCAGGACCTCGTGACGCTTCTTCTCGCCGCCGGAGAAGCCCTCGTTCACCGAGCGCTCACCGAAGGACTTGTCGATCTTCAGGGCGTCGCGGGCGCCGTTGACTTCCTTGACCCAGTTACGCAGGGAGGGAGCCTCGCCGCGGACGTGGGTGGCCGCGGAGCGCAGGAAGTTCGACGACGACACGCCCGGCACCTCGGTCGGGTACTGCATCGCCAGGAACAGGCCGGCGCGGGCACGCTCGTCGACCTCGAGCTCGAGGACGTTGACGCCGTCGAGCAGAACTTCGCCGGCGGTGACCTCGTACTTCGGGTGACCGGCCAGGGTGTAGGACAGGGTGGACTTGCCGGAGCCGTTCGGCCCCATGATGGCGTGAGTCTCACCGGACTTGATGGTCAGGTTGACGCCCTTGAGAATCTCGATCGGCTCGGCGCCCTCCTCGTTCGGCAGGACCTGCGCGTGGAGGTTCTTGATTTCCAGAGTGGACATATCTTTTACAGGCTCTTTTCGTTTCAGGTGACGATCTGGGGTTAGGCGAGGACGCCGAGTTCTTCGATGACCCGGCTCTCTAGGTCTTCGCGGATGGACTCGACGGAGACGTTGTTGATGATCTCGCTGAAGAATCCGCGGATGATCATGCGGCGGGCGTCTTCCTTCGGGATACCGCGGGACATCAGGTAGAACATCTGCTCGTCGTCGAAACGTCCGACGGTGGCGGCGTGGCCGGCGCCGGCGATTTCGCCGGTCTCGATCTCGAGGTTCGGGATGGCGTCGGCGCGGGCACCGTCGCTGAGCACCAGGTTGCGGTTGGTCTCGTAGGTGTCGGTGTTGTCCGCGTTGGCGCGGATCAGCACGTCGCCGACCCAGCAGGTGCGGGCCTCCGGCTTGCCGGAGGTCGGATCCGCCTGCAGCGCACCCTTGTACAGGACACGGGAGCGGCAGTTCGGCTCGGAGTGGTCCACCGTCAGGCGGTTTTCGATGTACTGGCCGTCATCTGCGAAGTACATGCCGTACATTTCGGCGTTGCCGCCCTGGGCCGTGTACTTCACGCGCGGAACGATGCGGACGATCTGGCCGCCGAAGGTGGCCACGGTGTGGCGCACATGGGCGTCGCGGCCGACCTGAACGATCTGGTTGGACAGGTGAATCGCGTCAGTGTCCCAGTTCGCGTCGACGATGACGTTGACGTTGGCGTTGTCACCGACGATGAATTCGACGTTGTCGGCGTGGGTGCCGGAACCACGGTAGGTCAGCACGACGGTGGCTTCCGCGTTCGCTCCGACGTGGACGCTGGTCGCGCCGAAAGAGGTCACGTCCTCGCCCTTGCCGGTGATCGTGATGCGGATTGGCTCAGTGACCTGCTCGTTGGCCGAGACCGTCACGAGCTGGGCGGACTCCATCGACGTCCAGGCCTGTGCGGCGACCCGGTCGACGGGGGCGCCGGCGGTGCCGAGTCGCTCGTCGTCCTTGGACACCGTTTCGACGGTGACGTTCTCGGCGGCCTCGACCTTAACGTCCTGCTCGGTGGCCGGAGCGAACTTGCCGTTGTGCAGTCCGCGGATGCGGCGCAGCGCGATGAAGCGCCAGACCTCGTCACGTCCTCCCGGAACTGCGAAGTCGTCGACGTTGAACGAGGTGAACGCGTCTCCCTTGTTGTTTTCTCCGGACGCGTTCTTGACTGTTGCGGTAGCCATTGTGGTCTAGCCCACCGATCCTTCCATCTGCAGTTCGATCAAACGGTTGAGCTCGAGGGCGTATTCCATCGGCAGCTCCTTGGCGACGGGCTCGACGAAGCCGCGCACGATCATCGCCATCGCCTCTTCCTCCGGGATACCGCGGCTCTGCAGGTAGAAGAGCTGCTCCTCGGAGACCTGCGACACCGTGGCCTCATGACCCAGCACGACATGGTCGTTGCGAATGTCGTTGTACGGGTAGGTGTCCGAACGCGAGATGTTGTCGACCAGCAGCGCGTCACACTCGACCTGGGAGGTGGAGTTGTGGGCGTTGGCGTTGACCTGGATCAAGCCTCGGTAGGACGTGCGGCCGCCCGCGCGGGCCACGGACTTGGACACGACGTTCGAGGACGTGTGCGGCGCCATGTGGGTCATCTTGGCGCCGGTGTCCTGGAACTGGCCCTCGCCGGCGAAAGCGACGGAGAGGACCTCGCCCTTGGCGTGCTCGCCGGTCAGCCAGACCGCCGGGTACTTCATAGTGACCTTGGAGCCGATGTTGCCGTCGACCCACTCCATGGTGGCGCCCTGCTCGGCCTTGGCACGCTTGGTGACCAGGTTGTAGACGTTGTTCGACCAGTTCTGGATGGTCGTGTAACGCACGCGGGCGTCCTTCTTGACGATGATCTCGACCACGGCGGAGTGCAGCGAATCCGACTTGTAGATCGGCGCCGTGCAACCCTCGACGTAGTGGACGTAGGAACCCTCGTCCGCGATGATCAGGGTGCGCTCGAACTGGCCCATGTTCTCGGTGTTGATGCGGAAGTAGGCCTGCAGCGGGATGTCCACGTGGACTCCCGGCGGGACGTAGATGAAGGAACCACCGGACCAGACCGCGGTGTTCAGCGCGGAGAACTTGTTGTCGCCGGCCGGGATGACCGTGCCGAAGTACTCCTTGAACAGCTCCGGGTACTCCTGCAGGGCGGTGTCGGTGTCGACGAAGATGACGCCCTTTTCCTCCAGGTCCTCGCGGATCTGGTGGTAGACGACCTCAGACTCGTACTGGGCGGCGACGCCGGCGACCAGGCGCTGCTTCTCCGCCTCCGGGATACCCAGCTTGTCGTAGGTGTCCTTGATGTCCTGGGGCAGGTCGTTCCAGTCGGTGACCTGGCCCTCGGTGGAGCGGACGAAGTACTTGATCCGGTCGAAGTCGATGCCCGACAGGTCGGCGCCCCACTTCGGCATCGGCTGCTTGTCGAAGATCTTCAGCGCCTTCAGACGCTGCTCCAGCATCCACTCGGACTCATTCTTGAGGCCGGAAATGTCGCGGACGACTTCTTCGCTGAGGCCGCGGCGCGCGGAAGCGCCTGCCTCGTCAGAGTCGTGCCAGCCATAGTTGTACGGGCCAATGGAATCGATGATCTGGTCATCGGTCATGTCGGTCTCGAGACCGGGTGACGGTTTTGCTTGGGTCATGATCCGCTCCTCTCGCTGTTGATGTGCTCGGTCGGGGTCAAAGGAATGTTCGTCGTACAGATACCGTGCCCGTCCGTGATGGACGCGAGCGGTTGGACGTGCACGCCGACCAATGAGGAAATTACCTCATGTTCGGCCTCACAAATTTCCGGGTGCTCGGAGGCCACATTAGCCACCGGGCAATGGTGCTGACAGATCTGGATCCCCGCCCCGGCTTTCGTCACCGAGGCGGCGTACCCGTGGCGGTCAAACGCCTCCGTCAGCTGTTCCGTCGTGTCTTCGATGGACTGCCCGGATCCGTCGGACGGCATGATTCCGTCGACGATCTCCTCAATCCTTTTTCGCGCGAACCTGTGCACCGCTTCCGTCCCCCCGACCTCACGCAGAGTGTCCAGGGCTTCGGAAGCCAGGGTGTCGTAGGCGTGCCCGAATTCGGCACGTCCTGCGTTTGTGAGTCGATAGTGCTTCGCGGGGCGGCCTCGGCCGGCGCTTTTTCCTGCGCGCCAGTCGACCGTCTCCGCGAGCCCTTCCTCGACCAGGATGTCTAGGTGTCGTCTGACACCGGCGGCCGAAAGGCCGAGACGATCACCGAGACCCGTCGCAGTGTCAGGGCCGTGCTTAAGCAGCAGGGTCATGACCTGGCTTCGGGTTTCGCCTTCCACGGATCGCGCTTCAGGAACTTTGGCTTTGTCATTGTTCGCCACTGCATTCACCACCTTGCACTTGCTTGTTTGCCGGATCTTCGGCGTTCATCTTAAGACAACACTAGTGTTCCTTAATTCATTCCCGTTGTCCACCAGCGCGGTTTTCCCCGTACGGCGGACCCGGCCCCTAGGATGAGGATCTGTGCATTCCAAGTCGAGGCGATCCCCCGCCGGTTCAGTCGCCGCAGGGCTTCACGATGAAGCGTTGGTGACCCGTCCCGCAGCCAGCGGCACCCGGACGCTCAACCGCTTCCTCGTCTTACGGTGGGTCGGAGCGGTCGGCGCGCTTCTGATCGGGGTCGGCGCACTGGGCGCCGGCGCCCTCCCGGTCGTCGGAAACCCCTACGTCCACTTCCCCGCCGGCTCCCTGCTGTCGAGGATGCTCCAGACTTCGTCCGCCGTCGTTTTCATCGGCGTGGCGTTGATGGTGGTCGCATGGGTGCTGATGGCCCCCTTCGTCGGAGTGGGCACGAAAGCCCGGGAATCGGTGTCGATGTCCCTGCTCAAGCGAACGTTCGCCGCCTGGACGGCCCCGATCCTGATCACCGCACCCATCTTTACCCAGGACATCTACTCGTATCTGGCGCAAGGCTCGATCGTCGCCCAAGGCATGGACCCGTACGCGGCCGGCCCCGTGCAGCTGTTGGGCGCGGAGCACCACCTGGCCAGGTCCGTCCCGTTCATCTGGGCGGAATCCCCCTCCCCCTATGGACCCGTGGCCCTGGGCATCGCCGCGGCCATCAGCAGACTGACCGACGACGCCATCGTGTGGGGGGTGCTGGCCCACCGGCTGACCGCACTCATCGGCCTCATCGCCGCGGGTTGGGCGGTGGCCAGGCTTGCGAGACGCTGTCACGTGAACCCTCCCGCCGCCGTGTGGCTGGGCCTGCTCAACCCGCTCACCCTGCTGCACCTGATCGGGGGCATCCACAACGAGGCCATTCTGCTCGGCTTCATGCTCGTGGGCATGGAGGTCGGTCTCCGCGGAGTGGACCGGTTGCGTCGCGGCGAAAACAGGGACGGCTGGCTCCTGGTCTTGGCCGCCGGCGCGCTGATCTCCTGCGCTGGCCTGGTCAAGGTGACCGGCTTCCTCGCGCTCGGGTTCGTCGGCATGTCCCTGGCGAAATACCGGCATGAGCGCGGCGTCCACCCTTTCCTCGCGATCGTCGGGGCTGCGGCCGTCAAACTGGCGTGCCTGGTGATCACGACGGCGGTCGTCTCCGCCCTGACCGGCATCGGATTGGGGTGGATCACCGGTCAGGGAGGGGCGGCGACGATCCGCAGCTGGATGTCCGTCACGACGGACGTGGGCGTCGTCTTCGGCTGGTTCGGCATGCTTCTCAACCTCGGCGACCACACGGACGCCGTCCTCTCCATCACCCGTGCGATCGGCGTGCTCGTCGCGGCGGCGTTTATTCTGCGGATGCTTTTCGCCACTTTCCGCGGCACCATCCACCCCGTCGGAGGCCTCGGAGTCGGGACTTTTGTGCTGGTCATCCTGTTCCCGGTGGTGCACCCCTGGTACATGCTGTGGGCGATCCTGCCGCTGGCGGCGTGGGCGAACCGATCCGAGTTCCGCATTGCGGTGGTGGCCTATTCCGCGGCGATGAGCTTCTTCGTGCTCCCCCGCGGCTTGTCGCTGCCCCCGGCCACCGTCCTCACGATCTACGTGGCTGCGTTGCTGGGCGCGGTGGCCGTCCTCGCTTTGGGGTGGCTCATTATTCGCAGATCACGGGCGATGGCCTAGACTGTCATGTCGTGACTACAACTTTCGACGGAGCAGCGCTGCAGCTGGAGGGCGTGGTCAAGGTATTCGGCGATAAAACCGCCGTCAACGACCTGTCCCTGACCGCCCGACCCGGGACGGTGTTGGCCCTTCTCGGCCCCAACGGCGCGGGAAAGACCACAACCATCGAGATGTGCGAGGGCTTCCAGAAGCCGACCTCAGGCAGCATCCGGGTGCTCGGGATGGACCCGGCCACTCATCCGGAGGAGGTTCGCAGCCGCATCGGCGTCATGCTCCAGGGCGGGGGCTCCTACAACGGCATTCGGGTGGCGGAGATGATGCATCTGACCGCGGCCTATAACGCAGACCCGCACGACCCCGACTGGCTGATCTCCCAGCTCGGCTTGGACGGGGTGCGCAAAACCACGTACCGGCGGCTGTCAGGCGGCCAGAAACAGCGTCTCTCCCTCGGCATCGCCCTGCTCGGGCGCCCGGAGCTCATTTTTCTGGACGAGCCGACCGCCGGCATGGACGCCCAGTCCCGACTGGCCGTGTGGGAGCTGATCCGGGCACTGCGCCGTGACGGGGTGACGGTCATTTTGACCACCCACCTCATGGACGAGGCCGAAGCGCTCGCCGACGACATCGTGATCATCGACCACGGCAAAGTCGTCGCCGAGGGCACCCCGACAGACTTGACGACGGCGGGCGGAGCGGTGCGCGACGAACTGCACTTCAGCACCGACCGTGATTTCAACGCTGACGGCCTCGGCGTCGACGTATCCATGAACCGACCGCTGCATTATCGTGTGGCCGCTGCAGCGACTCCGGAACTGATCCGGGATCTCGCCGCGGCCGCCGCAGCGCAGGGCGTGCTGATCCGCTCCGTGGACGTCGCCCACCGCAACCTGGAGGACGTGTTCCTCGACATCACCGGCAGAGAATTGAGGAGCTGACGTGCACACCGACCTGTACCCCGCCGGAACCTTCGCCCCGGCGCCGAAACGGGCGTCCGCGACCGCGATGGCGCTCGCCCAAGGACGCATCGAAACCAAGCTGATGATCCGCCACGGAGAACAGCAGCTGCTGAACCTCATCATCCCCTTGGCGATGCTGCTGGTGGCGGCCTTTATTCCGCTGTTGGGAGAAGATCGGGGGCTGGAACAGATTTTCCCGATGATCCTGGCGGTGGCCACCACCAGCGCCGGTTTCACCGGACAGGCCATCGGCCTCGCCTTCGACCGCCGCTACGGCGCATTGAAGCGCTCCGGCGCGTCCGGGGTACCGGCGCGCACGATCATCGTCGGCAAAATCATCGCCGTGTTGTCGATGGTGGTGGTCCAGGTCGTCCTGCTCGGCGGCGCCGCCTTGGTCCTGGGCTGGCGCACCGACGCCGTGGGCGTCGTGTTCGGGGTGGTGACGCTGTTGTTCGGCGTCATCGCCTTCACCGCCCTGGGACTGCTCATGGGCGGATCACTCAGCGCCGAATTCGTCCTCGCTCTGGGCAACGCCATCTGGTTGGTGCTCATCGCCCTCGTCGGTTGGGTCCTGTACTCGCAGGGCCTGATGGATCCGGGCTGGTGGAACCTCGTGCCCTCCGTCGCGTTGGCCTCCGGGTTGACCGTCGCCTTTGACGGAATGATCCCCTGGGCGCAGATCATCGTCCTGATGGGGTGGGCGCTGCTTGCGTCGGTTGCGGCCATCAAATGGTTCCGCTTCGATTAGTTGATCTTTCCCACTCCCCGACCACTTACTTATTCACTGCTGTGAAAGGTAGAATTTTTCACCGTGACTACCATGACATCCGAGCCCTCCGTTCGCCGGGGTCCGTCTCTGCGCATTCAGCGCATTCTGGCGATGATCCTTCTCGTTGCACAGGGAGGAATCACCGTCACCGGCTCCATTGTCCGTGTGACCGGCTCCGGCCTCGGTTGTGACACATGGCCCAACTGCCACGAAGGCTCTCTCGTTCCCGTCGCCGGGGCGGCGCCCGCCGTCCACCAGTTCATCGAGTTCGGCAACCGCCTGCTGGCGATCGTGCTCGCGCTCATCGCTCTGGCATTGTTCATTGTGCTGGTGCGGGCGAAGCGCCGCCGCGAAATCCTGTGGCTTTCCTTCGTCTCCGGCCTCGGCGTCATTGTGCAGGCCGTCATCGGCGGTATTTCGGTGATCCTGAACCTGCAGTGGTGGGCCGTCGCGATCCACTTCCTGCCGTCCATGGTGCTGGTCTGGATTGCCGCGTTGCTGTATATGCGGATCGCCGAGCCCGATGACGCCGCCCCCGTGCGTCGCTTCCCGGACTACATCCGCACCCTGGCCGCCGTCGCCGCCGTCGCGCTCGCAGTCGTCTTGTTCACCGGCACCATGGTGACCGGTTCCGGCCCGCACTCCGGCGACGAGGGCATCGGCATGGAAGGCCGCCTCGAGCTCGACACCCGGATGCTGACCTACGTCCACTCCGCCGCCATGTACGTCTACCTCGGCCTGACTGCGCTCGTGCTGTTCATGCTCTACCGGTCGAAGGCCCCGAAGGCCGCCATCAACACCGCCTGGGTGCTGATCGCCATGATCATTGTCCAGTGGGCCATCGGGCTCACCCAGTACTACCTGGGCGTACCCCGCTGGACGATCCCGGCGCACATCGCCATGAGCTCGGTCGTCGTCGCCTTCACGGCCTTCCTCTGGGCGCATGGCCGTCGCCGCCCGGAAGCGGACGCCTCCCAGGCCACCGCTACGGATAAAGTCGCCAGCACTGTGTAGCTGAATTACCCCGGCTCCCTCCGCCCCTTCCCGCTCAGCGGCAAGGGGCTTTTTATCGCCCCATGAGCCCGTCCCCCAGGGGTTCTGGCGGCGCTCGTCGCTCCCGCCGCGTGGCGCACGGCCATGTCCCCATCTCGGTGAGCGATGTGCCGCCGCAGAAAATACGAGGCGTCGGAAAGTCGCTTCCCCGCCGCGCTTAATTTTCTCCTTCAGCTGGCGGAATGAAGATGAGCGCACCCGTGCTGTGTGGCATTTTCCGACGCCCCGTATTCCCCGGTCAGCTCAAAACGAACCGCGCTTCCCAACACGCCGCAGGAGCGCCCCTCAAGGATGGTTGTGCACGCGGACTGCAGCTCCGATAAGTCATCGGCCGAGGCCGTGGGCCAAAAGATTAAGAAACGGGCCGCGGTGGATGCCCCCACTGCGGCCCGTTACCTTATTCATGCGGTCTCTGAGTTAGAAGAAGGTCGTGTTCCATCCCAGGTAGTCACTGATCGTGGGCATCCCGATCACCGCGTCCACAGACAGCGCGATGAAGAGGATCGCCAGGTAGTTGTTCGAGAGGATGAACAGCTTCAGCGGCTTGACTTCTTCCCCCTTGGTCACGCCGATGTGCAGCTTGGTGGCCATGCCGATGAACAGCACGCCACAGATGATGGCGCCGGCCAGGTAGATCCACGACGTGCCCGGGATCAACAGGAAGGACACCAGCACGGTCGCCCAGGTGTAGATCAAGATCTGCTTGGTGGTCTCTGCTGGGGAGGCGATGACCGGCAGCATCGGGACTTCAGCCTTGGCGTAGTCGTCCCGGTACTTCATGGCCAACGCCCAGGTGTGCGGCGGGGTCCAGAAGAAGATGATCAGGAACATCACGATGGCCTGCCACCACTGGTCCGGCGAATCGTCGGCGACGTTGTCGCGGATCACGGCCCAGCCCACCAGCACCGGCATGCAGCCGGCGGCGCCGCCCCAGATCACGTTCTGCCAGGTGCGACGCTTGAGCCACTTGGTGTAGACGAAGATGTAGAACCAGTTGGTGATGACGATGAACAGCGCGGCCAGCCAGGAATTGCAGACCAGTCCGAGCCACAGCACACTGGCGATCAGCAGGACCCAGGCGAAAATCGCGGCCCGCTGTTTGGTGATCTTCGCGCGCACCAGCGGACGCGCACGGGTGCGGCCCATCTTCTGGTCGATGTCATAGTCCTCGACCATGTTGAAGGTGTTCGCGGCCGCGGCGCCCATCCACCCGCCCAGCAGGGTTCCGAGGACGAGCAGGAGATCGACGTTCTCCCACCCTCGGTTCGCCTGCAGCATCGCCGGGATGGCGGCGACCAGGAGGAGTTCGATCACCCGCGGTTTGGTCAGCGCTAAATAGGCCTTAATGACGTCCAAGGGGTGAATCCTCCAGTGTTCTTCGTTTTCAACTCGCTACCACAGTTGTCGGCTGTGGAGGACCGAAAGTTCCCGGCCGTTTATAACCGAAATAATCCTCGCTCATCTTAGTGCGTGGGGGACAGCCTGAACCAATCCCCGCCCAGGGCAATTGCGTAGACCACATTCCCTCCCCCAAGTAGCACCAATTAACATGGGGTAAAGGGTAGAATAGGCGTTGGCCGACATGCCCTGGTTCCCGGAACCATCCATCACCGTCGATTTAAAAGCGAGGACATCACTGTGACCCTGTCACCTGAACTGCAGGCTCTGACCGAACGCAGCTACCCCACCGACTGGAGCGATCTCGACACGAAGGCCGTCGACACGGCTCGCATCCTCGCCGCCGACGCCGTCCAGAACATCGGTTCCGGACATCCCGGCACCGCCATGTCGTTGGCGCCGCTCGCGTACACCCTGTACCAGCGCGTGATGAACTTAGACCCCACCGACGACCAGTGGTCCGGACGCGACCGTTTCGTCCTCTCCCCCGGCCACACGTCCCTGACCCAGTACATCCAGCTGTTCCTGGGCGGATACGGCCTGGAGATGCAGGACTTGAAGGAACTGCGCACTTGGGGCTCCAAGACCCCGGGCCACCCGGAGTACAGCCACACCCGCGGCGTCGAAATCACCACCGGCCCGTTGGGCCAGGGCCTGGCGTCGTCCGTCGGCATGGCCATGGCCGCCCGCCGGGAGCGCGGGCTGTTCGACCCGGAGGCCCCGGCCGGCGAGTCGCCTTTCGACCATTTCATTTACACCATCGCCTCTGACGGCGACGTCCAGGAGGGCGTGACTTCCGAGGCGTCGTCCCTGGCCGGCACCCAGCAGCTGGGGAACCTGATCGTGCTGTGGGACGACAACCGCATCTCGATCGAGGACGACACCAACATCGCCTTCAACGAGGACGTCGTTGCCCGCTACGCTTCTTACGGCTGGCACACCCAGGAGGTTGAGGGCGGCGAGGACGTCGTCGCCCTGGAAGAGGCCATCGCCAACGCCCAGCAGGTCACCGACAAGCCGTCCTTCATCCGGGTACGCACCGTGATCGCTTACCCGGCGCCGACCAAGATGAACACCGGCGCCTCCCACGGCGCCGCCCTCGGCGAGGACGAAGTCGCCGCGACGAAGAAAGCCCTCGGCTTCGACCCCGAGAAGCACTTCCACATCGATGAAGACGTGCTCTCTCACACCCGCAAGCTCGTCGAGCGTGGCGCAGAGAAGCAGGCCGCGTGGCGCGAGCAGTTCGACGCCTGGGCTGAGGCCAACCCGGAGCGCAAGACGCTCTTCGACCGTCTGCGCGACGGCGCCCTGCCCGAGGGCTGGGACGCCGAACTGCCGACCTGGGAGCCGGACGAGAAGGGCCTGGCCACCCGCAAGGCTTCCGAGGCCGTGCTGCAGGCGCTGGGCAAGACCCTCCCGGAGCTGTGGGGCGGCTCCGCTGACCTGGCCGGATCCAACAACACCATCATCAAGGGCGAGGCGTCGTTCGGACCGGAATCCCGCTCCTCCGACATGTTCACGATGGATCCCTACGGCCGTAACCTGCACTTCGGCATCCGTGAGCACGCGATGGGCGCGATCATGAACGGCATCGCCCTGCACGGCCCGACCCGCCCGTACGGCGGCACCTTCCTCATCTTCTCCGATTACATGCGCCCGGCCGTCCGCCTGGCGGCGCTGATGGAGACCGAGGCCTACTACGTGTGGACCCACGACTCCATCGGCCTCGGCGAGGACGGGCCGACCCACCAGCCCATCGAGCAGTTGGCGTCGCTGCGCGCCATCCCGGGCATGAGCATGCTGCGTCCGGCCGACGCCAACGAGACCGCCGCCGCCTGGGCCACCGCCCTGGAGTACAAGAAGGGCCCGAAGGGTCTGGCCCTGTCCCGCCAGAACCTGCCGGTTCTGGAAGGCACCAAGGAAAAGGCCCGCGAGGGCGTCCGCCGCGGCGCCTACGTCTTGGTGGAAGGTTCCCAGGAGACCCCGGACGTCATTCTCATGGCCTCCGGCTCCGAAGTGCAGATGGCCGTCGAGGCCGCCCGGGAGCTGGAGTCGGCGGGCACCGCCGCCCGCGTCGTCTCCGTCCCCTGCATGGACTGGTTCCTGGAGCAGGACGACGACTACCGCGAGTCCGTGCTTCCGGCCGCCGTCGAAGCCCGCGTCTCCGTGGAGGCCGGGGTGGCCATGCCGTGGCACCAGTTCACCGGGTTCAAGGGCCGCAACGTCTCGCTCGAGCACTTCGGCGCCTCCGCCCCGTACCAGAAGCTCTTCGAGGAGTTCGGCATGACCGCCGAGGCAGTGGTCGCCGCCGCCCAGGACTCCCTCGCCGCCGTCAACGACTAGCACCGACCGTCAGCAAAGGACTTTCCATGACTTATATCGACGACCTTTTCGAGATCGGCACGTCCACCTGGTTGGATGACCTGTCCCGGGACCGCATCAAATCCGGCAACCTCCGTGACGTCATCGACTCCAAGTCGATCGTCGGCGTCACGACCAACCCCTCCATCTTCGCCTCCGCGATGAGCAAGGGCACCGCCTACGACGAGCAGATCGCGCAGCTCAAGGCCGCAGGCGTGGACGTGGACGAAGCCGTCTACGCCATGACCATCGACGACGTGCGCGACGCCTGCGACGTCTTCGCCGACATCTACGAGAAGACGGACGGCCAGGACGGCCGCGTCTCCATCGAGGTCGACCCGCGCATGTCCGCGGATCGCGACGCGACCATCGCCCAGGCGAAGGAGCTGTGGGAGAAAGTCGACCGCCCGAACGTGATGATCAAGATCCCGGCCACCGATGAGTCGCTGCCGGCGATCTCCGACGCCTTGGCCGAGGGCATCTCCGTCAACGTGACCCTGATTTTCTCCGTCGGCCGCTACCAGCAGGTCATCGACGCGTTCAAGGACGGCATCCAGCGTGCCGCCGACAACGGCAAGGACGTCTCCGCCATCCACTCGGTCGCCTCCTTCTTCGTCTCCCGCATGGACACCGAAGTCGACAAGCGGCTGGAGGCCATCGGCGGCGACGAGGCGCTGGCGCTGCGCGGCCAGGCCGGCGTGGCCAACGCCCGCCTGGCCTACGGTCTCTTCCTGGAGGAGTTCGACGCGAGCGACCTGCCGGCAGGCACTAACCCGCAGCGCCCCCTCTGGGCCTCGACCGGCGTGAAGAACCCGGACTACCCGAAGACGCTGTACGTCTCCGAGCTGGCCGGGCCGAACACGGTCAACACCATGCCGGAGGACACCATCGACGCCGTCCTTGAGGAAGGAAACCTCCACGGCGACACCCTCAACGGCACCCAGGCCGAGGCCAAGGAGGTCTTCGATCAGCTGAAGGCCGTCGGCGTCGACATGGATGACGTGGTCACTGTTCTGGAGAGGGAAGGCGTCGACAAGTTCGTCGCCTCCTGGTCCGAACTGTTGGAGTCCATGGCTGAGCGACTCAAGTAAGAGAAAGAATGTCCCACTTCAGTAGTCTTGAGTGGGACATTTCCATTTTCGCAGCACCTTCGTCGAAAGGATCATACTGTGCCCGATAAGAACGGCACCTGGGTTAACCCGCTTCACAGCCACAACGACAAGCGGTTACCCCGTATCGCCGGCCCGTCGGGCATGGTGATTTTCGGCGTCACCGGCGACCTGGCCCGCAAGAAGCTTCTGCCCGCGATCTACGACCTCGCCAACCGCGGCCTGCTGCCCGCCGGCTTCACCCTCATCGGATTCGGCCGCCGCGACTGGTCCAAACAGGACTTCGAGGATTACGTCTGGCAGGCCGTGACCGAAGGCGCCCGCACCAAGCTCAACGAGACGGTCTGGGAGCGCCTCGCCGAGGGCATGCATTTCGTGCGGGGCAATTTCGACGACGACGTCGCCTTCGACACGCTGGCGGAGACCATCGCCGAGATGGACGCCACCCGCGGCACCGGCGGAAACTGGGCTTTTTACCTCTCCATCCCGCCGAATTCTTTCGCGGACGTCTGCCACCAGCTCGAACGCACCGGCATGGCCACCGCCGACGAACAGAGTTGGCGCCGCGTGATCATCGAGAAGCCGTTCGGCCACGACCAAGAGTCGGCGCGGGAACTCAACGAGATCGTCAACGCCGTCTTCCCCGAGGACGCCGTCTTCCGCATCGACCACTACCTGGGCAAGGAAACCGTCCAGAATATCCTGGCGCTGCGCTTCGCCAACCAGCTCTTCGACCCGCTGTGGAACTCCCAGTACATCGACCACGTGCAGATCACCATGGCCGAGGACATCGGACTGGGCGGCCGCGCGGGATATTACGACGGCATCGGCGCCGCGCGCGACGTCATCCAGAACCATCTGCTTCAGCTGCTCGCCCTGATGGCCATGGAGGAACCCATCTCCTTTGAGCCGGCTGAGCTGCAGGCGGAGAAGGTGAAGGTGCTGCGCGCCGCTCACCCGGTGTATCCGCTGAGCAAAACCACCGCCCGCGGCCAGTACGTCGCCGGCTGGCAGGGATCCAAATGGGTCCCCGGGCTACGGGAGGAAGATGGGTTCGACCCGAACTCGAACACCGAGACCTACGCGGCCTGCACCCTGGAGATCAAGTCCCGTCGCTGGGCCGGGGTGCCTTTCTACCTGCGCACCGGCAAACGCCTCGGTCGCCGGGTCAGCGAAATCGCCCTGGTGTTCAAGGATGCGCCGCACCAGCCTTTCGACGCCAACGACGTCACCGCGCTCGGCAACAACGCGGTCGTCATCCGGGTCCAACCGGACGAGGGCGTCCTGATGCGGTTCGGCTCGAAGATCCCGGGCACCACCATGGAAGTCCGCGACGTGAACATGGACTTCTCCTACTCGGAGGCGTTCACCGAAGAATCCCCGGAGGCCTACGAGCGACTCATCCTGGACGCCTTGCTGGATGAGGCCAGCCTCTTCCCCACCAACGCCGAGGTCGAGCTGTCGTGGGCGATCCTGGACCCCATCCTGGAGTATTGGGACGCCAACGGCCGCCCGGACGAGTACCGGGCCGGGTCCTGGGGCCCGGAAAGCGCGGACGCAATGCTTCGCCGCGACGATCGCACCTGGCGTCGTCCCTAAAGAACCGAGAGGGTTGCACACATGATTATCACGCTCAACGACACCACCACCCGCGAGGTTTCCAAGGCTCTGCTTAATTCGCAGGAAAACTACTCCCTGGCCACCGGCCGGGTGTTGACGCTCATCGTCGTCGCTTCCGTCGACGACGACCTCGACGCCATCTTGGTGCCCGTCCGCGACGCCTCCCACGAGCACCCCGCCCGTGTGCTGGTCATGCTCACCGACCCCGGAGCCCAGACCTCCAGGCTCGACGCGAAGATCATGCTCGGTGAGGACTCGGGCGCGTCCGAGCTCGTCCTGATGCGACTGTTCGGGGAAATGGCGAAGCACCTGGACGACGTCGTCACGCCCCTGCTCCTGCCCGACACCCCGATCGTGGCCTGGTGGCCGACGGCCGCCCCGGCCCGCCCCGCCGAGCACCCGATCGGCAGGATCGCCCAACGCCGGGTCACCAACGCCAGGCACAATATCTCCGGCAATGCGCTGCTGCGGCTGAGCTCCGGCTACACGCCGGGCGATTCGGACATGATGTGGTCGCGCATCACCAACTGGCGCGGCATCGTCGCCTCCGCGCTGGATCGCTACCCGCACGAAGACGTGCTGTCGGTGGAGGTCACTGGCCCCGCAGACAACCCCTCGGTCGATATTGCGGCAGGCTGGTTGGCGGACCGTCTCGGCACCCCCGTCGAGCGGACCGTGCAGGAATGCGAGGACGACGACAACATGTTCCCGATCCGCACGCTCACCCTGCACCGACCCTCCGGGCCCATCGTGGTGAATATCGCCGACGCGCACACCGTCAGCCTGACCATGCCAGGTCACCCGAATTCAAAGGTCGCGATGAGCGTGCGGCAGGACGCCGACTGCCTCGCCGAAGAACTGCGTCACCTCGACCCGGACCTCGCCTACGCGGCCGCGCTGCGCGGCCTCGGCCAAGTGTCCGTCACTTAACCCCTCTACGGAAGGAATTTTTATGGTCACCGTCAACCGCGTTTCCGATCTCGACGAACTGGTCCGCACCGTTGCGGGCCGAATCATCGACGTCGTCTCCAACATTCAGGCCACCTCCGGGGGCCGGCACAACGACGGGGTCGCCCGTCTCGTGCTCACCGGCGGTACCGCCGGCGTCCGGGTCCTGGCCCAGCTGCGGGAGTTTGACGCCGCCGCCGATGAGCAGGCCGAGACTTTCCCCGCCCAGCGTATCGACTGGTCCCGGGTGCGGATCTTTTTCGGCGACGAGCGCAACGTGCCGGTCAGTCACGAGGACTCCAATGAAGGGCAGGCCCGCGAGGCGTTGCTCGACCACGTGGCGATCCCGGCGGAGCAGATCCACGGCTACGGCCTCGGCGAGCGAGACCTGAGCGAGGCCGCGGCGGCGTATGAGACGGTGCTGGCGGAATTCGCGCCCGAAGGGTTCGACGTCCACCTGCTGGGCATGGGTCCCGAAGGCCACATCAACACCCTTTTCCCGCACACCGCGGCCGTCGCGGAGACCGAGAAGCTGGTCGTCGCGGAGTACGATTCGCCCAAGCCGCCGGCGGAGCGGGCGACGCTGACGCTGCCGGCCGTGGCCAAGGCCGAGCGCGTCTGGTTCTTGGTGTCCGGAAAGGACAAGGCGGAGGCTGCGGGGCATGTCGTCCGCCGCTCCTCCCCCGCCGACTGGCCCGCCGCTGGCGCTGTCGGCGCCGTAGAAACGGTGCTGTTCGTGTCGGAGGACGCCGCCGGCGAGATCGACGGCTAGTTTTTCGCTCGACACAAGAAAACCCGGAACGACGTTCTCGTTCCGGGTTTTTCTTCGCGCTGTTTAGCTGTACGCGGTGATGAGGTTCAGCGCGATGACGCACGCGATCCAGACCAGCGCCACGATGATCGTGTAGCGGGTGAGGTTTTTCTCCACCACCGTCGAACCGGAGAGGTTCGACTGCACGCCGCCGCCGAACAGGCTGGACAGGCCGCCACCCTTACCCTTGTGCAGCAGCACAAAGACAATGAGTAGAAGCGATGCGATCATGAGGATGATCTGCAGGGGCAAAACCATGTGATGGTTCCTCCGACCAGTGAGTCGACGGCGAACAGGGAACTTTGAACAGTCTACACTCTCCGGCCTGCTGTCACGCTACCGGGGCAGACAAGATCCTGTCAGTAGTCGACCGGTCCCGCGGCGGCGGCGATGAGGCGGGCGAATTCTTCGCCGTCCAGGGAAGCGCCGCCGACCAGACCACCGTCGACGTCCGGCTGTTCGACGATCTCGGCGATGGTGTCGGTCTTGACGGAACCGCCGTAGAGGATGCGGATGGCGTCGGCGGTCTGCTCGTCGGTCAGCTCGCGCAGCAGGCCACGGATCGCGGCGCACACTTCCTGCGCGTCAGCGGCCGAGGCGACCTTGCCGGTGCCGATCGCCCACACCGGTTCATAGGCGATGACGGTCTTCGCCAGATTTTCGGCGGACAGGCCTGACAGAGAGGCGCGGGTCTGGTCGACCACGTAATTGACGTGGTCGCCGGCCTCCCGGACGTCCAGCGGTTCACCGACGCACACGATCGGGGTGACGCCGTGCTGGAGCGCGGCCTTGGCCTTCGCCGCGACGAGCTCGTCGGATTCACTGTGGTGCTCACGTCGCTCGGAGTGGCCGACGACGACCCAGCGGCAACCGAGTTTGGCCAGCATCTGGGCGGAGATGTCACCGGTGTAGGCGCCGGACTCGTGCTCCGAGACGTCCTGGGCGCCGTAGGTGACCGGCAGTTTGTCGCCCTCCACCAGCGTCTGCACGGAACGGATGTCGGTGTACGGGACGGTCAGCGCCACGTCGACGTGCTTGTAGTATTCCTTGGGTAGGGCGAAGGCGAGTTTTTGCACGGTACCGATGGCCTGGATGTGGTCCAGGTTCATCTTCCAGTTACCGGCGATGAGGGTTTTGCGGGCCATGGTTTCCTTTTCCTTGGTGAATCGGCTGAACAGTTTCATGCGTTAGTCGTTGAGGACCGCCAGGCCCGGCAGTTCCTTTCCTTCGAGCAGTTCCAGGGAGGCGCCGCCGCCGGTGGAGATGTGGCTGAAACCGTCTTCATCCAGGCCGAGCACGCGGACGGAGGCCGCGGAATCGCCGCCGCCGACGACGGTGAAGGAACCGTTGTTTCGGGTGGCGTCAATGATGGCCTGAGCCACCCCGGCCGTGCCCTGGGAGAAGTTCTCCATCTCGAACACGCCCATCGGCCCATTCCAGAAGACAGTCTTGGAGGTGGCGATCACCTCGGCGAATTTCTTCACCGACTCCGGGCCGATGTCCAGCGACAGCCAGTCCTCCGGCATCCCGTCCACGTCGGTGACGGTGGTCTCGACGTCGTTGCTGAACTCCGGGGCGGAGACCAGATCGACCGGCAGGACGATTTTGTCGCCGAAGCGCTCCAGGAGATCCTTGCAGGTGTCGACCATTTCCTCCTGCAGCAGGGACTTCTGGGTGTTGTGTCCCTGGGCGGTGAGGAAGGTGTAGCACATGCCGCCGCCGATGATGAGCTTGTCCGCCTTGTCCGCGAGCGCCTCGATCACGCCGAGCTTGTCGGAGACCTTGGAGCCGCCGAGGACGACGACGTACGGGTGGTCCGGGTCGGAGGCGACCTTGGTCAGCTCTTCCATTTCCGCGCCGACGAGCGCACCTGCGTAGGCCGGCAGGCGCTTGGCGACGTCGTAGACGGAAGCCTGGGCACGGTGAACGACGCCGAAGCCGTCGGAGACGAAGGCGCCGTCGTCGGCGGCCAGATCGACGAGTTCCGCTGCGAAAGCTTCCCGTTCCGCCTCATCCTTGGAGGTCTCACGCGGGTCGAAGCGCACGTTCTCGAGCAGGAGGATCTCCCCCTCGGTCAAGCCGTTGGCGCGCTCGTGGGCGTCTTCACCGGAGACGTCGCCGGCCAAAGCGACGAACTGTCCGAGTTCGTCGCTCAGGGCGTCGGCGACCGGCTGAAGGGAGTACTTGGCGTTGACCTCGCCCTTGGGACGGCCCAGGTGAGCCATGACGATGACCTTGGCGCTGCCTTCGAGGAGGGCGTTCAGCGTCGGCAGCGACGCGGTGATGCGCCCGGCGTCGGTGATCTCCCCGGCGTCGTTGAGCGGGACGTTGAAGTCGGAGCGAACGAGAACGTGGCGTCCGTCGACGCCTTCGTCCAGCAGGTCTTGGAGGTTCTTGACGGTCATGGCACTCCTAGTGTCTGGGTTGTCTGTGATTGAATAACCGGACTTTAGTGTAGCTACCTAAACGTGGCCCGGGGTGTGCCGAGGCACACCCCGGGCCACGAGGGTTCTGGGCGCTGCGCCGTTCACGGTTCACGCGCCGAAGAATATCTTAGAGCTTGGCGGCGACCATTTCAGTCAGACGCAGCAGCTGGACCGTGTAGCCCCACTCGTTGTCGTACCAGGACACGACCTTGACCTGGTCGCCGACGACCTTGGTCAAGCCGGAGTCGAAGAGGGAACCGTGGTCGTCGGTGATGATGTCGGTGGAGACCAGCGGCTCATCGGTGTAACCCAGAGCGCCGGTGGAGTCCGCCTCCGCGGCCGCCTTCATGATCTCGTTGACCTCCTCGGCGGTGGTCTCGCGGGAGGCGGTGAAGGTCAGATCGGTGGCGGAACCGGTGATCACCGGAACGCGCAGCGCGTAACCGTCGAGCTTGCCCTTAAGCTCCGGCAGGACCGTGGCCACGGCCTTGGCCGCGCCGGTGGAGGTCGGGACAATGTTCTGGGCCGCGGCGCGGGCCCGGCGCAGGTCACGGTGCGGGGCGTCGTGCAGACGCTGGTCACCGGTGTAGGCGTGGATGGTGGTCATCAGGCCACGCTCGATGCCCAGCCCGTCGTTCAGCGCCTTGGCCATCGGGGCCAGGCAGTTGGTGGTGCAGGAGGCGCCGGAGATGATGTGGTGGTTGGCGGGGTCGTAATCTTCGTGGTTGACGCCGTACACGAAGGTGGCGTCCTCGCCCTTGGCGGGGGCGGAGATGATGACCTTTTTGGCGCCGGAGTCGAGGTGCAGCTGCGCGCCTTCACGGTCTTTGTAGATGCCGGTGGACTCGATGACGATGTCCACGTCGTGCTTGGACCAGTCCAGGTTCTTCGGGTCGCGCTCGGCGTGCACGGCCACCCGCTTGCCGTCGATGGTGATGGATTCGTCGTCGAACTCCACCTCGCGACCGAGGCGGCCAAGAATGGAATCGAACTTAAGCAGGGTGGTGAGGGTCTTAATGTCGGTGAGGTCGTTCACCGCAACGATCTCGAGGTTTTCCGAACGGTCCAGGACCGCTCGGAAGAAGTTGCGTCCGATGCGGCCAAAACCGTTGATGCCAACGCGGATAGTCACTGCTGTTCTCCTCTGAGGTAGAGAGTTAGTTACGGGCTCGCGGGCCTGTTGTCAGGCCCTGGCCCACCACCTCGAAGTCTAACGATTTACCGGTGGCACCGCAGAGCGGAGACCGCGTGCAATTCCTCCCCCGCGGAAAACTTATGCTGGCCAGGGCTATTTTCAGACATTTTTCACTACGGGGAAGTTCGACCTACGGCAGGACCACCCCCAAAAGGTGCGACCAATGCGGGATTGCGGGGCGACGATGCGAACCCCAAGCCTGGGAGGGGCACATAAGTGACGTTCGTCACCCCTCGCTAGCCGTCGAAAGTCTCCTCCGGGACAGCCGCGTGCGTATCGGCGATTCCCGCTTCTTGCGCGTGCTTGTCCGCCATCGACAACAGCCGGCGAATACGTCCCGCCACCGCGTCCTTCGTCATCTGTGGATCCGCCAGCCGGCCGAGCTCTTCGAGCGAGGCGTGCCGGTGCTGCACCCGCAGCTGCCCGGCCTCGGCGAGGTGCTCCGGGACGTCGTCCCCCAAAAGCTCCATCGCCCGTTCCACGCGGGCCGCGGCAGCCACCGCGGCCCGGGCGGAACGGCGCAGGTTGGCGTCGTCGAAATTGGCTAACCGGCTGGTCGACGTCCGAACTTGTCGACGCTGGCGTTTCTCATCCCACTCCAGACGGGCTTGAACGGCGCCCATCCGGGTCAGCAACGCCCCGATCGCCTCCCCGTCCCTGACCGCCACCCGGTCGACCCCCCGGCTCTCCTTCGTCTTCGCGGCGATCCCCAGCCGACGAGCGCAACCGACCAACGCCAGCGCCGCCTCCGGCTGCGGGCAAATGACCTCCAGGGCCGCTGTCCGGCCCGGCTCCGTCAGTACCCCGGAAGCAAGGAAAGCGCCCCGCCATGCGGCCTCGCTGTCCTCCACCGCCCCCGAGATCACCTGCGGCGGCAGGCCGACCACCTGCGTCCCGGAACGCGTCACCAGCCCCAGCCGACGAACCATGTCCTCAGTGTTGCCCGACACGCTCACATGGTAAAGCGTGGCCTTGGAGTTGGCGCCCGGGTAGCCCGCCCGCACGGTGACGCCCACGTGATACAGGCTCGTCAGGAGCTCCCGGAGGCGCTCCGCCACCGCCTGCTCCTGCAGCTCCGCCTCCACCACGAGCCGGCCGCGGTCGACCTCGAAACGGCCGGCGAAACGCAGCAGCGCAGCGGCCTCCGCCGCCCGCGCCGCAGACCTCGCCACATCGACTCTCAACAGCTCGTCTTTGACCTTAGCCGTCAATGCCACTGCCTTGTCCTGCCCTTCTCGAAAGACGCCGAGCTTTCTCCTCGGCGGGAAAGCCTTGAATCTGACCCAGTCTAGCGTCAGCGCCTTTCAGCGAGAATGTCGAGCAGTGTCGCGGCCACCTTGTCCGGGTCGTGGAGGTTGAGGCGCCGGTGGCCCTCCTCTTGCATACGGATGTCACGGTAGGTGACCTCCGCTCCCAACGCGCGGGCCGCTCGCGCGATGTGGCCCCGCTCGGAGGTGGTCGTGACGCTGTGTCCGTCGATGACGATGCGGTCCACTCGCAACGTCGGCGCATGCTGGGCGAGCATGTGGATGTGCCGTTCGGAGGAAAAGCCCTGCGTCTCCCCCACCTCCGGGGAAAGGTTGAGCATCACCACACGCAGTGCGTCGGTGTCGTTGATCGCCTCCACGATCTCAGGCACCAGCAGGTGCGGAATGACGCTGGAAAACCAGGAGCCCGGCCCCAGCGTGACCAGGTCCGCCTCCCGGATGGCCTCCACGGCCAACCCGTTCGCCGCTGGGCGTTCCGGGAGGATGCGTACGCGCCGCACCACTCCCGGGGTGGAGGCCACCGCCACCTGGCCGCGGACGGGAAGGATGACGCGTGGGTCGTCGTCCAGGCCGGCCACGTCCGCTTCAATCTCCAGCGCTTCGTGGCAGACCGGCACCACCCGGCCGCAGGAACGTGTGAGAGCCGCCACCCGGTCAAGGGCGGCCTGCTCTGAGCCCAGCACTCCGGTAAGCCCCGCGATGAGAAGATTGCCCACGGCGTGCCCCGCCATGGCCCCGTTCCCGCCGAAGCGGTGCTGCAGGGTGTCCGCCCACAGCTGTCCTTCCTCGTCCTCGGCGGACAGGGCGGCGAGCGCCATGCGTAGATCCCCCGGCGGAATAATGTCCAACTCTCGCCGTAACCGGCCGGAAGAACCGCCGTCGTCCGCGACCGTCACTACCGCGGTGAGGGCCTCCGCCTCACAGCGGCGGGCGGCGAGCAGCGTCTGATACAGGCCGTGTCCCCCGCCGAGGCTGGCGATGCGGGGGCCGCTGGAAGCTTGTTGGGTGATGCTGGTCTCCTGGTCCGTGGAAATAATTAATGAGGCAGAGAATAGCCGATCGGCTCAACCATGTTCTATATCGCGATGAATCACATTGACGTCGATCTTGTCTTCCTCCCGGAGACGGCGGGCGATCTCTTCGGTCACCGCCACTGAGCGATGGTGGCCGCCGGTGCAGCCCACGCCCACGGTGATGAAGTTTTTCCCTTCGTGCCGGTAACCGTCGAGCATCGAGTCAAGCATCGACATGAATTTGTCGATGAACCCTTCCGTCGCCGGACGGCTGAGCACGTAGTCGGAGACAGGTTTGTCCACGCCCCGGAACCCCCGCAACTCCGGCTCCCAGTACGGGTTCGGCAAAAATCGCATGTCCACCACCAAGTCGGCGTCGCGTGGAGCCCCGTGTTTGAAGCCGAAGGACTGGAGAGTGACGTGTTGGCGGTCCGTGGCCATCGTGCCGAAGCTGGCCTCAATCGCACGGCGGAGGTCGTGCACCGAGAGGTTGGATGTGTCCATGACGATGTCGGCGCGTTCCTTGACCGGCCCGGTGACCTCGCGCTCACGCAGGATCCCCTGCTGCAACGTGTCGTCGCCCTGCAGCGGGTGGGTGCGTCGGACACTGTCGAAGCGACGGATGAGGACGTCGTCGCGCGCGTCCATGAACAGCACCGTCGGGGTCATCTTGCGCTCATCCAGTTCGGTCAGGGCCTCTTGCAGCGACCCGGGGAACATGCGGGAGCGCACGTCCGTGACCACCGCGACTTTGTCCACCGGTGAATCATCTGCGGCGCACATCTCCAGCAGGTCCACGAGGATGCGTGGCGGAAGGTTGTGGGCGACGTAAAACCCCTTGTCCTCCATCACTTTGGCCGCGCTGCCAAGACCCCCGCCGGACATGCCGGTGATCAGAATGGGCGGTACGGAAAATCGCTGTTCTTCTCCCGAAAAGTTCGCGTCGGTCATACCCGTGAGTCTAGCCCGCGCACCGACTGCCCGCTGCGGCGCAGAGTCACTTCTTCACACGCAGGTGCTCGTAGACGGTCTGCGCCAGTTTCGGGCCGAATCCTCTGACGTCGGCGATCTGCTCCACGGTGGCCTCCCGGAGTTTTTTCACGGAGCCGAAGTGCTTGACCAGGTCGCTTCGCCGGGCGGGGCCGAGGCCGGGAATGCCGTCCAGCTGGCTGGCCCGCATCCGCTTGGAGCGCTGCTGGCGATGGTAATTGATGGCGAAGCGGTGCGCCTCGTCGCGAATCTGCTGCAGCAGGTACAGGGCCTCGGAGTTGCGCGGCAGGATCACGGGCTCGTCATCACCCGGCAGCCAGACCTCCTCGAGTCGCTTCGCCAGGCCGATCAAGGTGACGTCGATGACGCCGAGCTCATCGAAGACCGCTTGTGCGGCGGCTACCTGAGGGGCGCCGCCATCCACGATGAACAGCTGCGGCGGGTAGGCGAAGCGTCGGTTGTCGGTGGATTCGACCTCGACTTCTTCATCCTCGAACACGGTGTCGTCTTCGTCCGGGTGGGCGAGTTTGTCTTCGTGGTGCCGTTTGAAGCGGCGCCGGGTGATTTCCGCGATGGAGGCGACGTCGTCCGAATGCCCGTCGCCGGCCGCCTCCTTGATCCGGTAGCGGCGGTAATCCTGCTTCTTGGGCGTCCCGTCCTCGAAGACCACCAGCGAGGCGACCACGTCGGTGCCCTGGATGTGGGAGACGTCCGTGCACTCGACGCGCAGCGGCGCCTGATCCATGCCGAGCGCCTCCTGCAGTTGCTGTAGGGCGGCGGACCGGGCCGTCAGATCGCCCACCCGCTTCAATTTGTGCTGGTGCAGCGCTTCCTTGGCGTTACGCTGCACCGTCTCCATCAGGGCGCGCTTGTCACCGCGCTGCGGCACACGTAGGTCGACGGCCGCGCCACGCAGTTCAGAGAGCACCGTGGTGACTTCCGCCGCTTCTTCGGGCATGGCCTGGACGAGGATTTCCCGCGGCACGACCTGCACGGTCTTGGGCTCGGTGCGGGAGAACTGATCCACCCCCCTGCGCCGGATCTGGGCGTCGTCCTCGGCGTCCTCGCTTTTCTCCCGCTCGACGGCGTCGCCGTAGAACTGCACGAGGAAATTTTGCATCAGGGCGGGCAGCGCGGGATCCGGTTGCCCCTCCTCCCCCATGTCGGGGCGGGCCTGGTCGCCCGCCTTTTCCACGACCCAGCCGCGCTGTCCGCGGATGCGTCCGCCGCGCACGTGGAAGATCTGCACCGCCGCCTCGAGCTGGTCGGTGTCGAAGGCGATGAGGTCGGCGTCGGTGCCGTCGCCCAAGACCACGGCCTGTTGTTCCATGACTTTGTCTATCGCCTCGAGGTCGTCGCGTAGTTTGGCCGCGCGCTCGAACTCCAGGTTCTCGGCGGCCTGCAGCATGTCCCGGTTCAGCGACTTGACCACCTTGTCGGTGTTGCCGCCCATGAAAGAGACGAAGCCGTCGACGATCTCACGGTGCTCCTCGGGGCTGACGCGTCCCACGCACGGGGCGGAGCATTTGTCGATGTATCCCAGTAGGCAGGGCCGACCGAGGCTCTCGTGTCGGTTGTAGACGCCCTTGGTGCAGGTGCGCATGGGAAAGACCCGGATCAGCGAGTCAATGGTCTGCCGCACGGCCCAGGCGTGCGAATACGGCCCGAAGTAGCGCACGCCTTTGCGACGGGGGCCGCGGTAGAAGAACGCGCGCGGCACCTCCTCGCGGGTGGAGACCGCCAGCACCGGGTAAGTCTTGTCGTCGCGGTATTTGACGTTGAACCGGGGGTCGAAGCGCTTGATCCACGTGTATTCCAGCTGCAAGGCTTCCACTTCGCTGGCGACGACGGTCCATTCGACGTCGGCGGCGGTGGTGACCATCTGCCGGGTGCGTGGATGTAGCTGCGTGAGGTCCTGGAAATAACTGCCCAGGCGCGAGCGCAGGTTCTTCGCTTTGCCTACGTAGATCACGCGGCGGTGCTCGTCCCGGAATTTGTAGACGCCCGGCTCCGTCGGGATGGATGACGGGGCCGGGCGGTAGGTGGTGGGGTCAGCCATGTGCTGGTGTTATTCCTTCGGCATGTACTTGGCTTCGAGTTCACGGAATTCGCGCACGGCCTTGACCGTGCTGGCGCCGTCCGCGGACTGCATGCCCCACAGCGGCACGTACTCGAACTCCGGCAGCTCCAGCCGGGCCATGCGCGCGCCCTCCGGGAAAGACAGTCCGTAGACGATCACCCAGGCGTAGAAGCGGGTGCCGATGATGTTGCGGACTTCCACGCCGTCGGCGTTGGCGCGCACCCGCGGGCGGTTCATGATGATCCACAAGAAAATCGAGATCACCAGCCCCACCCCGGGGAAGGCCCATTTGTCGAGCTGGGTGATCGTCGCACCCGTCCACTCGATGTCCAGGACGGCGCCGACGAAGATGTGGATCGCCATCACCACGATGACGGCCACGATCGACAGGTTGCGCAGGAACTTCGAACGCGCCTCGAATTCCCAGGGTTTGTCGGTCACCACGGCGTACGGGTCCGCCGCGTTCAGCAGCGCGATCTCCTCGTCGCTCAGACGTCGTTGCGCGGTGTCCCGCCGGGGCTGCCCGGTCTGCTCAGCCAATGTCACACTCTCCTCGCTTATCCGTAGCAGTCTACTCGTCGCGCAACTGGCGCAAAGTCAGCGCGGTGGACAGCGCCGCGATCATGGACTCGGCGCCCTTGTCCTCGACGGAGCCTTCCGCGCCGGAACGTTCGACGGCCTGTTCGTGGGTCAGGGTCGTCAGCACGCCGTTGCCCACGGGGGTGGATTCGTCGAGGGCGATGCGGGTCAGTCCCGCGGTGACGGAATCGCAGACGTAATCGAAGTGCGGGGTGCCTCCCTTGATGACGCAGCCGAGCGCGACGACCGCGTCGTAGCGCCGGGCGGCTTCCTGGACGACGACCGGCAGTTCGAGTGCGCCGACGACACGGAATTCAGCGACCTGGGCGCCCGCGGCGCGGCCGGTGGACACGGCCCGTTCGTGCAGGACGTCGCAAATGTCGGCGTTCCAGGTGGCGGTGACGACGGCGACGCGCAGTCCGGTGGCGTCGACCTTCTCGATCTGGGGCAGGCCTTCCTTGCTCATGGTCTCCTCGTTTACAGGCTTAGGTGATGGGGTGCTCGGCGTCGTAGGCGGCGACCGCGGGCAGCACGTGCCCCATGCGGTCGCGCTTGGTGCGCAGGTAGTCGATGTTATCGGGGTTCGGGGTGATGTCCAGTGCCTGGTGGCCGACCGGTTCCGGGCCGAACCCCGTCAGGGAGTGATGCTTGTGGGGGTTGTTGGTCAGCAGCGTGAACGAGGCGATGCCGAGCTCACGCAGAATCTGGCCGGCGACGGAGAAGTCCCGGGCGTCCGCCGGCAGCCCCTGCTCGAGGTTCGCGTCGACGGTGTCCAGCCCCGCGTCCTGCAGCCGGTAGGCGTGCAGCTTATTCAGCAACCCGATGCCACGCCCCTCGTGTCCGCGCAGGTAGACGATGACGCCGCGGCCAGCCTCCTGAATGTTCTCCATGGAGGTCTGCAGCTGCTCGCCGCAGTCGCAGCGGTGGGAGGCGAAGACGTCGCCGGTGAGACATTCCGAGTGCACGCGCACGAGCACGTCCTCGGCGCCGCGCAGCTGCTTCGGGTCTCCGGCGACGAGCGCCACGTGCTCGAAGCCGGTGACTGTGTCGCGGACCCCGTAGGCGGAGAACACGCCGGAGGCGGTCGGCAGCCGGGTCGGCTGGGCCAATTCGATCTGGCTTTCGTTGTGGCGGCGCCAGTCGATGAGCTGCTCGATGGAGATCATCGCCAGATCGTGGCGGTCGGCGAACTCGCGCAGCTCCGGGCCGCGGGCCATGTCCGTCGGATCCTGTTCGGAGACGATCTCGCACAGCGCCCCTGCGGGGGCGCGCCCGGCCAGGACGGCGAGGTCGACGCTGGCCTCGGTGTGACCGTCCCGGACGAGCACGCCGCCGGGGCGGGCGCGCAGCGGAACGACGTGGCCGGGGCGGGTGAAGTCCTCCCGGCCGCGGGCCGGGTCGGCGAGGCGCTGGATGGTTTCCGAACGGTCGGCGGCGGAGATGCCGGTCGTTCCGGTCGCGGCGTCCACGGTGACGGTGTAGGCGGTCTGCCGGGCGTCCTGGTTGCGCGCGACCATGGGGGGAAGACCCAGCCGGTCGGCGTCGGACTCCGTCATGGCCACACAGATGTAGCCGGAGGTGTAGCGCACCATGAAGGCCACCAGCTCGGGCGTGGCGAGGTCGGCGGCGAAGATGAGGTCGCCTTCGTTTTCTCGGTCCTCGTTGTCCACGACGACGACGGCCTTGCCCGCGGCGACGTCGGAGATGGCGCGTTCGACCGTATCGAGCCGGATCTGACCGGAATTCTGCTGCGTCATGCCCGTTAACCTTAGTCTGTGGCCCGTCCGTCCCCGCCGACGGGATCGCCCAGCAGTTTTTCCACGTACTTCGCCAGCACATCCACCTCCAGATTCACCGGGTCCCCCACGGCCAATTCGCCGTGGATCGTCTCTGCCAGCGTCGTCGGGATCAACGACACCTCGAACCAGCCCTCCCCCAGGTTCGCCACCGTCAAGGAGGTGCCGCTGACGGCGATGGATCCTTTGTCCACCACGTAGCGGGCGAGGTCCGCGGGCAGACTGAAGCGCAGCACGTCCCAGTGTTCTGACGTGGTGCGCGACAACAGCGTGGCCGTGCCGTCCACGTGGCCTTGCATGATGTGGCCGCCGAGCCGGGCGCCGACGGCCAGCGCGCGTTCCAGGTTCACCTTCGCCCCGACCGCCAGGCGCGACAGGGCGGTGTGGGTGAGCGTCTGGCGCATCACGTCGGCGGTGAACGCGTCGTCGGCCATGTCTGCGACGGTCAGGCAGACGCCGTCGACGGCGATGGAGTCGCCGTGCGAGGCGTCGGTGAGCACGACGGGTGCCTCGATGGTCAGGCGGATCGCGTCGCCCTGTTCTTCGACGGCGGTGACGGCGCCGAGTTCTTCCACTAGTCCGGTGAACATCAGGGATGGTCCTTTCGGGTCATGTTCAATAAGACGTCCGCGCCGAGCGTGGTCACGTCGACGAGGTCGAAACGACGGGCGTCGGCGAGGGTGCCGACGCCCGCCCCGGCGAGCACTCCCCGCCCGTCGCCCAACAGCAGGGGGGCGACGTAGGCGCGCACCGCGTCCACGAGGCCGGCGGTGACGGCGCCGGCCGCGAGCCCGGCGCCGCCTTCGATGAGCACGTCGCGGGCGCCGGTGTCCCACAGGTGTGTCAGCGCGTCGTCGAGGCTCGGGTACTGCTCGTAGCCCAGCCGCACCAGGTTGGCGGCCGCGCCGGTGATGTTCCGGGCGCCGATCACCACCCGCCGGGGTTGTTGGTCGAAGAGTTCGCCGTCGCTGGTGCGCGCGGTCAGCGACGGATCATCCGCCAGGGCGGTGCCCGTGCCGATGATGATGGCGTCGCGCGTGCGTCGGTCGCGGTGCACGTCACGGCGGGCCGCCGCGGACGTGATCCACTGGCTGGTGCCGTCCACGGCGGCGGTGAACCCGTCGAGCGTCTGGGCGAATTTCAGGGTCACGTGCGGGCGTCCGAGCCGCACCGCCGCCAGCCAGGGTTCCAGGGCCGCCGCCCGGCCGGTGATCGGGCCGACGGCCACGCCCTGCTCGGCGAGCCACTGCGCTCCCCCGGAGGCGTCCGGGTTGGGGTCGGCGTGGACGTAGCGGACTTCCGCGACGCCCGCGGCCAGCAGGGCGTGGGAGCAGGGTCCGGTCCGGCCGGTGTGGTTGCAGGGTTCCAGCGTGACCACGGCGGTGCCGCCGCGGGCGTCGTCGCCGGCCTGGCGCAGCGCCACGATCTCCGCGTGTTCGCCGCCGGCGGGCCGGGTCGCGCCGACGCCGACGAGACGGCCGTCGGCGCTGACGATCGCCGCGCCGACGGGCGGGTTCGGGCTGGTGGTGCCGCGGGCGTCGTCGCCGGCGGCGACGGCCGCGGCGAGGGCTTCGGCGTACATCTAGACGCTGGCCGCCGCGCGGAGCTCCTCCACCGCGGCGGACGGGTCGCCGGCCTTGTACACCGCGGAGCCGGCGACGAAGGCGTCGACGCCGGCCGCGGCGGCCTGGCCGATGGTCTCCAGGTTGATGCCGCCGTCGATCTCGATGACAACGTCCAACCCCTCCGCGTCGATGCGCTCCCGCAACACGCGCACCTTGTCCAACATCTCCGGCATGAAGGACTGCCCGCCGAAGCCGGGCTCGACGCTCATCACCAGCACTTCGTCGAACTCCGCCAGGTCATCCAAGTAAGGCTCGATCGGGGTGCCCGGCTTGACGCAGAACCCGGCCTTGACGCCCTTGCCGCGCAGACTCCGGGCCAGGCCGACGTGATCGTCGACGGCCTCGACGTGGAAGATGATCGTGTCCGCCCCCGCGTCGATGTAGCGCTCGACCCACTTCTCCGGCTCCTCGATCATCAGGTGCACGTCGAGCTCCAGGTCAGTGAGCTTGTCGACGGCGGCCGTGACGTCCGGGCCGAAGGAGAGGTTCGGCACGAAATGGCCGTCCATGATGTCCACGTGAACCCAGTCCGCGTTCGCGATGGCGGCGATTTCCTCGCCGAGTCGGCCGAAGTCGGCGTTGAGGATGGACGGGGCGATTTTAGGTGATGACATACCGATTACCTTACCTGCGCAGGACCGCGAAAAACATGGCGTCGGTGCCGTGGCGGTGCGGCCACATCTGCACGCTCTTGTCCTCGCCGACGTCGCTCATGCCGGGCACCAGTCCGTGCGCGTCGAGCTCCGTCGCTCCCAACTCGGCCACGGCCTTGTCCACCACGGCGCGGGTCTCGCGCAGATCCGGCGAACACGTGGAGTAGACGACCACACCACCCGGGCGCACGAGCCGCAACGCCGAGGACAGCAGCTCGTACTGCAAGACGTTGAGTCCCGGCACGTCCGTCTCGTCCTTGCGCCACCGCGCCTCCGCCCGGCGGCGCAGCGCCCCCAGGCCGGTGCACGGGGCGTCGACGAGCACTCGGTCGTAGCCCGGCTCCAACCCGGGGTCGCGGCCGTCGGCGGTGTGCACGGTGACCGGCAGATCGCCCACGGCCCGCCGGATCAGCTCCGCGCGGTGATCCGAGATTTCCACGGCGTCGACCCGGGCGCCGTCGATGCGCGCCAACGCGCCCATGAGCGCGGCCTTGCCGCCCGGGCCCGCGCACAGGTCCAGCCATCGGCCGGCGTCTTCGCCCTCGACGGGCGCCTCCGCCGCCGCGCGGGCGATCAGCTGCGACCCCTCGTCCTGCACCGTGGCCAGACCATCCTTCACCGGCTCCACGTTCGCCGGGTTGCCGGACTCCAAGTACACGGCGTACGGCGAATACGTGCCTTCCTCGCCGCCGGTGATCAGCGCGAGTTCCTCCGCCGTCATCTCGCCGGGACGCGCCGCCAAATGCACGATGGGCCGCTCGGAATCGGCTGCCAACGCCTCCTCCAGTTCCCCGAGCCCCAACACCCGGGAGAACGACTCCGCGATCCAGCGCGGATGGGCGGTGCGGAAAGCGATGGCGTCGATCTCCCCGGTCGGCGTCAACTTCTCGATCCACTTCGCCGCCGGCGTGCGCGTTACAGTGCGCATGATCGCGTTGGCGAAGCCCTTGGCCTTGACGTGGCCGGTGGATTCCACGAGCCGCACGGTCGTGTCGACCGCCGCGTGGTCGTCGACACGCGTGTACAACAGCTGGTAGACGCCCAGCCGAAGCGCGTCGAGCACCTCCGGGGCGATCTGCTCCAGCGGACGGCTCGAGCACTCCTGGATCACCGTGTCCAACACCCCGAGGGTACGCAGAGTGCCGTAGGTCAGCTCCGTGGCGAACGCCGCGTCCCGACCGGAGATCTTCCGGTCCTTGAGCAGCTTCGGCAGCGTCAGGTTCGCGAACGCGTCGTCCTCGTTGACCCGGCGCAGCACGTCAAAGGCCACGACCCGGGGTTTATCCACGCCCGTGTCCTTACGCTCCACCGGGCGCCGGTCCTGCTGCTGCGGCCCCTTCGACCGCTGCCGCCCTCCGCCCTGCCGGGCGCGCCGGGGCGGGCGCGCAGACTTCTTCGGGGCGCCGCCACGATTGCTGTCGCCGCCGGCGCTACGCGACCGGAATCCCCCACTCATGCCATCACCAGTCCTTCCGTCTCCTGCAGACCGCGGCCCCAATCAGCCGCGTCCATCATCTTCTTGCCCGGGGACTGGAGCCCGCCCAACACGACGTCTCCGTCACCGGTGCCCGCGCGCACGCGGTTTTTCTCCACCTTCACCTCACCCGGAGCCAGCTCCGCCGTCTCCGCCGGGGTGACGGGGCCGAGCTTGATCCGCTGCTCACCCAGCATCGTCCACGCGCCGGGCCCGGGCGTGACCGCCCGGATGTGCCGGTCCACGACCTGCGCCGGGGCGCTCCAGTCGATCCGCGCGTCGTCGGTGGTGATCTTGCCGACGTGGGTCGCCTCCCCTTTCTGCGGACGCGGGACGGCCGATCCGTCCGCCAGGCCGTCCATCGTCTCCGCCAACAGGTCCGCGCCGGCGTACGCCAGGCGCGTGAGCAGGTCATCCGCGGTGTCCGTGTCGCGGATCTCCTCCTGCACCGTCGCGATGACGTCCCCGGTGTCCAGGCCTTCGTCGATGCGGAAAGTGGTGGCGCCGGTGGTCTTCTCCCCCGCTCGGATCGCCGCCTGCACCGGGGCCGCTCCGCGCCAGGCTGGCAGCAGCGAAAAGTGCAGGTTGATCCATCCGTGTGCCGGCACGTCCAACAAGTCCGCCGGAATCAGGTTGCCGTAGGCGACCACCGGGACGGCGTCGGGGGCGAGTTCCCGCAGCCGCGCGCGGACGGCGTCGCCGTCGTCTGTGCCCGCCTTCAGCGTGCGCGGCGTCAACACCTCGATGCCGTTGTCCTGGGCCAGCGCCGAGACCGGCGAAGGATGGAGGGTGCGGCCGCGCCCCCGGGGGGCGTCGGGGCGGGTGAGCACGGCGACGATCTCATGCTCGGAGTCGAGCAGCCGCTGCAGTGCGACCACGGCGGGTTCCGGGGTTCCGGCGAAAATGAGGCGCATGTGACTTCAGAAACGTCCTTTTCGTGATTGAGCGTGATTGAGGTGGGATTAAACGTTGAACCAGTCGCTGCTGCGGATCGCGGCCATCGCGTCGCGGCGGCGGTCGTCGTCGAGACGCTTGAGGAACAGGACGCCATCCAAGTGATCCGTCTCGTGCTGAATGCACCGCGACAACAGACCGGAGGCGACCAGGGAGATCGGGGCGCCGTCGACGTTTCGGCCGTGCACCCGCACCGTCTCGTAGCGTTCAGTGTCCGCCGACAACTCCGGGATGGACAGGCATCCCTCGGGCCCGAACTGGCGGTCCTCACCGACCGGCTCCCACACCGGGTTGACGATGTGGCCCCGCAACCCGTTTTGCGTCCCCGTCGTGTCGAAGACGAAGACGCGCTTGGTCAATCCGATCTGATTCGCCGCCAACCCGACGCCGCCAGCATCGTCCATGGTGTCCAGCATATCGGCGACGGTCGTGCGCAGCCGCCGGTCAAAAACAGTGACCCCGTCGGCCACAGTGGTCAGGACGGGGTCGCCGAACAGGCGGATCTCCCGAATGGTCATATGGGTGCTCCCTTCACGTACGAGCTACATCGTACGTCGCCGAGCGACCCGGGCCCTAGCCGACGTGCACCGGGTCAACCTGGATCCGCAGCGGAAGATCATCCTTCCTCGTCGCACGCTGGACGGCGCCGCGGCGCAACGCCATCCCCAACTCCGACCGCGGCCCCAACGGGGTCCGGATGAGCAACCGCTGCGGCGGGCCGTAGACCCGCTCGTCATACTCGCCGGGCAACTTCTCGCTGGCCGGCAGATCCACCGGCCCGAGCACCTCTGCCTGCTCCGGCAGCTCCACCAACTCGAGGAAAGTGTCCAAACTCGCCTGCGCCCCGTCCACCGCCGCCATATGCACCGTCGGCGGAAACCGGACCTCCGCGCGCTGCGCGAGCTCCCGGGCGGCCGCCCCGGCCATGTCCCAGCGGATGAAATGCTGCACCACCGGCAACCCCGGGTCCGCCATCACGATGACCTCCCCGCCGTCCTTCGCCGACACCACCTGAGTGGCCACGGCCGCCCACTTCGCCAACGTGTCCTCCGTCGCGCGCAAATCTTGCCGCCCGAGCAACGCCCACGTGTCCAACAACAACGCCGCACCGTATCTGCCGCCGCCCGCGATCGCAGGCTCAGCGCCGGGCGTCGCCACGACCAAGGCCGCGCCGGGCGAGATTTCCTCGACTATGCGGTTGCCGCCGGAGGCGACGACCCGGGTCTGGGCGAAAGCCCGCCCGAGCTCTTCCGCCGTGCGCTGGGCACCGAGCACCGTCGCCCGCAGTTTCTGCGAGCCACATTCCCCGCACCGGAACCGGGCGTCCGGGCGCCCACACCACCGGCAGGTGGGCACGCTGGCTCCCCCACCCTCGGGAAGGCCGAGCGGTCCGTTGCAGGCGCGGCACCTGGCGGGAAAACGGCAGATTCGGCACGCCAACGTGGGCACGTAGCCCTTGCGCGGCACCTGCACGAGCACCGGCTCCGCCCGGGCCAACGCCCGGCGAGCGGCGTCGAAAGCGGCGGCCGGCAGACGCGCTGACCCTGCCCGGGGGTCCCGGGTGAGTTCGAATTCAGAGTCTGCGGCCGCCCGGATGTGCGGTGAGCGGGTGCGCAGCGTGTCGCGCGGGGCGATCAGGTCGTGCGCCCACCCGGACTCCACGAGCAGTTGTGCTTCTGCGGTGCGGGCGTGGCCCGCCACGATCAGTGAGCATCCTTCGATGGCGGAGCGGGTGGTCAGCACTTCCCGGGCGTGGTGGTACGGGGCTCGCGGGTCGACGAGGTTGTCGTCGCCGTCGTGCAGGATCACGGCGAGTGTGAGCTTGTCGACGGGGGCGAACGCCGCCGAGCGCGTCCCGATGACCAGCCTGCCTTGTCCGTTGAGGATGGACAGGTAGCGGCGGTAGCGTGCCTGTGGGCCGAGTCCGGCGGTCAGGGTGGTGATTTGCCGGGGCCCCACGATTTTGCGGGCGGCGGCCTCCAGCATGTCGACGTCGCGCTGGTCCGGGACCACCAGCAACGCGCCGCCCCCGTCGAGCACGACTTTCACCGCGAGCGCGATGAGCGCTTCCGCCCAGTCTTCTCCGGGGGCGATCTGCCACACTGCCCGGGCCGTGGCGCCGGCTAAGACGGCGTCGACGAAGCTTTCTCCGAATCCGTATGCCGACCAGGCGGATAAGTCCGGTTCCGTCGCCGTTCCCAGTTCTTCCCAGGCGGTGGCGTGGTCTGCGGCCTCCGCGCCGGCGTGGCGGGGCGGGATGGCCGTGCGGATCAGGTCGGAGCGGGTGGCGGCGTAGCGGTCGGCGAGCTGGTCGATGAGTTCGGCGATGCGCGGCGGGTACACGACCTCGGGAGAGATGACCCGGTCGATGTGGCGCAGTCTGCCGCCGTGCTCGCTGTTGGTGTGGCGGGAGAGCACGATGGCGTCGACGAGTCGGCCGCCGAAGCGGACCCTGACTTTGACGCCGGGTTGGGCGGCCGTGGCGTCCTCGGGTGTGATCAGGTAATCGAAGGGGCGGTCCAGGTGCGGCAGTCCCAGAAGCGGCAACACCCGCACCACCGGAGAAGAGTCTGCGGTGGTGCGGGTGCCGTCGGTGGTGGCCATACGGCCGGATTCTACAGGCCGGCCGCTGCGCGGAGCGCGTCTGCCCGGTCCGTGGACTCCCACGGCAGGTCGATGTCGGTGCGGCCGAAGTGGCCGTAGGCGGCGGTCTGCGCGTACATCGGGCGCAGCAGGTCCAGGTCGCGGATGATCGCGGCCGGGCGCAGGTCGAAGACCTGTTCCACGGCCGCCTGGATGGTTTCGTCGGTCAGTCCTTGGGCGGCGGTGCCGAAGGTCTCGACGTACAGGCCGACCGGCTTGGCGCGGCCGATGGCGTAGGCCACCTGCACTTCAGCGCGGTCCGCCAGTCCCGCCGCCACGATGGTCTTGGCCACCCAGCGCATGGCGTAGGCCGCCGAGCGGTCGACCTTGGAGGGGTCCTTGCCGGAGAAGGCGCCGCCGCCGTGGCGGGCCATGCCGCCGTAGGTGTCGACGATGATCTTGCGGCCGGTCAGGCCAGCGTCGCCCATCGGCCCGCCCACGATGAAGGAGCCGGACGGGTTGATCAGGACGGTCAACTCGTCGGTGACGTACTTGACCAAGTCCGCGTCCTGGATGACCCAGTCGATGACGTGCTCGCGCAGTTGCTCGGCGAGCCATTCCTGGGTGACGTCCGGGTCGTGCTGCGTGGAGATGACCACGGTGTCCAGGTAGGCCGGTTCGTCGCCCCGGTAGCCGAAGGTGACCTGGGTCTTGCCGTCCGGGCGCAGGTGGTCGACGATGCCCTCCTTGCGCACCTGGGTCAGGCGGCGTGCCAGCCGGTGGGCCGTGGCGATCGGCAGCGGCATGAACTCCGGGGTTTCGTTGGTGGCGTAACCGAACATCAGCCCCTGGTCGCCGGCGCCGGCTTTATCTTCTTCCTCGAATTCTTCGCCGTTGCGGGCCTCCAGGGCGGTGTCGACGCCGCTGCCGATTTCGAGCGACTGCTCGCCGATGGCGATGTTCACGCCGCAGGTGTGTCCGTCGAATCCGACGTCGGAGGAGGTGAAGCCGATTTCGACGAGCTTGTCGCGCACCAGGCTGGGGATCTCGACGTAGGAGTTTGTCCGCACTTCGCCGACCACGTGCACCTGGCCGGTGGTCACGAGGGTTTCCACCGCGACGCGGGAGGCCGGGTCGGCCTCGAGGAGGGCGTCGAGGATGGTGTCTGAGATGGCGTCGCAGATTTTGTCGGGGTGGCCCTCGGTGACCGATTCGCTGGTGAACAGGCGGACGGCGGAAGAGGCGGGTGCAGTGGTGGATTCAGCCACGGGGTGAACTCCCTAATTTTTTGGACAATATTTAAAGTCGTGCCCGACCCAATATAGACTAAGCTGTCTAAACTGGCAACGAGCGACTTATTTCAGGGTATCCACGCCGTTGAGGATCTGTACCGCCACATCCAACTTCGACCCGTCCGCGATATCGCGCACCGACCCGTCCTTTCCCAGCAGCCACCCCTGATTGTTCGGCTGGCCGAAGACTCCCCCGCCGGAGACGTCGTTGCACATGAGCAGGTCGCACCCTTTACGCTTCAACTTTGCTTGCGCATACTCCAGCGCCGAAGTCTCCTCGTCGCCGGTCTCCGCGGCGAATCCGACGATCAGGGTCTCGGCGGGCACCGCCCCTTCTTCTCGGCGGGCGACCACGGTGGCCAAAATATCCGGGTTTTCCACCATCTCGATGCGCTGCAGCCCCGCCTCCGTGTCGCCGCCCTTCTTCATCTTCGTCTCCGCACTCGACGCCGGACGGAAATCGGCGACGGCCGCGGCCATGATGATCACGTCTGACTCTGCGGCGTGCAGTCGGACGGCGTCGTACATCTCCTGTGTGGAGGAAACCTTGATGACGGTCGCCCCCGGCGGCGTCGGCAGGTCCGCGGTATTGCCCGCCACGATCTTCACCTTCGCGCCACGCTGCACCGCGGCCTCCGCCAGCGCGTACCCCTGCCGCCCGGAGGAGCGGTTGCCGATGTAGCGCACCGGATCCAGGTCCTCCTGCGTGCCGCCGGCGGTGATGAGGACCTCGCGTCCCTCCCAGTCCCGGTCGACGTGGTGCCCGTTCACCAACGTGCGGGCCAATTCCGCGATCTGCTCCGGTTCCGGCAGGCGCCCGGCCCCAGTGTCTTTGCCCGTCAGCCGGCCATGCGCCGGTTCCATGACGGTGTAGCCGTAGCCCCGCAGAACCTCGACGTTGCGGCGGGTCGCCGGGTTCTGCCACATCTCGGTGTGCATCGCCGGCACGATGAGCACCGGGCAGGTCGCCACCAACACGGTGGCGGTGAGCAGATCGTCTCCCCGGCCGGCCGCCAACCGGGCCATCAGGTCCGCGGTCGCCGGGGCGATGACGATGAGGTCCGCCTCCTGCCCCACCCGCACATGCTGGACTTCGTCGACGGCGTCGAAGACCGTCGTCGACACCGGGTGTCCCGACAACGCCTCCCAGGTGGCCGCACCCACGAAATTCAAGGCCCCCTCCGTCGGGACCACGCGCACGTCATCGCCGCGTTCTTTGAGGTTACGCACCACATGACAGGTTTTGTAGGCGGCGATGCCGCCTCCGACCCCGACCACGATGCGCCGCTCCCGCGGTTCGGCGTCCTGGGGGACGACCGCGGAATCGGTGCGGAGCGACTCTTCCGGAAGATCAGCGACAGCCATGGAGGAAAACCTTTTCATCGAGGAGACGGTGACAGACTCCGAGTCTAGCGACGGGCGTGAGCGGAAGAAGACGTGGCCGGAAACGACGAACCCCAGGTTTCCTGGGGCAGGAAACCTGGGGTGGCGTCAGTTGCGACGGTGTGGCCGTTACTGGCCTTCCTCGTGCTCGAGCAGGCCGGCGTCAATTTCGCGCAGGGCGATGGACAGCGGCTTCTCCCCCGGCAGCGGGGTGACCAACGGTCCGACGAATTCGAAGACGCCTTCGTCGTGCTGCTGGTAGTAGCTGTTGATCTGGCGCGCCCGCTTGGCGGCGAAGATCGCCAGAGCATACTTCGAGGACACCTTCTCCAGCAGCGTGTCGATCGGCGGGGCGGTGATGCCCTGCGGGTCGTCGTACACTGCCTCGTTCTGAGTGTTCTCGTTCGTCACGTTGCTCACTTGCACCTTTTCATGCAGAGATTTGGGGGTTAGGGCGTCAATCCACGCAGGATAGCACTGATTTCGGACACTGCCGAATCAAGGTCGTTGTTGATCACGACGTGATCGAACTCCTCTTGATGGCTGAGTTCTTCCCGGGCGGTCGCCAGGCGGCGGTCGATGACCTCCTGCGGCTCGGTGCCTCGTCCGGTCAACCGGTCCACCAACACCTCCCACGAAGGGGGCGACAGGAACACGGTCACCGCCTCCGGCATGAGCGCCTTCACGTTGCGGGCGCCCACCAGGTCGACTTCGACCAACACCGGCCGGCCACCCGACAGTGCCTCGCGCACCGGGCCCGCAGGGGTCCCGGAACGCTGCAGGCCACCGTGGATATCAGCCCATTCCAGCATCTCACCGGCAGCGATACGCTGCTCGAACGCCTCTGGGGAAACGAAGTAGTAGTCCACTCCGTCGACTTCCCCGGGCCGCGGCTCACGCGTGGTCATGGAGACGCTGAAGTACAGATCATCAACCAGACTGCGGAGCCGGTGCACCACCGTCGATTTACCGACGGCAGAAGGTCCGGCGAGGACGACGAGACGATTAGTGGTGTTCTCGCCGGTCACCGATTAGTCCTCAGTGAAGCCGAAACGCTCGAGCAGGGCACGGCGCTGACGGTCGCCCAGGCCACGCAGACGACGGGTCTGAGCGATCTCGAGCTCCTCCATGATCTCGCGGGCCTTGACCTTGCCGACCTTCGGGAGGGCCTCCAGCAGAGCGGAAACCTTGGTCTTGCCAATGATCTCGTCCGTTTCAGCCTTCTCCAGCACCTCCTTGAGGTTGGTGCCTCCGCGCTTGAGTTCTGCCTTCAGCTCTGCACGGACCTTGCGTGCCTCTGCGGCTTTTGCCAGGGCAGCCTTACGCTGCTCATCGGTCAGCTGGGGAAGTGCCACGGGGTTCCTCCGATTCGTTGGTTCTTAAAAAGATTCTCAATTGTGTACGGGCCATACTGCACCCGACTCCAGCGCGACCGTCGCACCACTGTGCGACGACCGACTGACTGGGGCAAGTTTAGCACCACCTGCGTAAATTCCCTATTGACCGGCTTCTTTGAAGCATGTCCCTAGGAAATACCTTTCACAAAGTACCAGGTGGGCCCTGCGGTGCTAAATCGGCTTTCACCGATACCCGGATGCTACCCGCACCGCCGCCTCGCGGAGTTCAGCGACTCCCGGACCTGCCGAAAGCACCGAGCGAGACACGTTCGGGACGGCCAGCGCCCCGGCCGCGATACGGGCCACGTCCGCGGCGGAACCACCCTGGGCGCCGACGCCGGGCATGAGCACCGGACCGTTGAGACTTACCAGTTCAGGGGCCTTTTCCACCGTCGCGCCGACCACGACGCCGACGTCGCCCACACGCCCCATGGGGTTGTAGGACGCGCATTCGTCGACGACCCGTTGCGCCAACGTGCGGCCGTCCGCCCCCGTGGTCGTCTGCAGGCTCACGGCCTCCGGGTTGGAGGTCGCAGCGAGGACGAACACGCCGGCGCCGGATTCTTTGCTGCGGTCGAAGACCGCCCCGAGCGCACCGACGCCGAGGTACGGGCTGACCGTGACCGCATCAGATTGCAGAGGCGACCCCTCCCCCAGCCAGGCGTCCGCGTAGCCGGCCATCGTCGAGCCGATGTCTCCGCGCTTGGCGTCGGCGACCACCAGGGTGCCGGTGGAACGCAGCTGCGCGATCGTCTCCTCCAGGATCGCGAAACCCTGGGAGCCGAACCGCTCGTAGAACGCCACCTGGGGTTTGACGAGGGCGACGTGGCCCGCGAAAGCCTCGACGCAGCGGCGGCTGAATTCACGCAGGCCGTCCACGTCATCGTCCAGGCCCCAGGCCTGCAACAATGACGCGTGCGGATCAATGCCCACGCACAACGCGCCGTGATGTTCGGCGGCCTCCGACAGTCGCTGACCGAAGCCCTTCATTACCGGTCGCCGCCCGTCGGGGTGTGGTCGAGCTCCTGCAACGCGCGAACCTGCAGGTTCCCGATGCGCAATGCCTCGATGCCCTGCACCGCCGCAGTGACGCCCTGCACCGTGGTCATCAGCGGAATGCCGGAGGCCACGGCCGCGCCGCGGATCTCGTAGCCGTCATGACGGGCGCCCGCGGAACCGGCCGGGGTGTTGAGGATCATGTCCACTTCCCCGGCCAAGATGCGGTCCACGATGGAATCGCCCTCGGCGCCTGCGCGGACCTCGGAGGACTTCAGCGCGACCTCGCACTCGACGCCGTTGCGGCGCAGCATGTTCGCGGTGCCGGCGGTCGCCAGGATGCGGAAGCCGAGGCTGGCCAGACGCTGGATCGGGAAGATCAACGAGCGCTTGTCCCGGTTGGCCACGGTCACGAAGACCGTGCCCTCGGTCGGCAGGTCGCCGAAGGCCCCGGCCTCGGCCTTGGCATAGGCCGCGCCGAAGTTGTCGGCCAAGCCCATGACCTCACCGGTGGACTTCATCTCCGGGCTGAGCAGGGTGTCGACCATGGTCCCGTCCGGGTGGCGGAAACGGTTGAAGGGCAGGACCGCTTCCTTGACCGAGATCGGGTGATCCAGTGGCAGGGAGCCGCCGTCGTAGTCGGACGGGATCATGCCTTCCGTGCGCAGCTCCGCCAGGCTCGCCCCCATCATGATGCGGGACGCGGCCTTGGCCAGGTGCACACCCGTCGCCTTGGAGACGAACGGGGCGGTGCGGGAGGCGCGCGGGTTGGCCTCGATGACGTAGAGGATGTCGTCCTTGAGGGCGAACTGGATGTTGAGCAGGCCCTGGACGCCGACGCCGTGGGCGATGGCGGCGGTGGACTCACGGACCTTCTCGATGTCCTCCGGGCCCAGGGTCATCGGCGGCAGGGCGCAGGCGGAGTCGCCGGAGTGGATGCCGGCCTCTTCGATGTGTTCCATGACCCCGCCGAGGTAGACCTCTTCACCGTCGCACAGGGCGTCGACGTCGATCTCGATCGCGGAGTCGAGGAAGCGGTCGACCAGCACCGGGTGGTCCGGGCTGAGCTCGGTGGCGCGGTCGATGTAGTCCTCGAGGGAGGCTTCGTCGTAGACGATCTCCATGCCGCGCCCGCCCAGCACGTAGGACGGGCGTACCAGCACCGGGTAGCCGACGTCGGCGGCGACGGCCTTGGCCTCGGCGAAGGTGGTGGCGGTGCCGAAGGCAGGTGCCGGCAGGCCGGCCTTGTCCAGGACCTCGCCGAACTCGCCGCGGTCCTCGGCCAGGTTGATGGCCTCCGGGGTGGTGCCGACGATGGGCACGCCGGCGTCGGCCAGGCGCTGGGCCAGGCCGAGCGGGGTCTGGCCGCCGAGCTGGACGATGACGCCGGCGACGGTGCCGGAAGCGGCCTCGGCGCGGTAGACCTCCATGACGTCCTCGAAGGTCAGCGGCTCGAAGTACAGGCGGTCGGCGGTGTCGTAGTCCGTGGAGACGGTCTCCGGGTTGCAGTTGACCATGACCGTCTCGTAACCGACGCGGGAGAGCTCGAGCGCGGCGTGCACGCAGGAGTAGTCGAACTCGATGCCCTGGCCGATGCGGTTCGGACCGGAGCCCAAGATGATGACCTTCTCCCGCTCGGTCTGCGGCGCGATCTCGCTCTCGGCGGCCGGGTCCAGCTCGTAGGCCGAATAGTGGTACGGCGTCTGGGCCTCGAACTCGCCGGCGCAGGTGTCGACGGTCTTGTACACCGGGTGCACGCCCAGCGACCAGCGCAGGGAACGCACCCCGTCCTCGCCGGCCAACTCGGGGCGCAGCGTGGCGATCTGCAGGTCGGACAGGCCGTGGAACTTGGCCTCGCGCAGCAGATCGGCGTCGAGCACGGGCGCCTCGACCAGGCGGGCGCGGAAATCGACCAACGCCTGGGTCTCGGCCAGGAACCACGGGTCGACGCTTGAGGCCTCGTGGACTTCCTCGATGCTGGCGCCCAGACGCAGGGCGAGCTCCACGTCGTAGTGGCGGCCCTCGGTCGGGCGCTTGAGGTCCTCGAGCACGGCGTCGAGGTCGTCGGCGCGCTCGCCGGCGAAGTACTCGTCCGGCTTCGTCCAGAACCCGGTCTGCGACGTCTCCATGGAGCGCATGACCTTGTTCAGTCCCTGCAGGTAGTTGCGGCCGATGCCCATGGCCTCGCCGACGGACTTCATGGTCGTGGTCAGGGTGTCGTCGGCGCCGGGGAACTTCTCGAAGGCGAACCGCGGCATCTTGACGATGACGTAGTCCAAGCTCGGCTCGAAGGCGGCCGGGGTCACCCCGGTGATGTCGTTGGTTACCTCGTCGAGGGTGTAACCGATGGCCAGCTTGGCGGCCAGCTTCGCGATCGGGAAGCCGGTCGCCTTGGACGCCAGCGCCGAGGAGCGCGACACGCGCGGGTTCATCTCGATGACGATGAGTCGGCCGTCGGCCGGGTCGATGGCGAACTGGATGTTGCAGCCGCCGGTGTCCACGCCGACCTCGCGGATGATGGCGATGCCCAGGTCGCGCATCTTCTGGAACTCGCGGTCGGTCAGGGTCAGCGCCGGGGCGACGGTGACCGAGTCGCCGGTGTGCACGCCCATGGCGTCAACGTTTTCGATGGAGGCCACGGCGACCACGTTGTCGTCGCCGTCCCGCATGAGCTCGAGCTCGAACTCCTTCCAGCCGAGGATGGACTCCTCGATCAGGACGTTGGCCTCCGGGGAGGCGGCCAGGCCGCCGCCGGCGATGCGCTCGAGGTCGTCGTTGTCGTAGGCGAGGCCGGATCCGAGGCCGCCCATGGTGAAGGACGGGCGCACGACGACCGGCAGGCCGAGTTCGGCGACGGTCTCGTGGACTTCCTCCATGTTGTGGCAGACCCGCGAGCGGGCGGACTCGCCGCCGATGGAGGCGACGATGTCCTTGAACTTCTGACGGTCTTCGCCGCGCTCGATGGCGTCGATGTCGGCTCCGATGAGCTCGACGCCGTGCTTGTCCAGGATGCCCAGCCGGTCGAGCTGGATGGCTGCGTTCAGGGCGGTCTGGCCGCCGAGGGTGGCCAGGACGGCGTCGATCGGGTGGCCCTGCTCGGCTTCGCGGGTGAAGATCTGGTCGATGTACTCCGGCTGGATGGGCTCGACGTAGGTGTGGTCGGCGAACTCCGGGTCGGTCATGATGGTCGCCGGGTTGGAGTTGATCAGGGTGACTCGCAGGCCCTCTTCCTTGAGGACGCGGCAGGCCTGGGTGCCCGAGTAGTCGAATTCGCTGGCCTGGCCGATGACGATGGGGCCGGAGCCGATGACCAGGACGTGGTTGATGTCGGTGCGCTTAGGCATGTGTTGTTTCCTACCTTTGGTTTTCGAAGGTCCCGGTTACTTACGGTTTGGCGAATGGTTGGACATCAGCTCGACGAAGTGGTCGAACAGCGGGTTGGCGTCGTTGGGGCCGGCGGCGGATTCCGGGTGGTACTGCACGGAGAAGGCCATGCCGTCGTCCAAGGCGACGCCTTCGACGCAGTCGTCGTTGAGGCAGGAGTGGGTGACCGTGGCGGGGCCGAAATCAGTGTCGAACTTCTCGCCCGGGGTCCCTTCCAGGGCGAAGCCGTGGTTCTGGGAGGTGATGTCGACCTTGCCGGTCAGGTGGTTGAGCACGGGGACGTTGATGCCGCGGTGGCCGAACTTCATCTTGTAGGTGGCCTTGCCCAGGGCGCGGCCGAGGATCTGGTTGCCGAAGCAGATGCCGAACAGCGGGATCTCAGCGGCGATGACGTCGCGGGTGATCTGGACCATGGCGTCGGCCGTGGCGGGGTCGCCGGGGCCGTTGGAGATGAACACGCCGTCCGGCTGGTGCTGGCGGATCTCGTCCAGCGGGGTGTTCGCCGGGACGACGACGGTCTCGATGCCGCGGGCGGCGAACTGCAGCGGGGTGGCGGACTTGATGCCCATGTCGTAGGCGACGACGGTGTACTTCTTCTCCCCCTCCGCCGCGATGGTGTAGGGCTCGTCGGTGGTGACCTCTGCGGTGAGGTCGGCCCCGGTCATGGCCGGCTGGGCGCGGACGATCTCGACGAGCTCCGCGTCGGTCTTGTCGGCGTCCGCGCCGGAGAAGATCCCGGCGCGGGCGGAGCCGTTGTCGCGCAGGTGGCGTACGAGCGCGCGGGTGTCGACGCTGTGGATGCCGATGATGTTTTGGGCCTGCAGCTCATCGGTCAGGGAGCGCTGCGCGCGCCAGTTGGAGACGCGGCGGGCGAGGTCGTGGACGACCAGGCCGGCTGCCCAGATCTTTCCGTCGCGGGACTCGGAGTCCTCGTCGTTCCAGCCGGTGTTGCCGATCTGGGGGGCGGTGGCCACCACGAGCTGGCGGTGGTACGACGGGTCGGTCAGCGTCTCCTGGTAGCCGGTCATGGCGGTGGTGAACACTGCTTCGCCGAGGGTGGTGCCGGCGGCGCCGAAACCGCGGCCGCGGAAGATGCGGCCGTCGGAAAGGACTAAGACTGCGGGGGTGTGCTCAGTGGAGGTCACTGGTGCGCCTTTCGGGTGCTGGTGATTTTCTGAAAATTATACAATGGTTCGCATTATATGCGTTAGCTGGCGGTGTCCGCATCCCACGTCGGGACCCCGCGCAGGAGCGTGGCCTGCACCCGGGTGGCGTAGGACTCTCCGTCGAAGGGGGAGTTTTCCGTCTTCGAGGCGAGCTCAGTCCGGTCGACGGTCCAGGATTCATCGACGACCACGGTGAGGTTGCCCGGCTCACCGACGGCGATGGGGCGGCCGTGGCCCGGCAGCCGGGTGATCTCGGCGGGTCGCTCGCTCATCACCTGCGCCACCCAGCGCCAGTCCTTCAGTCCGGTGTGCACGAAGAGTTCGGCGATGATCGCCAGCGAGGTCTCCAGCCCGAGCATGCCCGGCTTCGCCTGGTCGAACTCGATGCATTTGTCTTCCGCCCCGTGCGGGGCGTGGTCGGTGGCGACGACGTCGATGACGCCGTCGATCAGTGCCTGGCGCAGCGCCGCCGCGTCCGTGTCCTCGCGCAGCGGCGGGTTGACCCGGTAGTTGCCGTCGAAGGTCTCCAGCTTCTCGTCGGTCAGCGTCAGGTGGTGCGGGGTGACCTCGGCGGTGACCGTGATCCCCTGCTCCTTGGCCAGGCGCAGCAGGTCGACGGTCCCGGCGGTGGTGGCGTGGCAGACGTGCACGCGGGCGTGGTAGTCGCGGGCGAGCATGATGTCGCGGGCGACCACGGACTCCTCGGCGGTGCGCGGCCAGCCCCGCAGTCCCAACCGCGCGGCGGTCGGGCCTTCGTGGGCGACGGCGCCGTCGGTCAGCCGGTGGTCTTCGGCGTGCTGGGCGACCAGCACGTCCAGCCCGCCGGCGTATTCAATGGCGCGGCGCATGATCAGCGGGTCGGTGACGCACTTGCCGTCGTCGGAGAACATGCGCACCTTGGCGTCTGAATTGGCCATCATGCCGAACTCGGTGAGTGTCTTGCCTTCGAGTCCCTTGGTGATGGACCCGACCGGGTGCACGTCGCACAGGCCCAGGGCCTGACCCTTGGCCCAGACGGATTCGGCGATGATCGGCTGGTCAGTCACCGGCATGGTGTTGGCCATGGTGAACACCGCGGTGAATCCGCCCTTGGCGGCGGCAGTGGAGCCGGTCTCGATGGTTTCGGTGTCCTCGCGGCCCGGTTCGCGCAGGTGCACGTGCATGTCCACCAGGCCAGGCAGCAGGACGCCGCCGCGGCCGTCGACGACGTGGCCTGCGTCGGCGGCGGAGACCTCCGGGCCGATCTCTTCGATGACGCCGTCGACGATGCGGACGGAGACCGCGTCACCTTCCCCGTAGGGGCGGACGTCGTTGATCACCGTGACGCCGGTGGCCGGGGACAGCGGGCCGGTCGGCGGGTAGTTCATGTCACTCATCTTATTTTCCTTCCCCCACCAACAAGGTGAACAGCACGGCCATGCGCACGTGGACGCCGTTTTCCACCTGCTGCAGCATCGCGGCGCGGTCTTGATCCGCGACGTCGTGGTTGATTTCCATGCCCCGCAGCATCGGCCCCGGGTGCATGATGACGGCGCCGTCCTTCATGGCGGCCGAGCGGGCCTTGGACAGCCCGTAGAGCGTGGCGTATTCGCGGTGCGACGGGTAGAAACCGCCGTTCATGCGTTCCTGCTGCACCCGCAGCATCATGACGACGTCGGCGTCCGGGATCTCGGCGTCGAAGTCGTGGGCCACGCGCACCGGCCAGGTCTCGACCCCGGCGGGCAGCAGCGTCGGCGGGGCGACGAGCACGACCTCGGCGCCGAGCTTCGACAGCAGGTCCACGTTCGAACGCACGACCCGGGAATGCAGGCAATCGCCGACGATGAGGACCTTGCGGCCGTCGACGCCGCCGAGTCGCTGACGCATGGTGACGGCGTCCAGCAACGCCTGGGTGGGGTGCTGATGCGCACCGTCGCCCGCGTTGATCACGCTCGTGCCGCCCAGCCACTGGGAGACCAGCTGCGCCGCCCCCGAGGAAGGGTGGCGCATGACGATGGCGTCGGCCCCGATCGCGGCCAGGGTCGAGGCGGTGTCTTTGAGCGACTCGCCCTTCTTCACCGACGACGACGAGGCGGAGACATTGATCACGTCGGCGCTCATCCACTTGCCGGCGGTCTCGAAGGAGGCGCGCGTGCGGGTGGAGTTTTCGTAGAACATCGTGAAGATGGTGCGCCCGCGCAGGGTCGGCAGCTTCTTGATTTCCCGGTCCAGCAACGTGTCGCGGAACCGGTCGGCCTCGTCCATGAGGCCGATGATTTCGTCGCGGCTCAAATCCGCGATGGACAGCAGGTGCTTCATGGGCGGGCCTCGTTTTTGCTCAGGACGACGGCGTCGCGGCCGTCGATGCGCTCGTTCAACACGGTGACGTCCTCGTCGCGCGCCGTCGGCAAGTTCTTGCCCACGTAATCGGCGCGGATCGGCAATTCGCGGTGGCCCCGGTCGACCAAGACCGCCAGCTGCACCGCGGCCGGGCGGCCGATGTCACGCAACGCGTCCAGCGCCGCGCGGATGGTGCGGCCCGAAAACAGCACGTCGTCGACCAAAATCACGGTCGCGCCGTCGATGCCGCCATCGGGGATGGTGGTCGGGCGCAACGCGCGGTGCGGCTTCGTGCGCAAGTCGTCGCGATACAAGGTGATGTCGAGCGCGCCCGTGGGGACGTCCACGCCGGAAAACTCGGCGATCTTGTCGCGCAGGCGCTCCGCCAAGGGCACCCCGCCCGAAGGGATGCCGAGCAACACGGCACGGGGCGCCGGATCAGAATCCAGCGCCGTCTTTTCGATGATCTGGTGCGCGATGCGTGCGACGGTTCGCCCTACCTCCGCAGAACTGAGCAGCTCTGTGGCCTGGGGCGTATCCGGTGAACTCATCGTGACCTCCTTCCCCGCCTCTCTGTGCGGTCTTTAAAGGATGCCTGGAAGATTCAGTTGAGTCGTCTTTTGTCTAAGCTGGCGACTGCCGACGATAGTAACACCGCGCGAGTCCCCCTGCGAGAACCACGCTGCGCCTGCTACCCCGCCGCACCCCCTCGACCACTAGCTCCAGTTGGAAGGGCCACCATGGGCTTTCACGCATCGCACGACATCCCGTTTCCACGTCAGCTGGTCTGGGACTGGCACACCCGTCCCGGAGCCGTCACCCGGCTCACGCCCTCCTTCGTGCCGATGTCCGTGACCCAGGAGGCGGACAACCTGGCCACCGGCACCACGACATTTTCCCTGCCCGCGGGATTGACGTGGGTCGCCCGCCACGACCTGGCCCACTACCGTTCCGGCGCGCAATTTTCCGACGTCTGCCTCACCGCGCCCATCAAACAGCTGGCCAACTGGCGCCACACGCACACCTTCACCGACGTCGGCGGCGGCACCCGCATCACCGACGACGTCGCGACCCGCGTCCCCGGGAAGCTGCTGACCTCCACCTTCGCCTACCGGCAACGCCAGCTGTTGGCCGACCTGCAGTTCCTGGAACGACTGGCGGCACTCTCCGCGGACCCCGATCGGCGGCTGACCGTGGCGATGACCGGCGCCGGCGGTTCCGTCGGCACCGACCTCCGCGCCCAACTGACCACCGCCGGGCACGAGGTCATCCGCCTCGTCCGCCGGGACCCCGCGGCCGGCGAGCGCCGCTGGAATCCGGAACAGCCCGCGGCCGATCTTCTCGACGGCGTCGACGTCCTCGTGCATCTGGCGGGTGAACCGATCTTCGGGCGCTTCAACGACGCCCACAAAGACGCCATCCGCGATTCCCGCGTGGGCCCGACCACCAGGCTGGCGCAGCTGGTGGCCGACAGCCCTTCGGTCACCGCCCTGGTCAGCGCCTCCGCGATCGGCTACTACGGCGCGGACCGCGGCGACGAGGAGCTGACCGAGGACTCCGACCGCGGCGACGGCTTCTTAGCCGACGTCGTCTCCGACTGGGAGGCCGCCACCGCCCCCGCCCGGGACGCCGGCAAACGCGTCGTCACGGTGCGCACCGGGTTATCCATGAACGGCGGCGCCGGCATGCTGCCGTTGCTGTCCGCCCTGTTTTCCACCGGGCTCGGCGGGGCCTTCGGCGACGGGTCCATGTGGGCGTCGTGGGTGGCCCAGGACGACCTCACCGACGTCTACGCCCACGCCGTCGTCGACGAATCGCTGGCCGGCCCCGTCAACGCCGTCTCCCCCGCCCCGGTCACCAACCGGGAAATGGCCGACGTACTCGCCGCCGAACTCAACCGCCCGGCCCGGATGCCGCTGCCCACCTTCGGCCCGGCCATGCTGCTCGGCAGAGAAGGCGCGGCCGAGTTGGCGCTGGCCAGCCAGCGGGTACTCCCCGGCCGACTCCGCTCGGTCGGCCACACCTTCCGCTTCGACGCCCTGGCCGCGGCGCTCGCCCACGAACTCGGCGGGGAGGCCCTCCTGCCGCCCGGAGACGAGGAAGTAGGCTGAGGTAGTTCATCCCCGCCCCTACCGCTGAAAGGACCGTGTCACCGACGTGACCGACATCGACAGCCCCGCCGACTCTGAGCCGGACACCCCCATCGCCGAGGTGACGCCGACGCGCGTGGCAGAAATCTTGCAGGCGGAAGACCTCGAACACCGCCTCGACTCTGCCGCCGTCGGCGCGAACGAGACCCCCGTCACCGTGGTGCGCACCGGCTTCGTCAACTCCGCGGTCTCCTACACCATCGCCGACGACCAACTCGTCATGGAGGCGCTCTGGCGAGGTTTTTTTGACGCTGACCGCGCCGTCCGGTTGCTGGCCTGGATCAACAACTGGAACCAGATGCAATTCGCGCCCACGATGCGCTTTTTCGAACAGGGCGACGGCCTGCTGGTGGCCAGCGCCATCGACATGGTGCCCGTGGCCGCGGGCTTGAGCCGCAATCAGCTCGCCGTGTTCGTCCTCAGCTGCCTGGACAACGTCTCCCGGGCGTTCCGCGAGCTGGGGGAAGATTTCCCTGACCTTGTGACCTGGACGGAGGACGACCATGACCACAGCTGACCTCACCCCCGCCACCATCGATCGCGTGGCTGACGCGATGTCCGGATTCGGCGTCGAGGTGAACAAAGCCGAGCAACTGGAGGTGGCCAAGGCCAACCTCAACGGCCTGTCCGTGACCTTCGCGATCCTGGGTTCGGTGCTCATCGTGCGCGCCGAGGCCGACAGCGGCATCGACACCAAGACCGCGGACGCGACCTGGTACCTGGCGGCCAATCAGCTCAACAGCACCACCGCCAGCGCCCGCGCCGTGATCGTCGACGCCTTCGAAACCCTGGTCGTGCGCACGGAGCGCAGCCTGCCCGTCGCCGCAGGCGTCAGCGACGAGCAGCTCGCCGCCGGCCTGCGGTACTGCGTCGACCAGGTCATCACGACCCACGACGCCCTGCGGACGGTGGCGGAGCAGATCTCCGAGCAGATGGGCGCGCAGACCCCGGAGGCTTAACGTTCTTCCTCGACCCGGCGGAGCAGTTCCGCCGGGTCGTAGTCCGGGCTCGGCCACGGCTGCTGCAGATCGCGCAGCGCGTCGACCAGCAGGTGTTTGATCACCGTGCGGGCGTACTTCTTGTTGTCGCCCGGGACGCAGTACCACGGCGCCTGCTCCGTGGACGTGCGCTCCATGGCCAGCTGGTAGGCCGCCATGTGCTCATTCCACTTGGCGCGCGTCTCCAGATCGCTGGGATGGAACTTCCAGAACTTCTCCGGGTCCTGCAACCTGTCCAGCAGATTCTCTTTCTGAAACTCCGGCGAAATATGCAGCATCACCTTGATGATGCGGGTGCCGAAACCCGCCGCCGCCCGTTCAAAGTCGACGATGGCGCCGTAGCGGCGCTCAATCTCTTCTTCCGGCGCCATCTTTTCCACCCGCTGGACCAACACGTCCTCGTAATGGGAGCGGTCGAAGGCGACGATCTCTCCCCGGGCCGGCATATGCTGCGTGACCCGCCACAGGAAATCGTGCTTGGCCTCCTCCTTACTGGGTTTCCCGAACGCCGCCGTCCGGTAACCGAGCGGGTGCAGCGGTTTGAACACGTGGCGGATCGCGCCACCTTTGCCTGAGGTGTCCATCCCCTGGAGGATCAGCAGCACTGACCCCGTCTCCTGGTTTCCCGTCTTCGCGTTCGCCCAGAGGTTGGTCTGCAGGTCCTCGAGAGTGTCATCGTGCTGCTCGTACTCCTGATCCAGGTCATCGTCGTCGCCCCGGAAGAAAGGGGTGCTGGCGGGATCCACGTCCGCGAGGTCGAAGCCTTCCGTGACCCGCAGTGCGTGAATGTCTTTGATTCTGATTTTCTCCGGCATGCCCGCCCAGTGTAACCATGCCGGGCGGGCCCGCCCATGAAAAAACGGCCGGCCGCAACCCATGCTGCGGCCGGCCGGTGTCTCCGCCCCAGGTCAGGAGCGGGCGTCGGCGTCCTCGCCCAAGTCCTCATCGTCCAGGTCCTCATCATCGACGCCCTCTGCGTCGACGGGCTCCTGGTTCATGGGGTTGTCCGCGGAACGCGACTGGGCGATGTCGTCCAGCACCGCGTGAATGTACGGCGAAGCGGCATCGGTCGAATACTGCGCCGCCATCTCGACGCCGTCGACGACGGCGGTCGCCGGCGGGACGTCCGGATTGAAGAGCAGTTCCCAGGCGCTCACCCGGAGGATGGCGCGGTCGACGGCCGGCAGGCGGTGCAGCTCCCAGTCCTCCGAGAGGTACCGGGCGATCGCCTCATCGATGTCGTCGAGCTTTTCCGCCGCACCCGTGATGATTTCCCGGGTGTACTCGGCCACCGGAGCGACGATGGCGTTGGGGCGGCGCGCCAAGTCCACGCGATCCTCGACGATGGCGACCGGGTCGACGTCGCGGGATTCCGCTTCAAAGAGAATGTCGGCGGCGCGGCGGCGGGCCCGGTAGCGGGCGCCGCGGCGACGGTAGTTGATCTTGTCGGAGCCCGCAGGCTCGACGTTATTCGGGGTTGCCTCTGACAACGTGGCCGTTCCTAGTTGTTGGTGCGGGAGAGGTACTCACCCGTGCGGGTGTCGACCTTAACCACGTTGCCGGTCTCGATGAACAGCGGAACTTGAATCTCCGCGCCGGTCTCCAGGGTGGCGGGCTTGCTGCCGCCGGTGGAGCGGTCGCCCTGCAGGCCCGGCTCGGTGTGGGTGATTTCCAGATCCACGGACACCGGCAGCTCGCCGAAGAGCGCTTCACCTTCGTAGAAGGACACCTGCACGCGCATGTTTTCCTTGAGGAAGGCGCCGGCGTCGCCGAACTTCTCGGTCGGCAGCTCAAACTGCTCGTAGTTGGAGTCGTCCATGACCACGAAGGCGGTGCCGTCGTTGTACAGGTAGGTCATGTCGCGGCGGTCGACGGTCGCGGTCTCGACCTTGACGCCGGCGTTGAAGGTCTTGTCCACGGTCTTGCCGGAGACGATCTCCTTCAGCTTGGTGCGGACGAAAGCGGGGCCCTTGCCCGGCTTGACGTGCTGGAATTCGACGATCTGCGAAAGCTTGCCATCGATGACCAGAACAAGGCCGTTCTTGAAGTCGGCGGTTGTTGCCACGAATGTTCTCCTTTGGCGTTGAAGCGGGTGCTGTTGATTAAAACTACACCACCAGCAGCTCTTTACTCACACCAGCCGTGATCACCCGGGGCGATCCTTGCGTGATGATCACCGTGTCCTCGATCCGCACGCCGCCGCGGCCGGGCACGTAAATCCCCGGCTCAATGGTCAACGTCATGTTCTCCGCCAGGCGCCCCTTGCCCACAGTGGAAGCGGACGGCGCCTCGTGGACCTCTAAGCCGATGCCGTGGCCGGTGGAGTGCACGAAGTATTCCCCGTAGCCGGCCTCGGTGATGATGTCCCGGCACACGGAGTCCACGTCCACCAGCGCTGTCCCTGCCCGGGCGGCGTCGACGCCGGCGCGTTGGGCACGGGCCACGACCTCGTAGATTTCCCGGGAGAAGTCGTCGGCTTCCCCGACCACCACCGTGCGGGTCATGTCTGAGTTGAAACCGGCGCGGTGCGCGCCGAAATCGACGGTGACCAGGTCGCCGCGTTCAAGGACCCGGTCGCCTGCCCCGTGGTGGGGACGCGAGGAGTTCGGGCCGGAGGCCACGATGGTGTCGAAGCTGGGGCGCTCCGACCCCAGTGTGCGCATGTGATACTCGAGGTCCGCGGCCACGTCGCGCTCCCGGCGGCCGGGGGCGATCTGGTCGGCCGCCAGCAACTCGTTGAACGCGTCGACGGCGATCCCCGCGACAGCGGTCAACCGCTCTAACTCGACGTTGTCCTTGACTAGGCGCTGATCTTCGATGACCCCGGACACCGGCACGAGAGTCACGTCGTCCCCGCAGGCCTCCTGCAGTTTTTCCAGCTGGGACACCGTCACGGCGTCGGCTTCGAAACCGATGCGGCGGGGCCCTTCGATCTCGCGCAACAGGCTGACCGCGCTGTTCCTCGCAATGTCCGCCTCGATGTCCGGGACTTCCTCGGCGATCTGGGTGGTGTAACGGCCGTCGGTGGCGATCGAGACGCTCAAATCCTTGCTGATCACCATCGCGCCGTTGGATCCTGAAAACCCGGAATAATACCGGACGTGGATCATCCGGGTCACCAGCATGGCGTCGATGCGCTGGCCGGCGAGAGTGGCCGCCAGTGCTCGGCGTCGGGTAGCGAAACGGGTGTCAGCGTAAGCCATGAAATACTCTCCGGGGTCAGGGGGAAGGTGATATCCCCCTCACTCTACTGGCTCAACCGCCCCGCGAAGTCCTGCAAGGCGTACCGGTACCCGGCCACCCCCAGCCCGGCGATTACCCCGCGGGCGATCGGGGAAAGGAAGGAATGATGCCGGAACTCCTCGCGGGCGTGCACGTTGGAGATGTGCACCTCGATGAATCCGGCCCGGTCGGCCACCTCCGCCAATGCGTCGCGTAGCGCCACGGACGTGTGGGTGAATCCGCCGGGGTTGATGATCACTCCCCAGCCTTTGTCCGCGGCCTCGTGCACCCAGTCGAGCAGGTCGCCTTCGTGGTTGGACTGTCGGCATTCGAGCCCGACGCCCAGGTCCTGGGCATGAGCGGCGAGATCAGCTTCGATGTCGGCGAGGGTGGTGGCGCCGTAGACGTCGGGCTGCCTTTTGCCCAGTCGGTTGAGGTTCGGCCCGTTGAGGACGAGGACGGTGTGCGGTCGCATGCTTTATCCCCTGTCCCGTTATTCCGCAAGCGCCGCGTAGGCGGCCTGCAACTCGTCGAGGCTGGGCCCCTCGAGCCGGGTCATCTCGCCGACCGCCCCGTCCAGGGCGACAAAGCGGATGATGCCGTCGCGGTTTTTCTTGTCGCGGGTCATGGCGTCGTGGAGTTCGTCGAAATGCCCGCCGGGGTAGCTGGTGGGCAGGCCGATGGACGACAGGATCGCCCGGTGGCGCTCCACCAGGTCGGCGTCGATCAGCCCCCGCTGGTGCGCGAGGTGGGCGACGAACATCATGCCGACGGCCACGGCGTGGCCGTGGCGCCACCGGTAGTTTTCCCGCAGTTCCACGGCGTGGCCGAAGGTGTGCCCGTAGTTGAGGATCTCGCGCAGCCCGGACTCCTTGAGGTCCTGGCCCACAACCTCGGCTTTGACGGCCACGGAGCGGGTCACCAGTTCGGTCAGGCGCGCCGACGGTCGCAGGCACTCCTCCGGATTCTCCTCGTACAGCTCCAGGATGCGCTCATCGGCGATGAAGCCCGCCTTGATGATCTCCGCGGAACCGGCGATCATTTCCTCCTCCGGCAGCGTCGCCAGGATCTCCATGTCGATGAAGACCCCGGACGGCTCGTGGAAAGAACCGACGAGGTTTTTGCCGGCCGCGGTGTTGATGCCGGTCTTTCCTCCCACGGCGGCGTCGACCATCGCCAGCAGGGTGGTCGGCACCTGAATGACGTTGAGGCCGCGCATCCACGTGGCGGCGACGAAACCGGCCAGGTCGGTGGCGGCCCCGCCGCCGACGCCGATGACGAGGTCACGTCGGCTTAAGCCGAGCTCTCCGAACCTGTCCCAGAGCTGACCCGCCGTCTCCAGGGTCTTGCCGGCTTCCGCGTCCGGAACCTGCACCAGGTGGGCGTCGACGCCGGAAGGCCGCAGGCTCGCGGCGATCTGCCGGGCAGCGGCCGCCAGCGGCGGCTGGTGCACCAGCGCGACTTTCGCGGCCTTCAGGGCCACGCCCCGGTCGGCGATGCTGTCTGCGAGATCGTGGTCGATGACGACCTCGTAGGGTGAGGGGCCGTTGACGGGGATGACGGTCATGAGAGGGGCGGGGCCTTTCTAGGGGACGGTTAGAGCGATTCCAGGAAGCTGAGGACGTCGGCCACGATCTGCTGCGGTGTGCGGCGGTCACTGCGGACGCGGTGATCCGCGACTTCGCGGTAGTAGGGCCCGCGGGTGTCGAGCAGGCGCCGGTAATGGGCGGCCGGGTCCATGGACTCCAGCACCGGGCGGGAGTTGTCCCCGGAGGTGCGTCGGATGCCCTCGTCGGCGGAAATGTCGATCCACACGACGGTGTGCTGGCTGAGCAGCGCCCGGGTCGACTCCGTGAGGATCGCGCCCCCACCCAGGCTCACGACCCCGCCGGTGGCCAGCGCGTCGGCCACGTGGCGGGCCTCGAGCTCGCGGAAGGCCTGCTCGCCCAGCTCGGCGAACACCGAGCCGCAGGGGCGGCCGGACTCTTGCTCGATGAGTTGGTCGGAGTCGACCAGCGGCAGGCTCAGCGCCCGGCCCAGCCGACGTCCGATGGTGGTCTTGCCTGCGCCGGGCGGACCGACCAACACCACCTTCGGCCGGGTGTGGCACACGGCGGGGGCAGGGTTGTCCTCCGGCAGCAGCGGTACGTCCGTGGCCACGGTCGAGGTTTCCGACTCAGTCATTGCTTCCTCCAAAGTTCAGGCGCTCGGCGACGTATTCCTGATAGCTGTCGATATTACGCTTGGTCTCCGCAAGCGAGTCACCCCCGAACTTCTGCAGCACGGCCCGCGCCAGGACGAGCGCGACCATGGCTTCTGCCACCACACCGGCGGCGGGGACGGCGCACACGTCGGAGCGCTGATGAATGCCGGTGGCGGCGGAGCCGTCGGCCATGTCGACGGTCTTCAGCGCGCGCGGCACCGTGGAAATCGGCTTCATGGCCGCCCGCACCCGCAACGGCTGACCGTTGGTCATGCCGCCCTCCAGACCGCCGGCGCGGTTGCTCAGCCGGTCGACGCCCTCGTCGCTACGCACCATCTCGTCGTGTGCTTCGGAGCCGCGTCGGCGGGCTTCCTCGAAGCCGTCGCCGACCTCGACGCCCTTGATCGCCTGGATGCCCATCAGCGCCTGCGCCAACTGCGCGTCGAGACGCTCGTCGCCGGAAATGTGGGAGCCGAGCCCGATGGGCAACCCGTCGACGACGACCTCGACGATGCCGCCGAGCGTGTCCCCGGCCTTCTTCGCCGCGTCGATTTCCGCGACCATCGACTCCCCCGCCGCCGCGCCGAAGGCACGGGTGGGGTTGGCGTCGATGGCCTCGATGTTCGCCGGGGTCGGGGTCGGGCCGTCGTAAGGCTCAGAGGCGCCGATGGAGATGACGTGGCTGAGCACCTCCACGCCGAGGGTTTCGCGCAGCAAATTGCGGGCCACCGTGGCCGCCGCGACGCGGGCCGCGGTTTCCCGCGCGGAGGAACGCTCCAGCACGGGGCGAGCCTCATCGAAGCCGTACTTGACCATGCCGGCAAAGTCCGCGTGCCCGGGGCGCGGGCGGGTCAGTTTGGCGCCGCGCCCGGAGTTCATCGCCTTCTGGGCGTCTTCGTCCTCGGGATCGAGGGGGGCCGGCGACATGATGGTGGTCCACTTCGGCCACTCGGTGTTGCCGATCATGATCGCGACCGGCCCGCCGAGCGTCTCTCCGTGACGGATGCCGGTCAGCAGGGTGAGTTCGTCCGCCTCAAACTTCATGCGGGCGCCCCGGCCGTAGCCGAGGCGGCGCCGGGCCAGCTGGTCCGAAATCTCGTCTGTGGTGACCGGCACACCAGCCGGCATGTTCTCGAGCATGGCGATCAGTGCCTGACCGTGGGATTCCCCGGCTGTAGTCCAACGAAGCATGGAGGCATTATCCCACGAGAACGCCCAAACCGGAACTTAGTGGGTGACAAACCAGCACCCCACTGCCGTGGCGGCCAGGATCATCGCTGGTCCATGCGCACTTTCTTTGCTCCGCGAAACGATCCCCGCCACCGCCCCACCTGCGGCGGAAGCAAAAACCGCGGCGAGCACAGCGGGCGCGCCGCCGGCGGCCGCCACCAGCACGCCCAGGGGTACCGCGAGCTTGAGGTCCCCTCCCCCGACTCCCCCGGCGATGATTCCGACCAGCAGATAAAGCGCGGGCCACACCAGCCCCGGCATAAGCAGGAAAGGGTCCACCAGCAGTGCGCCGACGAGGGCGCCGGCGGCGGCGGGAAGAGTGAGACGGTCGGGAAGGCGACGCCACGTGAGGTCGGCGTGGACAAGCAGTCCCGCCCAAGCCCCCAGCACGGTCCCCGCTCCCCCGAGCGCGGTGATCGGCCACATGGCCTTAAAACTAGCGCAGAGACTCCTCCAGCGCCCGACGCATGGCCGCCCGCGGGGCGGGCTCGCCGGTGAAGGCCTCGAACTGCGGGTAGGACTGGTGGGCCAACATGACGTGTCCGCCCACCACCGGGTGGCCGTTGGCCGCGGCCCGAATGGTCAAGGGGGTCGGCCAGGGCTCGTAGATGACGTCCAGGACGGGAGCGTGCCCCAGCTGCGGCACATGCTCCTCCACGGCCGCCGACGGCACCGTGGACACCAGGACGCCGGCGGCGGACACGACGGCGGCGAGGTCCGCGTCAAAGCTCACGAAGTCCAGCTCCACGGAACGTGTCTGCGCCAGCGGCGCCAGCTCCGCACGCCGGTCCGAGCGGTTGATGACCGTGATGTGAGTGACCCCGAAGTCGGCCAGCGCCCAGAGAGCCGGGCGGGCGGTGCCGCCGGCGCCCACGATCACGGCGCGGGTGGGCGGAGTCCGACCGTCGAAGAGTTCACCGAGCGCGCCCGCGACCCCGTCGCAATCGGTGTTGTCTGCGCGCCACCCGGCCGTCGTCCGCACCAGGGTGTTCGCGGAACCGATGGCGGCGGCTCGGTCGGTGACCTCCGTGGCACACTCCAGGGCCGCAAACTTCGCGGGCATGGTCACGGAAAACCCGGCGTAGGACTCGTCCGCGTCCCCCACCACATCCGCCAAAGTGTCGGCGGTGGCCTCGATGCAGGTGTAGGCCCAGTCGTCGAGTCCGGCGGCGGCGTAACCGGCGTTGTGCAGGATCGGTGAACGCGAGTGTTCGATCGGCGATCCCAGCACTGCGGCGCGGTGGGTGGCAGTCATGTTCGGCGGTTCTTTCTACTCGGCGGCGGGGTCGTAGTGGTCGAGGACCCCGGACTCCAACGCGGACTGGACGTCGTCGAGGTGTTCCTCGAACGTGTCGTTGAACACCGTCGTGCCGTCATGGTCGATGGTGACGAAGAAGAGCCAGTCACCTTCCGCCGGGTTTTCCATGGCGAGCACGGCCTCCTGCGAAGGCGACGCGATCGGGGTCTGGGGCAACCCGTCGGAGGCGTAGGTGTTCCACGGGGTCACACGCGCGCGGTCCTCGTCGGTGGTGGCGACCTCCACGTCCGGCAAGCCGTAGTTGACGGTGGAGTCGAACTCCAGGCGCATGGGCGCTTCCAAGCGGTTGAGGATGACGCGGCCGACCTTGTCGAACTCCCCGGCCGGCGCCTCGCGCTCCACCAGGGAAGCCGCGATGAGCAGCTCATAGGGGGTCAGGCCGATGGCCCCGGCGCGGTCGGTGATGCCGGTCTGGTTGTACTGCGTCGTCGAGCGGGTGATCAGGTCCGTCAGAATGGTCTGGGCGTCATGGCTCGGGTCGATCACGTACTGGCCCGGGGCGATGAGTCCCTCGATGCGTTTGGGGTCTTCGCCGCGGGAGCGGACCTGCTCCAGCGCCCACTCGGGGGCGCCCAGCTCGGCCGGGTCGACGGTGGCGGCGGCCTGTTCGAGGTCTTCGACCTGCACGCATGCTTCGTCGCCCCCGTTGTCGCAGGAAACTTGGGAGATCTGGCTGTAGATGCCGTACCGGACGTCCCCGCCGAGGACGTTGAGGTCCATCAGCGTCGCTCCGCCCGGGATGTCCAGCATGTCGACTTGGTTTTCCGGGTCGAGCAGCGCCTCGACCGCCGCTGCAGCGCTCATCTGCCCCTGGAGCCGGTAGAAACCGGGGGTGATGGAGTTGGCGTCGGGGTTGTTTCCGGCGGCGGTGAGGAAGGCGGATTCGGTGGCGACGATGTCGCGTTCAGCCAGTTCCGGGGCGAGTTCGCCCATGGACGCGCCTTCGGGGATTTGAACGAGTTCTTGGACGTCGTTGCCCGTCCCCTCGTAATCGGAGGTGTTGCCGCTGGCTGCGGTGGAGGAGTCGTCGCTGAACACCTGGTAAGCGATGTAGATCACCGATCCGAAAATCAGGACGACGGAGGCGATGAGCACGGCCAGGCCTCGCTGCCGGCGCTTGACGTACATCGGCTTCATGTTCCGGGTCGGTGTACCTCCGGAGCGACGGGAGGGCTTAGTCATCGCGGTGATCCTTGTCTGTCTGGGTGGCGGTTTCGCTGGCGGCCAAGGTCGTGGCGCGGCCATCGAGCCAGGACTGCAGGATCTCTACGGCAGCCACCTGGTCGATGATGGCGCGCCCTGCTTTTTCCGATACTCCTGACGAGCGTAGCGCGGTGGTGGCGACGACCGTCGAGAGCCTTTCGTCTGCCAAGCGGACGGGGACGTCGCGACCAGCGCCGGTGAGTCGCCGGCGGATCCGGAAAGCTATTTCCTTCGCATGCTTGACGGAAGCGGAGCCGTGTCCTTTGAGAGTGCGGGGCAGGCCTACCACGACCTCGACGGCGGCGTACTCGTCGACGAGCTCGACCAGCCGGTCGATGTCGGCTTTGTCCCGGTCCTTGAAACCGGTTTCCCGGTCGACGGTTTCCACGGGGGTCGCGAGCTTGGCGTCCCGGTCGGAGGAAGCCACGCCGATGCGCACGGTGCCCACGTCGATCCCCAGGCGCCTTCCTGGCCCCGGGTCATCGACGCCGGGGACGTCGGGGGTTGCCTTCATCGTCGGGGTAAACCTTTCTTCTCGCTGGGCTGCCGGCCGTCTCGCCGGCCGGGCACTGTCAGGTGGCGTGTGAGCGCTGAGGCTGCGGGCGTCCCCTCCTGCTTCGTGACCGTTTCGTGATCATATGCAGATTCTCAGGAATTTGCCACCCGGTCGCGGACGGCGCTGAAGCCTGCTTCCACACCAGCGACGTCGTTGCCGGAACCTTGGGCCATATCCGGCTTGCCGCCGCCGCGGCCACCGACGTATTCGCCGAAGAGCTTGACCAGGTCACCCGACTTGATGCCCTTGTCCACCGCTGCCTGCGTGGCGCCGACGACGAACGGAACCTTGCCGTCGACGTCGCTGGCCAAAACAATCACGGCGGTTTCGCCCTTCAGTCGGCCGCGCAGGTCCGTGGCGACGGTGCGCAGGTCGCCGGCGGCGACGCCGTCGAGCTTGACCATGAGCAGTCGCACGTCGCCGACGGTTTCCGCCCGCTCCAGCAGCTGCCCGGTCTGGGCGGTGAGCTGCTGGCGGTGCAGGTTCTGGATTTCCTTCTCCGCGGCCTTCAGCCGGTCCGTCAGCTGGGCGATGCGGCCCGGCAGCTCCTCGGTCTTGGCCTTCATGTTCGAGGCCAGACCGGAGGCCAGAGCGGCCTCCTTGGAGTAGTACTTGAACGCGTCCAGGCCCGAGTAGGCCTCGATGCGGCGGGCGCCGGAGCCGACGGACGTTTCGCCGAGGACCGCGACCGGGCCGATCTGCGCGGAGGTGTCGACGTGGGTGCCGCCGCAGAGCTCGATCGAGAACGGCCCGCCGATCTCGACGACGCGGACGTCGTCGGCGTAGGTCTCGCCGAACAGCGCGGTCGCGCCCATCGCCTTCGCCTCGTCGAGGGTGGTTTCAATGGTGTTGACGGACCAGTCGGTGTCGACGGCCTGGTTGGTGATCAGGGCGATCTCGTCGAGCTGGTCCGGAGACAGCTGCTCGGTGTAGTTGAAGTCGAAACGCAGGTAGCCCGGGCGGTTCAGGGAGCCCGCCTGGACGGCGGTGGGGCCGAGCACCTGGCGCAGGGCGCCGTGGATGAGGTGGGTGGCGGTGTGCGCCTGGCGGGCGCCGTGGCGCCAGTTCTCGTCGACCTCCGCGTTGACCTTCATGCCCAGCTCCACGCCGCCGGCGATGACGGTGGCCTTGTGCACCCAGATCTTCTTGCCGATCTTCTGCACGTCCGCCACCTCCAGGACGGTGTCGCCGGCCACCAGGCGGCCGCGGTCGCCCAGCTGTCCGCCGGACTCGGCGTACATCGGGGTGGCGTCCAAGATGACCTCGACGTCGGTTCCGGCCGGGGCCGACGTCACGGAGGCGCCGTCAGCGACCAGGCCGAGAACGGTGGCCTCCGCGGTCAGTTCGTTGTAGCCGATGAACTCGGTCGGGTGGGCGTCCACCCACTCGCGGTAGACGGTTTCATCGGTGTGGCCGTGTTTCTTGGCCTTGCTGTCGGCCTTGGCCCGGTCACGCTGCTGCTGCATCTCTGCGTCGAACTGCGCCATGTCGACTTCCAGGCCTGCCTCGGCGGCCATCTCCAGGGTCAGGTCGATCGGGAAGCCGTAGGTGTCGTGCAGCTCGAAGGCCTCGTGGCCGCCGACGACGGACTTGCCGGAGTTCTTTACGGCGGCGGCGGTCTCGTCGAAGAGCTTGGTGCCGGACTCGAGGGTCTTCAAAAACGCCTTTTCCTCGTTGAGGGCCACCCGCAGGATGCGTTCGCGGTTGTCGATGATCTCCGGGAACGACGGCGTCATGGTGTCCATGATCGTGGAGATGAACGTCTCGACGGTGGCGCCGGTGGCGCCCAGCAGCCGTGCGGAGCGGATCATGCGGCGCAGCAAGCGGCGCAGGATGTAACCGCGGCCTTCGTTGCCGGGGGTGACGCCGTCGAGGATGAGCATCATCGAGGTGCGGGCGTGGTCGGCGATGACGCGGAAGCGCACGTCGCCTTCCTCGCTCGCGCCGTAAGTGGTGCCTGTGACCTTCTCGGCGGCCTCGATGACCGGGCGCAGCAGGTCGGTCTCGTAGACGTTGTCCACGCCCTGCAGGATGCAGGCGACGCGCTCGACGCCCATGCCGGTGTCGATGTTCTTCTTCGGCAGCTCACCCAGAATCGGGTAGTCGTCTTCGCTGTCGGAGGCGCCGCGCTCGTACTGCATGAACACGAGGTTCCAGATCTCCAGGTAGCGGCCGTCGTCGACGGCCGGGCCACCTTCCTCGCCGTACTCGGGGCCCCGGTCGTAGTAGATCTCGGAGCAGGGGCCGGCCGGGCCGGGCACGCCCATGGACCAGTAGTTGTCCTCCATGCCCATCCGCTGGATGCGCTCGGCGGGCACGCCGATCTTCTTCTCCCAGATCTCGGCGGCCTCGTCGTCGTCGAGGTAGACGGTCACCCAGAGGCGCTCCGGGTCGAGTCCGTAACCGCCCTGATCCACCGGATTGGTCAGCAGCGCCCAGGCGTGCGTGATGGCGCCTTCTTTGAAGTAGGCGCCGAAGGAGAAGTTGCCCGCCATCTGGAAGAAGGTGTTGTGGCGGGTGGTCACGCCGACTTCCTCGATGTCCAGGGTGCGCACGCACTTCTGGATCGAGGTGGCGGTGCCGTTGTCGAAGGGAGGGTTCTGCTGGCCCAGGAAATATGGCTTGAACGGGACCATGCCGGCGTTGACGAACAGCAGGGTCGGGTCGTCCAGGAGCAGCGAGGCACTCGCCACCGCGGTGTGGCCGGCTGTGACGAAGTGGTTGGTGAACCGGTCCCGGATCTCATGGGTCTGCACGTCGAGGTCCTCCGTGGCATTATGGTCGGCGAATTGTTGACAGCGCCTTACTCTACCCCCGCCCCCGGACGATGCGACGAAGCCGTCCCAAAAACCCCTGGATCCGGTTCTCCGCGCCATGGTCGGTGGGTTCGTAATAGACGGCGTCGCGCAACTCGTCCGGCAGGTATTGCTGGGTGACCACGCCGCGCGGGTCGTCGTGCGGGAACTTATAGCCCACGGCGTTACCTAGCTTTTTGGCGCCCTCGTAGTGCCCGTCGCGCAGGTGTGCCGGCACCGCCCCTGCTTTACCCGCCTGCACGTCGGCCTGCGCCTTGCCGATCGCGTTGATCACGGCCGGGGACTTCGGCGCGGTCGCCAGATGGATCGTCGCCTGTGCCAACGTCAACCGTCCTTCCGGCATGCCGATCAGCTGGACGGCCTGGGCCGCGGCGACGGCGGTCTGCAACGCGGTGGGATCCGCCATCCCGATGTCCTCGGAGGCGTGGACCACCAGGCGGCGGGCGATGAACCGGGGGTCCTCCCCCGCCTCCAGCATCCGCGCCAGGTAGTGCAACGCGGCGTCGACGTCAGAGCCGCGGATGGACTTGATGAACGCGCTGACCACGTCGTAGTGCTGGTCGCCGTCCCGGTCGTAGCGCACGACAGCGCGGTTGACGTTATTGGTGACGGTCTCCAGATCCAGCCGGCCGCCGTCGGCCACCGATTCCGCGGCCGCGTCGAGGTAGGTCAGGGCGCGGCGGGCGTCGCCGCCGGCCAGCAGCACGATTTGTTCCACCGCGTCTTCGTCCGCGGTGACACGAGCGCCCAGGCCCCGTTCGTCGGCCAACGCCCGGCCCACGACCGTGCGCAGGTCAGTCGGCTCGAGCGAACGCAACTGCAGCAGCAGGGAGCGCGACAGCAACGGCGAGACCACACTGAAGGAGGGGTTTTCGGTGGTGGCCGCCACCAGCAGCACAGTGCGGTTTTCCACCGCCCCCAGCAGCGCGTCCTGCTGGGTCTTGGAAAATCGGTGCACTTCATCGATGAACAAGACGGTGCGCTGTCCGTCGATGAGGTCCCGGCGGGCCCGGTCGATCACGGCGCGCACCTGCTTCACCCCGGAATTCAGCGCGGACAGGCCGACGAAGTTCTGCCCCATCGCCGCCGCGATCAGGGAGGCCACCGTCGTCTTCCCGGTGCCGGGTGGGCCATACAGGATGACGGAGGCCTCGCCGGAGCCTTCCACCAACCGGCGCAACGGCTTGCCCTCGCCGAGCAGGTGGTCTTGGCCGACGATCTCGTCCAGCGTGCGCGGCCGCATCCGCGCGGCCAGCGGCGCCCCCGGCCCCGCCTGGAAGAAGGTGGAACCGCGCGCTCCCGCCCCGTCCGGTTCCTGGCCGGGCGGTCCGGCGTCGAATAGGGCGTCTTGGGACATGTCGGGGTGCCTCTCCTAGGTGATTCTCGGGGTGCGGACCCGCTCCGCCACGTCAGTGGCCCACACGGCGACGACCTCGTCCTTCGGGTCCTTGCTCGCGCGGGTGAAACGAGCCAACGCCTCAAAAGTCTCGTAGAGGTCGCGGCGGGCCAGCAACTCGTCGACCTCGAAGGGCCCCACGTCCGCCGGGCGCAGCAGGGCGTCCACCCCGGTCGGCAGCACATCATCACCGGAGGCGTGTTCCCCGGCCGCACCAAGGGTGCCGTACTGCATCATGGCCACCGACGCGCTCGCCCACCCCACGAGAGCGGCCAGGATGCGGGCGTGCAGCAAGTCCTCGTTCTTCGCGTTCGGCCACGTCTCCCCCACCTCTGCGACCCAGGCCTCGACGAATGCCGCGGCCTCGTCATCGCTGATCGGATGGGTCGACAGGTACTGCGGGAAGCCGGCGATGACGCAGGCCAGATCGAAGGAGACGTCATGGAAATTCGCCCACTCGTAGTCGAGGAACTGGGTGCGGTCGGCGACGATGATGTTGTCCGGCGACAGGTCGAAAGGGGTGAAGGCGCGGGACCCTCCGCCGGTGAGGCGGTGTTCCGCCTGGACGGAGAATTCGCGCACCAACTCCGGGGTGGCGAGGCCGGCGTGCTCCAGGGTCTTCAAGCCGGTCTCGATGGCCCGGGCGAAGAGCTGTTCGCGTTCCGTGTGCAGGTTCGCGGCGTCCGGGTGCTTGCGCAGAATACGCGAGATGAGCGTGTAAAAGGCGTCCTGTTTGTCTGCCGTGCCGGCATGCATGCGGCCCAGCGACGCCCCCAGGTTGCGCAGGATCTGGACCCGTTCCTCCTGGTTTTCCCGTTCCAGCAGGTGCGCGAACGTGTCGCCGTCGCCGGAGTCGGAGAGCACGATGATGCGCCGGTCCACGTCGTGGGCCAACAGCACCGGCCCCGGCCGGATCTCCTCCGACAGGGCGTTGGTGAACTGGTACGCCGCAATCTCGCGCAGCAGCGCCACGTCATCGAGCGGATCGCCGGTTTCCGGGATGAACTTCAGCACCACGGAGCGGTACTGAAAGAACGGAGAGGGCGCCGATTTCGCGCGCAGGACCACAGCGGATCCCGATCCGGACAACGGCTCGATCTCGGACAGGTGCTGGGGGTCACCGAAACGGTCGGACAGCAGATCCTGGGCGATGTCGACGATTTCTTGGTCGCTGGGCACTCTCATTCTCCTTGGCGGCGGGCAGGTCACGCCACCGGGTTGGCGGCGCGCACACTGGCGGAGTCGGCCAGTGCGCGCACCGTTGTCCCGGGCCACAAGAGGTGGCCCGGGGAAGACCGGTTACTTCACCGGCTCCTTCGCATCCTTCTTCGGCTTGGCGTCCAGGCCGGCCTCGCGGCGCTGCTGCGCCGTGATCGGGGCCGGAGCGTCGGTCAACGGGTCCACGCCGCCGCCCGACTTCGGGAAGGCGATGACGTCGCGGATGGAATCGAAGCCGCCGAGCAGGGACACGATGCGGTCCCAGCCGAAGGCGATGCCGCCGTGCGGCGGAGCGCCGTAGTTCATGGCGTCGAGCAGGAAGCCGAACTTCTCCTGGGCTTCCTCCTCACCGATCCCCATGACGGAGAACACCCGCTCCTGCACGTCGCGGCGGTGGTTACGGATGGAACCGCCGCCGATCTCATTGCCGTTGCAGACGATGTCGTAGGCATACGCCAGGGCCTCGCCCGGGTTCTCGTCGAAGCTGTCCAGGTATTCCGGCTTGGGAGAGGTGAACGCGTGGTGCACCGCGGTCCAGGCGGAGCTGCCCAGCGCCACGTCGCCGGAGGCGGTGGCGTCCGCGGCGGACTCGAACATCGGGGCGTCGACGACCCACACGAAAGCCCAGTCGCCGTCCTTGATCAGACCGAGCTTCTCGGCGATTTCGCCGCGGGCGGCGCCGAGCAGGGCGCGGGAGGACTTGGTCTCGCCGGCGGCGAAGAAGATGCAGTCGCCCGGCTTGGCGCCGACGTGCTCGGCGATCCCGGCGCGCTCAGCGTCGGTGATGTTCTTGGCCACCGGGCCAGACAGCTCGCCGTCCTCGCCGACCAGGATGTAGGCCAGTCCCTTGGCGCCGCGCTGCTTCGCCCATTCCTGCCAGGCGTCGAGCTGGCGACGCGGCTGGGAGGCCCCGCCGTCCATGACGACGGCGCCGACGTACTCGTTCTTGAACACGCGGAAGGTGGTGTCGGCGAAAAAGTCCGTGCATTCGACGATCTCGATGTCGAAGCGCAGGTCCGGCTTGTCGGAACCGTAGCGGCGCATGGCCTCGGCGTAGGTGATGCGTGGGATCGGGGTGGTGACCTCGTGGCCGATCAGCTTCCACAGCTCAGCGATGATCTCCTCGCCCAGGGCGATGACGTCTTCCTGGTCCACGAAGCTCATCTCGACGTCGAGCTGGGTGAACTCCGGCTGGCGGTCGGCACGGAAGTCTTCGTCGCGGTAGCAGCGGGCGATCTGGTAGTAGCGCTCCATGCCGCCGACCATGAGCAGCTGCTTGAACAGCTGCGGGGACTGCGGCAGGGCGTAGAAGCTGCCCGGCTTCAGGCGCGCCGGGACGAGGAAGTCGCGGGCGCCCTCGGGGGTGGAGCGGGTCAGCGTCGGGGTTTCGATCTCGAGGAAGTCGTGGTTGTCGAGGACCGTGCGGGCGGCCTTGTTGACCTGGGAGCGCAGGCGGATGGCCTCGGCCTGGCGCTGGCGGCGCAGGTCCAGGTAGCGGTGCTTCAGGCGGGTCTCTTCGCCGACCTCGGAGGAGCCGGAGGCGTCTTCGATCTGGAAGGGCAGGGCCTCGGATTCGCTGAGCACGATCAGCTCGGAAACGTTGACCTCGATGTCGCCGGAGGCGAGGTTCGGGTTTTCGGAGCCCTCCGGACGCGGCTCGACCACGCCGGTGATCTGGACGCAGTATTCGCTGCGCAGGTCATGGGCGGCTTCGGCGACGGCGGATTCGCGGAAGACCACCTGGGCGTAGCCCGAGCGGTCGCGGAGATCGATGAAGATCACGCCTCCGTGATCGCGGCGGCGAGCCACCCAACCGGTCAGGGTGACGGATTCTCCGGCTAGTTCTTTGCGGAGATCTCCGGCTAGATGAGTACGCAGCACGGTGTTTCCACGTCCTTCCAAGTGTCGTTCGTTCGGCTTGAGTCGGCACAAAGTCTACCTGCCCATTGTTGACCCGGAAGTCGTGGCCCCACCGAGTGTCCCTGTGGAGCGGGCGAAAGCTATGGCATATTTAGGCCTATGACCTTCAGAAGTGACGCGAGTTACGATTCGAACCGGGCACGCTCCGGCGGGGGCAGGGGCCGGGGCACGGCCATCGGCGTGGGCGGCGGCCTCGGTGGCCTCGTGCTCGTGGGGTTGTTTCTTCTGCTCGGAGGAAACCCGGCGCAGCTGGGCAACCTGCTGGGCACGGGACAGGGACAGCAGGAGCAACTGCCGCTCGGGGACAGCGACACGCTGGCGCACTGCCAGACCATTGAAGACGCGAACACCTACACCGACTGTCGCATCGAGGCCACGGCCACGTCGCTGGATCAGGTGTGGGTCGACGTCCTGCCCGCCCAGGCCGGGTTGGAGTACTCGGTGCCGGGCATCGAGATTTTCCAGGGGCAGACCACCACCGGGTGCGGCGCGGCCTCAGCCGCGACCGGCCCCTTCTACTGCCCCGCCGATGAGTCCGCCTACCTCGACGTCAGTTTCTTCGACCAGATGGAGCAGTTCGGCGCCGAAAACGCCCCGCTGGCGCAGATGTACATCGTCGCGCATGAATTCGGCCATCACATCCAGAATCTGGAGGGCACTCTCGGCCTGAGCAACTACAACGATCCGGGGCCGACGTCGGCGGCGGTGGCGTTGGAGTTGCAGGCGGACTGTTACGGCGGCGTCTGGGCGCACTATGCGGACGAGGGCGAGGACGCGATGCTGGAGCCGATCACGCAAGAGCAGCTGGCCAGCGCGATTGAGACGGCCCGGGCCGTCGGCGACGACAACATTCAGCAGCGTTCCGGCGGTGAGGTCAACCCGGACCAGTGGACGCACGGGTCGTCCCAGCAGCGCCAGGACGCGTTCATGGCCGGCTACGAGACCGGGCAGATGGGCTCCTGCGACACCCTCGACCGGGGCGTGTACACCAGTTAGTCCGGTGGCAGGCCACGGTCCCGGCGCGACCTCACTGCTCTGGGGCGTGTCCCAATCGTTGCCGCTCTGCGGCGATGATCTGGGCCGCGAGGTCCGCTTCGGTGACGTCGACGGCGTCGTGCACCTCGGCCGCATCGGAGCGGCGGGCGTAGGCGTCGAAGATCTGCGTCTTACGTCCGACCGCGGCCAGAAGCTTTTCCTCGGCGGTGTCTTCGGCGATCAACCGGTGCACCATCACCGTGGAGGTCTGTCCCATGCGGTGCACGCGCGCGACGGCCTGTGCCTCAGTTGAGGGCTTGACCTGTGGTTCCGCCAGGATAACGACGCTGGCGGACTGGATGTTCAAACCGGTGCCGCCGGCGTTGATCTGGGCGAGCAGCACCGCCCCGGGCTCAGCCGCGGCGAGCTTGTCGACGAGCTCTTGGCGCCCCGTCGGCGACACCGACCCGGTCAGCGTTCCCACGACGCGCCCGCCGAGGGAGTGCGTCAGGCGCTCGAGGACGTCGAGGAAGAAAGAGAACACGAGGACTTTCCGGCCGGCCTCGTGGGCTTCGTCCACGATCTCGTGGATGCGGCCCAGCTTGGCGGGCGCCGCGTCCGGGGTGGTCATGGGGGCGCGCCGCACGGCCATCCAGTTGCCTCCCGCCACGGCCGCCGCGTAGTGGGCCTGGTCTGCTTCGTGCAGGTCGATCCAGTCTATGCCCTCGGTTTTCTCCGGCAGCTCATCCAGCACGTCGGCCTGGTTGCGGCGCAGATACGCCGGGGCGATGTGGGCCCGGAAATCGGCGGCGTTCATTGTCTCCATGCCGGCGCTGAGCAGGTCGGGGGCGACGTAGCCCACCAGCGTGGCGAACTCCTCCACCCGGTTTTCCAGCGGGGTGCCGCTGAGCAGCATGGCGTGGTCGGCGGCGTCGATGAGGGCGCGCACCGCCACGGAGCGTTGTGCCTGCGGGTTTTTCACCTGGTGCGCCTCATCGACGACCACGAATTCCGGCTCCCCCAGGTCCATGGTGCGGGCGCCGTCGTAGGTGACCACGCAGATGCCGCCGGTGCCCCGCCAGGCGCCGACGGCGTCTTCTTTGCCGTCGCCGTGGGCGCGGTAGATCGGCATGCCCCGGGTGAAGGACCTGGCTTCCCGGATCCAGTTGACCACCACGGCCGCCGGACATACCACGAGAATGCGGGTGAGCTCACTCGCGCGGGCTGCCGCGACATGGCTGGCGGCGGCCAAGGCCTGCACCGTCTTGCCCAGGCCCATCTCATCGCCGAGGATCACTTTCTTGCGCACCACCGCGAAACGCGCGCCGAAAGACTGGTAACCGCGCAGGTGCAGTTCCTCGTCCAGATGGGTGCGGTCGAGCTGCAGCGCGCGGACCGCCTCCAGGGTCGGGGCGTCGAGGTCCTCGCCGCCTTCGACCTCGCGTTGCAGCAGCGTGACCAGCAGCCCCTGGTAATGGGCGGGGCGGGCGAGGTAGTCCGCCCACGGGTCGGCGACCACCTCCCGCAGCCGCACCGGCTCCATCAGCCGCGGGTGTGCCTGCGCCCAGGCCAGATCGTCGGTGAAACGGCGCCATAGGCCGTTGGTGGTCTGCGAGCCGGTGATCGCCGCGGCCCACCACCCTCCCTCCACGCCCGCGGGCATCACGCCGGCGTATTCCAGCACCCGGTCGCGGCGGGCACGCTCCACGTCGTCGAAACGGTCCCCGGCGTCGAACCGGGCGAGCGCCTCCACCAGCTGTCCGGCCGTGGCGCTCCAGCGCTCGCCGATGCTCGTGCTGTGTGTGGCCGCCGCTTCACGATGCATCGTCCTGGCCGCGGCCTTGATCCGGGCGGCGGTGCGCTCCCCGATGCCCGGCACCTGCCGCAACAGCGCCTCCGGGGCGTCGAGCACGTCGGCGACGCTGGTCACGCCGACGGCGTCCAACCCGTCGGTGCGTACTCTCTCGGCGGTGGCCGCCCGCAACGCCTCCACAGGCAACTTGCCCAGAAAATCCCGGGTGTGCTCGGCGGTCAGGTCATCGAGCAGCTCTTCCGCACGCTTGCTCAGAGCGGGCTCGGAGTTCGGGTCAGCAAGCAGACGCCGGCCCCGCGCGGTCACCGCCACCAAGTCATCGGCACGGAACGGAACGAGCGCCAGTTCCCGCCCTTCACCGGCGTGTTTTCCCAGGGTGTCACGCAACACGGTGCGCGCCTGATCCATGAGGCGCTCCGGCGTGCCGTGCGCGCCGGGAAAAAGATGCACGCCGCGCCGCTGTGTATGCACTGCCTGGTCCAGATCGTCCAACAGCTTGCCCACCTGCGCGGGCAGACGGCGGCGTTCTAGGTCCTCGAGGAGCCCGCTGAGCCGGTGGGCGGCCTCCCGGGCCCGGGTGGTGCGGGCGGCGGCGAAGAGCCGCCGCAGGAATCCGGGGGCGGCGTGGCGGGCGTCGGCAAGCAGATCCGGCACCGGTGCGGCCGCTTCCACCAGCTGGGCCAGCACATCGGCCAGGTCGGGGCGGCGCTGCGCGGCCGCCAGCTCGTACATGGACTCCGGCCAGTCGACCCGCCACGGCGGAACGAGGTAGATGAGGTCCGCGGACTCATCGTCGTCGAAGTGGTAGGCCCCGAGGTTCCCGGTGGCCAGGCCCCGTTGCGAGACGCTGCTCAGGTGCCGGATGCGCTCTCGGGCCCGCCGCGCGGTCGCCACGACGGATTCGGCTCGCCACGTCAGCGTGCGCAGTTGCTCCTCGGTGATCTCCGGGGCGGGGAAGGAACCGGTCATGGCGGTCGATTCTGCCAGAGCCCACTCAGCGGAGCAGGCTGTCCCTCATTACAGTCGGGGCCATGAGTTCCGCCCCGCCCAACCGGGCCGTTCCGTTTCTGGCCGCCTTCAATGACATCGAGGCGCATCTTCGCGACATGCTGGACGCCAAGCGCAGCGATTCTTTTCGGTGGATGGTCGGCCAGGCCAGGCGCCGGAGTGTGATCAACGAGGCTTTCGCCGACGAGTTGCAGGAATTTGCGCAGCTGCGCAACGCGATCAGCCACGGCCCTTATCGGGACTATCGGCCGATCGCGGAACCGTTGCCGGAGACGGTGGCGGCGATCGAGTTCATCCGCGATGCGCTGCATGATCCGCCGACGGCCATGTCCGTGCTCGGCGATCAACAGGTCGTGACCGTCTCCCCCGGCGATGACATTCGCGTCGCGCTGCAGATTCTGCGGACCACCACGATCTCCCAGTTTCCGGTGTATGACACCGGCCGCTGCGTCGATTTGCTGACCACGAACACGATCGCCCGGTGGGTGGCGGCGGACTTGGACGACAACGACCATTTGGACGGGCGCACGGTGCGCGACGTGTTGGATTACGCGGAGTCCTCGGATTACGCGGTCTTTTTGCCCCGCGACGTGTTGGCCCAGGAGGCGTTGGAGGCGTTGACCACTCCGCCGAAGGGGAAGCCGTTGCCGCGGGCGGCGATCATCACGGAGGTCGGTCGCGCCGATCATCGGCCGGTGCGGGTCATCGGCGGGTCAGACATCGCAGCGCTGGTCGAGGCGGTCAGCCCGCTCAGGTGAAACGCGCGCAGGCACAACCACCCCTTTGTTGACACGTCATAAAGTTGGTGGTTGAGTAGCACCCATAAAGTTAAACGGCCCCCCTAAAGCACAAGGACATCCCACCATGCAGTTCGGCATCTTCACCATCGGTGACGTCACCACCGACCCCACCACCGGCACCACCCCCACCGAACATGAGCGCATCAACGCGATGACCCAGATCGCGCTCAAGGCCGAGGAGGTCGGCTTAGACGTCTTCGCCACCGGCGAGCACCACAACCCGCCCTTCGTCCCCTCCTCGCCCACCACCCACCTGGGCTACATCGCGGCCAAGACCGAAAAGCTCCAGCTGTCGACCGCCACCACACTGATCACCACCAACGACCCGGTGAAGATCGCCGAGGACTACGCCTTCCTGCAGCACCTGTCCGGCGGGCGGGTCGACCTGATGATGGGCCGCGGCAACACCGGCCCGGTCTACCCGTGGTTCGGCAAGGACATCCGTCAGGGCATCCCCCTGGCCATCGAGAACTACCACCTGCTGCGCCGACTGTGGCGCGAGCAGACCGTCAACTGGGAAGGGAAATTCCGCACCCCGCTGCAGGGCTACACCTCCACCCCCGCCCCGCTCGACGGCGTCCCGCCGTTCGTCTGGCACGGTTCCATCCGCTCCGTCGAAATCGCGGAGCAGGCCGCCTACTACGGCGACGGGTTTTTCCACAACAACATCTTCTGGAACAAAGAACACATCACCCGCATGGTCTCGCTGTACCGCCGTCGCTACGAGGCCTACGGCCACGGCCGCGCCGACCAGGCCATCGTGGGCCTCGGCGGCCAGGTCTACATCGCCGACACCGAGGAGCAGGCCAAGCGGGAGTTCCGCCCCTACTTCGACAACGCCCCCGTCTACGGCCACGGCCCGACGCTGGAGGAGTTCACCGAGATGACGCCGCTGACCGTCGGCACCGTCGAGCAGGTCATCGAGCGCACCATGGAGTTCGCCGACTGGGTCGGCGACTACCAGCGACAGCTCTTCCTCATGGACCACGCCGGCCTGCCGCTGGAGACCGTCCTGAACCAAATCGAGATCCTGGGCACCCAAGTCGTGCCGGAACTGCGCAAGCGCATGGCGGCCCGCCGGCCGGAGCACGTCCCCTCCGGCCCGCCGACCCACGCCTCCCTCAGCGCCGACCGCAACCACCCGCACTTCCGGATCACCCCGGGCGCCGACGGCATTCAGGACAGCTACACGATTTAGTCCGACCACTCCGTATGATAGCGTTGGACAGAGCAGTCTAGATTGAACTTTCAAGTAGGTACAGGGGAAGAAATGCGCACACTCATGGTCGTCACGGCCGGCCTCTCCAATCCGTCGAGCACCCGCCAGGTCGCCGACCGCATCTCGGACGCCGTCACCACCGCCGTGACCGCCCGGGGCGAAGCATTGGAGGTCAAGGTCGTCGAACTGCGCGAGATCATCAACGACCTCGCCCAGGTCATGTCGACCGGAATGTCCACGCAGCGCCTCGACGAGATCAAGCGGGACCTGTCGGCCGCCGACGGACTCATCGCCGTCACCCCCGTGTTCAAGGCCAGCTACTCCGGGCTGTTCAAAATGTTCTTCGACGTCTTGGACCAGGACGCCCTCAACGGCATGCCCACGATCATCGCCGCCACCGCCGGCAGCGCCCGCCACTCCCTCGTCCTGGAGTTCGCCGTGCGCCCGCTGCTGGTCTACCTGCGCTCCCGCGTCGCCCCCACCAGCCTTTTTGCCGCCACCGAGGACTTCGGCAGCTCCGAAGGCGCCGCCTTCGAACGCCGCATCCACCGCGCGGCCGGAGAGCTCGCCGACATGATGGTCGACTCCGCCAGCGCCGTCGGCGGCCTCGGCGGCGTCACCGCTGAGGGACAGGGCACCGAGCGACGTCGCAAGACCGGCGTGCTCGAAGCCGACGATGAGATCACCCCGTTCGCGGAGATGCTCAAGGGGCTCGACGGCACTCCCAGCAAGTAGCCCGCTTCCCTGCCCGCATAACGATAACGATCGCCCACCCCGCATGCGCGGAGTGGGCGATCGTCTTTGCCCCCAAGGGGCCTACTCGGACAGGGCCGCCTGAATGGCGGTGACCACGTCAGTCAGCGCCACCGGCTGCTGCGACTGATCCGCCATGTCCTTCACGGACACGGTGCCGGACTCCAGCTCGGACTCGCCGAGCACCAGCGCCAGGCGGGCGCCCGCGCGGCTGGCGCCTTTCATCGCGCCCTTGAGCCCGCGGTCGCCGTAGGCCATGTCCGCGGTGACCCCGGCGGTGCGCAGCTCGTCGATGAGCAGCGCCATGCGACGCTTGGCGTCCGCCCCCAACGCGACGCCGTAGACCTCGACGCGACGCTCCGCCGCGGCGAGGGAAATGCCTTCCGCCTCCAGGGCGAGGACGGTGCGGTCGACACCCAGGCCGTAGCCGATGCCCGACAGGTCCTGGCCGCCGAGCTGCGCCATCAGACCGTCGTAACGGCCGCCGCCGCCGATGCCCGACTGTGCGCCGAGCCCGTCGTGGACGAACTCGAAGGTGGTCTTCGTGTAGTAGTCCAGGCCGCGGACCATGCGCGGGTTGAGCTCATAAGCCACGCCCATGTCGTCGAGAAGACCCAGCACCGTGTCGAAGTGCGCGCGGCAGTCGTCGCAGAGGTGATCGCGCATCAGCGGGGCGTCGGCGGTCATCTCGCGGACCTCTTCGCGCTTGTCGTCGAGGACGCGCAAGGGGTTGATTTCCGCCCGCTCGCGGGTCTCCTCGTCTAGCGGCAGGTCGAAGAGGAATTTCTGCAGTGCCTCGCGGTAGGCCGGACGGCAGTTCTCGTCGCCCAAGCTGGTCAGCTCCAGGCGGAAACCGGTCAGGCCAAGGCTGCGGTAGGAACGGTCCGCCAGCGCGATGACCTCAGCGTCCAGCGCCGGGTCGTCGACCCCGATGGCCTCAATGCCGACCTGCTGCAGCTGGCGGTAACGGCCGGCCTGCGGGCGCTCATAGCGGAAGAAGGGGCCGTAGTAGTTCAGCTTCACGGGCAGCTGACCGCGGTCCAGGTTGTGCTGGATGACCGCGCGCATGACGCCCGCGGTGCCCTCCGGGCGCAAGGTGACGGAGCGCTCCCCGCGGTCGGCGAAAGTGTACATTTCCTTGGACACCACGTCGGTGGATTCGCCGACGCCGCGGGCGAACAGGCTCGTGTCCTCGAAGATCGGCAACTCAATGTGCTGGAAGCCGGCCAGATGGGCCTGACGCACGAACTCGTCGCGCACCGCGAGGAAGGTCGCTGAAGTCGGAGGAACGTAGTCGGGCACGCCCTTGGGCGCCGACAGGGCCTGGAATTTCTGCTTGTCGCTCACGGGCGCTCATTCTACCCCGTATGTCGGGCCGACCAGGTCATTGCCCCAACGAGGTGAGGAAGGGGTTGCTGACCCGCTCTGCGCGCATGGTGGTCGTCGGGCCGTGGCCGGGCAGCAGCGCCAGCTTATCCGCCAACCCCCACACCGGCCCGCGCAACGTCGCGTCCATCGCCGCCGGGTCGGAGAACGCCAGATCCGTGCGCCCGATGGAGCCTCGGAACACCACGTCGCCGACGATCGCGAACTCCTCGGTCACCAGCAGCACTGACCCCGGCGAGTGCCCCGGAGCGTGCAGCACCTCGAAGTCGTGGCCGACGAAGGTGGCCGTCTCCCCCGCCACGAGGTCGCGCACGTCGTCGACCGGGGTCATCTTGTCCGCGTCGAACATCGCCCGGGTCTGCGGCGAACCGCCCTTACCGGCTTCCAGCATGAAGGCGTCTTCGGGGTGGATGTAGACGGGCACGTCGAAACGCCGCGCCAGGTCGCCGGCGTCGCGCGTGTGATCGAGGTGGCCGTGCGTGAGGATGATCGCCTCCAGCGTCAGGGAATTCTCGCTGAGGTGGGCGACGATCCGGTCGTGGGTGTGCATGCCGGGGTCGACGACGGCCACCGTGCCGTCGTTCTCCAGCAGGTAGGTGTTTGTTTTATAAGGGCCGGCGGCAAATCCCGAGAGCTTCATGGCCGGTAAGTCTAACGCCCAGCCGGCGACCGCGAAACGGCCGGCGACTGGGCGGGGCAGGCGTCCTGCGTGACGACGCCGGCGAAAGCGTTACTTCAGCGCGTCGACGGCGGCGTCGTAGTTCGGCTCCTGCGTGATTTCCTCGAGCAGCTCGGTGTAGATGACCTGGTGGTTGGCGTCGGTGACCACGACCGCGCGGGACAGCAGCCCCTTCAGCGGGGAGCCCTCGAGGGTGACGCCGAAGTCCTCGCCGAAGGAGGAACGGAAGGCGGATCCCATCGTGACGTCGCCGATGCCCTCGTCGCCCACGAAGCGGGACTGCGCGAACGGCAGGTCCTTGGACACGCCGAGCACGACGGTGTTGTCCAAATCGGCGGCGCGGTTGTTGAATTCCCGGACCGAAGCGGCGCACACGCCGGTGTCCAGGGACGGGAAAATGTTCAGCACCAGGCGCTTGCCGGCGAACTTCTCGGAGGAGAACTCCCCGAGCTCGCCGTCGGTCAGTTCAAACGGCGGCAAGTGCGTGCCGACGGCAGGCAGCTCGCCGACGGTGGTGGTGGGATCATCAGAAAATTTAACGTTAGCCATGCCCACTACCTTAGTGAGTTTCGCATCGGCCCGCCCTCTCCTCCGCTGTCTGCCGCTCCGCCCGCTAGAATTACCCGGCAGCCCCCTCTGGCGCCTGCACCGTATTTCGGCCGGCGTCAGTACCCCGATCGATCAGGTGAGGAACACATTCAGGTGAGCAGCAACAAAGAGCGCGGACAACAGGCGCTCAACAGCCTCGAAAAAGAACTGAAGGCCCGCGACCGGAAGCAGAAGCGTGGCCCCTGGATCGTCGCGGCCGCGGCCGCCGTCATCATCCTGGCCATCGCCGGCGGCATCCTGTACCTGGCGACCCAGCCCGGCGATGAAACCGTCGTGGCCGACGACGAGACCACCGCCGCCCCCACCCCGGAGCAGGAAGATTTCCAGGTGCTGTCGATGGAGCGCAATGAGGCGCTGCCGGCGACGGTGTCCTGCACCTACGAGGAGACCGGCGAAGACACCAACGGCGCGACCCTCCCGCCGACCGAGGATATTTCCGCGGAGGGCACCGTCACGGTGAACCTGACCACCAACCAGGGCGAGATCGGCATGGAACTCGACCGCACCGTCGCCCCGTGCACCGTCAACGCAGTGGAGCACCTCGCGGACGAAGGCTTCTACGACGACACCGTCTGCCACCGCCTGACCACCTCCGGCCTGCATGTCCTGCAGTGCGGCGACCCGACCGGCACCGGCGCCGGCGGCCCGGGCTTTGAGTTCCCGAACGAATACCCGACCGATGAGGCCGAGGACACCAGCAGCCCGGTCGTCTACCCGCGTGGTTCCATCGCCATGGCCAACGCCGGCCCGGACACCAACGGCTCCCAGTTCTTCCTCAACTACGACGATTCCCCGCTACAGCCGAACTACACCTACTTCGGCCAGATCTCCGAGGAGGGTCTGGCGACGCTGGACGCCATCGCAGAGACCGGCGTGCAGGGCGGCATGGGCGACGGCGCCCCGGCGGAGGAAGTGCGTATCGAATCCGCCGACGTCGCTTAACGCCTGAGCAGCGAGCTGGCCTTATCTTATATTTTCCTGAGTTTTCCTTGATTACTGCTTAGTAAGGAAGTAAAGTCCAGCTCGTTGTCTTTGTCCCCCTATATTTCCACGGTTAGGAACCCCATGACCCTGCGCAAGAGCCTCGTCGCCGCCGCCACCGCCCTCACTGTCTCCGCCGCCGGTGTCGGCGTCGCCTCCGCTGCGGAGCCGGCCACCGACACCAACCAGTCCAGCCAGTTCATCCTGGCCGCCGACGGTAACGACGATAAGGGCAGCAGCTCCTCTTCCCTGGGCAGCAGCAACGACGATAAGAAAGAGGAAGGCGGAGAGGTCACTGACGGTGGCTCCTCCGACATCGACGTTGAGGATGTTACGGGTTGGCTCGGCGTGTTCACCGCCATCATCGGTGCTGCTTCCGCTCTGGCTGGCTTCATCAGCAAGTTCATGGCCTAATCTGCACCAAACGTAATCATGGCGAGACTTAAGTCGCCATATAGCCCGCTGCCCTTTCGGCAGCGGGCTATATGTTTTTAGGGGGCTTTTCTCTACAGAACCCCTGGTCTCCCCACGTATGAAGCAGGATGTGGCAATGTTTGCGAAGCTGTAAAACTCGTCTACACTTCCTTGTGATCCCCTGTCTCCCTTCTGGATTGGACCCCGCATGAACATTCGCAAAGGCTTGATCGCCGCCGCCACCGTCGCCGCCGTGTCTTTCACTGGCGTCGCCGCTGTTTCCGCGCAGGAGAATACCAAGGTTGAAGATCAAGAGGTCGAGGCCACCGACAATGGCGGTGAGCCCGGCGAAGGCGAGAACGGCAACGTCGAAGACGGCCCCAGCGGTGAAGGCGAGACCGGCGGCGACGAGACCGAGAAGGAAGAGAATAAAGAGGGATCCTCCTCCTCTTCTGATGCCAACCCGACTGACATCAAGGCATGGATCGGTGTCTTCACCGCTGTGATCTCTGCGCTCTCTGCGGCCTTTGCTTTCTTCAACCGTTACTTCAAGTAAGTGACGTTTCATTCTCTGAACGCATAGAGAATTTTGCACACCCCGATTCGATCAGGCGGAAAACTGCCTCGAACCGGAGTGCCGTTGTTTTTAGCCCTCACGCTCGCTATTCTGAGGGTGCTGTAAACACTGAAGGCGTGGTTTCTGAACAGTTCAGAAACCACGCCTTCAGTGTTTAATCTATAACCAACTGTTGTGTACTGAATCATGCAGTCGGCAGAGCAGGTCACATGCTTAGCTGCTCAGACGACCGAGTGCCTCGAAAAACTGCTGCACTCCCTCCAGCAGACCACCGAAGACACCGCCGACGGTGGCCACGATAGCTAGCAGGGCGTCAATAAAACGGTTGCCGGTATCCGGCAGCCCCGGATCTTCGGGCTCTTCCGGGGTTGTGTCTGTCGCACCGACGGTGACCGGGACGGCGATCTCTGTGCCGGCGTCGGTGGTGATAGTCAGAGTGTGCTCGCCGGCGGCGTCGGCCGGAACCTCGATCTCGACGGTCGCGCGCCCCTGCTCGCCGTATCCGGCGTCAGCCTCGGTGGCAGTGTTGTCCACCTCTGCCGTGGCGGTCTGACCGAAGCCGTCCACGGTGACGGTGGTGGCGTCCGGCTCCCCCTCGGAGGAGTAGCTCAGGGAGGTCAGCTCCAGGGTGGCGGTCTCGCCCGCGGTCAGGCCCTCGAGGCCGGTCACGCCGACTTCAGCCTGGCCGGCGCGGTAGGACGGGCCGTTGTCGTTGCCGAGGTAATCGGTGAAGGCGGTGACGTCCAAGTAGCCGACGTCGGTGAACTCGGTCGGCTCGAAATACCCGTCGCCGCCCTCGAAGAGGAAGCTGGCGGTGGCCACAGTGTATTCCCCGGCCGGGTCGAGCGGCTCACCGTTGATCATGACGTTGATGATGCGCTCGCCCTGCCCTGCGGTCGGGTCATACATATAGGAGACGTTGTCGGACACACCCAGTGACAGGCGCGGGCGGCCTTCCTCCGGGCCCTTCCACTGGTTTTCAAGGGCGTCCAGAAGCGCCTGGCCGGTGACGGTGGCGTAACCGAGGTTGTTTCCGAACGGCTGGACGGTCATGGCCTCCTCGTAGGTGACGTCTCCGGCCAGCAGGTCGGCGCGGACGCCGCCGGCGTTCATGACGCCGAGGTCGATGACGTCGCTGCCCAAAAACGCATTCATCGCCCGCAGGTTGGACTCGGCCAGCATGTTGTTGGCGGTGGATTCCGTGCCGCGGTTGGAGCCGGTTTCAGCGCCCGGGTTACTTCCGCGCAGGTAGTCGTTTTCGATGCTCGCGACGACCTCAGAGCCCAAGACAGCCGCCTGTGCTTCGGCGTTCGCGACGGTCTCGGCGACCACCGGATCCACCGATAATCCTGCGACGCCCCCGGAGGTGTAGTCGTACTGGGTGATCGACTGCTCGGTGATTTCACCGGTGGCGGTGTCGTAGGTGAACTCCAGCTCGGACAGCGCCTTGCCGTATTCGTGGCTCTGTGCCAAGTCGGTGCCGTTGTTGTAGCGCAGGTGGGAATCGCCGCCGAAGGCCGCGTCCACGTCGTCGTTGAAGGCGTTGAAGGCCTGGATGTCCTCGTGCTGTAGGACGATGACCACGTCCGCCTCCCCGGCTTCCTTCAGGCGGGTGGCTTCAGTGTTGGCCGCCGCGACCGGATCGGTGAAGGTCAGCCCTTCGACGCCGGCCGGGGAGACCTTGTTCGGAGTCTGCTGAGTGACGGTGCCGATGAAGCCGACCTTCACCCCCTGCTCCTCAATGACGTGCGAGGCCGGCAGCGCCGGGGCGCCGTCCGCACCGAGGACGTTGGCGCCCAAGATCGGGTAATCGGAATCCTGCTGGATCCGGCCCTGCAGGTCGTCGAAGCCGCTGTCGAACTCGTGGTTGCCGACTGCGGAGACGTCGATGCCCATTTCATTGAGGGCTTCGAGGGTGTAGACGTCGTCCGAGATCGCGGAGACGAACGCGGATCCGCCGACGTTGTCGCCGGAGGTGGTACGGATCTGGGCCTCGTTGTCCTGACCGACGTAGTCCATCAGCGCGGCCAGACGCGCTGCGCCGAGCGGAGAATCCGCGGAACCATCCTCTGCGATGTCTTCGTCCTCGACCAGGTATCCGTGGAAGTCGGTGATGTTGGTGACGGAGAAGTCGACGGTGGTGTCTTCCTGCGCACCGGCGACGGCGGCGCCGGTGAGGACAAGGCTGGTGGTCGTGGTCGCGGCCAGCAGACGACCGAAGCGACGGAACTTATGCACGGGGAGGTACTCCTGAAACGTGGAAAAACTAATAAGGAACAGTCAACTTTTAGCTGACTTTTCCCTGCTAGGCATGGGGAGGACTCCCCTTCTCCTGTGCCTTTACCGTGGCTACGCCAAGAATTCATCTGCCGGCCAATAAAGGTATAACCAGATTCCACCTCCGTCACCTCATGGTCAGGCGGCTGTCTAGAAGTGGCGGGCGGACGTCGTCAAGCGCTCCCCGCCCCCGCAGGCGCGGCCCGTCAAGCGTTGACGCGGTAGATGTCGAAGACGCTTTCGGTGTTGCGCAACGTGGTCATCAACGTGCCCAGCTGCTTGGTGTCCGAGACCGTGATCGTGAACTTGATCATCGCGATCCGGTCATCGGAGACATGGGAATCCAACGCCACGATGGACAGGTGCTGTTCGCTGAGCACGCGCGTCAGCTCCGCCAGCAGCCCCTGCCGCTCCAGCGCCTCCACCTGCAGCGTCGCCGCGAAAGCGCCCGCAGCACTGTCCATCCCGCCCCACTCGACGCGGATCAGGCGTTCCGGCTCCTGCCGCAATTTCTCCGCGTTCGTGCAGTCGGTGCGGTGCACGGACACGCCACCGCCCCGGGTGACGAAACCGAAGATCTCGTCGCCGGGGACCGGCAGGCAACATTTGGCCATCTTCGCCATGACGTCGGGGCTTCCCTCGACGAGAATCCCCTCGCCGGCGTCCGCCACCTTCGCCCGCGTGTTGATGATCTCCGACATCGGGGTGCGCGCGGCGAGTGCGTCGACGGCGTCGTCTTCGTCGCCGAAGATCGCCATCAGCCGGTGCATGACGTTCTGGGCGGAGACATGCCCCGCGCCGATCGCCGTGTACAGCGCGTCGATGTCCGGGTAGTGCAGTTGCTTGGCCACCTGCTTCATCGAATCCGCCGTGAACAGGCGGTGCATCGGCAGCCCGCCGCGCTGCACCTCCGCCGCCAGGGCGTCGCGGCCGGCCTCCAGGTGCTCCTCGCGGCGTTCTTTGGCGAACCACTGCCGGATCTTCGCTTTCGCCCGCGGCGAGACGACGAAATCCTGCCAGTCCCGCGACGGCCCGGCGTTGGCGTCCTTGGAGGTGAAGATCTCCACCCGGTCGCCCGACTTGAGCGGGGACTCCAACGCGACCAACTTGCCGTTGACCTTGGCCCCGATGCACCGGTGCCCGACTTCCGTGTGCACCGAGTACGCGAAGTCCACCGGGGTGGAGTCCGCGGGCAGGTTCACCACGTCACCTTTCGGGGTGAACGCGAAGATCTGCTGACTCGACAGGTCGTAACGCAGCGAATCGAGGAACTCGTTCGGGTCTGCGGCTTCCTTCTGCCAGTCCAGGAGCTGACGCATCCAGGACATCTGCTCGACTTCATTCTGGTCGCCCTTGTGGGAGCCCTTCGTCTCCTTGTAGCGCCAGTGCGCCGCGACGCCGAACTCCGCGTTGTAGTGCATCTCGTGGGTGCGCACCTGCACCTCCAGGGGACGTCCGCTGCCGGCCATCACCGTGGTGTGCAACGACTGGTATACGCCGAAACGTGGGTTCGAGATGTAGTCCTTGAACCGGCCGGGCAGCGGCGAGTAGATGGAGTGGACCACGCCGATCGCGGCGTAGCAGTCCTTCACGGAGTCGACCAGCACGCGGGTGCCGACGAGGTCGAAGATCTCGTCGAAGTCGCGGCCCCGGACGATCATCTTCTGATAGATCGACCAATAGTGCTTGGGGCGCCCCTGGACCTCCGCGCTGACGCCGTTCTCCCGCAACGCCGCGGTGGTCTGGTCGATGATCTCGTGCAGCGCCCGATCCCGCGACGGCGCCCGGTCAGCGACGAGCCGGACGATCTCGTCGTATTTCTTCGGGTACAAAATGGCGAACGACAGGTCCTCGAGTTCCCACTTGATCGACGCCATGCCCAGCCGGTGCGCCAAGGGGGCGATGACCTCGAGGGTCTGCCGGGCTTTCTTCGCCTGCTTCTCGGGCGGCAAAAACCGCATGGTGCGCATGTTGTGGAGCCGGTCGGCGACCTTGATCACCAGCACCCGCGGATCGTTGGCCATGGCCACGATCATCTTGCGGATGGTCTCCGCCTCCGCCGCGGCGCCGAGGGCGACCTTGTCCAGCTTGGTCACCCCGTCCACCAACCGGGCGACCTCCGGGCCGAACTCCTCGGTCAGCTGCTCCAGGCTGTAGTCGGTGTCCTCCACCGTGTCGTGCAACAGCGCCGCCACCAGCGTGGTGGTGTCCATGCCGATCTCCGCACAGATCGCCGCCACCGCCAACGGGTGGGTGATGTAGGGGTCGCCGGACTTGCGGTAGACGCCCTGGTGCAGCTCCTCGGCGCGCTCGTAGGCGCGGGTGAGGGTGACGGCGTCGGCCTTGGGGTGGAACTGGCGGTGAATCGACAGCACCGGATCCAGCACAGGGTTCGTCCGGACTCTGCTCCCGGTCAACGACCGCGCGAGTCGCGCCGACATGCTGCGCACTCCCGGGGAGGAGCGCCTCTGAATCTTGTCCTGTGCCATGTGGTTCAGCCTAGTGGGTTCCTGGTGCCGAAGGTGAGCTAGGAGTCTTGGTGGCTGACGACCACCAGCGGTGCGCCGGCGAGTTTTTCGCGCCCGCCCAGGCCCTCGACTTCGAGCACCACGACGTTGCCGATGACGTTCGCGCCGATCTTCTCCAGCAGGTTGCGTGCGGCGACCAGAGTGCCGCCGGTGGCCAGCACGTCGTCGACGAGCACCACGTTCTTTCCCGCGACGTCTGTCTCCGCCGGGACCTCCAAGGCGGCGGTGCCGTACTCCAGTTCATACTCCTCGGTATGGACCGGCGGGGGCAGCTTGCCGCGCTTACGAATCGCGAGGATGCCCAAGCCCATGTTGAACGCCACCGCCGATCCCAGCAGGAAGCCGCGGGCGTCGAGGCCGCCGATGAGGTCGGCGCCCAACTTGCGGCAGGTTTCTGAAAGGTCCTCGACGACGGCGTTGAAGGCGTGGGCGTCGGCGAGCACCGGCGTCAAGTCCTCGAAGAGGACGCCCTCCTCGGGGAAATCCTGCACGTAGCGGATCTTGTCCTCAATCGCCTCGGCTGCGCTACTGTACCTGTTCTGTTTCAGTGGCTGCGACGTCGTCATCGTTACTGGTGTCCTCACTTGATACTTGCCAACGGTCCATGTTCCAGCCGATGCCGGCCAGCCCAGTGTGCACCACCACGTTACCCACCGACTCGTGGATGACGAAGATGCGGGGCTGTGCAGACAACGGCAGCACGGGCAGCTCCTCCCAGAGGGCTTCCTCACTTTCGCGCAGCCGTTCCACGTCGCTCATGGAGACGCTGACCGCGCCGTACTCGCTCATCGGGTCGACGGCGCCGAGGTAGGCGTCAATGGCGCCTTCCTGGGCGATGGTCTCTCCCCACTGCCCCACGGTCGCACTGCCGAGTTGTTCGATCGTCGACCCCTCCTCGGAGGCGTCCACGACCGTGATCCCGGCCGGGGCGCAGGACTCGGCGATCGCCTCGACCATGGCGGCCTTGCGCTCGTCCGGGCCCCGGTAACCGATGCGGATCGTCGTTCCCCACAGCCCGCTGGCGGTGGCGACGTCCACGCCCGCGTATTGGCCGGCGACGTCGCTTAAGTGGTCGGCGACCGGTTCCTGGTGCTCGACCACGTGCACGGTCACCGGCGGCACCTCGACGCCGGACACACGCGAAGACGCGGCCGCGACGGCGCCCTGATCCACGCACGCGGCAAACGCCTGCCGCGCCCACTGCTGCCCCAGCACACCGGTCTCCGACATGGTCAACGATTCGGTCAGCGTGCCCACGACGGTCTCCATGGCGTAGGGGTTCGTCGGGTCGTCCCGGTCGACCCAGCCCACGTCAGCGGTGGGCGCGTCGGCGATTTTCAAGGCCCCGGCGTCGGCGAGCGCGGCGGAATCGGCGTCCGCCGGCCAGACCACCAGCGTCTCCAGTTCCGCGTCGTCGCCCATGTAGTGCTCGTTGCGCTCCAAGACGACCTCCCCGTCCGGTCCGACGTCCCCGACGGTGAAAGGGCCGAAGGAGACCTGGAGGTCGGGGTTGAAGTTCTCCAGGGAAAAGCCTTCCCGCCAGACGCGTGCCACCTCGGCCAGCGCATCGGCGTCCTGGCGGTGCAGCGCAGGGACGAGGTCTTCCATGCTGACGCCGGCTTCGCGGGCGATCGCATGGGCGGGCAGTACGGTGCCCGGGCCGAAGACCTGTCGCCACCGGCCGCCGTCCCCCTGGTCGTAGACGGTGGTGAATTGACGGTCCCCCAAGTCGCAGTCCATGCGGTCGATCTGGTTCATCAGCGGCATATGGGAGTCAAACAAAGCGTCCATCTGCCCGGCGGTCTGGGCCAACAGGAAGTCGACGCAGGTGACTGGAGTGCCGTCGGAGAAGGTCGCGTCCTCGTTGAGGGTGTAGACGACCTGCCGTTGCGGGCCGGGCAAGGACTGGGCGGACAGCAGATCCGTGTTCGGGATCATCTGCCCGGAAGGGCCCGGAACGTACACGGCCGGATAGAGCCGGCCAGCGATGAGGTGCGCGTTGACCGAGGCGCCGATGGCGCTGCCGGCGTTGGTGGTCAGCAACGGTTTATTGACCTGATATCCGAAGTGGTCGGTGCTGACGAAGTCTGCCTCGGCGTCGCCGCCGGTTTCGCCGGGCTCTTCGGCCGGGCTGCAGGCGGCCAACGCCACACCGACGGCCGCGAGCAGCCCCACTGTGGCGCGGGCAGCTTTGCCCTGCCTATTACGTCGGAATGGGTTCACCGCGCGTCCTCCCTCACCTGTGACTACGCCGTGGGCGATCGCCCAGGTCGACCCAGTTTAACGACGGTTGGGCCGCCAGGTCGAACTGGATCCCGGCTGCCCGAGATTCGGGTTCGTCGGCGTCGAGACGGTGCGCTTCGCGGATTCCCCGGAGTCCGCGACCTCGGAGAGGTGCCCGGAGGCGCCGTCCGCGTCGGCGGAAGCCCCCAGAGAGGCCTCCGCATACTCCTGCTCGGACGTCTCGTCGCGCCCCTCCCGGTAGGCTGCGACGGCCGCGTTGTGCTCCTTGACGTCCTTTCGGCGGTTGACGATGCTGACCAACAGCGGAGTCGACAGGAACAGGGAGGCGAAGATGCCTTCAACCACGCCGATGAGCTGAATCAGGGCCAGGTCGCGCAACGTGCCCACGCCCATCAGCCACACGGCCACGACCAGCAACGCGATGATCGGCAGCGCGGAAATCACCGAGGTGGACAGCGAACGCATGACGGTCTGGTTGACCGCCAGGTTGGCCTGTTCCCCGTAGGTGCTGCGCCGCGAATCGAGGACGCCGGTCGTGTTTTCCTTGACCTTGTCGAAGACGATGACCGTGTCATAGATGGAAAACGCCAGCACCGTGAGCAGACCGATGACGACCGCCGGGGTCACCTCGAGTCCGAACAGGGAGTAGATGCCCGCGATCAGGATCGCGTCGAAGGCCAGGCCCAGCATCGCCGCCAGCGCCATCTCCCGCTGCAGGCGCATGCCGACGTACAGGGCCGCCAGCGCCAGGAACACGACCAGCGCCAGCAGCATGCGTTCGGTGATCGTGGAGCCCCACGATTCGGAGACGGTGCTGTCGCCGATCGCGTCCGGGGAAGGTTCGCCCTCTGCGTCGAGGGGCTCATGCTCCTCGTAGATGGCCAGGCGGGCGGAGTCGATCTGCTCCTGCGTCAAGTGTTCGGCCTGGATTTCCAGGGTTTCCGAGTCGCCGGACCCGACGATCTGCGTCAATTCCGGCTCCACCCCGGTGGCGTCGACGAAGGTCTCCTCGACTTCTTCCGCGACCAGGTCGCCCGCCTGCATCGACAGTTTCGTGCCGCCCTCGAAATCAATGCCGAGCTCGAACCCGCGGAACGCGATCGAACCGAGGCTGACGAGCAGGAGGACGACGGCGATGCCGTACCAGAGTTTGGAGCGGCCGATGAAGTCGAAGCCGCCGTCCCGGGAGTACAGGCGCTCGGACCAGGAGGCCCGTTTCGTGGTGGTGGAAGTGGACATGGCTTACTTCTCCTCGGCTTCGCTGGAATCAGTGGATGCGGCGGTGGCGACGAGCGTGCCGTCCCGGTCGGCGCCTTGCTCCGGCAGGCCCGCGGCCTCGCGCTCTGCCCGGCTGCGCTCGGCGGCCTCGAAGGCCTTGCCCATGCCGTTGACGCCGGGCTGGGAGAAGTACCGGGTGCGCGACGCCAGGATCATCAACGGAGCGGTGATCAGGAAGGTGACCAGCAGGTCGAAGACCGTGGTCAGGCCCAGGGTGAAGGCGAATCCCCTGACCTCGCCCACGGCGAGGAAGTAGATGACCACCGCACCGATGAGGGTGACCATGTTGCCCGTGACGATGGTGCGCTTCGCGCGGTCCCAACCGCGGGTGGTGGCGGAGCGGAAGGTCCGTCCGTTTCTGACCTCGTCCTTGATGCGCTCGTAGAGCACCACGAAGGAGTCGGCGGTCGCGCCGATGCCGATGATGATGCCGGCCACGCCCGACAGGTCGAGCGAGTAGCCGATCCACCGGCCCAGCAGCACCAGCGATCCGTACACCAGGACGCCGGAAGCGACCAGCGTGATCAGCGAGACGAAGCCGAACATCCGGAAGTAGAAGAACACGTAGAGCGCGATCAGCGCGAGGCCGACCAGGCCGGCGATCACGGCCACCTGCAGCGCCGCCTGACCCAGCGTCGCCGGCACGGTTTCCGCGGTGCCGCCCGGCTCGCCGCTCTCGCCGGCGAAGGACAGCGGCAGAGCGCCGTAGCGCAGGTTGTTGGCCAGCTCGGTGGCCTCTTCCTGAGTGAACTCGCCGGTGATGGAGGTGGCCATGCCCACCGGGGTGGGCGACTGGATGACCGGGGCGGAGATGATCTGCGAGTCCAGCGTGATGGCGATCTGCTGGTTCAGGTAGTCGGTGGTCAGCTCTGCCCAGGTGCGCGAGCCGTTGATCTCACCGGAGTCATCGAAGGAGAAGCTGATCTCCATCTGGCCGGTCTGGGAGTTGAAGCCGCCGTTGATGGGGCTGTCCGTGTCGATCTCGTTGCCGGTCAGGCGCTGACCTTCCGGGTCGGTGACGCCGGTGAGCAGCGGCGCGGGCTCCAGCAGGTAGACCTGCCCGGTGCCCGGGTCGCAGGTGACCAGCGGCAGCGCCGGGTCATCGGTGCCGGCCAGCTGGTCCGGGCTGCCGTCGCACACGAGCAGCGCACTGGCCGCGGCCTGCACCGTCGGGTCGGTCGACTGGCGGTCTGCGCGCAGTATCTCGATGGTCTCGTCGCGGCGTTCGCCCGCCTCGAGGGAGTTGGCCGGCTCCGGCAGCGGCTCCGCGTCGATGCTCGGGGCCTCCAGTTCCTCGGCGTCCGGGTTTTCCTGCGCCTGAGTCTGGTTGATGGCGTCGAAGATTTGCTCGACGCTCGTCTGCGCCTGCTCCTGGGTGATCACGCCTTGTTCCACCCAGCGGTTGGCCATGTCCTCGAGGACTCCGGGCAGCTCCACGGTGTTCGGGACCGCCGGGGAGGCGACCGGGCGGAACAGCAGCTGGGAAGTCTGGCCGACGGCGCGGGCCTCGGAGGTGTCTTCGCCCGGGACGGTGATCACCAGGGTGTTGCCGTCGACGACGACGTCGGCGCCCGAGACGCCGAGGCCGTTGACGCGGTTTTCCAGAATCACCCGTGCCTGGCTGAGCTGGTCCTGGGTCGGTTCCTCACCCTGCGGGACGAGGGTCACCCGGGTGCCGCCCTGCAAATCGATGCCCAGCTTCGGGGTGTTGGCCCCCGGCGTGAAAAAGAGCAAGGCGTAGGTCAGGGCGAGCAAGAGCACGAAAAGCGCGAGCGCTCGTTTCGGCCAGGCCCGCTGTGTGCTGCCGTTTCCGGCGCGTCGGGTATCAGCTGACAATGCAGTCTCTCCTCATCGACTGGTTCGGCGCGAAACAGGGCCGCAGGGGCCGTGTATTCTTACTCGCCTGGAAAACAACGCCCGCCCGCACAAACGACGGGCCGGGCTGCGACCGCCCACCTACCAAGGGTGAATTGACACAATGGACGATGTTACGACATCGCTGCCACAGGTGCGGACGCAGCCCGGCTCTCGGTACGGACCGGCGGTGCAGGGTGTGAGGTTAGCGGAGGTTCTCCGGGTGCGGGTTATCGCCGTCATCGGGGCGGTTGTCCTCGGTGAACTGGGAGTCGGTCCACTGCCCGTCGGCCTCGCCGACGGCGGGGTCCTGCGGGTCGGCGATCGGGGCCGGGGGTTCGGCGTGGCGCAGGATGGCCTGCTTCTCCACGGTGACGACGGTGCCGGGGGCGACCTCCAGGTCGATCTCCGTCTCCCGAACCTGGTGGACGGTGCCGTGCAGGCCGGCGCCGGTGACGACCCGGTTGCCCGGCTGCAGCCCGGCCTGCATGGCCGCCATGTCCTTCTGTCGTTGATTCTGCTTGCGCATCATGAAGAAGGACGGGAGCAGAAACACTGCCAGAAGGACGAGAAGAATAAGGAATTCCATGGGCCCCAAGTGTGCCAGAGACACCCCGGTTCATGTCGAACCGGGGTGAGTGGCATGTCGCGCGCCCGCAGGCGGCGAGCGTCAAAGCATTCCCGGGGCGTTGTCCGGCGGTGTCAAGCCGAGGTGGCGCCACGCGGCAGCGGTGGCGACGCGCCCGCGGCCGGTACGCGCCATCAGGCCGGCCCGCACCAGATAGGGCTCGCAGACCTCCTCGACGGTGCCGGGCTCCTCACCCACCGCAATGGCCAGGGTGTTCACTCCCACGGGACCGCCGCCGTGGCCGCGGATCAAGGAACCCAACACCGCCCGATCCAGCCGGTCAAGGCCGAGCTCGTCGACGTCGAAGACCGCCAACGCCCCCTGCGCGCTGGCAAGCGTGATGTGGCCGTCGCCGTTGACCTCGGCGAAGTCGCGCACGCGCCGCAGCAGCCGGTTCGCGATGCGCGGAGTCCCCCGAGAGCGGGATGCGACCTCGACGGCGGCGTCGTCGTCGATCTCGACGCCGAGGATCCGGGAGGCGCGGCGCACCACCCGGGTCAGGTCGTCGACGTCGTAGAACTCCATCTGGGCGGTGAAGCCGAACCGGTCCCGCAGCGGGCCGGTGAGCATGCCCGCGCGGGTGGTGGCCCCGACCAGGGTAAAGGGCGGGATCTCCAGCGGAATCGACGTCGCCCCCGGCCCCTTGCCCACGATGACGTCGATGCGGAAGTCCTCCATCGCCATGTACAGCATCTCTTCTGCCGGGCGGGCGATGCGGTGGATCTCGTCGATGAACATGACGTCGCCTTCGACGATGTTGGACAGCATCGCCGCCAGATCTCCCGCCCGTTCCAGCGCCGGCCCGGAGGTCATGCGCAGGCTCGTGCCGAGCTCCTCGGCGATGATCATGGCCATCGTCGTCTTGCCCAGGCCGGGTGGCCCGGACATCAGGATGTGGTCGGGCGTGACGCCGCGGCGCTTCGCGCCGGTGAGGACGAGGGACAGCTGTTCCCGGACCTTGGGCTGGCCGATGAACTCGTCCAGGGATTTCGGGCGCAGTGACTTCTCCACGTCCTGCTCCCCCGCCTGCGCGACGGGGTTGACCGGTGCGTCGTCCGGACGGCTGGAGGCCTGCCGCTGCAGGTCAGGCGGCAGTTCAAATTCGGTGCGTTCCACATCTGACACGGTGGTTTACTTCCTTCCCAGCTGGCTCAGCGCGGAGCGCAGCGCGGCGGCGGTGTCCAGGTCCGGGTTCTCGGCGAGGATCCCGTCGACGACCGGGCCGGCGACGCGGTCGGTGAAGCCGAGCCCCACCAGGGCCTCGACGACCTGCTCCGCCACATCGGCTGCGTGGGCCGGCACGATCGGAAGCTCCGGGGCCTCGTCTGGAGCGGGCAAGTATTCGTCCACTTTTCCGCCGAGTTCGACGACCATGCGATCGGCCATCCGCTTGCCCACCCCGGGGATGGTTTGCAGGGTCTTGGGGTCCTTCTCCGCCACGGCCTTGGAGATCTCCGCGGGTTGGAGCGTGGTGAGGCAGGCGATCGCCAGCTTCGGCCCCAGCCCGGAGAGGGTCTGCAACAGGTGGAACATGCGACGCTCCTCGTCCGAGCCGAAGCCGTAGAGGTTGGGCACGTTGTCTTTGACGGCGACCATGCTGGTCAGCACCAGCGTTTCCTCGCCGCGGCGCAGGCGCCCCAGCGTGGGCGGGGTGGCCAGCACCTGGTAGCCGACCCCGGCGCACTCGATGACTGCGTGGTCGAGCCCGATGCTCAGAACCTCTCCCCGAAGTGATGCGATCACGGCGGCGACTCCTTAGACGTTGCGGTGGGTTTTGGCGATCTCCGCCAGTTCTCGTTGTTTGGCTGCGGCGCGCTCCTGCGCCTGTCGCGTCCGCGCGATGGTCGGGGCGCGCCAGCAGTGGCAGATCGCCAGGGCCAGGGCGTCGGCCGCGTCGGCGGGTTTGGGCGGCTCGGACAGCCCCAGAATGCGCGTGACCATCACGGTCATCTGCTTCTTGTCCGCCCGGCCGTTGCCGGAGATGGCCTTCTTCACTTCCGACGGCGTGTAGTGGTGCACGGGGATGCCCCGTTCCGCGGCGGCGAGGATGAGCACGCCGACGGCATGCGCCGTGAAAATCACGGTGGAGACGTTGCCGCGCTCGAAGAGTCGCTCGATGGCCACGACGTCCGGCCGGTAGTCGTCCATCCACTCCCCGACCGCCTTGGAGATCCGCAGCAGGCGTTCGCTGAGATCCACGTCGCTCGGGGTGCGCACCACCCCGACCGACACCGGGAGCACGCCACGGCCGCGGCCGGCTTGGACGACGGACAGGCCGCACCGGGTCAAACCCGGGTCGATGCCCATCACACGCATGCCTTCCAGGTTCACGCGGCCTCCTTACTTTCACGCTCCATGTGCAGTGTCCACAGTGTAGCCGGTGGGCACACACTTTCGGACAAAGGACAGTGACCTGCACACACGTACGGCCCCGGTGACTCACGCAGGTGAGTCGCCGAGGCCGGGCGGGCGCGTCGACGACGCGGTCGGGGCTAGGCTTCGGCCAGCGCCTCGGCGACCTCGTCGGAGATGTCCAGGTTGGTGTAGACGTTCTGGACGTCGTCGGCGTCCTCGAGCGCGTCGATGAGCTTCGTGACCTTCTGCGCGTCCTCGAGCTCCAGCGGGACGTTGACGTCCGCGCGGAAATCCTGGTCCCACTCCTCCACCTCGATGTCGGCCGCCTCGAGGGCGTCGCGGACAGTGGCGGTGTCCGTGGGTTCGCAGATGACCTCGAAGTGCTCGCCGAGGTCATTGACCTCTTCGGCGCCTGCCTCGAGCACCGCCATGAGCACGTCGTCCTCGGTCAGATCGCCCTTCTTGACCAGGACGTAGCCCACGCGGTTGAACATGTAGGCCACCGAGCCGGACTCGCCGAGGTTGCCGTTGTTGCGGGTCATCGCGGTGCGTACCTCGGTGGCGGCGCGGTTGCGGTTGTCGGTGAGGCACTCGACCAGGATGGCCACGCCGGAGGGGCCGTAGCCTTCGTACATGATGGTCTCCCAGTCGGAGCCGCCCTCTTCTTCACCGGCGCCGCGCTTGCGGGCGCGCTCGATGTTGTCGTTGGGGACGGAGGCCTTCTTGGCCTTCTTGATCATGTCGTCCAAGGTTGGGTTACCGGCGGGGTCGCCGCCGCCCATCCGGGCCGCGACCTCGATGTTCTTGATCGCCTTGGCCCATTCCTTGCTGCGCTTGGCGTCGTTCGCAGCCTTCTTGTGCTTCGTGGTCGCCCACTTTGAGTGGCCTGCCATGTCGCCCCTTTCTCGCTTTCGCGGTCATTTGCCGCCGACTCGACTCCAGGGCTGGAGGAGTAGCGCGTCACCTGGTGTGTGAGCTTTAACCAGTATACGCACCCTCGCAACCCGTTTTATTTGTCGGGATCCAGTGTCCTGGTCAGGCCTTCCTGGATGACGACGGCGACGAGGTCCCCGTCGCGGTTGAAGATGCGGCCGTGGGTCAATCCCCTGCCCCCGGCGGCGGACGGGGAAATCTGGTCGTAGAGCAGCCACTCGTCGGCGCGGAAGGGGCGCAGGAACCACATCGCGTGATCCAGGCTGGCCATCTGCACCTTGTGCTCCGGGTGCGGGACCAGGGAGGAATACAGCAGCGTCATGTCCGACATGTACGCCAGGGTGCAGACGTGGAAGGTGTCGTCGTCGGGAAGGGCCTTGGTGGAGCGGAACCAGACCATCTGTTGGCTGGCGGTGTAGGGGTTTTTCTCGTAGTAGGCCGGGTCGATGACGCGGACGTCCCAATCGACCCAGTCGTCGAGCAACGCCCGGGTGCCCGGCCGCGGTAAGGCGCGTTCGTCGACGACCTCCTCCGGCGCCGGCACGTCACGCATGCGGTCGGCGTGTTCGGGGCCCACGTCGTCGGGGATGTGGAAGCTGGCCTGCATGCTGAAGATGGTCTCGCCGTTTTGCACGGCACGGACCTGACGGGTGGCGAAGCTGCGTCCGTCGCGGAGCCGGTCGACGAGAAAGACCGTCGGCTCGGCGGACTTGCCTCCCCGGATGAAGTAGCCGTGCAGCGAGTGGACCTGTTTGTCGGCGGAGACGGTCTTCGTCGCGGCGACGAGCGCCTGCGCCGCGACCTGGCCGCCGAAGGTCCGCTTGTGTTTGGATGGCACGGCCCGCCCCCGGAAGATGTCGGCGTCGACGGCCTCCAAGTCCAGAACTTCCCGAATATCGCTCACGCGCTCAACTCCCTCAGACGAGATACGTATTTCACTGCGTTCCCAGCGTACCGATCCTTCCCGCGGCCAGGTCCCCTCGGTGTCTACACTTGCGGCCATGCCCCGTCTCTCCTCCGCCTGCGCCGTCTGGGCCGGCTGGGCCGTCGCCCGGGTCGCCCTGCTCGCCCTCATCGTCTACGAGCCGGGGCCGATGACGGACGTGAACTACTACTTCGGTGGCGCCGGGCAGGAGGACGGCCTGCGGGAATACCCGCACGCCGCGACGTGGGTGATTTACCTCCTCCACTGGCTCACCGCGCCTGACCTGCCGGCGTTCCAGGTCGCGTTTTTGGCGATGAACCTGCTTATCGACGCCCTCTTCCTCGCCCTCCTGCTCCACGGCCGGCTCCCGGCGCGGCAGGCGGCGCAGGCCGGGTGGTTCTGGGTGTTTTTCGGCACCGCCTGCGGGCAGGTGCTTCTCATGCGTCTGGATCTCATCCCGGCGGTGCTGGTCGGCGCGTTTGCGGCCCTGCTATTTCTCAACGGGGTGCTCGCCTCGGTGTTGCTGGCGGCGGCGACGGCGGTGAAATTGTGGCCGGGAGTCCTCGGCGCAGGGCTGGTCGGCGGGCTCCGGGAGCGAGGGACCTGGGTGCGCGTGACGGCTTTCTTCGCGGCGCTGGCCGGGTTGGTTTTGATCACTCTCGCCGTGGGAGGGCTCGATAGACTCCTCTCCCCGCTCACCTACCAAGGGGAACGCGGGCTGCAGGTGGAGTCGGTCGCGGCGACGGTGGCCGTGGCCGCCGCCCAGTTCCGCCCGGAGCTGTACGACGTCCACTTCGCCGACTCCAAGAGCTGGGAGATCGCCGGCCCGGGGGTCGACGCACTGATCGGTGTGGCTGACGCTGCGATGGTGTCGGTCGTGGCGGGCGCGTTGGGGTGGGCGTTGTTCGCGCTGTGGCGGGGCCGCTTCACTCCTTCGGTCGCCGTGGCGTTCGGCGTGACGATAGTCGCGGGGCTGCTCGTCGCGAACAAGGTGTTCTCCCCGCAGTACGTCATCTGGCTGGGGCCGATTCTCGCGGTGGCGTTGCGCACCTCCGCTTTCTCCCATCCCCGGTGGTTGGGCGTGCTCGCCGTCGCGGCCGCGGCGCTGAGCACGGTGATCTACCCCTTCTTCTACGGTGACGTGCTCTCGCCCGCCAGCGGCGTGGTCGGGGTCGTCGCACTCCTTGCCCGCAACGTCTTGGTGGTGGCGATCCTCATCGGTTCACTGCGGTGGCTGCGGGCGGAAATGCGCGCCGCCGCCCGTTCTCGCAGCCGGGTCATAGTGCGCTGAACTCGAAGAATTCCGGCAGGTCGGCCGTTCCTCCCAGCCGTAGGGCTCGCACCGGTTGCTGCAGGCGCAGGGCACGGGTGTCGGCGACGGCTTCGTTGTAGAACCGGTGGGCCAGCTGCACGCGGACGTCGGCGTCGATGAGCTGGGCCGGCACCTGCGGTTCCAGCTCAGAGATCGCCGCGCTGATGGCCCGTTCCACGCTGGCCCGCCGGTCGAAGTTGCCGTATTCCAGCGGGATGGATTCGGCCTCCGTCGCCGTGGCGGAGGCCTCCGGGATCAGCGCCCCCACCACGGCGGCGCGTCTGTCGAGCGACGCCTGCAGCGACAGTCGCGCCGAATCCGTGCGGATGTGCAGCCGGTTGAGCCGTTGCGCGGTGAAGTAGGCCCACAACACGACGACGGTGAGCAGCACCGCCGCCAGCACGACGATCCAGGTCACCGGTCACCCCTGCCCGGGGTCACCACGGTGCCGTCCACGACGGTCTCGTAGACGGTGACCACGTCCTTGGCCACGCGCTCCCAGTCGTACCGGAGGGCCCGCTTGTCCCCGGCGGCGATGTAGCGGTTCCGGAGCGCGGCGTCGTCGATGAGGCCGGTGAGTTTGTCGGCGAGGTCGGCGTCGGAGCCGTTGCGGAAGAGCACTCCCGCCGGGGTCTCGGAGGCGGCGTCGCAGACGGTGGCGAACGCTTCGATGTCGGAGGCCACCACGGCGCATCCGGCGGCCATCGCCTCGACGAGGACGATGCCGAAGCTCTCCCCGCCGGTGTTCGGCGCCACGTAGATGTCTGCGCGCCCCAGGACCGCCACTTTCTCCTCGTCGCTGACCCGGCCGATGAAGTTGACCCCCTCGGCCTGGCGTTCCCGTCCGCCGCCCATGACGGTGACCGTGAACGCGCGGTGGCCCCGGTCGATGCGGGCGAGAGCCCGCAGCAGGATGTCCAGGCCTTTGCGGGGCTCGTCGAGGCGCCCCAGAAACACGATCTCCACGGGTTTGCCCGTTTTGTGCTCCGCAGCGACGATCGCGTCGCGGTACACGGCGGTGTCCACCCCGTTGGGGATCAGGACCGGGTCGCCGCCGAGCTGCTCCACCTGCCACCGCCTGGCCATCTCGGAGACGGCGATGCCGCCGCGGATCTTCTCCAGCGCCGGGGCGAGCACCCGACGGAAAGCCCGCAGCACCCGAGAACCGGCGGCTGAGGCGTGATAGGTCGCGACGATCGGCCCGGACGCCAGGAACAGGGCGTGCATGGAATAACTCGGCGAGTTCGGCTCGTGGATGTGGAGCACGTCGAACTGCCCCTCCTGAAGGAAGCGGCGCACCCGGCGGCGCACGCCCGGCCCGAAAGCCAGGCGGGCCACCGATCCGTTATAGGGGATGGCCATGGAACCGCCGCCCCTGACCACGAAGTCGGGCAACTCCGTGTCCTCCGAGGCGGGGCCGATGACCCGCACCTCATGTCCCTGACCGATCAACACCTTGGCCAGGTCAAGGATGTGGGCCTGAACTCCGCCGGGCTCGTCGAAAGAATACGGGCAGACGATTCCCACTCGCACAGCGCCGACCTAGCCTTTCCGTTCGCGTTCCGCCCGCTGACGGCGTGCCCGGCGGGCCGCCTTGGCCTCGTCGACGTCGACGGTCCACTGCGGCTGCAGCATGTGCCAGTCCTCCGGGTGGGCGGCGATGTTGGCCGCGAAGAGATCCGCGATGCGCTGCACGGTGGCCGGCAGGTCGGTGACCTCCACTTCATCGGAGGCGCTCAGCCCCCACCCTGGGCCGTCGTCGTCCTCGTAGAACCAGGAGTGCACGACGTGCAGGGCGGCGCCGGTTTCGAGGGCCAGCTGGGCGCTGCCCGCCGGCATCGTGGTCTTCTCCCCGAAGAAATCGACTTCCACGCCGGTTTGTTTGAGGTCGCGCTCGCCCAGCAGGCACACGATTCCGCCTTGCTCCAGCACTTCGCGGAGCCTGTCGAAGGGCGGCCGCTGTCCGCCCGTGAGAGGGAGAACCTCGAAGCCGAGGGACTCGCGGAACTCGACGAAGGCGTTGAACAAGACTTCAGGCTTGACTCTTTCCGCGACGGTGGCGAATTGTCCGTAGTTTTTGACCAGCCACGTGCCGGCCATGTCCCAGTTACCGGAGTGCGGCAGGGTCAGGATCACGCCCCTGCCCGACTGCACCGACGCATCGAAGGCCTCGCGGCCGACCACCCCCTCAGTCAGCCGGGCGTGCAGCTTCTCGTCGTCGGTCAGCGTCGGCAGCCGGAAGGCCTCCAGCCAGTAGCGGGCGTAGGAGCGCATGGCGTCGCGCACCAGTTCCCGGGTGACGTTTTCCGGCCCCACGACGCGGCTGAGATTACGCCGCAGCATCTCCAGTCCCTTGCCGTCGTCGCTGACCCGGTCAGCGCCGAACCGAAACAGCCGGGCGGCCACGGGGGCCGGCAGCTTGCGCACGATCGACCATCCCGCCAGGTAGCCGGCCGCCGCAAAGTCGCGGTCACGCAGCAGGCGGGTGACATCCTCCATCAACGTCTACTTCTCCTTCGTGTCGACGGACCAGGAATGATCGTGTGCTGCCGCGTCCTTCGTCCCCGCCGGGGCCGCCGCCTCGTCCATCGCCTTCGGGTCGTTCCAGGCCATCGCGATGCGCTGGACGACGGTGAAGACGCTGCCCGCGGCCAGCACCCAGATGGCCACGTCGACGGCGTAGGGAACGCCAAAGCCGTGGAGGCCGATGCCGACGAGGCCGATGATGAGGCGCTCGGGGCGTTCGATCAGCCCGCCGACCATGGCAAAGCCGGAGGCCTCTCCCCTGGCCTTGACGTAGCTGATCACCTGCGAACCGATGAGCACCACCAGCGACGCCGCCACCAGGGAAGGATGGGCGTCATAGGAGTAGATCAGCCACCAGGTGATGGCGGCGAAGGTCGCCCCGTCGGTGATGCGGTCGCAGGTCGCGTCCAGCGTCGCCCCGAACCGGGTACCGCCGCCGCGCAGCCGCGCCATGGTGCCGTCGACCATGTCGAAGGCCGCGAACAGCCCGGTGAGCACCGCGGCCCACACCAGGTGCCCCGCCGGAATGAGCGTCACGACGATGGCGGTGGTGATCACCGCGCCGATGATCGTGACCGCGTTCGGGGAGACGCCCAACCGGTTCAGCGTTTTGGCCACCGGCTCAATGACGACCGCCGCCGGCTTTCGCCCGTGGACGCTAAGCATCAGCGGCCTCAATCTCGGCCCATCCGCGGGCGAGCAGGGCGCGGGTGTCCCGCAACAACTGCGGCAACACTTTGGTTTTGCCGATCACGGTGACGAAGTTCGCGTCACCGGACCACCTCGGCACCACATGCAGGTGCAGGTGGTCGCCGACCGAACCGCCGGAGGCGGAGCCCAGGTTGAAGCCCACGTTGAAGGCTTCCGGGTTGGACACCCGCTTGAGCACGCGGATGGCGCGTTTGGTGAACGCCATCACCTCCAGGTCCTCCTCGGCCGTCAGGTCCTCCAGCTCGGAGACTTTCCGGTACGGGATGACCATCAGATGGCCCGCGTTGTACGGGTAGAGGTTCAGGATCACGTAGACGTGCTCGCCGCGGGCGATGATCAGCGACTCTTCGTCGGAGCGTTGAGGCGCGTCGAGGAAAGGGTCGCCGGGGTCTTCGACGTCGTTGCCGTTCATCCGCGGGGATTCCGCCAGGTACGCCGAGCGGTACGGCGCCCACAGGCGCTGCAGCTCATCGTCCTTGCCGACTCCGTGGTCGACGACGCGCCGCTCGGGCTGGCCAGCGGATTCGGTGGCGTTATCGGCGTGCGGCAATGGCTTCCTCGCTCGGTTGCTCGTTGATGCGCTCGCCCACCCAATCTGCGATCAGGTCGACGGCTTCGGCCACTGGCACGCCGTTGATCTGGGTGCCGTCGAGGAACCGGAAACTCACGGCGTCCGCCTCCACGTCGCGGCCGCCGGCGAGCAGCATGAACGGGATTTTGCCGGTGGTGTGGTTGCGGATCTTCTTCTGCATGCGGTCGTCGGAGACGTCGACGTCGGCGCGGACGCCGCGCTTGCGCAGCTCCGCGACCACCCCCTCCAGGTGTGGGGCGAAGTCCTCGGCCACCGGGATGCCCATGACCTGCTGCGGCGCCAGCCACGCCGGGAAAGCGCCGGCGTAGTGCTCCAGCAGCACGGCGAAGAAGCGCTCGATGGAGCCGAAGAGCGCGCGGTGGATCATGATGGGCTGCTTCTTGGAGCCGTCCGGCGCGGTGTACTCCAGGTCGAAGCGCTCCGGCAGGTTGAAGTCCAGCTGGACGGTGGACATCTGCCAGGTGCGGCCGATGGCGTCCTTGGCCTGGACGGAGATCTTCGGCCCGTAGAAGGCGGCGCCCTCCGGGTCCGGCACCAGGTCGAGGCCGGAGTTGGTGGCCACGCGCTCCAGGATCTCGGTGGAGGTCTCCCAAATTTCTTCCGAACCGACGGACTTCTTCGGGTCGCGGGTCGACAACTCCAGGTAAAAGTCGTCCAGGCCGTAGTCCTTGAGCAGCGAGATGATGAACTCCAGCACCGTGGTCAGCTCTTCCTCCAGCTGATCCTCGGTGCAGTAGATGTGGGCGTCGTCCTGGGTGAAGCCGCGGGCCCGGGTCAGGCCGTGCACGACGCCGGATTTTTCGTAGCGGTACACGGTGCCGAACTCGAACAAGCGCAGCGGCAGCTCACGGTAGGAGCGCCCGCGGGAATCGAAGATCAGGTTGTGCATCGGGCAGTTCATGGGCTTGAGGTAGTAGTCTTGGCCCGGCTTGGTCTCGTTGCCGTCGTCGTCGTATTCGGCGTCGAGCTGCAGTGGCGGGAACATGCCCTCCTTGTAGAAGCCGAGGTGCCCGGACTTCTCAAAAAGGTCCGCCTTCGTGGCGTGCGGGGTGTTGACGAAGGAGTAGCCGGCCTCGAGGTGGCGGCGGCGGGAGTGCTCCTCCATCTCCAGGCGCACGATCGCGCCGTTGGGGTGGAACACCGGCAGGCCGGAGCCGATCTCGTCGGGGAAGGAGAACAGGTCCAGCTCGGTGCCCAGGCGGCGGTGATCGCGCTTTTCCGCCTCCGCGAGCATCGTCTGGTACTCCTCCAGTTTCTCCTTGTCTTCCCAGGCGGTGCCGTAGATGCGCTGCAGGCCGGCGTTGTCCTGGTCGCCGCGCCAGTAGGCCGCGGAGGAACGGGTCAGGGTGAACGCCGGGATGTAGCGGGTCGTCGGGATGTGCGGGCCGCGGCACAGGTCAGACCACTCGATCTCGTTGGTGCGCGGGTTGATGTTGTCGTAGGCGGTCAGGTCACCGGCGCCGACTTCGGTGGCCTCGTCCGAATCAGGGTCGACGTTGCCCTTGTCCCGGACCAGCTCGAGCTTGAACGGCTCATCGGCGAGTTCCTCGGCGGCGGCTTCGGTGGAGGCGTAGACGCGGCGCTCGAAACGCTGACCGGACTTGATGATCTTCTTCATCCGCTTCTCGATGGCCTTGAGATCCTCCGGAGTGAAGGGCTCGGCGACCTGGAAGTCGTAGTAGAAGCCGTTGTCGATGGCCGGGCCGATGCCCAGCTTGGTGCCGGGAAACTCCAGCTGCACGGCCTGGGCCAGAACATGGGCGCAGGAGTGCCGGATGACGGAACGGCCGTCTTCGGTATACGCCGGGACCGGGGTGAATTCGGCCTCGGCGTCCGGGACGTGGGAAAGATCCTTCAGCTCCCCCTCGGCGTCCTTGACGCAGACGATGGCCTCGGGTCCCTTGTTCGGCAGCTCCAGCTCACGCATCGCCGCGCCGACGGCAGTGCCGGCGGGGACGGTGAACGGTGCGGGTACCTCAGCCTGGCGGGGATCGACGTTAGTCATATTCGATTGCGCTCCTTCTCGCGCTCATGTGGGCCACGGCATACCTGGCCGTCACCCACTTCATAAGAAAGTTCTCATCCACGTCCGTTCGGGCGGGACGGGTCCCGCCCTTCGGCGCTTCGGGGATATCTTAGCGCGATCACCCCGTCAGCGGGGCGGTCAGGACCCGCCGACGAGCGTCACGTTCTTTCGAGCAGACTTTGTCCCCAATAATCCTCCCCGGTGGCCGCACCCGTCCCGGGCGGCAACAAGTACACCGCGGAGCCGATGTGGGTGATCCACTCGTTGAGGCGGTCCTGCTCGTCCAGCCGGGCCTGCACCGGGGTGAATTGCCGGTCGGGGTTCTTCTGGAAACAGATGAACACCTGCCCCGAATTAGAGATCCCGTCGACCGGCGGCAGGTCGTAGTTGTACGAACGCCGCAGCATCGTCTGCTCCGGGTGGTCCGCCGGCGGCCGGGCGCGTGCCATATGGCTGGCGGCGTCGATGACGGGCAGCCCGTATTCGTCGGTCGCGGAGTAGTCCGGCTCCGTGAATTCATCGCCGCCGGACAACGGGCCGCCCTCATCGAGGGTGCGGCCGATGGATTCTTCCCGGGAGGTGCGGTCGAGCATCTCCCAGGTGTCCATGTTCATCCGGACGCGGCGCACCACCATGGCGGTGCCGCCCTGCGACCAGGCGGGCGCTTCTGCACCGTGCCAGACGTGCTCCAGCTGTTCTTCGTCCGTGGTGAGGTTGGCGGTGCCGTCCTTCTGGCCGAAGAGGTTGCGTGGGGTTTGCCCTTCTTCCCTGGTCCCGGCGGCGTGGAGGAAGCCCTGCTGCATCCACACCGGCGCGGCGTACCTGGGGCTGGTGCGCACCATGTGCCGGGTGGTGTGGGAAACGGTGAGCGGGTCATCCGAGCAGATCTGCAGGACGACGTCGCTTTGCCCCCAGGCGTCTTCGAGCTGATCGCGCTGAAACTCGGGGATCGGCGCCAGCCAGTCGGGGCGTTGCGCCTCGAGGTCGGCGATCTCGAACACGCGGGGACCGAATCCGCAGGTGACGGTCAGGTTCGCCGGCGCCTGCACCAATTCCGGCTCGAGACTGCCGGGCGGGGCCTCCCCCACGGCAAGGGCACGGGCGTCGTGGCTCCAAGAGCGCATGAGACGGATCACCCCGTCCCGGTCGACGTCGTCGTGGAGGTTGAAGCCCACGAGGTTGAGATGCGCCTGGGCGGGCGTGGCGACGCCCGCCTGGTGCGGCCCGTCGAAATCGACGGTGGCCGTCCGCAGGCCCGTGGCCTCCGTCGGCGGCGCAGCCGGGTTATCACCGTCCGGTTCAGAGGCGCACGCCGCCAGGGTGGACGCCGCGGCCGCGGTGGTGACTCCCGCGAAGAAATTACGCCGCGAGAAACGGACCTTCTTGCTCATGGTGATGGACACTCCTTTCTACCGGCCGTCAGCGCGGAGCTGACGGCGTACCCGCTTATCGACGCCCGTCAGTCGTTCTCCTCGGCGCCGTCCTCCGCGGAGCCCATGCCGCCGCTGTGGCCTTGGAGAGTGCCGTCTTCCCCGTAGTCTTCGTCACCGGCGTTCATCGTGCGGACGGGGACTTCACCGAGTTCGATGACGTCGCCGTCGGCGAGCTCGATCGTGACGGGCACGACGTCTCCGGCGAGGATCTCCCCGACGTGGCCCATGATCATGAAGTGGTCGCCGCCGGGCTCAAGGACATGGTCCTGCCCCGCGGGGATGGTCAACGGTTCTTCCTTTTCCTGCATGACGCCGTCCACGACCTCGTGGATCTCGTAGCTGCCGGCTTCCAGCCCGGTGTCGATCCCGACGATTTGGACGTCCTCGTCCAAGGCGTTCGTCAGGGTGCCGAAAATGGCGGTCATCTCGACGTCGGTGCCCTTCGCGCGGACTACTCCGTTGGTCAGAGTCACGGCCTCCCCGTCTGCCGCCGAGGTGGTTTCTGCCGTTGCAGACGCCGCCTCATCGCCTGTCTCAGTCCCTTGATCTGCGCAGGCGGTGAGCAGAAGCGCGCCGGATGCGACGCCTGCCACGGCACTCTTTTTGATGTTTCTGATGTTCACGTCAAACTCCTTTTAACGGTTACGTCGCTGCCTGGCGACAGCCATGGCGACGACGGAAAGAAGGACAAGTACTCCGACTGCCGCGAGAACAATTTGCAGGGTGGTGCTCAGCCCTTCGCCCTCGTCTTCCGTGGTCTCCGACGCTTCGGCCTCGTCATTGCCTTCGGCGGGGGCGCTGGCCGCCTCGCCGTCGTCGGCGACGGAGAACGTCGTCATCCCTCGGGTGGAGTGCCCGTCAGAGGAGGTGATCTGGAAGCCGAGGTTGTAGTCGCCGCTCCCGGCGTCCAGGTCCTGCGGTAGTTCAAGCGAGACGTCTCGCCCGGACACTGTGGGTTCACCGGAGTAGACGGTCTCCCCCGACTCCGCTTCAGTGATGGCGAAGGTGTTGAATCCGTCCCTCGGCTCCCCGGAAAACTCCAGGGTCACCGAGCCCGGAAACTCCTGCAGCACTTCTCCGTCCGCAGGGTCCCCGCCCACCACCACATCATGGGCGCCGACGAGCGGAGCGCCGGCCACTGCGGCGGTGGCGGCAAAAGCGGTCGCAACGAAGGCGACGCGGGAACGGACGCGGGGAAACATGTGCACAGGCTTCACTCCAAGCAATTGTTGACAGTCAGGCCGCCTCTTGAGCGACCTCATGGGGCACCCATCAGAAGGTGGATGCCTTACCCAGTAGTCGGAATGACCGCGCTAATAGTTCCCCACTGCGACGATGATTCCGACGGGGCCGGTGCATCCAGGTTAAAGCCAAATCAATCAAAGGAAACAAAAAGTGGGACGCCGACATCATGTCGTCGTCCCACCCAAAGCGTTTTTCGAGGCAAGGCCGCGACCCTGCCCCTAGCGCATAACTATGCGGCGCGCGCCTCGTCTTCGAGTCGGCTGACCTCCGCCTCGATCTCCGCGTTCTTCTTCCGCTCACGGAAGAGCTTCTTCGCTTCGCGGCGAATCTCCGCGAGCTCGCGGTCGCGCGCCGCCTTCGTCTGATCCTTTTCAGTGATATCCGTCAGGTCGGCGAATCCTTCGCACTCGTAGATCGCGTGCATGCGCAGCTGCCACAGAACCCGGTCAACCACGACCGCATCCTCCTGGGCGATCCACTTCTTCATCTTCTCGACATCAAATGCCATGAAATCCCTTCCTCCCCGTCTCCCCAAAATGGCTTAGACCTCTACCGTATCAAACTTTCGAAAGATATGCAAGGGGTAAAGTCAAATCAAATATACGAATAGTCGCCCTCACCCGGGGGCAAAAATGGCAAAATTCACACAGCCAGCACCAAGGAAGGTTCGCCCCCAGCCATCGGTAAGGGGGAAGCGTGAAAAATTTATATGCCGCGGGTTATGGACCTAGGCGGGGTCGAGCCATGAAACCTCCTCGGCAACCCCTTTCCCCACCCAAAGCAAAGGAGGGGATCGCGTCCCCCCCCCCTTCATCGCCGCAATCCCCGCGGTGGAACAGGCGTCAGTACAGTTACGGGCCGCCCGGATGTGACAAGTTCAGGGCGCCAGAAGGCAGGACTGCCCCGCCATGCGTGAAGCGCCTAGACGGCCGACCCCGCCCCGACCACGTCTTCTGCTAGGCCCACTCGGCTGGATATTGCTGGTGGTGGCCAACCGACCACGCTGCCCAATCCGCGGATGCCCCCTCGTCGACCACAAGGTCACGACCATCTGCGCTACCACCATGCGGATGTTCATTGCTTAGGCCATCGGCACACAATCGCCGGCACGGAGCTCGCTCAAGAACACGGCCGCCACCGGCCCCTCAGCCATCGATTCCGGCTACCAGCACTCGATGGGCATCCAGAAGGGATGGGCAGGAAGCTAAACCCACCAGGTGAAGCCCCGGGGCGACACGCCCGGGTCAGGCACACTTTTTGTCCCTTACCCCCCCCCCTTTTGCCCCTTAACCCCAGCCTGAAGCGGAAAGCAAAAACCGCACCACCTGTCGGCGGTGCGGTATATGTAGTGGTCCTAGCTGGGTTCGAACCAGCGACCTTTCCGGTGTGAACGGAACGCTCTTCCACTGAGCCATAGGACCGTGCTTGTGCTTAAAACAATCTACCTGACAGTGCTCAAAAATCCCTAATCGGCAGGCCAAGGGGATTCCCGTCGCCACCCAACGGCCCGACCCCTCTGGCAGCGACGCTGAATTACATCCACGTAACTCTCCCGCGTGCCACGGCCGCACTTCTAGCCCTGACCTGGCGATTTGTATTAAAACGCCCAATGCGGATAAAGTCATTTCTCGCACCGCACAAACGGGCACAACGCCCCAGAGTGACAGTGCATGCGGATGTAGCGCAGCTGGTAGCGCATCACCTTGCCAAGGTGAGGGTCGCGAGTTCGAGTCTCGTCATCCGCTCCAAATTCCCTGGTGGAATTTATCCGCGCGATTAGCTCAGCGGTAGAGCACTTCCCCGACACGGAAGGGGTCACTGGTTCAATCCCAGTATCGCGCACAGAGGGTCAAACCTCTACGCGGATGTAGCGCAGCTGGTAGCGCATCACCTTGCCAAGGTGAGGGTCGCGAGTTCGAGTCTCGTCATCCGCTCTGGTAACCTGTAGCTGAGGTTGCCTGAGGTGAAACCTCGACGGTGGGATGGCCGAGTGGTTAGGCAACGGTCTGCAAAACCGTTTACACGGGTTCGATTCCCGTTCTCACCTCAAAGCATCATTGCTTTAAGCGCGATTAGCTCAGCGGTAGAGCACTTCCCCGACACGGAAGGGGTCACTGGTTCAATCCCAGTATCGCGCACAGAGGGTCAAACCTCTACGCGGATGTAGCGCAGCTGGTAGCGCATCACCTTGCCAAGGTGAGGGTCGCGAGTTCGAGTCTCGTCATCCGCTCCACATAACCGCCAGGTAACCCCTGGCGGTTTTTGCGTTGCGTACTCTCATGTTCATGAGCCCCCTACCCGATTCTTTCCCCGACGCCCTCGACGTCGATTCCCTGCTCGGCCCCACCCAGCCGGCCCGTCACCCGGAGCTGCGGGCGATCGCAATCTCCACCATCAACGGCTCCGCGACCGTATCCGGAACGTCGGCGGCGATGGGCAACCCCACCGACGCCGCACTGCTGCAACGAGTCCGGGGGTGGGCGGACGCCATTCTGGTCGGAGCGCAGACGGCGCGATCGGAAGACTACGGGCCCGCCTATCTCAGCGACGGACTCCGCGCGAACAGGCTCTTGGAGGGACTGCCGGCCCTCCCTCGGATGGCCGTGATCTCCCGATCCTTGAATTTCCCGCCCGCGCTGCGCGCCCTGCATGAATTCGACCCCGATTTCCCGCCGTTGGTGCTCACCCCACAACACTCCCTCGATGACGAAAGCCTCGCCGGCCGGCGCGCAGAACTCACCGCCGCCGGGGTGGAACTGGTCGGCACCGGCAGCGGTTCCGCCACTGACATGGTCAATGCGCTGCACGCCCGGGGTCTGTCCCGCATCGCGTGTGAGGGCGGACCCGGCATCTACGCGATGATGTGGGAGGCCGAGCTCATCGACGTCTTGCACCTGACCCTGGAACCGAGGGTGGCGGCGCCCGTCGAAAAGCCGTTGTTCGCCGTCCGACCCGACGGCGGTGGCTTCGCCCATCCCCTGCGCCTGGAAGACGCGCAGGCGACGGCCGACAGCCGACTTTTTCTCCGCTACCGGCGCCTGCACCAAGACGTTTCCTAGGGTGTGGCTGCTGGAACGCCGGCGGCGCCTCGACTAGCGTGAGGGCGTGTCTGTCGCCGTCTCTGCCGCCCCGCCTCCCCTGCTTCCCCCTGGGGCGCGGGCCAACGTCCTCGCCCGCGCGGCCCTCTGGCCGATCGCGGTGCTGCTGGTGGTGCACCGCGTGTTCTTTTTGGCCGCCAACGGTTCGCCCACCGACGATTTCACCACGGTGTATTCCGCCGTCCGCAGGTTTTTGACCGGGGTGCCGGTCTACAACGAGAACTACGCGACGGTGGACCCGCACTACCTGTACAACCCCGGAGCCACGCTGCTGCTCGCCCCGATGGGGATCAGCGCTGACCTGGACGCCTCCCGGGCGGTGTTCATCGTGGTCAACGCGGCCGCCATCGTCATCGCGCTGGCGATCGCCACCCGTTTGGTCGGCCACCGATTGTCCTCGTGGGTGTGGCCCGCGGCCGTGGCGGTCGCGTTCCTCACCGAATCCGTAGTCAACACGTTGGTGTTCTCCAACATCAACGGTGTGCTGCTGTTGGTGTTCACCACCTTTCTGTGGCTGTTTGTGCACGGCCGGCGCTGGTGGGCGGGGCTGATGCTGGGCGTGGCGATCGTCGTCAAGCCCATGTTCGCCCCGGTCTTGCTGTTGCCTGTCCTGCGCCTGGACTGGCGCACCATCGTCGGCGGCGTCGGGGTGCCGGTGATCGCCAACCTCATCGCCTGGCCGCTCGTTCCGCAGGCCAGTGACTACGTGACCCGCGTGATGCCGTACCTCAGCCAGACCCGCGATTACGCCAACGCCTCGCTGGCGGGGCTGGCGGTGTATTTCGACATGCCCGCCGGGTTGGAATGGGCGCTGTGGCTGGTGCTCGGGGTCTGCGTGGCCGTGGCCGTCGTCGGCCTGTGGTTCTGGCGCGACCGCGACCCGGTGTTCTGGGCGCTGACCACCTCCGGGGTGCTGCTGACCGGCGTATTCGTGATGAGCTCACTGGGACAGATGTATTACTCCATGATGTTGTTCCCCATGATCATGACCGCGCTGCGTAAAGTCAGCGTCTTCCACGTCTGGCCCGCGTGGGTGGCGGCTTTCCTGGTGCTGTTTCCGGACGGTTGGTACCGCGAAGACTTCCCGGTGGCCGGTATTTGGGCCAGCCTGTTCGCCGCCACCGCCGGCTGGTCGCTGCTGCTGCTCGTCACCGCCGTGACCGTGGCGGTGTGGACCGTGCCCCTGCTGCGCGAGTGGCGGGGGAATATCGGGCGATCGGATAGTGTTGTGGCCGATGAGTCCCCCGACCGGGGCTTACCCTCGACGCAAAGGACGGTTTCATGAGCGACGATACCCAGCAGACCAACTTCAAGCTGATCGCCGACGACGAATGGCGCCAGCGCCTGAGCCCGGAAGAATACTACGTTCTGCGTCAGGCCGGCACCGAGCCGCCGGGGACCGGTGAATACGAGCACACCACCACCGAGGGCGTCTACTCGTGCCGGGCCTGCGGGGCGGAGATCTTCCGCTCGACCGAGAAGTTCGCCTCCAACTGCGGCTGGCCGTCGTTTCACTCCCCCGCGGGCAACGACGCCGTCATCGAGCGCCGCGACACCTCCCACGGCATGGTCCGCGTAGAGGTGCTCTGCGCGAACTGCGAGTCCCACCTGGGGCACGTCTTTGAGGGCGAGGGCTACCCCACCCCGACGGACCTGCGTTACTGCATCAACTCGCTGTCGATGAAGCTCGAGCCGGCCCAGGCCGAGAACTAAAGCAGCGCTTGCTTCACTCCCCGCGCGCCCAGTCCCGGGCGCTGGCGGGGAGTCTTGCTGTCACTGCCCGTAGAACACTCACCCGGCGAGCGCGGCGTCGGCGACGTCCCGGAAGTGACGCACCGCGCGCCGCGGCGGCCAGATATGCGACGTCATCAACGAGAAAGACACCCGCCGCTGCGGGTCATGCCATCCGATGGCGATGTTGGAGCCGTTGTGGCCGAAGGTGCGTGACCCAGGTGTAGAGCCGAAGAAAGTGCCGGCCGTCCCGCCGAGCTGCACCCCGTTCGCCCACCGGGTGTGCAGACCCGTGCCGCCGTCGACGCCGTCGAAGGTCAGGGACGCCATGTCCCGCACACGCTCCGGTGACAGGTCGGGCAGCACCCGCTCCCCCGCCCACGTGCGGCCGAGGGCGTCGTAGAAGGTCGCCAACACCCGGCTGGAACACCACAACCCGCCGGAGGCGATCTGCGCCCGGCGGATTCGTGCGGAGCGGGCGACCGCGGCGATCTGCCGCCACGGGACGCCAGAGCCGGTCAGCCGCACGCCTCGATCGTCGACGGCGGCGGGCAAGCCTAGAAACGCCTGCCCGGACAGCCCGAGCGGGGCCAGGACACGAGCGTCGAGAAGCTCACCGAGGCCCCGCCCGGTCACCCGCCGGCAGATTTCAGCGAGGATGACGCCATAGCTGAGCACCTCATAATGCGGTCGTGCCCCAGGCGGACGTCGCAGCGGGAGCCTTTCGACGACCCGGACCGCAGCCCGCGGATTCGCCACCGCCGCCAACTCCGCCGGGGCCACGTCCAACCCCGAGCGGTGCTGCAACACGTGCCGGACGGTCACGGCGTGCTTGCCGCGGGCGGAAAACTCCGGCCACACCCACGCGACCGGGGTGTCCAGATCCAAGCGGCCGCGCTCGGCCAGTTGGTGGATCAGGACGCTGATCATCGGTTTGAAGGCGGAAAACGACATGAACAAACCGTCCTTCCCGCCCCGGAACGCAGCGTCTATGTCCACCACGCCGTCGCGGATGACCGTCAGCTGACTGGCTCCGGGGCGGGCGGCGGCGATCTCCGCTGCGTCCGGCATTGCGGCTGCGTTACGGCAGCGCGTTGATGGCCTCGGCCACGTCATCGACGCGGCGGCCGGAGACGAACGGGGTCTCCTCCCGCACGTGCAGGCGGGCCTCGGTGTAGCGCATGGTGTGCATCAGGTCGACGATGCGGCCCAGCTCCGGGCCTTCGAAGGCCAGCATCCACTCGTAGTCGCCGAGGGCGAAGGCGGGGATGGTGTTGGCGCGCACGTCGGCGAAGTCCTTCGCGGCCTGGCCGTGCTGGCGCAGGATGCGGGAGCGCTCGGTGCCTTCCAGCAGGTACCACTCGTAGGAGCGGTTGAAGGGGTAGACCGTGATCCACCGTTCCGCTTCCTCGCCCATGATGAAGGACGGCAGGTGGCGCTTATTGAACTCGGCCGGGCGGTGCACGCCGTTGCCGATCCACCAGGTCTCCAGCGACTGGCCGAGCGTGGTGCGGCGGAAGCGCTGGTAGGCGTCCTGGATCTCATCGAAGTTCTCTGCGTGCCACCAGATCATGAAGTCGGCGTCGGCGCGGATGGCGGAGACGTCGTACAGCCCGCGGACGGTGACCTTGCCTTCCTCTGCGAGTGCCGCGAAGAAGTCGCGGGCCTCGGCGGTCAGGGCGTCGCGCTCAGAGCCCAGCGCTCCGGGGATGGCGCGGAAGACGGCGAACTGGCTATAACGCTGAACACGGTTCAGCGCGACGTAGTCGAGCTCGTCCGCGGTTTTTTCGGTGTTGTCTGCCATGGGTGAGATCCTTTCATCGAACATCGGAAGGGGGCTTCCGACCACAGTACTACTCAATCATAAGTTGGATACACACTCAGGTGGGCACTCGCCCATGCGGCGAGTCTCCACCGAGTGCCCCACCGGGGTCGATAGCGTGAACCCTGTGACGAACTCCGATACCAATCCGACGACTTCGCTCGCGGCCAAGGCGGCGGAAAAGGCCGAGCGCGAATCAGCCGACTCGCCTTCCACACCGCCCGTGTTCACCGCCGCCGTGGAGTCCATGCACGCCGCCCAGCTGCGTCCGGAGCTCACCCTCGGCACCATCCGCCCGCCCCAGCGACTGGCGCCGTTCTCACACGCCGTCGGCATCGAGGTCGGCGGCGCCCAACCAGACGACATCGTCTTGCCCGACTCGGAGGGCGACGCCTTCGGCCGTCTCATCCTGTTGCACGACCCGGCGGCCGAGGAGGCCTGGGAGGGGGAAATGCGGCTGGTGGCCTACATCCAGGCCGACATGGACGACGTCGTCGCCGCCGACCCCCTGCTGCCGGAGGTGGCGTGGCAGTGGCTGACCGAAGGGCTCGGCCACGCCGACGCCGGTTACACCAACCTGGGCGGCACCGTCACCGCCACCGCCTCCGTCCGCTTCGGCGATTTGAGCGGACCGCCGCGCGCCCATCAACTGGAAATGCGCGCCTCCTGGACCGCCGAGACCCCCGACCTGACCGCCCACGTCGAAGCTTTCGGACAGGTGCTGGCCAACGTCGCCGGACTCCCGCCCGCCGGCGTCACCTCGTTGAAGGGCTGAAGGCGGTGACCACTGACCTCACCTGGCCCCGCGAGGGGCTGCCTGAACTGGTGGACACGCCGGCGGGCTTCGCACGCGCCGCCGCGGCGCTGGCCGCAGGCATCGGCCCCGTCGCCATCGACACCGAACGCGCCTCCGGATTCCGCTACGACGACCGCGCCTTCGTCCTCCAACTGCGCCGCAAGGGCACCGGCACTTTACTCATCGACCCGGAAGGCCACCGAGACGACGTCACGGCCGCGTTCGCGGGGGTGCTCAATGCCGCGGACTGGGTGCTGCACGCCGCCGCCTCCGACCTGCCGTCGCTGGCCATGCTGGGCTTCCACCCCGCCCGACTCTTCGACACGGAGCTGGCGGGGCGCCTGGCCGGGCTGGAGCACGTTAATCTCGCCGCCATGATCGAACATTTCTTCGACTTCCGCCTGGCCAAAGGCCACGGCGCCGAGGACTGGTCGCAGCGCCCCCTCCCGGAGAAGTGGCTCGCCTACGCGGCCCTCGACGTCGAATTGCTGCTGGATCTCGCCGAGGCCATGACCGAACTTCTCGACGGCCAAGGCAAGCTGGAGTTCGCCGAGCAGGAATTTGACCACCTCGTCGACGCCCACAGCCTCGCCCCCGAACCGACGACGTGGCGCGACGTCAAAGGCGTGGGGACGCTGCGACGTCCCGAACAACTCAACGTGGCCCGTCATCTGTGGCGGGCCCGCGAGGACATCGCCGTGGCCGAAGACCGGGCGGTGTCGAAGATCTTGCCGAACAAGGTCCTCGTCGAGATCGCCCGCACCCTGCCGACCGACCGCCGCGACTTGAGTTCCGTCCGCGGCTTCCCCGCCCGCCGAAACTCCGCCACCAGGTTCTGGTTCACCGAGCTCACCCACGCCCGCCACGTTGCGCGGGATCACTGGCCGGCGCCGCTTCCCCGCCGGGAGTCAGTGCCGTCCAAACCACTGTGGCAGCGGGAGTTCCCCGATTCCTGGGCCACCTACGAGACGGTCCGGGAGCAGATCGGCGAGCTGTCGGAGGCCACCGGGATCCCTACCGAGAACCTGCTGCGCCCCGCCATCGTGCGCGAGGCCGTCTGGGCGGGCCGGGAAACCGGGGAGATCATCTCCCCCACCCAGCTGGGTGAGTGGCTGCGCTCCCGCGACGCCCGGCCGTGGCAGATCCAGCTGGTCGGGCCCCTTCTCACCGACGCGCTCGCCTCCTAAGCGCCCCCTCATCCGCACGCGTTGCCGGAAGGGCGTCAGTCCCGGTCGAAGATATTCTCCATCCAGCCCATGACCGAGGCGGTCGCGCCTTCGGCGTCGAGCCCCACCTCCGCCAACAGCTCGGAGCGCGAGGCGTGCTTCGGGAAGACGTCCGGGAACGCCAGGTGGCGGATCGGGGTGTCGATCTCGGCGGCGTTCATCGCCTCGGAGATCAAGGAGCCCACCCCACCCCGGATGACGCCGTCTTCGACGGTGACCACCAGGTCGTGGTCGTCGGCCAGCGCCAGCACGGAGCCGGGCACCGGCGCCACCCACCGGGGGTCGACGACGGTGACGTCGACGTGTTCTTCCGCGAGCGACTCGGCCACGGCCAGGGCGACGTCTGCGAGCGCACCGACCGAGACGATGAGCACGCTGACCGCGTCGGGGTCCTCGTCGCCGGCGTCGGAGTAACGCAGAATGTCGACGCCGTCGTTGAGCCGGGACACGGCCTCCACGTCCGCGGGCAACTCACCCTTGGGGAAACGCACGGCGGTCGGGCCGTCGTCGACGGTGATGGCTTCCTGGAACTGCTCGCGCAGCCGGGCGCCGTCCCGGGGCGCGGCGATCCGGATCCCCGGCACGATCGAGGCGATCGCCAAGTCCCAGACCCCGTTGTGGCTGGCGCCGTCGGAGCCCGTCACGCCCGCTCGGTCGAGCACGAGCGTCACCGGCAGCTTCAGCAGGCCGACGTCCATGAGCAACTGGTCGAAACCGCGGTTAAGGAACGTCGAGTACAGGGCGACGACCGGGTGCATCCCGCCGAGCGCCAGTCCGGCGGCGGAGGTTAAGGCGTGTGCCTCGGCGATGCCGACGTCGAAGAAGCGGTCCGGGAACTCGTCGGCGAAAGGCTGCAGCCCCGTCGGCCCGGCCATGGCGGCGGTGATCGCCACGATGTCGTCGCGGTCACGGCCGGCCTGGATCAGCTCCTCGGAAAAGGCCGACGTCCACTTCGGTCCGGGGGCATTGCCGGACGGGAGCCCGGTGACCGGGTCGATGATTCCCGTGGCGTGCATCTGGTCTTTCACGTCGTTGACCGCCGGGGCGAACCCGTGGCCCTTCTCCGTGACCACATGCACGATGATCGGCCCGTCGTAGCCCTTCGCGTACTCGAGATCGTGCAGCAGGTGGTCCAGGTCATGGCCGTTGACGGGGCCGACGTACTTGAGACCGAGGTCGGAGAACATCTCGGTGGGCACGAGCTGGGATTTCACGCCCTCCTTGAAGGCGGCGAGCGCCTCATAGGTGCGCTCCCCGACCCAGCCCATCTGCTTGAGCCGCTTCTTGCCCTCTTCCATGAGCTCGTCGTAACCGTGGCGGGTGCGGATCGCCGAGAGGTTGTCCGCGATGCCGCCGATCGTCGGCGAGTAACTGCGGCCGTTGTCGTTGATGACCACGACGACGTTGCGGTCCCCGGAGGCGATGTTGTTCAGAGCTTCCCAACACATGCCGCCGGTCAGTGCGCCGTCGCCGACGACGGCGACGACGTTGCGCTCCCCGTCCCCGGTGAGCTCCTTCGCCTTCGCCAAGCCGTCCGCGTACGACAGCGCGGCGGAGGCGTGGGACGATTCCGTCCAGTCGTGCTCGGACTCCGCCCGGTCGGTGTACCCGGACAGCCCGCCTTTCTTACGCAGGGTGTCGAACTGGTGGGAGCGGCCGGTGAGCATCTTGTGCACGTAGGACTGGTGTGAGGTGTCGAAGATGATCGGCTCCTGCGGGGAATCGAACACCCGGTGCAGCGCGATGCTCAACTCCACCACGCCCAGGTTAGGGCCGAGGTGGCCGCCGGTGGCGGACACTTTCTCGACCAGCAACGCGCGCACTTCCGCCGCCAGATCGTTGAGCATGTCGGCGGGGAGTGCCTTCAGATCCGCGGGAGAGGCTATTCCACTGAGAATTCCCATGAGAGGCCTTCCGTTTTCATCTCCTCAGGCGACCGGCCGTTGATGAGACCAGTCGCGGTTAACTGCTTACCGTACCGTCACCTAGTCTGACTGCGGGAATTCCGGAGTCAGTTCCGCGATCACTTCGAAGTGGTGGGTGCCGGGGAAGGCGTTGATCACGGCCAGCCGGTCAATCGCGTAACCGGCCCGCAGCCACGCCTTGGCGTCGCGGGTGAAGGTCGCCGGATCGCAGCCGACGTGGATGACGCGGGCGGGCTTGTCCTGCGCGGTCAGCTCCACCACCTTGTCGCCGGCGCCGGTCCGCGGCGGATCCAACAGCACGACGTCCGCGGCCGGCAAGTTGCCCACCGCGTTGTCCACGCGCTTGTTCACGCGCTCGACGTCGTAGTCGGCCAGGCCCTCTTGTTCCCGGCCGCTGGCCGCCTTCGAGTAATCCACGGAGAAGATCTGTGCCTTGTCGCCGAGGGCGTCGCCCAAGGCGGGGACGAACAGGCCGACGCCGCCGTAGAGGTCCCAGGCGACCGGTTTCTTGGCGTCCGTCTCCAGGTCGGCGAGCCACCGGCGCACCAGCGAGGTGTAGGCGTCCGGGGCCTGTGCGTGCGCCTGCCAGAACGCGGTGGGCGGGAAGGAGAATTCGACGCCGTCGGCGTGCTCGGTGACGGTGCCGCCGCCTTCGACGACCTCGGTGAACTTCTCCACCCGCGACCCGCGGCGGGCCTTGCGGGTTTCCACGATGTGGCGCTTGCCTTCCCCATCGCGCGCCACGATGATCTCGGAGCCGGGGGTGAAGGTGCGGGCCCCGGGTCCGACGACGCCGTCGAGCAGGCCTTCGGCGACCTGGGTGCAGGCGACGTCGGTGACCAGGTCGTGCGACCTGAGCTTCCGGGTTCCGGCCCGACCCTGCTCGTCGACGCCGAGGCGCACGCGGGTGCGCCAGCCGCGATGCGGGGTCAGGTCGATGAGTTCCGGGGTGGGCAGCGTCTCGGCGTCGACGACGCGGCTGAGCTGTCCGAGGAGCACGTCGGTTTTCAGCTCGAGTTCCTTGCTCGGGTCGATGTCACCGAAGTCGCAACAGCCGGCGCCCTGGGCGGCGGCCGGGCAGCGCTGCTGCCCGCGGTAGTCGCCGGCCTGCTCCACGCTGTGCACGTGGGCCCGGGCGAAACGCTTTTTGACCTCGGTGACCTCGGCCGTCACGGTGTCGCCGGGGTAGGCGCCCCGGATGAAGACCACGCGTCCGTCGGCGTCACGGGCGATGGCTTCACCGCCGTGCGCCATCCGGGTGGCGGTCAGGGTGCGGGTGTCACCGGTGTTCACGGCGGGGGTGGTCTCGCTCACGAGCGGGGCTCCGTTTCTTGGGGAAGGTGGTGCTGTGCGTCGTCCGGGTCGTCGGGGGCTTCTCCTGCGCAGCGGCGTCGTCGGCGAAGCGGTGGGCTCGGCGGGCCATCGGGAGGATGTGCGGGGCGGAGAGCGCATTGGTCGCATCAGCGTCGTAAAAACTATTGTGCACGAGCAGTGGCGAAATGCACGCATGCCCCGCCCACAGAGACGAGGCGGCCGGTTATTTGTTCTCCGGCGGGGTCTGCTGGTTGAGGTTGCGCAGCGCCTGGGCCGCCTCCCGGACGGCGTCACTTTCCTGCGCGGTCTGCGCGGCCTGCTGGTTGGCCTGGTTCTGCTGGGCGCGCTGTTCCATGGCCTTTTGCACCTGCTCCACGAGCTGGGCGGGCATGACCACGGGCAGGGAGTTTCCGGCCAGGATCGGGTCGGCCCCGCGGTAGACGAAGGTGCGGGCCGCGATGTCGCGGGCGATGTCGGCGGCGGCGTCGGCCTTGTCCTGCGGCGCGGCAACGGTCAGGCGCAGCATCCAGCGGGGCCCGTCGACGCCGATGATGCGCATGACGTTGTTGTTGGCGGCGGCCACGACCTCGCGGCCCCAGGGGCCGGGTTCGAAGCCGGCGTCGCTGCCTTCGCGGCGCATGCCGTCGAGGATGTCCTGCGACGCGGTCTCCCACTGGCCGCCCTGGGTGGGCGCGGCGAAGGCCACCGGGGTGATCCGGCCGGAGGTGGTGACCAGATGCAGCATCTTGGGCCCCTTCTCCCCCATTTCCACCTGCACCTGCGCCCCCTGCGGGATGGCCAGCTTCATGGATCCCAGGTCGAGGACGCCGCTGGCGAAATCGGAGAAGTCGAAGTCGTCGATGTTGACGTTGTCGCCGTCGAAGGGGCCGGTCGCGCCGTTGACGGCGTCGTGCTCGATGCTCGCCGCCGGACCGCCCTGGGCCGCCGCCTGATCCGCCGCGGTGTCTTCGACGGCCGCCGGGGCGTCTGCGACCGGCTGCTCAGTGGGTTCCGGCGTCGGGGCGGCGGGCTCCTGGTCGTTTCGTTTCTTCTTGCCGAATGGCCACAGTGCCATGGTGGGGTCCCTTCCTCACGGTGATTGGCGGGTGTGCTCGGGTCAGTCCTCGCCGTGACGAGACGAGGCTGCGGGCGAGTCCGCGTTGTTCTCGGTGTCGCCCACTGTATCCGCTATCGGGTACCCGTCGACCCGTGTCCGGCGTCGCCGCGGACGGTCTCGTCGAGTTCGTCGACCTCGACGAAATCGACCAATTCCACCCGCTGGACGAGCAGCTGGGCGATGCGCGTGCCGCGAGTGATGCTCAGCGGGGCGTCGGGGTCGAGGTTGATCAGGTTGACCTTGATCTCGCCGCGGTAACCGGAGTCGACGGTGCCGGGCGCGTTGACGATGCTCAGCCCGTTGCGCGCGGCCAACCCGGAGCGGGGGTGGACCAGGCCGACCGTTCCCGTGGGCAGGGCCACGGCCACGCCGGTGCCGACGAGCTGGCGCTGCCCCGGGGCCAGCTCGACGTCTTCTGCGCTGTAGAGGTCGACGCCGGCGTCATCGGCGTGCGCGCGACGCGGCAGGGGAAGATCAGGGTCGAGACGGCGCAGGGGCACGGGGCCGACGGGGGCGGTGGGATCGAAAGGTGTCGCATTCACGCTTCACACAGTACGCAACGCCTGCCCCGGAGCTTTTCGACGGGCGCGGGAGTCTCATTTCTGCCTGGCCTGAGGTCGACTAGACTAAAGTGCCGTGACTGAAACTGGCAGGCCGGAGGACATGAATACCGCAGCGACCCCGCAAGAAACGCAGGTGATCTACCAGGAGCGCCAATGGGTGCCGTGGTACTGGTGGCTGCTGGCGGCGGCGCTGGTGGCCCTGATCGCCGTGCAGCTGGCCCATAACCGTAACTTCTGGTGGGGGCTGATCCCCGGCGTCGTGCTGGGCCTGGTGGCCGCCTGGGTGCTGATCAACTGGTCGTCGACCAGGTTGCGCGTGGAGCTCGACGCCGACGGCACCCGGTGGCTGCTCGCGGAGAAAGCCACCCTGCCGGCCGATGTGGTGTCGCGTTCCTTGGCGGTGCCGAAGTCCGCGAAGAAAAACGCCATGGGCCGTCAGCTGGATCCGGCGGCCTTCATCGTCTCCCACGGCTGGGTGCGCGACATGGTGATGCTGGTGCTCGACGACCCGGCCGACCCCACCCCCTACTGGCTGTTGTCCTGCAAGGATCCGGCGCGCCTGCTGCGGGCCCTGGTGCCGGAACAGGCGGAGGAGGCATTGGTCAACATGCCCGCCAAAGACCGCGCCTGACGACGACGCCGCCCTCATCCTCGCCCGTGAACATCACGCTTCACGGTCAGGGGGGCGGCGTTCGTGCTTTCCCGGGACGGCGGGAGGCTTTAAGCGCAATCCAGGCAAATGATGGAGCCGTCGTCCTCGACGTGGGACTTACGCTTGTTCGACTGGACCAGGAAGCAGCTGGCGCAGGTGAACTCGTTCTCACGGCGGGGAACGACCTCGACGTTGAGCTCTTCGCCGGAGACGTCGACCGACGGCGGCTCGAAAGCCTCGACGATCTCTCCGTCTTCGTCCATGCCGTTGCTGGTCGGCTCAGCGGCCTTCAGCCCCTCCAGGGAGTCGGTTTCCAGTTCGTCTTCTGCGCGGCGTCGCGGCGCGTCGTAATCAGTGGCCATGATCTGTCCTTCGATTCTGGCGATGTGCGGGTAGGGCCGTTCTACCGTGAAATCGGCGTCTCGGCAAGAGTATCGAGCCGCATACTAAACGACGCTTCTTCTTATGTCATCTTCCCTGTTCATCACGGGCGAATCGGAGCGTAGACCCCCAGGTCGCGGAAAAGGTCCCCGAGCTTTTCCGACAGCCCCGGGGCCATCACCACCGCCGGGATTCCCTCCGCCCCCGAAGAGGACGACGGCGGCAAGTCCACCACGGCGCCCGCTTCCTCCGCGATGAGTCCCCCGGCGGCCCAATCCCAGCTGTGGATGCCGTGCTCGTAGTAGGCGTCCAGCCGCCCCTCGGCGACGGCGCACAGGTCCAGGGCGGCGGAGCCCATGCGGCGGATATCGCGCACGTGCGGCAGCACGGCGGTCAACAGCTCAGCCTGCGTCCGCCGCATGTCCGAGTCGTAGGCGAAACCCGTGCCCAGCAGGGCGCGCGCCGGGTCCTCGGCCAGGCTCGCCCGCAGCGTCGTGACCTCTCCGGTGGCGGTGTCCTCGACGGTGGCGCCGCCGTCCCGAACCGCGGAGTAGAGGCGCCCGTCGACCACGTTGATGACGGCCCCGGCCACCACCCGGCCGTCGACCGCCGCCCCGACGGACACCGCGTACTGCGGAACCCCGTAGATGAAGTTGACGGTGCCGTCGATCGGGTCGATGATCCAGGTGACGCCGCTGGCGGACGGTTTGCTGCTGCCCTCCTCCCCACGGATCCCGTCGTCCGGCCGGCGCTGTGCGAGCGTCTCGACGATGGCGTCCTCGGCGAGCGTGTCGACGATCGTGACCGGATCGACGGCGCTGGACTTCGTCTGCGTGAATTCGCGGATGTCGTGGTCCGTGGTCAGCTCAGAGCGTTTGGCACGGATGATGGCGGCGGTGTCGGCGACGAGGCTGACCGCGAGGTCGCGGAGAGCTGCCGGGGTAGTTGCGGCGGAGGAATTCTGTTCTGCACTCATGTGCTCATTGTGCCCTGCGTGCCCGTGTCTCGCTTTGTATACTCAGTGGCTATGTCACACACCTCAGCGGCTTCTTCCGCGACGCAGAACGACACCGCCACCACCGCTTTCGGAGTGGACGTGGGTGGCTCCGGCATCAAAGGCGCGATCGTCGACCTGACCACCGGCGAATTCATCGGCGACCGGATCAAGATCCTGACCCCGCAGCCGGCCACCCCGGACGCCGTGGCCGAGACCATCGCCGAGCTGCTGGACCGCGCCGAATGGGAGGGCCCGGTCGGGATCACGCTGCCGTCGGTGGTCAAAGACCGGGTCGCACTCACCGCCGCCAACATCGATCCGAGCTGGGTGGGCGCCGACACCGGTGAGCTCTTCGACCGGCACCTGCCGGGCCGGGAGGTCACGGTGCTCAACGACGCGGACGCCGCCGGCCTCGCCGAGGTCGCCCACGGCAACCCCGTCGCGGGCGCCGGCAGCGTGATTTTCCTGACTTTCGGCACCGGCATCGGCTCGGCAATGCTGCTGGACGGGCAGCTCTTCCCGAACACGGAACTCGGGCATCTCGTCATCGATGGCCAGGAGGCGGAGTGGACCGCCTCGTCCGCCGTGAAGGAGCGCGAGGAACTGAGCTTCAAGAAGTGGGCGAAGCGCGTGAACGCCGTGCTGACGGAGTACGAGCGTCTGTTTTACCCGGACGCCTTCATCGTCGGTGGCGGGATTTCCCGGGATCACGAGAAATGGGTCCCCCGGCTGGACCTGCGCACCCCGGTGCATGCGGCCCAGCTGCGCAACCGGGCGGGCATCGTGGGCGCCGCGATGGCGGTGTCCCGGCATCTGGCTCCGTAGATTCGCGTGGGCTGAAAGGGAGCCTGGTTCGAACCAACCAGCAGCAATCGCATATAGTGGGTGGTCGATCCAGCACTACGGGTCTCCTCGCGACCGTCGGCCGCGTGCGACCCGAGCATCGATGTTGGGCTAGTGTGGCCGGTACAGTTTCGGCCGGGCTCCTTGAACACTGCTTTCGGAGCCGCCTAGCCCCTACTGTTCATTTAGCACCAAGTTCGGCGAAAGGGCGTACGTGGCAGCCACTGAAGCTTCAGATCAGGCAACGAACGGAGCAGCCGAGGACGTGACCTCGGGGGCTTCGCCTTCCGCAGCCAAGAAGACGGCGAAGAAGACGGCGAAAAAGGCCCCGGCCAGGAAGACGGCGAAAAAGACCGCCAAGAAAACCACCAGGAAGACGGCGAAGAAGACAGCGAAGAAAACCACCCGTAAGTCAGCCGCCAAGAAAACGACCGCGAAGAAGGCGACCACTCCGGCTACGGCCGCAGAGACCGATCCGGATCTCGAGGTGGAGGATCCGGACGCTGAGGTCGAGGAGGACTACAACCCGGGCGCCGACGAGTTCCCCGAAGACGAAGCCGTCGAGGAGGACGAGGAGGAAGAAGAGGGTTCTTCCGTCTGGGACGAGGACGAGTCCGCCGCCCTGCGACAGGCCCGCAAGGACGCGCAGCTGACCGCTTCCGCGGACTCCGTGCGCGCCTACCTCAAGCAGATCGGCAAGGTTGCCTTGCTGAACGCGGAGGAAGAGGTCTCGCTGGCCAAGCGCATCGAGGCCGGCCTCTACGCCCAGCACCGCCTCGACGAGATGAACAAGGCCCTGGAGGGCGGCGACAAGGACGCTAAGCTGGCGCCGTCGCTCAAGCGCGACCTGCGCATGATCGCCCGTGACGGCCGCAAGGCCAAGAACCACCTGCTGGAGGCCAACCTCCGTCTCGTGGTGTCGCTGGCCAAGCGCTACACGGGCCGAGGCATGGCGTTCCTGGACCTGATTCAGGAAGGCAACCTGGGCCTGATCCGCGCGGTGGAGAAGTTCGACTACTCCAAGGGCTACAAGTTCTCGACCTACGCCACCTGGTGGATCCGCCAGGCGATCACCCGCGCAATGGCCGACCAAGCCCGCACCATCCGTATTCCGGTGCACATGGTCGAGGTCATCAACAAGCTCGGACGTATCCAGCGTGAGCTGCTGCAGGACCTGGGTCGCGAACCCACCCCGCAGGAACTGGCGAAGGAAATGGACATCACCGAGGAGAAGGTCCTCGAGATCCAGCAGTACGCGCGCGAGCCGATCTCCCTGGACCAGACCATCGGCGACGAGGGCGACAGCCAGCTCGGCGACTTCATCGAGGACTCGGAGGCCGTCATCGCGGTCGACGCCGTGTCCTTCACCCTCCTGCAGGATCAGCTGCAGGATGTGCTGCACACCCTGTCTGAGCGTGAGGCCGGCGTCGTGCGTCTGCGCTTCGGCCTGACCGACGGCATGCCGCGCACTTTAGACGAGATCGGCCAGGTCTACGGCGTCACGCGCGAGCGCATCCGCCAGATCGAATCGAAGACGATGTCCAAGCTGCGCCACCCGTCGCGCAGCCAGGTTCTGCGCGACTACCTGGACTAAGGCACATCGCCGCGAATAACGCCCCGGCCCGAGGAAAACTCGGGCCGGGGCGTTTGCCGTCGCGAGGTCACGAGGACTGTCGTTGCTCAGCCCACCGGTGTTCCTCCGGGACCCACGGATCCTGCAGACCGCTCGTGCCGTAGCTCAACCGGCGGTGGACCCGTTCGAAGGGGCCCGGCTGAGCGGCGGCCTCCAGCAGCCAAGCGCCGAGCAGACTGACCACCCAGACCCCGAAGGCGATGAGGAAGTATCCGGCGGCGCCGAGGCCGTCGGCTAAGTCGAGTGTGAACGGCAGGACCAGAATCAGGAAGAGAATCGACTGGAGGATGTAGGCGCTCATGGACCGCTTGCCCAGGGCGGCCACCACCCGCAGCGGCCAGGCGGGCCGGAACACCTCCCCCTTCTCCTGCGCGGCCTGGATTTTTTCCTGCAGCGGTTGGCAGGCCAGCAGGACCGCGGCCGCGATGCCGGGTCCCGTCCAGTAGCCGACGGCGGCGTTGATCCCGGCGAAGAGCGGCTCCCACGCCGCGGGCAGCACCCCGATCGAGGAAAGGCCCCACGGCAGGCCGACGAGCACGATGATGGCCACGGCCACCCACACCCAGGCCCACAGGTGCCGGACGTAGGCGCGCGGGTTGCGGTGCACGCCGCGGCGGGCGGCGACGAAACCGAGGATGACCAGCGGCAGCAGCGACATCGCCGTAGCCGGCAGGGAGAACACGACCACCGCCAGCATGGAGGCGTTGAATCCGAGGTAGTGCGCGTACCCGCTAAAGTCCGGCATCCAAGCCCCTGCCCCGGCCCCGGCCATGTCCCCGAGGTCGATGACCATCGTCGCTACCGCGCCGGCCAGGCCAACCAGGGTGGACAGCCCGAGCAGCACGCCGCCGATCCACAGCAACGTCTTGTCCCGGAGGGTGATCATCAGCGCCACCGTCATGGCCAGTGCGCCGTATTGCAGCATGATGTCGCCGTAGAAGAGCAGCACCAGATGCACCGCACCGAAAAGCGCGAGGAAACCGTAGCGCCGCAACAGCGCGCGGCGGGCATGTTTTGGCGGGTACATCCGCCGCGACAGACTCATCGTGATCAGGCCGACGCCGAAGCCGAGCAACACGGTGAACATCGGCAGCCCGCGCACGTGCGCGAACATGGCGGAGAGCACGACGAAGAGCTGGTCGAGGAGACTGCCGTCGACGACGCCGCCGAAGTAGGCGCCCGGCGCGTCCGTGTCGCTCAGTGCCCAGGCCGTGGAGAGGTTCGCCCACCCGATGCTCAACAGGGCCAGGCCGCGGGCGACGTCGGGGGCCAGGATGCGGGTGCGCACCGCCGTCCTGGCTGCGGCGCGGGAGGTGGTGTCATCGGCCACTGGTCAGCTCCTGCTCCAGGCACACCTGGCGTTGTTCGTAGGTGGGAAGGTGCAGGCAGTCTTGGATGCCGTCGACCTGCTGGAGCCAAAACAGCGTGAGGTAGAAGAACACTGACATCAGGATCGCGAAGATCGACAGGATCAGTGCCGTCCACGCCATGCCCAGCCGTCGGCCGGGGCGTTGCGGCGGGATCTTTCCTGCTGTGCGGATGGCGACGATGGCCAGCACCAGCGCAATCAGGCCGATGAGAAACGAGATCGTCGCTCCCAGCACGGTCAGCCCGGTCAGCAGGCCGAGGATCGCGACGATCAGCGCCCAGACCGCGACGCGGTTCTTCGGTGCGGCGGGGTGATCTGGGCGGTGGGCCGTCGACGGGTCCGTCTGGAAGTCCCGGTAGTCCACGGGCTCACCCGGCGGGTGGTGGTCATGGGGTGTAGTCATCGGCGGGCGCCTCCTGCCTGTCAGGGGTGGGTAACGTCCCCGGGGCTGATCCGGGGAGGCATGTCGGCTGCGCTGACACGCAGCCCGTCTCACGCTACTCCCCGGCGACGGGCGCCGCTTGTGGGGTCACCAGTCCCGGAGGTAGGCGATCCGGTCGCGCAGCTGCTCTGCGCTGCATAAGGCGGTGGGTGGGCCGCCGCAGGCCTTGCGTGCCTCGGTGTGAATGGCCCCGTGGGGGCGTTTGCGCTTACCCGCCACGATGGACACGACGGTATTGAGTTCCTTGCGCAGGCGCGGGATCTCTTCGCTGGCGGTTTCGTCCTCGTCGACGGCGGCGGCCGTCTTGCCGCGGAAGGAGGTGCCTTCGATCTCTTTGCGCTTGGCGTCCTCGGCTTCGCGCTCGCGGCGCAGACGTTCCTGCTCGTCGCGGGCGTCGAGCTGTTCTTCCTGCCGTTTGCGCAGCAGTGCCTTGACTTGGTCCGCATCCAGCAGGCCGGGCAGACCGAGGTAATCGGCTTCTTCCTCGGATCCCGAAAAGGTGCCGGTGCCGTAGGTGGACCCGTCGTAGATCAGCGAGTCCAGTTCCGCGTCGGCGCCGAGGGACTCGTAGGAGCCGACGTCGTCCGGTTCGTTCTGCTCTCGGTTGGCTTCCGCCAACAGATCGTCCTCCCACCCCTGTTTCGGGCGGTCGGGTTTTCCCAGCACATGGTCGCGTTGCTTTTCCATGTGCTCGGCGAGGTTGAGCAGGACCGGGACCGACGGCAGGAACACGCTCGCCGTCTCCCCTTTGCGGCGGGAACGCACGAAACGTCCGATCGCCTGGGCGAAGAACAGCGGGGTGGCCGCCGAGGTGGCGTACACGCCCACGGCCAGGCGCGGCACGTCCACGCCTTCGGAGACCATGCGCACGGCGACCATCCACTGGTCGGTGGATTCGGAGAATTCGCTGATCCGCTCGGAGGAGCCGGGTTCGTCCGACAGCACGACCGCCACCGGGGTCGACGACAGCTTCTGCAGGATCTTCGCATAAGCGCGGGCCGTCTTCGTGTCGGAGGCGATGACCAGGCCGCCGGCGTCCGGGATGTGGCGGCGCAGCTGCATCAGCCGAGTGTGCGCCGCCTGCAGCACGGCGGGCATCCACTCGCCCTTCGGGTCGAGGGCGGTGCGCCACGCGCGGGCGGTGTGTTCCGCGTTGAGCGGCTCTCCGAGACGGGCGGCGTACTCTTCGCCGGCGCTGTCGCGCCACCGGGCTTCGCCCGAGTAGGCGAGGAAGACGACGGGTCGGACGACTCCGTCGGTGAGCGCGTGCGAGTACCCGTAGGTGTAGTCGGCGCGGGAGACCAGGTGTCCTTCGCCGTCTTCTTCGTAGCGCACGAAGGGGATCTGCGAGTCGTCGGAACGAAACGGCGTACCGGTCAGCGCCAGGCGGTGTTCGGCGTCCTCGTAGGCTTCGCGGACGCCGTCGCCCCAGCTCTTCGCGTCGCCGGCGTGGTGGATCTCGTCGAGGATCACCAGGCTGCGCCGCGCGGAGGTGACCGCGTGGTGCTTGAACGGGTGCATGCCGACCTGCGCGTAGGTGACCACGATGCCGTGGTAGGCCGGGTTGACCGCCGAGGCGTTGGTGAAGTCGGGGTCGAGCGATAGGCCGACGCGGACGGCGGCTTCGGACCACTGGTGTTTGAGGTGCTCGGTCGGGACGACGACGATGACGCGCTGGACGCTGCGGTCGTCGACGAGCTCTCGGGCGAGGGTCAGCGCGAAGGTCGTCTTACCGGCGCCGGGCGTGGCCACCGCCAGGAAATCCTTGGGCCGCGTGGCGTTGAATTGATCGAGGGCCGCCTGCTGCCAGGCGCGCAACGATCCCGCGGGCTTGGCATGTGAGGCACTCACTTCTTGCGCAGGCCCTTGTAGATCCGTTCGCAGTCCGGGCACACCGGCGACCCGGGCTTCGCCTGTTTGGTCACGGGGAAGGTCTCGCCGCAGAGGGCGACGACCATCTTGCCGGTCACCGCAGACTCCGTCATCTGGTTCTTCTTGACGTAATGGAAGAACTTCGGGGTGTCGTCACCGGTCTGCGTGTCTTCCCGAATATCCGGGCGTTCGATGGTTTTCGTCGTAGTTCTCACACCCCCATCATGCCCCACGATCGCGGCATCGGGAAGTTCGGCTCAGCAACGCCGCCGCCGACGCACGCACCGGGAGGGGCTACGCTTACGGCCATGGAGCAGCACGATCCCAGCGATGACGACATCGCCGAATCCATCGAAGGGCAGGCAGAAGAGACCCGCCGCCGCGCGCGGGTGTTCCGCCGGCCCGTCGAACTGATCACCGACGCCGAGCTCTCCCCGCATCAACGCCGCCTCAAACGCGAGCGCATCTACGTCATCTTGCAGATCATCCGTGTGCCGTTGCTGTTGCTGGCCATGCTCGTGTGGGCGCTGTGGGGGTTGTGGTGGCTGGCGGCGATCATCTTCGTCGTGTCCATCCCCCTGCCGGGCGTCGCCGTCGTGCTCGCCAACGAGAAGGGAACCAAACGCGACCACCGGCAGCAGTCGACGTACAAGCCGGCCGCGGCGCGCATGCACCACAACCAGCTTCGTCAGGCGCAGGCGCTGGAACCGCCGCCGCCGAAAGAAGTGGAGCAAGGCCCCGAGGTCATCGACGCCGACCCGGATCCGGCGACCCCCGACCACCCCACCGACCCCCGGAAAGACGACACCCCGTGAGCACTTCGCCCCGCACTCCCCTGACCACCGTCGCCGCTGCCGTAGGCGCAGCTTTTCGACGCCACGAATTCCACGCCGACGCCGTCGCCGCCCATCTCGGCCCCGCCGCCGCCGACGCCGTGCACCGTGGGGAGCCGGCCGCCGTCCGCGCCGCCACCCGGGACGGTTCGGTGTTCTCCCGCCTCATCCGCTTCTTCCTGTTGCGCAACCCCGCCTCCGTCGAGGAGGTCGACGGGCTGTGCGGATCAGGGGTCGCCGCCGGTCTCCTCGAGGCCCGGGCGGCGCTCGCCGAGCCTGATCCCGGCCGGCTGCGGATGGTCATGGACATGCGCCCGCACGTCATCGCCGGAGCCCACCGGTTGGTGATCTCCGACGCGGACGCCGCCATGACCGAGCATGTCCCCGACGCCGAGCACGTGCTGGGCGTCGGCGCGGCGAGCGTCAGTCTGCTGCAGTCCACGCCCACGACCCCGGTCGAGTCGGTGCTGGATCTGGGCACCGGGTCCGGTGTCCAGGCCCTTGGCCAACTGGAATGCGCGGCCGCGGTCACCGCCACCGACGTGCACGGACCCGCGCTCGATCTGGCGGAGGCGACGTTCGCGGCCAACGACGCGGCCGAGCGCGTGGAGTTGCTGCAGGGCCCCTGGTTCGAGCCCGTGGCCGGACGCCGTTTCGACCGCATCGTGGCCAACCCGCCGTTCGTCGTCGGGCTGCCAGAGGTCGGCCACGTCTATCGCGACTCGGGCCTGAACTTGGACGAGGCCAGCGAACTCGTCGTCTCTCAGGCCGCCGAACACCTCACCGAGGGCGGCACCGCGCACCTGCTGGCGGCGTGGATTCATCCCGCGGGCGGTTCCTGGCGCAACCGGGTGGCCTCCTGGCTGCCGGCCACCGGCGTCGACGCCTGGGTGATCCAGCGCGACGTCGCCGATCCGGAGCTGTACGTGGGCACCTGGTTGCGGGACGAGTCCATCGACCCGCGCTCCGCCGAGGCCGCGGAGCGCACCGAGGCGTGGCTGGATCATTTCGCCGCGCAGGACGTGGCCGGCGTCGGCTACGGTTTCGTGGCGTTGCGCCACATCGGCGACGCCCCGTCCGAGGTGCTCGTCGAGGAAATGCCGCAGGCGTTCACCGATCCGCTGGGCCCGGAAGTCGAGGAGTACTTCGTGCGCACCGCCTGGCTGCGCGAGCACGGCCGCGACGGGGTCGCCGCCGGGCGTTTCGCGCTGCGGCCGGGCGTGGCCAAAGAAACGGTGGCCGTCACCGACGACGAGACCGGCATGGGGTTCAAGGACGTGGTCGTGCGTCTGACGCGCACCGACGGGCCACGGTGGAGCCACGAGATCGACGAGGCGTTGGCCGCCATCGTGGCGGGGCTGCACCCCGACGGCTTGGACCTGGGTGAGGTGGTGGGCATGTACGCCGCCGCCCGCGGGCTCGACGAGACCTCAGCCAACCAATTGCACAGCGAAGCCATCACCGCGGTTGTCGACCTGATCCGCCACGGACTGGTCGTGCCCGCAGATGTGCTGGATAGAGAGGAATAGCCCCATGAAAGCGGTGTTGACCCGAGTCACGTCGGCGTCCGTCACGGTCGACGACGAGGTCGTCGGCGCCATCGAGTGCCCCGACACCGGCGGGATCCTGGCGCTGGTGGGCGCCTCCCACGAAGACGGCGACGCCAACGCCGACGAGATGGCCCGCAAGATCGCGGAGCTCCGGATCCTGGACGGCGAGAAATCCGTCTCCGACGTTTTAGCCCCGGTGTTGCTGGTCAGCCAGTTCACGCTGCAGGGCCGGACCAAAAAAGGGCGTCGACCGTCGTGGTCGGACGCCGCCCCGGGGTCGCAGGCGGAACCGTTGATAGCGCGCGTGGCGGCCGGGCTGCGGGAGCGGGGGCTGGTCGTGGAGGAAGGTCGTTTTGGGGCGATGATGCAGGTGGCGTCCGTGAATGACGGCCCGTTCACTGTTTTGGTCGAAACGTAGACAGGTTGGTGCGAGGGGTGGTCTAATTTGAGGGACCCATTCTTTCCATGGTCCGCTCTCGCAGCGGGAATCGTCGGCGGTTGCCCCTTATGGTCACCCCCATGACGCGGAAACTATAATGTTTTGCTTCTTTGGGGGAACTTCGTGGGGCAGACTTACGTTGAACGGTTAGCAATGGACTTCAAGGAGGCCGTGATGACCCAACCATCCACGCAGGACCAGCAGGTAGACCGTGGCTCCCGCCGCAACCAGACCAACGACAACCCGTCGGCTGATCTGGTCAGGGTTTACCTCAACGGAATCGGCAAGACCGCGCTGCTGACCGCGGACGAGGAGGTGGACCTGGCCCAGCAGATCGAGGTGGGCCTGTACGCCCAACACCGCCTCGATGACCCGGAAATTAAGCCCACCCGCGCCATGAAGCGTGATTTGAAGATCCTGGCGAAGCAGGGCCGCAAGGCCCGCTCCCACCTGCTGGAGGCGAACCTGCGCCTGGTGGTCTCGTTGGCCAAGCGCTACACCGGCCGCGGCATGCCGCTGCTGGACCTGATCCAGGAGGGCAACCTGGGCCTGATCCGTGCCATGGAGAAGTTCGACTACGCCAAGGGATTCAAATTCTCCACGTACGCCACCTGGTGGATCCGCCAGGCGATCACCCGCGGCATGGCCGATCAGTCACGCACGATCCGGCTTCCGGTCCATCTGGTGGAGCAGGTCAACAAGCTCTCCCGCATCAAGCGCGAGCTGTACCAGAACCTGGGCCGCGAGGCGACGAACGAGGAGCTCGCGGACGAGTCGGGCATCGACGAATCCAAGATCGAGATGCTGCTGCGCCAGTCGCGCGACCCGGTGTCGCTGGACATGCCGGTCGGCGCCGACGAAGAGGCCCCGTTGGGCGATTTCATTGAGGACGCCGAGGCCGCCGACGCGGAATCCGCCGTGGTCGCCACGCTGCGCCACGAGGACATCCGTGAGGTCATCGACACCCTCGAGACGCGCGAGCAGGACGTCATCCGCCTGCGCTACGGCCTGGACGACGGCGTGCCGCGCACGCTGGACCAGATCGGCCGCCGCTTCGGGCTCTCCCGCGAGCGGGTCCGCCAGATTGAACGCGAAGTCATGTCCAAGCTCCGCGAGGGCACCCGCGCGGAGCGTCTGCGCGATTACGCCCTCTAGCCGCCCCTCCTCTTCCCTGGCCGACGTCACTGCCGTCGCGGACGAGACCGCTCCGCGACGGCAGTGGCATATACTTATCAATTTCCGTTAAGATATAGGGGAAAAGGATAGACGGCGATGAGGCTCCCTTTCGCATGGGGTATCATGTGAACGACCTCCCCTGGATGCACACCCCCGTCGTCCGCCGGTCTGACCTGCAGAACGGCTCATCGATCCCACAGAAAGGGCCTCGCGGCATGCGTGACTTGGTGGATACCACCGAAATGTATTTGCGAACCATTTACGAGCTCGAAGAAGAGGGCATCATCCCGCTCCGGGCCAGGATCGCCGAACGGCTGGAACAGTCCGGCCCCACGGTCTCTCAGACCGTCGCCCGGATGGAGCGTGACGGGCTGCTCATCGTCCGTCCCGACCGCAGCCTGGAAATGACGGAGACCGGACGTGAGCTGGCGACCTCCGTGATGCGCAAGCACCGGCTCGCCGAGCGGCTCCTGACGGACGTGCTCAAGCTCGACATCCACCAGGTCCACGACGAGGCCTGCCGGTGGGAGCACGTGATGAGCGAAGAGGTGGAGAAGCGGGTCGTGGCCGTCCTCGACGACGTCTCCCGCTCCCCCTTCGGCAACCCGATCCCGGGGCTGGAGGAACTCGGCGTAGACGAGGTCGGCGAACTGACTTTCGGGGTGCGCGCCATTGATCTGCCCAGCGGAAAACAGCTGCGCGCCCGCATCGTCCAGCTCAACGAGATTTTGCAGGTCGACGTCGAGCAGTTCCGCGCACTGCAGGAGGCGGGGGTGACCGTCGGCGCCGAAGTCGGCGTGGTCAACGACGCCGGCGCCATCACCATCACCACCGACGAGGGCGCCACCGTCGAGCTTTCCGACGACCTCGCGCACGCCGTGCGGGTAGAGTCTGTCGCGAACTAAGTACGCACCCAGCGGCTTCATACGATTCAGCAGGAAAGCGACGGGCAGATGAAACTCCTAGTCACCGGCGGCGCAGGATATGTGGGCAGCGTATGCGCCCAGGTCCTCATCGAGGCCGGCCACGACGTCACCGTGTTGGACAACTTGAGCACCGGAAACCGCTCCGCGGTGCCCGCGGAGGCCACTTTCGTCGAAGGTGAGGTCGCCGAGGACGCGGAGAAGGTGCTCGCCGAGGGTGACTTCGACGGCGTCGTGCATTTCGCCGCCCGCTCCCTGGTCGGAGAATCCATGGAGGTGCCCGAGCAGTACTGGCGCGACAACGTCGGCGCCACGCTGACGCTGCTGGAGGCCATGCGCGCCCACGGGGTGCGCAACCTGGTGTTCTCCTCCACGGCGGCCACCTACGGCGAGCCGGAGCAGGTCCCCATCACCGAGGACATGCCCACCGCGCCGACCAACCCTTACGGTGCGACCAAGCTGGCCATCGACTACGCCATCACCTCTTATGCCCAGGCCCATGGCCTGGCGGCCACCTCCCTGCGTTACTTCAACGTCGCCGGGGCCTACGGTCCGATCGGTGAGAACCGCGAGGTGGAGACCCATCTGATTCCGTTGGTGTTGCAGGTCGCCCTGGGGCATCGCGACAAGATCTTCCTGTTCGGCGACGACTGGCCCACCAAGGACGGCACCCCGGTCCGCGACTACATTCACATCCGCGACCTCGCCGAGGCCCACGTGCTCGCCCTGGAGAGCAACGAGTCCGGCGCCCACCGCATCTACAACCTGGGCTCCGGCGACGGCTACTCCGTGCGCGAGGTCATCGAGATGTGCCGGGAAGTCACCGGGCATCCCATCCCCGCGGAGGTCGCGCCCCGCCGGGCCGGGGACCCCGCCACGCTGATCGCGTCTTCGGAGAAGATCACGGCGGAACTCGGCTGGAACCCGCGGCACACTGACCTGGAAACCATCGTCACCGACGCGTGGAACTTCACCTCCCTGCTGGGAGAGCAGGCGCACAGCGCCCAGCGGGTGCGCTGAACCTTCCCGCTACGCCACTTGCGTGTCCCCCGCGACGTCGACGGGATCGTGCGCGGTCAGGCCGTAGTGGCGGCGGGTGTCGCGACTGCCGACCTCCACGCAGCGCAGGACTTTGTCCGCCAGCCCGTGCTGGCTGGCCTCCAACAACAGCCCGGAGAGCGTGTGTCCGGGCGCTTCTGCCTGGGCGGCCACCAGCGCCGGGGTCGCCACCATCGGCAACCTGCGGCGGATCATCGCCAAAGCGTGCAGCGACAGCGCATTCGCCCGGATCGTCCCGCTGAACCGCCTCGCCACCGCCAACAGCAGCTCGGCGGCGGCGTCCGCGTTGCCCAGCACCGAGGCCGCCACGATGTCGCGCAGCTCGGCGTGCGCCATGGCGATCGCCGCGACCACGAGGGTTTCCGCGTCGTCGATAAGTTCTTCCGCGTCCGCCCCGGTCGCCTCAATCTCTTCGAGCAGCAGATGCAGGTCGGTGGCCACCGCGGCCAACCACCGCGCCTGCTCCGGTCCCTCGTCCTCGCAGGCGCTGAAAGCGATGCGGTAAGCGAACGCCTCCCACTGCCCGATCTCCGCGGCGTCCACGGGGTCGTCGGCGCGGTCGCCGGGCCTGATCGGGGCGAAGCGGGCGGCGGCGTCACTGCGACTTAACTCCGGCAGCGCGCCGTGTGCGATCCAGGGCTGCATCGACTGCGCCCCGACCACGTCCGCGACCCGCCCCGCCGACCACGCGGAGGCTGTGTCTGCGCCGATCGGGGGCGGACCGAACAGCAGCCGGTAGCGCTCCCCCGTCAGCACCTCCGGCACGGTCCAGCAGGCGTCGATGCTCATCACCCCGTAATCCTCCAGTTCGAGCAGACGGTCGACGGCCTCATCGATGTCGGCGCCCCGGCGACGCCGGGTGATGACGAAGGCGAAGACTAAGTCAGTGTGGGAGTCACTCAGGGCGCCGTCAGCAATCTCATGCAGGGAGTGGAAGGCTTCCTCGTCGTCGAGGTCGAGGCGCAGCACCGGCCCGAGGCAGTAGCGGTGCCCGCCGACGTTGTCGAAGGCGGCGAGCACGAGGGATTCTTGCGGGTAGAAACCGAAGATGGCGGGTAGGTTGGCCAGCAGATGGCCCGGATCATGCAGTGGCGTGGAATGTGTCGTCATGACTCTCACTCTCCGCACCGGGCGACGTCCTCGCCGGGCTGCGCCGTCGCAGCGTCCGTAAAAAGTGGATAACCCGGTTCATCCACAGCCGAAGCCCAGGGTGGTGCCTGGGGGAAAAGACGGTCGCCGTCTAGAATGGATTGATTAACGCAGGAGTCGTTAATGATACCGCTGCGGCAGGCACGGAATATATTTCGGCTGACAACCGTTGCACTGCATAATGGCGCACGCACCATCTTGCGGCGCAGATAGACGATAGCTGACAGCAGGAGGAGGAGTGACATGTCGGACGTTAACCGCATGTACGAATTGGAGTACCCGTCACCGGAGGTGGCCACTGATTCTTCCGACGGACCCACCCTGATCGTCGCACTTCAGGGCTACGCGGACGCCGGCCACGCGATCGACGGGGCCGCGACGCACATCAAGGCCGCGTTGGAGTCCCACCCGGTGGTGTCGTTCCACAACGACGAGCTCATCGATTACCGCTCCCGCCGCCCCGCGGTCACCCTCCAGGACGACCATCTGGACGGTTTTTCGGACCTGAGCCTGGACCTACGGGTGTTGCGCGACAACAAGGGCAAGTCCTTCCTGCTGCTTTCTGGCCCGGAGCCGGATTTCCGGTGGGAGGCCTTCACCACCGCGGTCGCCGACTTGGCGGACAAGTACGGCGTCGCCCAGACGCTGTGCCTGTACGCCTCGCCCATGCAGGTGCCGCACACCCGCCCGATGGTGGTGCTCGCGCACGGCAACTCCCCGGAGCTGGTCGACGATCTGTACACCTGGGACGCGCGCGTGACCGTGCCTGGCGCCGCCTCACTCTACATTGAACGCGAGCTGCACAAGCGCGGCCACAAGGTCGGCGGCTACACCGCGCAGGTGCCGCACTACCTGGCGCAGTCGCCGTACCCGCAGGCCACCTACCAGCTGCTGACCGCGGTCTCTGAGGTCGCGGACCTGGACTTCCCGCTGCGCAGCCTGGAACAGGACATCAAGCGCGCCGATGAGCAGTTGTCGGAGCACACCTCCGGCAACCATGAGATCGCGCAGGTGGTCCAGGCCTTCGAGAAGCAGTACGACGCCGAGCTGGAGCGCTACCGTTCCGAGCACCCGGACGCCCGTCTGCCCGGCGAGGCGAAGGTGCCCTCCAGCGACGAGATCGGCGAGGAATTCGAGCGCTTCCTGGCCTCCATCAACCACGAGGACGCTCCCGCCGACGATCGTGACGACGCCGCCGGGCAGGCCCCGAAGACCAACGGCGCCCTGCCACCCGGCGTCGGTGAGGACGAGGGGCAGCCGGAGGATTCCCCGGGCCCGGAGGACTCCCCGGAGCAGGACGACGACGGCGAGCAGCGCTAAGGGCTCCTCCCCGGCCGAGGCCCCGCGTCAGCTACGGTGGACAGCGTGAACCTCGCTGACCTGCTGCCAGATTTAACCGAAGTCCCGGAGTCGCTTTTTGAGGAGGCGATCTGGGGCTCCTTCGTGTCGTGGACGACGCAGCGCGGCATCGAACTCTACCCCGCCCAGGAGGAGGCCTCCCTGGGGGTGTTGACCGGCGACAACGTCATCCTGGCCACGCCCACGGGATCGGGTAAGTCGATGGTGGCCAACGCCGCGCACTTCATCGCCATGGCCCGCGGCCAGCGCAGCTTCTACACCGCCCCGATCAAGGCGTTGGTCAGCGAGAAGTTCTTCGCGCTGTGCGAGATCTTCGGTCCTGAAAACGTCGGGATGATGACCGGCGACGCCACCGTCAACGGCAAGGCGCCCATCATCGCGGCCACCGCGGAGATCGTCGCCAACATCGCGCTGCGCGACGGCAGCAAGGCGGAGATCGACCAGGTCGTGATGGACGAGTTCCACTACTACTCCGACCCGGAGCGCGGTTCCGCGTGGCAGATCCCGCTGCTGGAGCTGCCGCAGGCGCAATTCCTGCTCATGTCCGCCACCCTCGGCGACACCTCGTCGCTGGAAAAAGACCTGACCGAGCGCACGGGCCGGGAGACCACCCTGGTCACCGGCACCACGCGGCCGGTGCCGCTGGACTTCCACTACGTCTTCTCCCCCGTCCACGAGACGATCGAGGAACTGCTGGACAACGGCAAGGCCCCGATTTACGTGGTGCATTTCTCCCAGCGCGAAGCCACGGAACGTGCTCAGGCGCTGACGAGCATGACGATCATCGACAAGGACACCAAAGACAAGATCGTCGCGGAGATCGGCGCCTTCAAGTTCACCACCACCTACGGCAAGGAGTTGTCGAAGCTGCTGCGCCGCGGCATCGGCGTGCACCACGCGGGCATGCTGCCGAAGTACCGCCGCCTGGTGGAGAAGCTCTCCCAGACGGGCCTGTTGAAGGTCATCTGCGGCACGGACACCCTCGGAGTGGGCATCAACGTGCCGATCCGCACAGTGCTGATGACCGGCCTGGCGAAGTTCGACGGCACCCGCCAGCGGATCCTGAAGTCGCGGGAGTTCCACCAGATCGCCGGTCGTGCCGGTCGCGCGGGCTACGACACCGAGGGCACCGTCGTGGTCGAGGCCCCCGAGCACGAGATCGAGAACGTGAAGCTGCGACGCAAGGCGGGCGATGACCCGAAGAAGCTGAAGAAGATCCGCAAGAAGTCCGCCCGTGACGGGGAGGTCTCGTGGTCGGAGAAGACTTTCGAGCGCCTGACCGTCGCCGAGCCGGAGCAGATGACCAGCCAGTTCCGGGTGTCGAACTCGATGTTGCTCAACGTGCTGGCCCGTCACGGCGACGGCTACGAGCACATGAAGCACCTGCTGCGCACCAACCACGATCCGCGATCGAAGCAGAACAAGGACATCCTCACCGCACTCGAGCTGTTCCGTGGCCTGCTCAACGCGGGCCTGGTGGTCCGCCGCGAGGAGGGCACGGACCTCTACGGGCGCACGTACCACCTGACGCAGGAGCTGCCGCGCGACTTCGCGCTCAACCAGCCGCTGGGCCCCTTGGCCCTGGCGGCGCTGACGCTGCTGGACCCGGAGTCGGAGACGTTCACCCTGGACGTCATCTCGGTGTTCGAGGCGATCCTGGATGACCCGCGCCCGATTCTGCGGGCGCAGGAGTCGCAGGCCCGCGGCGAGGAGATCGGCCGCCTCAAGGCGGAGGGCGTGGACTACACCGAGCGTATGGCGCTGATCGAGGACGTGACCTACCCGAAGCCGCTGGAGGAGATGCTCGAGGACGCCTACGAGACCTTCGCCAAGGGCAACCCGTGGGTCAAGGAGTTCGACATCTCGCCGAAGTCGGTCGTGCGCGACATGATCGAGCACGCGATGACGTTCTCCGATCTGGTGGCCACCTATTCGCTGGCGCGGTCAGAGGGCGTGGTCCTGCGGTATCTCACGGACGCGTGGCGCACGCTGAAGCACTCGGTGCCCACCGAGTACGTCACCGAGCAGCTCGAGGACGTCGTGGAGTGGCTGGGCGAGCTGATCCGGCAGGTGGACTCCTCGCTCATCGACGAGTGGGCGCAGATGTCGGACGAGGACACCCCCATTTCCAAGGAGGACCTGGAGCGCGAGCTGGCCTTCGGCGTCGAGGACCCGACGGCGGTGACGGCGAACCGCCGCGCCTTCACCGTCATGGTGCGCAACCACTTCTACCGCTTGGTGGAGCTGTTCGCCTTCGAACGCGAAGAGCAGCTGGACGCGATGACCGAGTACCTGGAGGACGCCCCCGACTGGCCGTCGTTGCTCGACGATTACTTCGACGAATACGACGATCTGGACACCGGCCAGGCCAGCCGCGGTAAGGAATATTTCCTGCTGCAGGATAAGGGGCGGCAGTGGCAGGTGCGCCAGATCCTCAAGGACCCGGAGGGCGACAACTCCTTCTCGTTCGTGGGCACAGTCGACTTGGACGCCTCCGACGAGGCCGGCGAGGTGCGCCTGTCGGAGCTGCGGGTGACGCAGAACTAGGCTCCCGGCCCTCTCCTGCTCGTTCTTCACCGCCCCGTCAACGCAACGGTGTGCGCTGACGGGGTGTCCTGTCTGGTAGAAATCGCAGCATGACCACTCACGATCCTGTCGATATCGTCGCCGTCACCGAACAGTTCCCGCTGATCAAGGATCTGCAGAGCTTGAAGGAGCTGTCCTGGTTCAATCCGGCGGCCACCGCGACCCCGGCCGCAGAAGGCCTCGCAGCCGTCGGCCTGGACGAGGCAGACGTCCGCGACGCCGCCGACCGTCTCCAGCGCTTCGCCCCGTACCTGGCCGAGGTCTTCCCCGACGCCGCGAAGACCTACGGGATCATTGAATCTCCCCTGGTAGGCCTACCGAACCTGCAGTCCGCCCTGAACCAGCCCGGCCAGCTGTGGGCGAAGCTGGATTCGCACCTGCCGATCTCCGGGTCGATCAAGGCCCGCGGCGGCATCTACGAGGTGCTCGCCCACGCCGAGAAAATCGCCCTCGACGCCGGCTTGATCACCCTCGACAGCGACTACCGCGCGCTGAACTCCCCCGCGGCGCGTGAGCTGTTCTCACAGCACAAGATCGCCGTCGGCTCCACCGGCAACCTGGGCCTGTCCATCGGGATCATGAGCGCCACCCTGGGCTTCCAGGCGTCGGTGCACATGTCCGCCGACGCCCGGCAGTGGAAGAAGGATCGGCTGCGCAGCCATGGCGTCAACGTCGTCGAATACGAATCTGACTACTCCGTCGCCGTCGCTCAGGGGCGGGCGGAAGCGGACGGCGATCCGATGACCCACTTCGTCGACGACGAAAACTCGGTGACGCTGTTTTTGGGCTACGCCGTCGCCGGACTACGTTTCGCGGGCCAACTCATGGCCCACGACATTCGCCCCACCGTCGAGCGGCCCCTGTTCGTCTATCTGCCGTGCGGGGTCGGCGGCGGACCTGGCGGGGTGGCCTTCGGCCTGAAGGCCGTCCTCGGCGACGCGGTGCGGTGCGTCTTCGTCGAGCCGACCCATTCCCCGGCCATGCTCCTCGGCGTGCACACCGGTCTGCACGATCAGGTCAGCGTCCAAGGCTTCGGCATCGACAATGTCACCGCCGCCGACGGTCTGGCCGTGGGGCGGCCGTCTAGGTTTGTGGGTAGGCGGATGGAGAAACTTCTCGACGGCTTCCTCACCGTCGACGACGACAACCTCTACCGCTTGATCAGCCTCCTCGACGAGACGGAGGGCATCCGCATCGAGCCTTCCGCCGCCGCCGGACTGGTCGGCCCAGCGCGCCTGGCTGAGGACGAGGGGTATCTGGGGTGGTTGGGGCTTGCTCCCGGCGCGCTGGCGGAGTGTGTGCATATGGCGTGGGTGACGGGCGGGTCGATGGTGCCGGAGGAGGAGATGGCGGGGTACCTGGCGCAGGGTGTGGCGCTGCGTTAGCTATTCGGGGAGTTCGCTGGTGTTGTGGTGGCGCCGTGCCTGTTCCATGGCGTGGGTGAAGCCGAGGCCCGGGTCATCAAGCAGGGCGAGGGTGACCTGGGCGTGCGTCTGTGCCTCTTCGTTCAGGTGGGCGCGTTCGAGCAGTGGGCGTGCGCTCTCCCCCAGTTCCGTTAAGGCGCGGCTGAGGCTGCGTCGGGTTTCTTCATCGCGGGCGCCGAGTTCTATGACGAGTTCTTCTGCCAGGGCCTGTTCTTTCCCTTCCGGGACGAGGCCGGTGGCTGCACGCCAGGCGGTGCGGGCGACGTCGTTATCCGCATCGTGCAGGAGGTCTGTGCTTATCGACGCATAGGCCGCGTGGTCCCCGATCTTCGACAGGGTGTGCAGCGTCTGGCTGCGTGCTTGAGGGTTGTCGGAACACAACTGTGGCAGCAGCGCCGTGAGCGTATCTTCCTTGTGGTGACGGATGAGTGCCCAGGTGAGCATGTCGCGGACGAAGAAGTCGGGCTCTGTTCCGAGCTTGTCGACGAGCGGGCCGATATGGGCGCTGTCAGGTGCGGTGCCGGCTACCATGGCGGCGCGCAGCCGGATGGAGGCGTTGGGCGCGGACAGCGCACGGATGAGAGTAGTCATGCGGGTTTCTCTTTCTGAACCTCTTATTCAACACCGAATGTCACGGGTAACGTTTCATTCTCGTATTCCTGCGTGGGCCGCTTTTCCTATATCAGCGTTGCGCGATCTAAGACGATCGTCCCCGCACTGAGGAAGGCTTTTATGGAGCTGATCTCTACCCCCAGCAGCGACTAAGCAGAACGTCGTAATGAAAACTCAGTGCGCCGCGACGATGTCCCCTTTATACGGCCTTGGCAGCTTTGCTGGCTTGGCTAGCACCCCGGAACAAAAACACCAGCAGCCAAGCAATTCCGACCATCGCAAACGATGGCGACCGCATCAAAAGAAACGAAAAGGGAAATCACACCCGTCACGATGGTGCCTGCGGCACTGACGAACAAGGTCGCGGAGGCAGCTTTGTGCCCAGCCCTCCACTTCTCTTCTGAGGCCATGAGCTCAGGGGTTCTGATGCCTATCCATGAGTTAGGTTGAAGCGAGCCGTTTCGTGCTGCGTAGGCCATCCATGCGATAAAGACGCCTGCCAAGATCAAAGTGCCGCCCGAAATGAGATGGTACGGGTCCATGCATCGCTCCTTCTTAAGGATCAGTTTTGCTCCATAATGCCCCCACGGTGAGGTGTTTCAGTGAGAGGAACGCCGCTATAACGATGGAAGGGTGGATACGGGTATTAATCAGGTGTCCCGTCTTCATAACTACGGCCGGTGAACCGCCCCGCCCAGCGTGAATTCTACCTACCGTCCACTTCCTTCTAGAAATGTCACTTGGATTCCTTCTGCGAGACTTCGCAATGTAGCTTCCTCGCTGAACAGGGCACACAGTCTTTCCGCGATCACCCGGGTGGACGCAGCACTGCAGCGATCAGATGTTGGGTGGATAACCCAGAAAACCGGGGTTAGTCTTGCCAACCGGCGTAGTAGGCGACGGCGACGCCCACGGGTTGCGGGGCGGGAAAGTCTTCGCCTTGGCCCATCTCCCCCATGAGCACGGCCCACTTGTCATCGCTGTCGTCGACGACGGGTTCTCCCGGCAGGGCGAGGATGACTTCGTCGCTGCCGCCGCCGCAGCTGTAGGCGCCCACGTAGTCGTCGGCGCGCCAGCCCCAGGCACCGCCTTGGCGGGCGGTGCACTGGCGGGCGTCGTCAAGTTCTAGTCCCCAGGGCATGGGGTCGTCGATGACGGGGGTGTGGGTGATCTCGCCGGCGAAGTAATAGGCGCGGAACTCCGGGGTGAAAGGGTTGAACGGGCAGTAAAAGACGCCGCTGTCGGGGTTGTGGAAGCAGGCGTTGGCAGACATTGCACTGGGGCCGCAGCGGTAGATGCCGTCGTCGAGCGCCACCGGTGAGGGGTAGCAGTCGCCCTGCATCATCTCGGTGGTGTTGGTGACGGTCCAGCCGTCGCGGGGCAGCCAGTCGTCGGTGACCGGGGAGATGCGGCGGACCTCGGTGGCGTCGTCTCGCGTTTCCCCCTGGGTTGTGGAGGTGGTCGCGGCGGGCGGGGTGCTCTCCCCTGGTTCGGTGGGGTCGGCGGCGGTGGTGTCGGTGACGACGACGGTCTCTTCGGCGACGTGTGTCTCGGTGAGGTCGTCCGCCTGGGTGACGTCTGAGTTGCCCGAGGTCTGCAAGGCGATGATGGCGATGACGAGCCCGACGATCAAGACCGCCAGCACGGCGGCGATCGACCACAGCAGGCCGGTGCGATTGCGTGCTGACGCGGGCGGGGAGGTTCTCGACTGGTCCGGGCTCATGGTGTCAAGATTAGCCGTGCGCAGGGCCCATAGCCTGAACTTTCGACGATCTTCGGTGACTACGGGGGTTGGTACGTTCTTTAGTTCGACCATTCGAACAAGCGTGTCAGGGATACGCGCTACAGTCAGTCCGGAGAACTTTCACCGAGCGAAGGGACGATAGGCATGGTAATGGGGCCCACCCACGCAATGAGCGGGGCCGCCGTCGGCTTAGTGGTGGCACAGGCATTGCCCGCCGAGTGGGGCGGAGTCACCACCATCCCGGACGCGTTGATGTACGCCGGCATCGCCGCGGGCGCCGCCCTCCTACCGGATCTGGATTCCCCGCAGGCGACGGTCTCGCGGTCCTTCGGCCCGTTGTCGAAGGGCCTGTCGCACATGGTGGAAAATTCATGCCAGACCTTCGTCAACCTCACCCGAGGATCGAAGGACTCGTATTGCCGCAACGGGCATCGCACCGCGACCCACACCCTCTGGTTCGCGCTGCTGACCGGCGCCGCGGCCGCGTTTTTGATGTCCTCGTCCTTCGAGAGGGGCGCGGCCGTGGGACTGCTGTTCTTCTTCCTGGGCCTGGCGATACGCGGACTGTTGCCCGAATGGTCGAAAAAAGCGGACTGGCTGGTGGTCACCGGCGTGTCCGCACTGGTGGCGTGGGCGGCCTGGGAGTGGGCCCCGAACTCCGGCTCCGGCCTCGTCATGGGCTCAGCCGTGACGGTCGGCGTGCTCACCCACCTGGCGGGAGACTTCATCACCAAACGCGGCATCCCGCTGCTCGCCCCACTGCCGCTGGGTCGACAGCGGTGGCGCAACCTGGGTGTACCCAGGCCGCTGCGGATCGCGGCCGCCGGCCCGATGGACAAGGTGCTGCTCTCTGCGTTCACGATCGTGACCCTGGTGCAGCTCTACGTCGTGGTCACCGGCACGACCATCGCACTGGACAGCCCCGTGCTGGCTAGCTTCGCCCCCTGAGCTCCCACCGCTTCCCCATGACAAGAGCCGCGCCCATCTGCAGGGTGCGGCTTTGTCGCTTTCCGGCCCCCGCCGCCGAGGTCCGGGGCCATGCTTAGTCGACGGCCTCCAGCGGCAGCGAGTGATCCGCCGCCCACTCGGTCATCGAGCCGTCATAAACGGCGACGTCGTCCCGGCCCAAGCGTGCCAACTGGAAGGCCTCCAGGGTGGCGGCGATGCCTCCGCCACAGTATGTGATCGGCGTTTTTCCCTCGTCCAGAGCGCCCACCGCCTCGTACTGCCCGCGCACCTGCTCCGGCGGGGCAGCTTTGCCCTCATCGGTGAGCAGATCGTGGAACGGAACGTTGACAGAGGACGGGATATGCCCGGCGCGCTCATACGTCTTGCGCTCACCGGTGTAGGTGGGCAGGTCAAGGGAATTGATCAGCAGGACGTCGTCGTTGACGATGGAGTCTTTGACCAGGTCAACGTCTGCGAGGAGTGCGTCGCGGCGGTGCGGGGTGAAGGTGGCCGGTTCGTTGGCCTCGACGTCGGCGGCCAGCGGAAGGCCGGCGGCTTTCCAGGCGGGCAGCCCGCCGTCGAGGATGGAGATGCGGTCGTGTCCTTCCAGCCGCAGATTCCACCACAGGCGGGTGGCCCACATCATCTGGCCTTGGTCGTAAATGAGCACATGGGAGTCATTGGTGACGCCGAGGGCACCGATGCGTTCGGCGAAGGTCGCGGAGTCGAGCACGGTGAAGGCGTGTTCGGAGTCCTGATCAGCCAGGTCCAAGTGCAGGTCGGCGTGGACGGCGCCAGGGATGTGCTCGGCTTCGTAGGCGGTGCGACCGGAGTTGACGGTGTAATAACCGTCACCTTCCGGCTGATCCAGGAAGGTGGTGGCGTCCAGGACAACGACGTCGTCGTGGCCGAGGTGGTCGCGGAAGGTGGCGGCGTCGAGGAGCAGCGGATGTTCGAATTGTGCGTCGGTCATGTTTCCCACCGTAGGAACGACGCCTGTGAGAAGCCGGGTTTAGATTCGGGCCTACTGGCAGACGTCGTGTCATGCGGCGCTGACAATCATCGACGTCATCCGTTCTTGTCGGTGCGCGCCCCCCGCAGACTCCCGTCGAGCTGGCGCAGGGCGCTGCGCACCGTGGCCACGAGCACTCCGGTGGTCACCACGGGCGCGGCGACGATCCCAGCCGCCGGCCACAACCGGGAGGATTGTGGGTCATCGGCGCGCCGGGTGGCGGCGGTGATCAGCAACAGCGACATGGCCTGCATGCTGAGGGCCTGGGCGGCGGCGGTGGCGTCGACCTCCACCCCCTCGCTCCCCTGACGCGCGGAGAACTCCGCCCACGCCCCAGCGCCAGCGGAAATGAGCACGGGCGCGGCCATGGCGGCGGGCCCGCTCGACCAGCGGGTGGGCTTGAAGGTGATCCCCCAGTTGGATGGCAGTCGTTTGTGGGTCAGCGCGGCGCGCACCCCGGCGGCCGCCACCACTGCTCCGCCAACGATCGGCGCGACGCGTAGGGCGCCGGCGACCCCGGGCGGGATGTGCTCGGCGAGATCGGGCAGCGAGTCGTCGGGGCGGATGAGGCCGAGCTTCACGGCGACGGCGCCGACGTTGAGGTTCCAGCCGGCGCCGAAGGTTCGAGGCACGAACAGGTCGGGGTTTTCCGGTTCGAAGCCGCGCAGATGGGCGCGGGCGTCGGCCAGCCCGGGCAGGGAAACGGGGACGCCGAAGATGCGCCGGATGCCGTCGTCGTGGGTGCCGGAGTCGTCAGGTCGGGTGTTCATTGGGGATCAGTGTCCTTCCAGGATGTCGGTGACGGCCTGCGACAGGGTGTGCCAGTCATCGCGCAAGCCGGCCAGGCGGGTTCTGCCCACGTCGGTGAGGCTGTAGATCTTGCGGGGCGGGCCGACCGGGGATTCCTCCCAGTGGGTGGCCAGCACGCCGCTGGTGCGCAGGCGGGACAGCAGCGGGTACAGCGTGCCGGTGGACAGTTCCATCCCGTCGGCGCGGGCCAGGGTGTCGCGCAGCGCGCCGCCGTAGGAGGGATGACGGTCCAAGACCGCGAGCACCATCAGTTCGAGCACGCCTTTGCGCATCTGAGATTCGGCCATCGTCAACCTCCCTTTCTTTACCAGCTACTATGTATTACATAGTAGCTGGTGCGCACTTTCAGGTAAAGCCCCTGCCACCCTCCATCTCGGCAACACTTGTCGCGGAATGGATTTCCTGCTCCACTAGGGACTACGGTGTAGGGAACCTATCGGCCCAGGGGCCGATCATTGCGGACCATCCCCGCCAGTGCCGGAATCCAGGCCACACACCTGCAACAATAGGCAAACCATGAATTCATATCAGGGCGAATGTATGGAATGCCTATCGACTGGTATATAGTTTAAACGTATGAGCACTAAGGAATACCGGCCCACGCTCGCGCAGATGCGGACGTTTGTGACCATCGCCGAGAACAAGCACTTCGGCACCGCAGCCAACAAGCTGTCCATTTCCCAGCCCTCCCTCTCCCAGGCCCTCGTCGCCCTAGAGAACGGGCTCGGCGTCCAACTGATCGAGCGCTCCACCCGCAAAGTCATCGTCACCCCCGTCGGTGAGGAGCTGCTGCCCTACGCCAAGGCCACCCTGGAAGCCGCCGACACTTTCCTCGCCCACTCGCGCGGAGCCAACGGCACCCTTTCCGGCCCCCTGACCTTGGGCCTGATCCCCACCGTCGCCCCCTACCTGCTGACCGGCGTCCTCACCGGCTTCAAGGACAACTACCCGGAGCTGGAACCGCGCATCGTCGAGGAGCAGACCAAGCACCTGCTGCAGCAGCTGCGCGACGGCCAAATCGACGCCGGCGTCATCGCGCTCCCCTCCGAGGCCTCCGGCCTGATCGAAGTCCCCCTCTACCGCGAGGAATTCGTCGTCGTCCTCCCCGAAGGCCACCCCCTCGGCGGACGCGACGACCTCACCCTCGAGGAACTCCACCAAATCGACCTGCTGCTGCTCGACGACGGGCACTGCCTGCGCGACCAGGTCCTCGACCTGTGCCGCCGCGCCTCGGTCAACCCCTCGGAGGCGGCCAACACCGTCACCCGCGCCGCGTCGCTGACCACCGTCATCCAGCTCGTGGTCGCCGGCCTCGGCGGCACGCTGGTGCCGATCTCCGCCCTCGAGGCGGAATGCTCCCGCCCAGGGCTGTCGGTGTCCTACTTCGCCGAGGGCGTCAATGCCCAACGCGAAGTCGGCATGGTGTTCCGCTCCTCGTCCTCACGCGCCGAGGAATTCAAGAAGCTCGGCGCCATCATCGCGGAATCCTTCACCGCGTCCCTGCCGGAGGCCACCCGCCAGCGCGCCACCCTCGCCCCGGACTACGCCGCCTAACTTCCCGGCGCGCCCGCATCCCCACCGCCCGCGCCCCCAACGACGACGTACGCCCCGCCCGAGCACCGTCCCGGAATGCTTCCGGTCGTGTGCCTGGGCGGGGCGTCTGTGCTTCCGACTCTTCCCGCTGGCTGCTCTTAGACCTGCGCGGGTACCTGCCCGCCGGCGGCCTGGCGGTACATGTGCGCGGTGACCAGGATGAGTATCGGGGTCAGCAGGAGGGAGCCCACTCCCAACGTAAACATCGACAGCACACCGCTGACCAGCGCGACCACCACCTGGTAGAGCACCAGGCGGCCGTAGTTACGTCCGGCGGCCTTGACGCCTTCTGCGATGGAGCCGAAGAACTTCTCCCGGCGCTCCACGAGGTAATAAGGCATGAACATGGTGAACGGGGTGATCAGCACGGCCAGCAGCAGCGTGCCCAGTATGCCGCCGAGCAGGGGTAAGACGATGGCCGTGATCGCTTCTTCGTCGGAAACGGGCTGCTGTTCCACCGAGGCAAGCGAGAGCATCATCGGCAGCATGGGCAGCAGCATGACCGCGGACAGCACCACGCCGACCAGCAGCTGCTGCAGGATGACGGGAAAGACGTTGACGTCGCGGAAGAAGTGCCGCCACCCCATCTGCGGGGTGTCGATCTGGTGCAGCGCGCCCCGGATCAGGCACAGCCACACCGCCAGGCTGACAATCGTGACGACCACCGCGAAGATCACCGTGCCCGCCCCGCCGCCGGCGATGGGTTCGCCGGCTTCGATGGCGGCGACCTGGGCCATCACCACGGCGAAGTACACGCCCGCGCCCACTAATGCGAGGGCCAGGAACACGAGGATGACCATGACCCACACCTTCCAGTTGCGGAAGGTGGTCTGGAATCCCCAGCCGACGGCGCGCAGCACGTCGATCTTGCCGGTGCCTTGTTCCGGGGCGCCGGGTCCTGCGCCGTACCCGGACTGACCGTAGGGGTCCTGGTATCCGCCGTACCCGCCGTACCCGGCGTAACCGCCGTAGCCGCCGTAGCCCTGGGGCGCGGCCGGGTCCTGACCGAAGGCGCCGGGCTGGGTGTAACCGCCGGATTCGTCGTAACCGCCGTAGCCGCGCGCGGGATCCTGCGGGTGGCCGCCGCGATCCTCGGGGTGCGGCGTCGGCGGGTAGGACAGATAGTCGGGGTAGCCGTCCGGGTATTCCGGGGGCTGCGGATCGGCTCCGTTACCGTCGCCGGTGTTGTCGCTGTCGGGGCGGTGCCCGTCAGGGTCGTGCGGGTCGTCCGGCCCGCCGTGAGATGGTGTGCTCATGAGGAAACACCCTTTCGCCTAGGTCGCCGCCCAGATTACGGCAGGCCACCGCGCCTCGCTGCACACGGTCTCCGACGGAGGCGGCGTTGACGGTGGCTTCCTCGCTGGTTGGGCGGGTAACATGCCTAGACGACTATGACTACTTCCGATGCAGTGCCCACCCGCGACGACCTGTACGCGGCCCTTGACGGTGTGACGCTCGCCGACGAACGGAATTTCCGCCGGCGGCTGCGTAAAGCGCGTGCCCCCAAGGCGTTGAGCGAGATCGGCGCCGAGATCACCGCCGCCGCGCGGCGGGTGACGCGCGTGGCGGAGGCGATTCCTTCGATCACCTACCCGGAGCAACTGCCGGTCAGTGACCGCCGCGACGACATCGCCGAGGCCATCGACAACAACCAGGTGGTCATCGTCGCAGGTGAGACCGGTTCGGGAAAGACGACGCAGATCCCGAAGATCTGCCTGGACCTGGGCCGGGGCCGGCGCGGGCTGATCGGGCACACGCAGCCCCGCCGGCTGGCGGCGCGCACGGTCGCGGAGCGGATCTCGGAGGAGCTGGGCCAGAAGATCGGCGAGACCGTCGGCTACGCGATCCGTTTCGACGACCGGGTGTCGCCGTCGACGGCCGTGAAGCTGATGACGGACGGCATCCTGCTCGCGGAGATGCAGCGCGACCGCTTCCTCAACGCCTACGACACGATCATCATCGACGAGGCGCACGAGCGCAGCCTGAACATCGACTTTTTGCTGGGCTACCTCAAGCGGCTGCTGCCGAGGCGCCCGGACCTGAAGGTGATCATCACTTCGGCGACGATTGACCCGGAGCGTTTCGCGGAGCACTTCGCCGCCGCCGACGGCTCCCCCGCCCCCATCATCGAGGTCTCCGGACGCACCTACCCCGTGGAGATCCGCTATCGGCCGCTGGAGGCGGAGGTCGACGGCAAACTCATCGACGTCGACCCGCTGGACGGGCTGTGCGACGCCATCGAGGAACTCATGGCCGAGGGCTCGGGCGACATCCTGTGCTTCTTCCCCGGCGAGCGCGACATCCGCGACGCCATGGAGGCCATCGAGGGCCGGCGCTGGCGCGGGGTGGAGGTCACCCCGCTGTTCGGCCGGTTGTCCAACCAGGAACAGCACCGGGTGTTCAGCCCGCATTCGGGTCGGCGCATCGTGCTGGCGACCAATATCGCGGAGACCTCGTTGACGGTGCCGGGCATCCACTACGTGGTGGACACCGGCACGGCACGTATCTCGCGCTACTCGACGCGCACGAAAGTGCAACGCCTCCCGATCGAGCCGATTTCCCAGGCCAGCGCGAACCAGCGCTCGGGCCGTTCCGGGCGTGTGGCCGACGGCGTGGCCATCCGCCTGTACTCGGAAGAAGACTTCGAGTCGCGGCCGGAGTTTACCGACCCGGAAATTCTGCGCACCAACCTGGCCAGCGTGATCCTGCAGATGATTTCGCTGCGGCTCGGCGACATCGAGGAGTTCCCGTTCGTGCAGCCGCCGGAACAACGCGCGGTGCGCGACGGTCTGGCCCTGTTGCACGAACTCGGCGCGATCGAACCGAACCAGGAGCGCGACGGCGCGCCGGTGTTGACCGCGATCGGCCGGGACCTCTCCCGCCTGCCGGTGGACCCGCGGATGGCGCGCATGCTGGTGGCGGGAAACCGCCTGGGCGTGCTCGACGACGTCACTGCGCTGGTGGCCGCCATGACCATCCAGGACGTGCGCGAGCGCCCCCTGGAGAAGCAGGCGCAGGCGGATCAGGCGCACGCTCGGTTCAAGGACGCCACCTCGGATTTTTTGAGCACCCTGAAACTGTGGGACTACATCAACGACTCCCGCGACGATCTGTCCGGCAACGCGTTTCGCAAACGCATGAAGGGTGAATACCTGCACTACATGCGCATCCGCGAGTGGTACGACCTGGTGCGCCAGCTGCGCGGGGTCTCCCGCCAGCTGGGCTGGTCGTCGAAGGACAAGGTCGTGGGCGCACGCGACGCCACCGGCATCCACAAGTCGATGCTGACGGGCCTGTTGTCCAATATCGGCGCCCGGGACGGCAACTCCAAGGAATTCAAGGGCGCCCGCGGCACCCGCTTTCTCGTCTTCCCCGGTTCCGCGCTGGCGAAGAAGCCGCCGGAGTTCCTCATGGCCGCCGAACTGGTGGAGACCTCCCGGCTGTGGGCGCGCGACGTCGCCGCCATCGAGCCCGCCTGGGTCGAAGAAGTCGCGGGGTCGCTGCTCAAGCACACTTACAGCGACCCGGTGTGGTCGCGTAAGCGGGCCGCCGCGATGGCGCACCAAAAATCCACGGTCTACGGCGTCACCGTCGTCGCCGACCGGCTGGTGCCCTACCACCGGGTGGACCCGGAGGCCGCCCGCGACATGTTCATCCGCCACGCCCTGATCGAAGGCGACTGGAACACCCACCACGAGTTCTACAAGCGCAACGTCGCCCGCCTGGAGGAAGTAGGCGAACTGGAGGAAAAGGCGCGCCGCCGCGGGCTGGTCGTCGACGAGGACACTCTCTTCGACTTCTACGACGACAAGCTGCCCGCCACCGTGACCACCGCCCGGCACTTCGATTCCTGGTGGAAGAAAGAAAAGGCCCGCAACCCGCAGCTGCTCGACTTCGACCCGGAGGCGCTGCTGGCCGAAGACGCCACCCAGGTCACCGGCGAAGCCTTCCCCGACACCTGGCGCACCGGATCCTTGACCTTCGATCTGACCTACCGCTTCGAACCCGGCCACCCCCAGGACGGCGTGACCGTCAACGTGCCGATCCCGCTGCTTGCCGGCATCGACGACGAAGGCTTCGACTGGCTGGTGCCCGGGCTGCGCGAAGAATTGGTCACCGAGCTGATCCGCTCGCTGCCCAAGGCCATCCGCCGGTCTGTGGTGCCGGCCCCGAACTTCGCCGAACGCGCCCTGCCCCTGCTTCACCCCTTCGACTCCCCCATCACGGAACAGTTGGCCGACGCGCTGCGCCAACTCGGCGGCAGCGGCATCAACGTCGGCGACTTCGCCGTCGACAAGCTGCCCGCCCACCTGCGGATGACGTACGCGGCGATCGACAAGCGCGGCAAAGTCGTCGACTCCGACAAGGATCTGGCCGCCCTCAAGCAACGCCAGGCCGGGCAGATCCGCTCTTCGGTGAGCAAGGTCGGGCGCAAAGCGGAGGCCACGGCCGTCAAGAACTGGACGCCCGAGAATCTGGGCGAGGTCCCGGAGGAGGTCAGCACCACGGTCGACGGCCACACCGTCGCCGCCTACCCGGCGTTGTCGGCCACCGCCGACGGCGTGGAAGTCAAGGTGTGGCCCACGAAGGCCGCCGCCGACGCCTCCATGATGACCGCCACCTTGACGCTGCTGATGCGCGAGATCACCGTCAACGCCAAACAAATGACCAAGGGGTTGCCGCTGCAGCAAAAAGTCGCCGTGGACAACTACCCGCACGGCGGTGCCGACGGCTTGGTCGAAGACGCGCGTATCGCCGCCATCCGCGACGTGATGATCGCTCACGGCGGGCCGGTGCGTGCCCCGGAGGAATTCGACGCACTGAAGTCGAAAGTCGCCCCGGAGGTGCCCGGTGAAGTCCGTCGCGCCGTGGTCGGCCTGGCCCCCGGGCTGGTGCTGCTGTCGAAAGTCAAGGACGAATTGGCGCAGTGGAGCGGGCCGGCGATCGACGACATGCTCGCCCAACTGGAGTTCATGCTGCCCAAAAACGCCGTGACGACCCACGGGATAGGGCACCTGCGGCATCTGCCGCGCTACTTAAGCGCGATGCAGATCCGGCTGGAGGAAATGGGCCTGGATCCGGACAAGGACGCGGACCGGCAAGATGAGGTCGGGGCGGTCAAGAGCGTCTTACGGGCGCGGTTGAAGCAGCTGCCCGAGGCCCGCGCGAAGTCGAAGGCGGTGCGCGACATCGGCTGGATGATCCAGGAATTTCGGGTCAGCCTCTTCGCCCAGCGGCTGGGCACCGCCCACCCGGTCTCCGCGCGGCGGATCGAAAAGGCCATCGCCAAGCTCTGACGCCGAGGCTGGGCGGGCAGGGTCAGGCGCGGAAGAGTCAGTCCTCCCGCGCGCGGCGGCGCATCAGGCGGATCTCCGCCTCGAAGTCCTCCGCCGACTCGAAGGACTTGTAGACGGACGCGAAACGTAAATAGGCGACCTCGTCGAGTTCGCGCAACGGCTCCAGCACCGCCAACCCGATGTCGTTGGCGTTGATCTGCGAGCTGCCCTGTCCGCGCACGGTCTCCTCGACCTGCTGGGCCAGCTTCTTCAACGCGTCGTCGGAGACTTCGCGCCCCTGGCACGCCCGGCGCACGCCGCGAATGAGCTTTTCCCTGCTGAACGGCTCCGTCACGCCGTTGCGCTTGACGACCAGGAGCACCGCTTTTTCCAGCGTGGTGAAACGCCCCTGGCAGTGCGTGCACTCTCGGCGACGTCGCGTCGCCGTGCCCGCCTCGATGACGCGGGAATCAATGACGCGGGAATGCTCGTGGTGGCAAAAGGGGCAATGCACGGTGATCGGCTCCCGTCGGACGCTGAAATGTTGTGGGCTTATCAGTCTAGCCCCGGTCTTTTTCTCTTTTTCGCACGCGCCGCCTATTTCGCCACAACGGCGCTGACGGACTCTGCGGGAGGCGGCGGAATGCTCGGAGTTTCTCCGTTCACGGCGTAGACGGTGCCCAACACCACCGAAAAACCCAGCACCGCTCCCAGAAGGTATGTTCGACCGGCCTCCCGTCGGGCGGTCGCCCGATCCGCATGCCCCGTCCGCACTGGCGGGCAGGGCGCCGTGCCGGGCGTCGAGGGCTGCGCCGCCCGCAGTGTGCGCACCCGCGGTGCCGGGGCCTGCCCGGGCGGTGGGGACGGGGGTTCCCATACGGACGCTGCGGGAACGACGTGGAACGAGGGGGAGAAAGTCGGTCCAGGCCGGTGGCGTGGCAGAAGCGGAAATATCATGGGGCGCCGTCCTTGGGGTCGCGTGTGGCGTTAACGTACAAGGCGTGTCCGACACCGCCGAGGCCCGAGTTCGATCGCCTGTTCGATGTCGCGTACATGTTCGATTTCTAACAGGCTTTCGAAACTTTGTCCACATGTACGGGCAAAGAGTCGAACATTCGTGCAAAGACGTGGTAGACACAAGGGCAACGACCTTTTAGCCCCGGATTCAAAGGAGGCCCACGATGGCCGCAAAGAAATCCGCCGCGACGCCCGACCCCGCCGCGGCATCCTCCGCCAAGAAAAAACTCGACGTCGACACCCTCTCCGCCCGCCAGCGTCGCATCCTGGAGGTCATCCGTGACGCCATCGTGCTGCGCGGCTACCCGCCGAGCATCCGGGAAATCGGCGACGCCGCCGGACTGCAGTCCACCTCCTCGGTCGCCTACCAGCTCAAGGAGCTGGAGAAGAAGGGATTTTTGCGCCGGGACCCGAACAAGCCGCGCGCCGTCGACATCCGACACTTGACGGACACCGCCCCGAAGCAGAAGGACGACAAGGACCCCGCCCCGCAGAGCCCGGACGCCGGCCCTGCCCCGACCTACGTCCCGGTGGTCGGGCGCATCGCCGCCGGCTCGCCGATCCTCGCCGAGCAGAACATCGACGAGTACTATCCCATGCCCGCCGAACTCGTCGGCGACGGCGAGCTGTTCATGCTGCAGGTGGTCGGCGAATCCATGCAGGATGCGGGCATCCTCGACGGCGACTGGGTGGTCGTGCGCTCTCAGCCGGTCGCGGAGCAGGGCGATTTCGTGGCCGCCATGCTCGACGGGGAAGCCACGGTCAAGGAGTTCCACAAAGACGCCACCGGGGTGTGGCTGCTGCCGCACAATGAGACCTTCTCCCCCATCAAGGGGGATCAGTCCCAGATCATGGGCAAGGTCGTCTCCCTGATGCGTAAACTGTGAGCGACGATTTCCGCAGGCGACTGTGACCCTGCCCCCTCATACGGGGGACGGTGCACCGACGGGTGAGCGATCTCTGGAATCATACTGTCATTGACCCGCCGCTGTCGCTCCGGCCCTCAAGGACACCCCTCGGGGCCGGACCCAGCAACTCGTGAAGGACATGGTGCATGTACGCAGAGGAACGCCGCCGACAAATCGCCTCCCTGACCGCCGTCGAAGGGCGCGTCAACGTCACCGAGCTCTCGGCGAAGTTCAACGTCACCGCAGAAACCATCCGCCGCGACCTGGCGGTCCTCGACCGCGAGGGGGTCGTCCACCGCGTGCACGGCGGCGCCGTGGCCAGCCAGAGCTTCCAGACGGCCGAGTTCACCCTCGACGCCCGGTTCCGTTCCGCACCGTCCGCCAAGCAGGCCATCGCGGACGCGGCCGCGCGCTTCCTGCCGGCGGCCGGCGGCGGCATCTTCCTGGATGCGGGCACCACCACCACGGCCCTGGCGGATCTGGTCAGCGAAAACCCCACCGCTGCGCAGTGGTCGATCGTGACCAACTCCCTGCCCATTGCGCTGAACCTGTCCAAAGCAGGTCTGGGTGAGGTCCAGCTGCTCGGAGGACAGGTCCGCGCGATCACCCAGGCCGTCGTCGGAGACACCGCCCTGCGCACGCTCGCCCTCATGCGCGCCGACGTCGCTTTCATGGGCACCAACGCCTTGACCCTGGACCACGGACTGTCCACCGCTGACTCCCAGGAGGCGGCGGTGAAATCCGCGATGGTCACCAACGCGCATAAAGTCGTGGTGCTGTGCGACGCCACCAAACTGGGCAACGACTACCTGGTCAGCTTCGCCAGCCTCGACCAGGTGGACGTGGTCATCACCGATAAAGCCGCCCCGGAAACCTTCGTGGAGTCCCTGCGGGAACGCGAAATTGAGGTCGTCATCGCCGACTGATCCCGGGCACAGCTGCTCCCGGCTCATTGACATTCGGACACGATCGGGCAAAAATTAAGCGACATTACCGTCGCCGCCTGCCGTCTGCGGCGACCCGCACGCACCCCACGGGAAGTGCGCAACGCCTGCCTGACCCCGGGCAGGGCACATGCGTCATCGACCAAGGAGATGTCGGCCGAGTGATTTTAACTGTGACTCCTAACCCGAGCCTGGACACCACGCTGGTGCTGTCCGGCCCCCTGGAGCGGGGAGAAGTTCAACGCCCGCGGGCGGTCGCCCGCGTGGCCGGAGGCAAAGGAGTCAACGTCACCCAGGCCGTGCGCCTGGCGGGGCGCGATAGCCTGGCGTTGTTCCCCGCCCGGCGCACCGACCCTTTCCTCGCCCTCGCCGACGAGGCGGGCATCCCCTTCGACTACATCGACGTGCCCGAAGGCGTGCGCATCAACACCACCGTCGAGGAGCCGGGCGGGGTCACCACCAAGCTCAACGGCCCCGGCGCATCGCTGTCCCCGCGGGCGCGGCGGGCGTTGACGGACAAGATCCTCGAGCATGCCGACCGGGCCCAGTACCTGGTCATGGCGGGTTCCCTGCCGCAGGGGACGCCGGCGGATCTGTACAGCGAGATCATCACGGTGGTCTCTGCCCGGTGCCCGTGGCTACCCATCGCCGTCGACACCTCTGAAGCGGCGATCGAAGCGCTCGGAGAGCATTTCGACCTCGCCGCACCCAGACTCATCGCCCCGAACGGCGATGAGCTCGGCCAGTTGGTGGGTGCTCCACGCGGGGAATTCGAGCAGGCCGCGCTGGCCGGCGACTACTCCCCCACGGTGCAGGCCGCCCTCGACGTCCATCGGCGCGGCGTGGCGGAAGTCCTGGTCACCCTCGGCGCCGCGGGCGCCGTCCTGGTCAATGCGGACGGCGTCTGGCGGGGGCGGGCCCCGAAGGTCGCGGTGCGTTCCACGGTCGGCGCCGGCGACGCGTTTTTGGCCGGTTACCTGATGGGCTGGTGTGACGGGGACGGCCCCAAGACACGTTTGGCCGGGGCCGTCGCCTACGGCACAGCGGCGACGGGACTGCCGGGAACGACGATGCCGACCCCGAGTCAGGTCAATTCCGCCGTGGTGCACGTGGACCGGTTCCCGGATCCCCCGACGTCCGACCGGTCACCGCAGCAAGCTTTTTCCTCGTGACCCGCCCCTCCTGCGCGCTAGACGCCTAGGATCGGGGCGTGACGGCCCCGGCGGTTGCCGGGAGAAACAGAAACGATCAGAGGGGAGACGTCTCGTCATGGCTTCATCCATCGTGACCGTGCAAACTGCGGTGGGGCTGCATGCCCGCCCGGCGGCGTTGATCGCAGACGCCGCCGGGAGGTTCCACGACGAGGTCTCTCTCACGCTGGTCGGCGAGGACACCGAGCCCGCGGACGCGTCCTCGGCGCTGATGATCATGGCCCTCGGGGCGCAGCGCGGAGACCGGATCCGGGTGGAGTCGCCGAATCAACGCGCCGTGACGGTGATCGCCGAACTGATCGCCAGCGATCTCGACGCTTCGCAGGGCTGAGTGCTACTTCAGGGCCCAGTGCAGGTCGACGGTCATCGTGTCGTCGTCGGAGGACAGGCTGGTGTAGTCCTCCCAGGCGATCTCCCCGAAGTCGTGCTCCGAGTCACGGACGAACTGAGAGAGCTTCTCCCAGGCACGGGACAGCCCGTGGGCGTTGCCCCGGAAACGCAGATGCGCGGTGCGCAGGTCGCCGTGGCGCACGACCTTGAAGGGGTTGTTGTCGCCGAGGGCGTCGCCCAAGATGTTGACGGTGTCCATGCGCACCGGGTAACCGCCGGCCAAGTCGACGGCGTCGCCGGGGGCGGTGAAGTAATAGCAGCGGGCGGGACCGACGGGGCGGACCTTGGCCGAGCGCAGCGCCTCCGTGGCGTCCGAGAAGACCCGGTCGAAGTAACCCTGCATCTCCGCGACGTCGATGGTGCGGCGGTTGACGAGGGCGGCATGGGCAGGAACAAATCGTTGTGCAATATTATCCATGCCCCTAATGATAGTTATTTTTTATGAATTGTGAAGTAGCGGCCCTCCCCGACCCGGTTAAACAGCAGCATCATCGCCGGGTAGCCGAGCAAAATGCCGATCGAACCCCACGCGATGCCTTCCAGGGGCACCCCGAACACCGTCAACGTCAGGTTGCCGATGCCCGCGATCAGCGCCACCGCCGCCGCGGAAAGGTTGACCGGGTGAGTGAAATCGACCTTGTTGTCCATCCAGATCCGCACGCCGAGCAAACCGATCATGCCGTAAAGCATGATCGTCGCCCCGCCGAGCACCCCGGTGGGGATGGTGAAGATCAACGCGCCGAACTTCGGCACAAAGGCCAGCACGATGGCAAAGGCGCCCGCCACCCAATAGGCGGCCGTCGAATAGACTCGCGTAGCGGCCATGACGCCGATGTTCTCCGCGTAAGTGGTCGTTCCCGAACCGCCGAAAGAACCGGCCAAGGCAGTGGCCATGCCATCACCGATCAGCGCCCGGCCGGACAAGTCGTCCAAGTTGCGTCCGGTCATCTCGCTGACGGCCTTGACGTGGCCGACGTTCTCAGCGACCAAGACGATCAACACCGGCAGCGTAACCAGGATCGCGGGCAACTGAAACTCAGGGGCAGTGAACGTCGGCAGCCCCACCCACGCCGCCTCGGCGATGGTCTGGCCCGCGTCCTCGGCGAGGTTGCCGGTCACCGCGGCGAAGATCCAGCCGACGGCCACGCCGATCAAAATCGCCAACCGCGAGATCATCCCACGGCCCATGACCGTGCACGCCAGAATGCCCACCAACGTCACCGCGGCGACCAGCGGCTGCGCCTCCACGTTCGCGGTCGCGGTCGGCGCCAGGTTGAATCCGATCAGCGCGACGATCGCCCCCGTCACCGCCGGCGGCATGACCGCGTCAATGAAACGGCGGCCGGCCAGATGCACGACCACCCCCACAACAATCAGGGCCAGGCCGGTGATCAGCACACCGCCCAACTGGGCGGCCATGCCGCTGGCCTGGCTCGCAGTCAGCGGTGCGATGAACGCGAAGGACGAGCCCAGATAAGAGGGCAAACGGTTGCGGGTGAGCAGCAGGAAAATAATCGTGCCCAGACCCGAGAACAACAACGTGGTGTTGACCGGGAATCCCGTCAGAGTCGGCACCAGCAGCGTTGCGCCGAACATGGCCACGACATGCTGCATGCCGATGCCGATGGTTCGCCCCCAACTCAGCCGCTCGTCGGGGGCGACGACGGCGCCCGGGGTAATTGTCTTGCCGTCGCCGTGGACGGCCCAGCCGAAGGTATTGGTCACGAGCCCCGATTATCCTCCACCCTCGGCCCGATGGCGAAACGAAACGCTACGCCCGCTTCGCCTCCGGCTCCCCCACCTCGTCCTCGACGTCGTCGCCGGAGACGATGAACTCCGCCAACTCCTCCGCCACCCGGCGCGGCAGGCGGACGTCGATGAGCGTGCCCTCCCCCGAGTACTCCTCCTCCAAAACGGTGCCCACCTCGTGGACGTAGGAGACGAGGTCGCCGCGAGTGAACGGGAGGGCGAGCTGGACGTGCGCGTCCCGGGAGTTCAAGAAGAGTTCGATCCGGGAGGTCAGTTCGTCGACGCCCTCGCCGGTCTTGGCGGAAAGGAAGACCACGTCTTCGTGTCCCAGCACGTGCCGCAGCTCGGCGAGCACCAGCGGGTCAGCCTGGTCGATCTTGTTGATCACGATCATCTCCGCCGGCATCTCCTCGCCGGTTTCCCGCACGATGTCGTAGATGACCTTGTTCACGGCCTCGATCTGCTTGAGCGGGAACGGGTCGGACCCGTCGACGACGTGCAGGATGAGGTCGGCGCCGAGAACTTCCTCCAGGGTCGACTTGAAGGCTTCGACCAGCTGCGTCGGCAGGTGGCGGACGAATCCGACGGTGTCGGTGAACACGACGGCGCGGCCGTCGGCCAGCTGCGCGCGCCGGGTGGTGGGGTCCAGGGTGGCGAAGAGGGCGTCTTCGACTAGGACGCCTGCCCCGGTGATGGCGTTGATGAGAGAGGATTTGCCGGCGTTGGTGTAGCCGGCGATGGCGATCTGCGGCACGACGGAGGAGCGTCGTTGGGAGCGCTTGATTTCGCGGGCGGTTTTCATGCCCGTCAGTTCCTTGCGCAGTTTGGCCATTTCGGTGCGCAGGCGGCGGCGGTCGGACTCGATTTTTGTTTCACCGGGTCCGCGCAGTCCCACGCCGCCGTTGGAGCCGGCGCGGCCGCCGGCCTGGCGGGAGAGGTTGCCGCCCCAGCCACGGACGCGGTTGTACAGGTATTCCATCTGGGCGAGGGAGACCTGCGCTTTACCTTCCTTGGATTTCGCGTGCTGGGCGAAGATGTCCAGGATCAGCATGGTGCGGTCGATGACCTTGGCGTTGAGCCGGTCCTCTAGGGCGACGAGCTGGCCGGGCGAGAGTTCGCCGTCGGCGATGACGGTGTCGGCGCCGGTGGCGTCGATGACGTCGCGAAGCTGGTCGACCTTGCCGGAGCCGATGTAGGTGCCGGGGTCGGGTTTGTCGCGCTTTTGGTAGAGCATTTCGACGACCTCGGCGCCGGCGGTTTCGGCCAGGGCGGCGAGTTCGTTCATGGAGGCGTCGACTTCGGCGGTGGTGCCGGTGGACCAGACGCCGACCAGCACGACTTGTTCCAGGCGCAGCTTGCGGTACTCGACCTCGGTGACGTCGGCGGCGTCCTCGGTGCGGATCGTGGTCTGCCGGGTGGCGCGGCGGAAGCTGTCGCGTTCGGACAGGTCTAATTCACCCGTCGTCGGCGTGGCCGGCTGATGCGGGGAGGTCAGGTCGCTCAAGTCGACGCCCGGGTCCTCCTGCTCCTCGGGTTGCGGGGTATTGTCGCGGAAGGCGCGGGCCAGCAGTTCGTCATTTTTGTCGCGTTTCGTCATTAGCTTCCATTGTTCCATTGACCATGGACTTTTGGAATAGAACGGCGATAGCTCTTAGCGATCACATGACGGTGGGATCAGAGATAATCCAGGTTGATCTCCGTCTCCGGGTCGAAGAACACGACCCCGCCCAGCGCCGGGCGCACGTGGAGGCGATCGCCTTGCTTCACGGAGTTCTTCCCGGCGCGGACGGTGACGCGCTCGCCCCGCACCCCGATGGGCGAATCGGGGGACATGACGGGAGTGCAGTAGGCGTACTGCTCGACGCCCAGGTGCTCGACGATGGCGACTTCGAGGGGCACAGTGGCCACCTTGGCCGGGGTGTCCTCGTTGACGGCCACGATCTCCCAGTTCTCTGGGCGCACGCCGATGATGAGCTTGTCGGAGGTCAGCTTCGCGGCGTTTTCCCGCGACAGCCCCAGATCCAGGGGGTGCCCCTCCCCGAGGGTCGCCCGCCCGTCGATGACGGAGACGCCGTCCATCAGGGTCATCGCCGGGGAACCGATGAACGTCGCCACGAAGGTGTTTCCCGGGCTCTCGTAAAGCGTCATCGGGACGTCGACCTGCTGAATGACGCCGTCTTTGAGCACGCACACCCGGTCACCCAGGGTCATCGCCTCCGTCTGGTCGTGGGTGACGTAGACGGTGGTGGCCCCCAGTTCGCGCTGCAGCGCGGCGATTTGGGCGCGGGTGGAGACGCGGAGTTTGGCGTCGAGGTTGGACAGCGGCTCGTCCATGAGAAAAACCTTGGGGTGACGGACGATGGCCCTGCCCATGGCCACCCGCTGGCGCTGCCCACCCGACATCGCCGAGGGTTTCTTGTCGATCAGATCCTCCAGCTCGAGCATCCGGGTGGCCTTTTCCACGCGCTCGGCGATGATCGACTTGTCCACCTTCTGGTTTTCCAGCGCGAAGGACATGTTCTGTCGGGCGGTCATGTTCGGGTACAGGGCGTAGGACTGGAAGACCATGGCGACGTCCCGGTCACGTGCCCGGGTCTCGGAGACGTCTTGTCCGTCGATGAGGATCTGGCCCTCGTCGATCGGCTCCAGCCCGGCCAGGAGCCGCAGGGTGGTGGATTTCCCGCAGCCGGAGGGGCCGACCAACACCAGGAACTCGCCGTCCGGGATATCGAGGTGGAAGCGATTGACCGCGGGCGGGCGCTCCGGATCGTAGATTCGGGAAACTTGGCGGAACTCCACTGTCGCCATGGCGTTACCGTCCTTTCACATCATTTTTCGGTCGGGTTGTCTACGGGGCGGGATCAGAGCAACGGCTCGACGTCGCGTTCGAAGGTCCGCAGCGTGTCGTTCTGCAGCTCCTCGAACACGGTCGCCACGTCTTCCTGGCCGATGGTGATGCGATCGAGGCCGGCGCCGATGCGGTCGCCGCCGGCGGGCACGAAGACGCGGGCGTAGTCCTGCGGCTGGGTGTTCTCCTCCAGCTGGTTGATGGCCGTGCGGGCGTTGGGGTTCTCCTCGAGGTACGCGATTTCGTCCGGGTGCTCCATGGCCTCCTTGCGCACCGGCATGTATCCGGTGGCCTGGGTGAAGGTGATGGTGTTCTCGACGTTGGTGAGGAAGTCGATGAACTTCAGCGCGTTGACCTTGCGTTCCTCGGCGATCCCGCTGGGAATGGCCACACCTGCGCCGCCGGTGGCGCACGAGGGGCCCGGTCCCGGCAGGTAGGTCGTGATGAACGGGACCGTCGCGGTCTCCGTCAGTCCGCCGAGCACGCCGGTGGACTGCAACAGCGCGGCGGCATTGCCGTTGCCGAACGCGACGGTCGGGTCGGTGGAGATCTCGATGTTGCCCTCGGCGACCTGCTGCTGCAGGAATTCTCCCGCTTCGATCGACGCGGGGTCGGTGAAGGTCGGTTCCCATCCCTCGGAGTACTGGCTGCCGAGCGCCCAGATCATGCCCTGGAAGTACCAGTCGAGGTAGCTGGTGCCGTCCGGCACCACGATCACGGGAAGGTCGCCGTTGACCTCGCGGATCTGCGGGGCCCACTCCGCGAACTCCTCCCAGGTCTCCGGGCCGCGGTCGGTCGGCAGGCCCGCGGCTTCCAGCATGTCGGTGTTCCAGTACATCAGGCAGGTGGAACGGGCATACGGCACACCGTAGTGTCCACCACTGAAGGCATAGTCCTCTCGCAGGGTGTCCACGTAGGAGTCCGGGTCGATTCCGGCCTGGTCCCAGTATTCGTCGAGGTTGGTGGTCTGGCCGTTGAGCGCGAAGTTGAACCAGGTGACGTCGGAGGCGATGATGATGTCCGGCAGCTGTCCGCCGGAGAGCGCGGCGTTGAACTTCTGGCCGAGCTCTTCGTAGTCGGAACCACCGGTGACGAGCTCCACCTGGATGTCCGGGTTGGCGGCGTTCCACTCGTCGATCATGGCCTGTTCCAGATCCTGGGAGGAGCCCGGGTGGTTCGACCAGAACTGCAGGGGGCCACCAGAATCCTGGCCGCCGGTGTTGGCGCCGCCGGCCCCGGCGCAGGCGGCCAGCGCGGCGGAGGACGCGGCGACGGCACCGAGACCGAAGACGGATCGGCGGCTGAGGTGGATGTTCAACGGGTTCATGAGAGTCTCCTTGGTGGGAAAATATGGGGGATGGATCGGTGGTCGGCGAGACGGGACGGACGGTCAGCCCTTGACCGCGCCGACGGTCAGGCCCTTGATCATGTTCTTCTGCAGCAGGAGAAAGACCACGAGCATGGGGATGGTGGTCAGGACGGTGCCCGCCATGACCGGACCCCAGTTGGTCAGCCCCTCCGCGTCCTGCAGCAACGTCAGGCCGACCGGCAGCGGCGCCCGCGCCGAGGTGTCGGTGATCAGGAACGGCCAGAGGTACTGGTTCCATTCGGTGACGGCGGTGATGAGGATGAAGGCGGAGAGCGTCGGCCAGGACATCGGCAGGACCACCTTGAACAGGGTGCGCCAGAACCCGGCGCCGTCCATGGCGGCGGCTTCGAGGATCTCCTTCGGCAGGGACTGGAAGTGATTGCGCATCAGGAAGGTGCCCAGGGCCACGCCCGCCAGCGGCAGGATGACGCCCATGTAGGTGTTGCGCAGGCCCATCTCCGCGATCAGCGAGTAGTTGGAGATGATGGTGATCTGACTGGGGACCATGAGGGTGGCGATGACGGCCAGGAACAGGAGGTTTCGCCCCGGGAACCGGAGAAAGGCGAACGCGTAGGCGCTGAGCACCCCGAAGGTGACCTGCACGACCGTGAGCACGGTGGTGATGATCACCGAGTTCCGTAGGTACTCCAGGAAGCCCGAGGTCTCCAGGACCCGGAGATAGTTGCCGATCTCCCACGGGTCGGGCCAGAAGGTGATCGGGTCCGCGTAGATCTCGGCGTACTGCTTGAATGAGGTGATGACGATGAAGTAGAGGGGAACCAGAATCACCAGGACGGCGAGGATCAGGCCGAGGTAGCCCAGGATCCTGGTCACCACGGACCCCGCCCGGGGTTTCTCCCGGTCGCGCCGGCGCTTGCGTTGCGCTTCGGTGACGACGGGTTGTCCCTCGTCCCGGGAGCTGGGCGTCGGCGGCAACGCCCGGCCCGGTGGCGGGGACCCGGCGGTTGAGGGCGACGGCCGGACGCTGGACGCGGTTGGCGCCGAGTGCTGACGTTCGGTTCTGTTGATCGACGTGGACATATTCAGTCCCTCCCCTTTTCCTGGTGGCGGATCTGGATCGCGGTGATGACCAGGACGACGAGGAACATGATCGTGGCGACCGCCGCCCCATAACCGGCCCGGCCGTTGACGAAGGTCTCCTGGTAAACTTGATAGACCATCGTCGAGGTGCCGTAGCCGAAGGGACCGCCCTCCGTCATCGCCTGGATGATGTCGAAGACCTGAAACGAATTCAGCAACACGGTGATGGAGATGAAGAACGTCGTGCCGCGCAGCTGGGGCATCAGCACCCGGAAGAAGCGCCGCACCGGCGGAGTGCCGTCGATCTCCGCGGCCTCGTCGAGATCCTTGCGCCGCCCTTGGAGGGCGGCCAGGTAGATGACGAAGACATAGCCGAGGTTCTTCCAGATGTAGGTCACCGTGATCATGAACAGCGCCCAGTTGGAGTTCTGGTAGAAGTTCGGGACCGGCAGATTGAGTAGCTCGAGGAAATACTGGATGAGCCCGTAATTCGGGTCGAACACGAATTGGAACGCCACGCCGATCGCGGCCCCGGAGATCACGTAGGGGGCGAAGACGATGCTGCGCGCCGCTCCCCTGCCGAAGAGTTTCCGGTCGAGCAACAACGCCAGCGCCAGGCCGAGCACCATGGACCCGACCACGGCGAAGAAGGTGAACACCACCGTGTTGAACACGACCCGACCGGTGCTGTCGGCGGTGAACCACTCGATGTAATTGTCGAACCCGATGAAGGTCTGGTTCGGCGACGAGAGGTTCCAGTGGAAGAAGGACAACCGGATGTTGTCGATGAGCGGACGGTAGGTGAAGACTGCCAGGAGGATGAGGTTCGGCCCCGCCAAGAGCAGGGCCAGACCGAGGACCCTCCAGTCGACCTTCCGACGCCGCCTGGGTCGGGCGCTCGCGGGCCCATCAGCGGCCGGGGGCCTCTTCGTGACGGCCGGTATGGTTGTGGACATGTTTTCACAGGCTAGGAGAACGAAAAGTCTGCTCAGCGAACTCCGGGTGAGGGCATTATGAATTGTCGGTCAATCTTTAATGGACGCGGGAAACCCTCCGTTCATCTGACCTTTCAACCGGGGACACGTGCCACGCACCCGGCCACGCCCGGATGACCGGGAGGTTAACCAGGCTTCCGGCCGACCACTTTGTCCCCCTCCGGCCCCGCTCCCCACATCCCAACTCCACTGTCCAGGCCGAACCCGTCGCCCGATGCTTTCACCCGGTCACGACCCCGGGGTACACTCCCTAACCATGAGCACTGATTTGAAGAGCATCGGCCTCGGGTTTGACCGCTGGCAGGACGCCGTCGAAGCTGCGAGCGCGACCGACCGTCTCGCCGTCACCGGCGAGGTCCGCGGCGGGCAACTCATTCAGTACAGCGACGACTCCGGCGCGCAGATCAATATTTTGGCCGTCGAGCCCTATGCCACTTTCGCGGGGTTCCAGTCGGAGACCCAGGCGTACGGCAACGTCACGATGGTCAACGACGTGTTGGCCTACTGCGAGGTGCTCAACCCCTACGGCAAGGTCATGACCTCGGTGACGGTCAACTTGGCCCAGGGTCCGCTGCTGTCGGATGAAGGCACGCAGGAATGGCAGCAGCTGGGGATCACCGCCCTGGTGCTGGATCATCAGATCTATGCGGACCCGCAGTCCTACGAGGCAGAGACCGGCGAGGTCACCGGCCTGCTGATCTCTGAGGGGGCGCAGTTGGTGGCCTCCGGGTCCGGCGCCGCGATCCCCGACGCCGGGGCACAGTTCTCCGCCCGCGTCCTCGAGGCGGAGTACCGGTGGAACCAGCTGACCGGCCATCGCTTCATCCACGCCACCGTCGACGGGGCGCTGCCTTTCGACGTCTGCCTGCCGGACGCCCCGGAACTGCCCGTGCGTGATTCCGTGCTGGCGGGCACCGCCGTGATGACCGCGTCCGTGCTGCAGCCCATCGGCGGCGGCTGCGGAGGCTGCGGCGGAAACTGCGCCTGCGGCGGACACTAGCCCCACGCCCGGCGCGGCGCGGGCACACCCCAAACCAGGGAGGATGATCCGTGAGCCCTTTCTCTTCGCGGGAGAATGGCCGCCGCGACTACCTCACCCTCTTGTTGTTGGTGGTCTCTGCCGTGGCGGCCATCGCCATGCTGCGCACCGCCGGGGTGGTCATCGTGGTGATCGCGACGATCGTGCTCGCCATGTACCTGGCGCGTTCCTCGACGAAGCCGGAAACGGCGTCGCTGCGCGGTTCGGTGCGCCTGTCCGCGGAGTCGCTGACGTCGGTGTTGGAAGAGTACGACGAGTTCAGGTCCTCCCCGGACGCCGACCAGTTGGCCGACCGGACGCTGTATCGCCCCGCCCTGCTCGATCCGGGAAACAGGGATGCGGATATCTCGGCATTCCATCAGCACCGTAACGCGGCGGATCGTTTTCTGCGGCGGTTGGAAGGGCACCTGCAGAATCCGAATCTTTCCGTGCGGGAGCTCGAGTCGTTGCTGCAGACTACCGATGAGCGGGCCCGGCGGCTCGAGCAGTCCTGGTGGGACGCCCGCCGTGCCGCACGGCGGCTGGGCCCGGGCTCTGAGTGACGGCGGACGGGGCTACTGCCCCACCCGCTCCAGCACCTCTATCGCCTGCGCGGTGGTGTCGCCCGCCGCGTCCAACCACTGGATGCGGGTGTCCCGGTTGAACCAGGACCGCTGTCGGCGCACATAGCGGCGGGTGCCGGTGATTGTGCGCTCCAGCGCCTCCTCCATCGAGTACTCCCCCGCCAGCGCTGCCAGCACTTGGGCGTAGCCGATCGCCCGTCCGGCGGTGGACTCCGCGATCAGGCCGTGCTCCGCCACCAGTTGCTCGACCTCGTCGACGAAACCGGCCTCGAACATCTCCCGGGTACGTTGCTCGATGCGCGGGTTGAGCCATTCCGACTCGGTGCGCAGCCCGAGGATGACCGTGCCCCAGCGCGGCGGAGCGTTGCGCGGGGGTTGCGAGGCCTGAAACGGCCGGCCCGTCAGTTGGATGACCTCCAGGGCGCGGACGGTGCGGCGCGGATCCTTGTCCTCGATCACCGCGGCGGCCGCCGGATCGACCGCGGCCAGCTCCGCATGCAGATGGTCGATCCCGACGGACTCCAGGCGGGCCTCGTAGGTGGCGCGGACCCGTGGGTCGGTGGGCGGGAACCGCCAGTCGTCGATGAGTGACTGCACGTACAGCATCGACCCGCCGACCATGATGGGGCGTACGCCGCGAGCGGCGATCTCCTCGACCGCGGCGACGGCGGCCTCCTGGTACTGCGCGACGGACGCCTTTTCCGTCACCGCCAGGACGTCGAGGAGATGGTGCGGGATACCGCGGCGTTCGTCGACGGGCAGCTTGGCGGTGCCGATGTCCATGCCCTGATACAACTGCATGGAGTCGACGTTGACGATCTCCCCGCCGTAACGCTCGGCCAGATCCAAAGACAGGGCGGATTTGCCGGAGGCGGTGGGCCCGACCACGGCGATCGGAGGCAGGTCAGTCATCATCACATCTCCCAGGTGGCTACGTAACGGCCCACGCCCAGGGAGGCGTCGGCCAGGGTGAGCTCGGCCCGCGCCGGGGTCAGCGAGGCCAGCTGAACCCACAGGTCGGGCTCGAGGACGCCACGGGCGCTCAGCCACGCCGCGGCGTCGTCTTCGGGCGGTATGTCCGGCGGCGCGGTCCCAGAGAGCACGGCGCGGCACCAGGCGTCGGCGTCCGCGGCGCCGTCGACGAGCGCGAGCGGGGCCCGGGCCGTCAGACCCGCGCTCCCGTCCACCGCCACCACAGTCAAGGCCTCTGGATTGATCTTGCCGACGTCGTCGCGCACCGACGTCACCCGCCGGGCGTCGTCGCCCAGCACATACCGCTGGATCAACTCCGGCAGATACCGGCCCGTGCCGACCTCGACGTGGGGCGCACCCCACGCCGCCAGCGAGCCCTCCCGGCGCGTACGCCACTGTGGCGCTCGACTGCCGACCAGTTCAATGCCCAGGTCGGGGGCGTGGGTGAGCACCTCCCCCAGCACGCGCCGGGCGGCGGTGAGCAGCCGGGCGCCCGCGTCGTCGGCGGGGGCCAGCTCGCGCACCAACGCGGGCGAGCCAGGAATGACCACGAGATAACCCTTCACGGCACTCCACCTTAGCGTTGCCCCCGCCGCGTACTTCCCGGCCCCGCGCCGCACGGGTGAGAGGGGGCACGCGGTATGTTGTTAACTGTTCCCGGGATAATGTTCCCGGGATTTTTGAACGGCAGCCGTGTCGCGCGGCGCAACGACCACTCAAGGACGGCACTCATGACGACCCCTGCGAATCCTTCCCCCCGCCCCAGCAACACGCCGAAGCCGGGACCGCGCCCGACTCCGGGCACCATGCCGAAGCCGGGGCCGCGGCCGGGAGCGGGCACGTCGCGTCCGGCTCCGTCGCCGGTGCCGGTGGCGGCTCCGCCCAAGAACGACCCCGCGAAGTTCGGCCGCGTCGCCGAGGACGGGTCCGTGTTCGTCACCACGGCCGCCGGGGAGCGTCAGATCGGCTCCTGGCAGGCCGGCACCCCGGCTGAAGGGCTCGCCCACTACGGCGCCCGTTTCGATGACTTGGCCACCGAGGTGGAGCTCCTCGAGGCCCGCCTCAAGGCGCATCCGGAGGAGGCGGCCAATATCCGTAAGCAGGCGGAGGAGCTGCGTGCCTCCCTGCCTGAGGCGGCCGTCATCGGCGATCTCGACGCGTTGGACGCCCGTCTCGGCGCCGTCATCTCGCATTCGGAGGCCGCGGGCGAAAAGGCCCGCGCCCGGCAGGAACAGCGCCGCGAGGAGGACATCGCGCGGAAGGAGCGGCTCGCCGAGGAGGCGGAGGAGATCGCCGCGAACTCCACCGACTGGAAGATCGGCGGGGACCGGATCCGCGCCATTCTGGATGAGTGGAAGACCATCCGCGGCGTCGATCGGAAGACCGATGACGCGCTGTGGAAGCGCTACTCGCGCGCCCGGGACGCCTTCAACCGTCGCCGCGGTTCCCACTTCGCGGACCTCGACCGCCAGCGCGGGGAGGCCAAGCGCAAGAAGGAAGCGCTCGTCGAGCGGGCCCAGGCATTGCAGAACTCCACCGACTGGAACGAGACGGCGCGCGCCTACCGCGATCTGATGTCGGAGTGGAAGGCCGCCGGCCGCGCCCCGCGCGAGGTCGACGACAAATTGTGGGCGCAGTTCCGCGCCGCGCAGGATCACTTCTTCGGCGCCCGGGACGCGGTCAACGCCGAGCGCGACGAAGAGTTCGCGGCCAACGCCGCCGCCAAGGACGCGCTGCTGGCGGAATACGACGAGCAGATCGACCCGGCCAAGGGCCTGGACGGCGCCAAGGCGAAGCTGCGGGAGCTGCAGGACAAGTGGGACGAGATCGGTTACGTGCCGCGCGGACAGGTCCGCGAGTACGAAGACAAGATCACGGCCGTGGAGAAGCGAGTCGCCGACGCGGAGGACGCCCAGTGGCGTCGCACCGACCCGGAGGCGCAGGCACGGGCCGCACAGTTCCAAGCCAAGGTCGATGACCTGACTGCCCAGGCCGAGTCCGCCGAGGCCAAGGGCAAGGCGAAGCAGGCCGCCCAGCTACGCGAGCAGGCCGCCCAGTGGGCCGAGTGGGCGGAAACCGCCGCCAACGCGCTCGAGGACGAGTAGTTTGCCGCGACTGGTCCATCTCGACCGGCCGGTTCCTTCGCAGGAGCCGGCCGATTGCGTGCTCACCTTCGCGTTTCTGGCCAACCTCGCGGCCCAGGAAGCCAGCGGCGACCCGGCGGCCTCGATCTCCGTGGAACGGGTGACCCACCGGCTCGCCGGGTCAGCGGAGTCCGACTCGGTGATGCTCGGCCTGCTGCCTACGGCCGACGCCGCGGCGGCGGATGCGTTGCCGATGTCCCCGCTGGGCTACCCGCTGATCCCGTCGACGCAGCCCGCCGACGCCACGGCGGACGGGTTCTTCGATTTTCTGGGCTTCGTGCACATCAGCCTCCCCCAGCTGGAGGAACGCCACATCCTCGAGTTCGAGATCGTGTTGGACGCCGACCTGCAGCCGCTGCCCGGCGAGGACTTGAGTCCCGAGGCCCGCGACACGATCGCCGCGCTGTTGTCCGGCGTGGAACACGTCGCCCGCCTGCGCGGGCGCAGCGTCCTGCAGCTGTCGATCATGCATCCGGCGGGTCAGCGCCCCGGCACCGGCGCGATGGCCGAGGTGTTGCGCGGGCACGGGTACCGGGCCGGCTTGGCCGAAATGCAGTCCGTCCTCACCGTGCCCGAACACGATCCGACGGACCCGCCGGCGGGTTACCGCGTGCAAATTCTCGAGGACTACCGGGTGCCGCCCGAGCTCATCGACGACGTCGCCGCCCTGTTCACCACCGCCAGCACCGACGTCCCCCACGGCACCATGAGCACCGAGCCAGCCCGGTGGGACGCCCGCCGGTTGGCGGACGCCGCCGCCCGCCTGCACGACCGGGGCGGGCGGCAGCTCATGGCGCTGCTCATCGACCCCGGCGGCGAAGCGCACGCCCTCAGCGAATTCCTGTGGCACGCCGGCTCCCGGCCGGACGTCGTGGAACAGGGCGCCACCATCGTCGCCCGCGGCCGACGCCGCCGCGGGCTGGGCACGGCGGCCACGCACTGGGGCCTGGCAGCCCTGCGCACCGCCTGGCCGGACGCCGAGCGGGTGTATTCCTCCGAGGCCACCGACGACCCGGCGATGGCGGCGATCCTCACCGCCCTCGGCGCCACACCGATCAGCGGCTCGTCCTCCTGGGAGAAGACACTCGGGGAAAAGACCGTCGACTAGCCTCACCCGCCTGCCCAGACGCAAATATTCCCCCGCTCATGTGCCCGTGAGCAGCATAAATGAGGTGGGCGGGAAGATTTTCCTTGCCGTCGCCCCACGGCGCTGCCAAGGTGGTGATAACAGGCGGTGGCCGAACGGCCCAGCTGGCAGTCCGGTCGCCGCACCACCGGATTCAAGGAGGACCACCCGTGAAATTCCCTTGGCTGAAAACCGCTCTCGAGCAGGAGGGCCCGTTCCTCTCGCTGTACATCGACACCACCCGCACCGATGAAAACGCCGCCACCGAAATCACGAACCGGTGGCAGCATCTGCGGGAGAAGGTCACTCAAGAGGGCGCACCAAAGTCCTTGCTCGACAGCATCGAGGATTCCATTCTCCGGCCCTCCTCCATCGGCGGCGACCACGGCCGGGCGATCATCGCCGCCGGCGATGAGATCCTCATCGACCGTGTGCTTCCCGCCCCGCCCCGCGAGGACGCCGGCGCCTACGGCGACACGCCATTGCTGCTGCCGCTGCTGCAGCTGACGCCGCACGCCATCCGGCAGCTGCTCATCGAGGTCGACCGGGCCGGGGCGGACCTGCACCTGCGGGCCGCCACCGATCCGTCGATCGACAACACCACCGAGGCCCTCGGCGAGGACGCCACCGTCGAGGGCGGCCACGACGAGCTGCACAAGACCACCAAATCAGGAGCCAGCCGCCACGGTTGGCGCGGCGATAACTTCGAGGCCCGCGTCGAGGACTCCTGGGAGCGTAACGCCGAGGCCGTCGCCGAGCAGGTCAACAAGCTCGTGCTCAAGCACGACCCGCACATGGTCATCCTCACCGGCGACGTGCGCGCGCAGTCGCTGCTGAAGGACAATCTGCGACAGGAGGTCACGAGCCGGATCTTTGAAGTGCCCGGCGGCACCCGCGGGCAGAGCATGCAGCGCGACTCCTTCTTGGAGGCGCTCGCCGAGACTACGCAGAAGTTCTCCGACGACCGCCAAAACGATCTGGCGGAACAGTACCGGGAGAGCCAGGCCCGCGACGGCGCGTCTGTGGGCGGCGCCTCCGAAATCAGCGCCTCGCTGGATCGCGGACAGGTCGAGGAGCTGCTGTTCGTCATCGGCCACGAGCCGGACAACATCGAGGAGCTGCTGCTCAAGGCCATCACCACCGACGCCGGAGTCAGCGCGCTCGACGACGGCCACGTGGACCTGCTCGACGGGGTCGGCGCCTTGTTGCGCTGGCGCGACGACGCCACCCCGTCGAACGCGCTGGGCAGCATGGGCAATGACCGCCGTCGCATCGACGCGGTGGACCCCACCCGCGACGACGTCTCCCCGAGGGAGGCGGAAGAGGCCGCGATCCGCAGCAACTAACCCGGATCGCTGACTTCTAGAACGTCAGCACCAACCGTCCGCGCACACCGCCGCCCTCGAGGCGGCGGTGTGCTTCTGCCGCCTGCTCCGCCGGGAACTCCTCGGCGACGCGCGGGCTCAACTGCCCATCCTCCACCTGCTGACGCAGCGCATCCAGTTTCGCGTGCTCGCGAGCGTAGCTGGGCACGCTGATCGGCCGGAACTCCACGCCGCGTTCCCCGGCGGCGTCATAACCGCGGACGCTGATCACTGCCCCGCCGTCGCGGACCGCGCCGGTGATCTCGTCTTCTTGCACGGCGCCGTCGATGAGTCCGTCGACCCCGTCTGGGAACTCCTCGCGTACCCGCTCGGCGAAGTCTGCGCCACGCGGCAGCACCGTGTCCGCACCCAACTGCGTGACCAGCTCTTTGTCCTTGTCGGCGGCGTCGGCGACGACGCGGAGTCCGTCGGCTTTCGCCAGCTGCACCGCGTAGCCGCCCATGGCGCCGGCTGCGCCCGTGACCGCCACCGTCTGCCCCGGCGCAAGCGCCAGCGTGTCCAACGCCAACCGGGCGGTCAGCGCGTTCATCGGCACCGACGCCGCCTCCACGTGACCGATCCCTCGAGGGGCGCGCACCACGGACTCGGCCGGCAACGCGATTTTTTCCGAATACGCGCCGTGCGCGCCGTTCGGCACGACGATCGCCATGACCGCGTCCCCCATCACCAGGTCGGTCTCGGTGCCGGGGCCAATGGCCTCGAGGATCCCGGCGGCGTCCATGCCGGGCACGCTCACCCCGTCGGCATGCTCGCCTGCACGTTTCACGGTGTCGGTCGGGTTGACGGCGGCCGCGTGCACGCGGATGAGCACTTCCCCGGCCGCTGGTTCCGGGGCGGGGAGGTCGAAAGCGGTCAGGACGTCGGGTGATCCGGGCTGGGTGAATCCAATAACCTTCATGTCCCGAACTGTAGGTACCGCCGCGCGGATGCGCCAGGGGCTCCGGCTCGGCGGATCAGGGGGCGGGCGTGTCCTGCTCGTCCTCCTTGCCGTCGGTGTCCGGACGGGAGGCCAGGTAACGCTCGGTGGCACGCTGGCGACGGTCGTCGACGAAAAGGGGGTTGTTGTCGAAGGAGGTGTGCCGACGGGTGGTCATGGCCTCGCGCTGCACGTAGCCGACCTCGTCGAGGTTCTCGTCCCGGGCGCGGGCGTCCGCCAGCTGCGCCTGCTCGGGGCTGCGTCGCAGCGCGATCCGACTGTAGGCGTAGACGGCCAGCACCACACCGATGAGCGAGAGGAAAAATCCGACGCCGACGCTCATGTCCTCCTCCGCGACGCTGCGGGTCTGGCGCAACCACAGCGCCAGCAGGGAGAAGATCAGCGTGACGACGCTGAACATCCAGGCGATCAGACCGAAAACCGCGCGGCGGGTGAGCAAGGTGAGCGTGGTGAACACGCCGATACCCAGCGCGCTGAACCAGGCGTAGAGGTATTCGGTGATCTTGATGCCGCCGTCGACGGATTCCGGAAGGCGCAGGACGACCTCGTAGCCGAGCACATGCCCGGCGTGCGGGGTGACCAGGTAGATCACGAACAGCACCAGCGCGGCGAGCAACACCCACCGGTGCCCGCCGAGCTCCATGCGCCGGGCGGCCTTCTTTTCCGCGGCGGCCAGATCGCGGCTGGCGTCGGCGCCCTGGACGTCACGTGCGTTGTCCGCGTGATTGCTGCTGCTCATGAAAACTTTTCTCGGCTTTCCTCGTTGGTGCGGGCCCCGGAGGCCTCGACGGCTCTGGGGCCGCCGAGGATCTGACCGGGTCTCACGGGTTCATCCTACTGGCGGGAGGCGAAAGATCAGGCGTGGCAGGCGGGACCGGCGTCCGGCGTCGACGCCGGGGCGCCGATCTGCGGCAACCCCAGACCGACGCCGATCGGTGCGGTGGTGGGCACCTGGCCCGCGGCCGACATGTCGCCGGCCCGGGTGCGGCGGTGACTGAGCACGCCGGCGTCGGCGATGAGGAAATACGGCTTGGAGTCGGTGACCACCGTGGTCACGACGTCTCCCGGCCGCACCTCACCGTCGAGCGCTCCTTCCGGGGTGAAGTGCACCAGGCGACCGTCGCGGGCGCGCCCGGACAGACGGTTGGTCCGGTCGTTCTTACGGCCGTTTTCTTGCACGAGCAACTCGACTTCGACGCCCACGAGCTTGGCGTTTTCTTCGCCCGCCACCCGGTCCTGCAGGGCGACGAGCCGCTCGAAGCGCTCCTGGACGACCTCTTTGGGGATCTGCTGCTCCATCTCTGCGGCCGGGGTGCCCGGGCGCGGCGAGTACTGGAAGGTGAAGGCGGAGGTGAACCGGGCCCGCTCGACCACGTCAAGAGTGGCCTGAAAGTCTTCCTCGGTCTCACCGGGGAAGCCGACGATGATGTCGGTGGTGATGGAGGCGTGCGGAAGCTTGGCGCGCACCTCGTCCAGGATGGCCAGGAACTTCTTCGAACGGTAGGACCGGCGCATGTCCTTGAGCACCTTGTCAGAGCCGGACTGCAGCGGCATGTGCAACTGGGGGCACACGTTCGGGGTCTCCGCCATCGCGTCGATGACGTCGGAGGTGAACTCCGCCGGGTGCGGGGAAGTGAAGCGCACGCGCTCCAGGCCGTCGATGTCGCCGCAGGCGCGCAACAGCTTGGAAAACGCCGAGCGGTCTCGCCCCAGGTCCGGGTCGGAGAAGTTCACCCCGTAGGAATTGACGTTCTGGCCGAGCAAAGTCACTTCGCTGACGCCCTGGTCGACCAGCGCCTGCACCTCGGCCAGGATGTCGCCCGGGCGGCGGTCGACTTCCTTGCCGCGCAGGCTGGGCACGATGCAGAAAGTGCACGTGTTGTTGCAGCCGACGGAAATGGACACCCAGCCGGCGTAGGCGGATTCCCGCTTGGCCGGCAGCACGCTCGGGAATTGCTCGAGGGATTCGACGATCTCGACCTGCGCCTCGTCGTTGTGCCGGGCGCGCTCCAGCAACGCGGGCAGGGCGCCCATGTTGTGGGTGCCGAAGACCGCGTCCACCCAGGGGGCCTTCTCGACGACGGTGTCGCGGTCCTTCTGGGCCAGGCAACCGCCGACGGCGATCTGCATGCCCGGATGATTGTCCTTCGTGCTCTTGAGCTGGCCCAAAGAGCCGTAGAGTCGCTGGTCGGCGTTGTCGCGCACCGCGCAAGTGTTGAACACCACCAGGTCGGGTTCCTGCCCCTGACCGGCCGCCAGGTAACCGGCGTCCTCCAGCAGGCCGGAAAGTCGTTCGGAGTCGTGGACGTTCATCTGGCAGCCGAACGTGCGGACCTCGTAGGTGGGGGCCGTCCGTCGGGCGTCGATGGTCTGGGAAATGTCACTCGTCTGCTGCACCACGCGCGTCATTGTAGTCAGTCTCGCGGGGGTGACCTAAACATTGAACCGGTGGTTATGACCAGCGCTTCTTTCCTGGCCCCGGAGGTGCGGGGGTATTTGAATGAAAGTATCAATGGTTTCTTCCGCCAACTATCTTCCCGGCGCACCCCCACCTGACTATCATCCTATCTATGACACGGGACACAGTTCGCGACAATTCCGTCCCCTCCCACATGATCCGCATGGAGGGCGTGAACAAATATTTCGACGACTTTCAGGCGCTGACCGACATCAACCTGGAAGTGCCCACCGGCCAGGTGGTCGTCGTGCTCGGGCCGTCCGGCTCCGGAAAATCCACGCTGTGCCGGACCATCAACCGCCTGGAAACCGTCGAATCCGGCGCCATCGCCATCGACGGCGTGCCCCTGCCCGAGGAAGGCAAGGCCCTCGCCCGGCTACGCGCGGACGTCGGCATGGTCTTTCAGCAGTTCAACCTCTTTCCCCACATGACCATCAAGGACAACGTCACCCTCGGCCCCATGAAAGTGCGCAAACTCAAAAAGGCCGACGCCGAAAAACGGGCGATGGCCCTGCTGGACCGGGTCGGCATCGCCAACCAGTCGCACAAATACCCCGCGCAGCTGTCCGGCGGGCAGCAACAACGCGTCGCCATCGCCCGGGCGTTGGCGATGAGTCCCAAGGTCATGCTGTTCGACGAACCGACCTCCGCCCTCGACCCGGAAATGGTCAACGAAGTTCTGGAGGTCATGGCGGACCTCGCCCGCGAGGGCATGACCATGCTCGTCGTCAGCCATGAAATGGGTTTTGCCCGCAAAGTCGCCGACCGGGTGCTGTTCATGGCTGACGGCGCCATCGTCGAAGACGCCTCCCCCGAGGACTTCTTCACCTCCCCGACCTCCAGTCGCGCCAAGGATTTCCTCGGCAAGATCCTCGCCCACTAAATCCCCTTTCTTTCCCCTAAGGAGTTTCACCATGTCCCGCACCCCGATCCGTCTCCTGTCCACCATCGCCGCCGTCGGCCTCGCCGGCGTCACGCTCGTCGCCTGCGGCGACGACTCCTCCGGCGGCGACGGCCTGCTCGCCAACATCGAGGCGGGCGAGGTCACCCTGGGCACCAAGTACGACCAGCCGGGCCTGGGCCTGCGCAACCCCGACGGCTCCCTCTCCGGCCTCGACGTGGACGTCGCCACCTACGTGGTCAACCACATCGCCGAAGCCAACGGCTGGGAAGATCCCGCGATTTCCTGGCGGGAAACCCCTTCCGCGCAGCGGGAAACCCTCATCCAAAACGGTGAAGTCGACATGATCGCCGCGACCTACTCCATCAACGAAGGCCGCGCCGAATCCGTGAACTTCGGCGGCCCCTACCTCCTGACCCACCAGGCGTTGTTGGTACGCGAGGACGACACCACCATCGAAACGCTCGAAGACTTGGACGGCAAGCTGCTGTGTTCCGTGACCGGCTCCACCCCGGCGCAGACAGTCAAGGACGTCCTCGACGGCGTCCAACTGCAGGAGTACGACACCTACTCCTCCTGCACGGAAGCGCTGCGTCAGGGCAACATCGACGCGATGACCACGGACGCCACCATCCTCAACGGCTACGCCGCCCAGTCCCAGGGTGAATTCCGGGTGGTCGCCATGGAGCAGGACGGTCAACCCTTCACCGACGAGCACTACGGCGTCGGGCTGACCAAGGGCGACGAGGAAGCCACCGAGGCCGTCAACGACGCCTTGACCGCAATGCACGACGACGGTTCCTTCGACCAGTTCGTCAGCGACAACCTGGACGCCGGTGACGGCGTGACCCCGGGTACCCCGGGCGACCTGTCCTTCCTGGACCAGTAACCCGCCACTCGATACACCGCCCGCACGGACAAGGAGACGCGCACCGTCATGGAAGCACTGTGGGCCGACCTCTGGCCGGCGATCCTCTCGGCCTTCTGGGTCACCATCCAGCTGACCTTCTGGTCGGCCCTGGGATCGCTGGTGCTCGGAATCGTGCTGACCGCCATGCGCGTCTCCCCCGTGCGGGTGCTGCGTTCACTGGCCACCTTCTACATCACCACGATCCGCAACACGCCGCTGACGCTGATCATCCTGTTCTGCTCCTTCGGCCTGTACCAAAACTTGGGGCTGCAGCTGGCCGAGCGCTCCTCCCCGACCTTCTTGACGGACCAAAACTTCCGTCTCGCCATCCTCGGGTTCATCCTCTACACCTCCGCCTTCGTCGCTGAGTCACTGCGCTCCGGCATCAACACGGTGCACTTCGGCCAGGCCGAGGCCGCCCGGTCGCTGGGGCTGGGCTTCGGCCAACTGTTCCGGCTCATCATCTTCCCGCAGGCGGTGCGCGCCTCCATCGTGCCGTTGGGCAACACGCTCATCGCACTGACCAAAAACACCACCATCGCCTCCGTCATCGGCGTGGCGGAAGCCTCCCTGCTGATGAAAGAGACCATCGAAATCCACGCCAATCAGCTCTTCATCATCTTCGGCGCCTTCGCGTTGGGCTTCATCATCCTCACCTTGCCCATGGGGCTGTCCCTGGGATCCCTGTCGAACCGTCTGGCGGTGAAAAAGTAAATGACCGTGCGCGCCACCGTCCTCTACGACGCCCCCGGCCCCGTCGGCCGACGCACCAACACCCTGCTGTCGCTCGTTGCGCTGATCGTCCTGCTCGCGGCCCTGGGCTGGGTCGGCTGGACCCTTCATTCCCGGGGGCAGCTCGACGCGGTGAAGTGGGAGCCGTTTCTGCAGCCGCAGACTTGGACCACCTACCTGCTCCCGGGACTGTGGGGCACGCTGACGGCCGCGTTCGCCTCCATCCTGCTGGCCATCGTCGCCGGCGTGTTGCTGGGGCTCGGCAGGCTCTCGGAATCACGCCCGCTCAGCTGGTTGTGCGGCGTCATCGTCGAATTCTTCCGCGCCATCCCCGTGCTGCTGCTGATGATTTTCACCTACCAGCTCTTCGCCGTCTATGGGATTGTGCCGCCGCAGCAACTCGCCTTCGCGGCCGTGGTGGTGTCGCTGACCCTGTACAACGGCTCCGTCATCGCTGAAGTGCTCCGTGCCGGCATCAAATCGCTGCCCAAAGGACAGACGGAGGCCGCGCGGGCGTTGGGGCTGTCGCACCGCCAGACCATGTGGAAAGTGCTCCTGCCGCAGGCGACCGCCGCGATGCTGCCGGCGCTGATCTCCCAGATGGTCATCGCCTTGAAGGATTCCGCCCTCGGCTACCAGATCGGGTACGTGGAGATCGTGCGCTCCGGCGTCCAGGCCTCCTCGGTCTACCAGAACTACCTCGCCTCACTGATCGTCGTGGCCATCATCATGATCTTGCTCAACTGGGGGTTGACCGCCCTGGCGGAACGGGTGGAACGCCAGCTCCGGGCCGGTCGCGCCCGGCGGAACATCTTCGCCCACGTGCCCGAACAACCCGATCAGGGCATCGACACCAAAGACAACGCCAACGTCGACTGGCGCGCACCCGGCTACCGGGAGATCCGCAACCCGGCCGAATGACCGCCCCGCAGACGACGAGAACCGCCGCATCGATATACCTCGATGCGGCGGTTCTCGCTGTCAGTGCTGAGAATCAGCGCTGCCTGCTGCTTACTCCTCGGAAATCTCCGGCTGCTCCGGCATCAGGTCCGGGTACTGCTCGAGCCAAGCCTGGATAGCCTCCGACTCCTCACCGTCGTCATATTCGTTGACCACGAGGTCCTCGAGGTCGTTGTACTCCTCGTCGGTCATCTCGATCTCGCCGATCCACTCAGCCAACTCCGGGTGCTCCTCCGCAAACCCGGCGCGCGCCAGGAAGTGCAGGGCTTCTGCCTCACCGAAGTGCCCCTCCGGATCCTCGAGAGCCTTGACCGGGAAGGTGTTGTTCGCCCAGAAAGGGGTCCACAGAGTGACCAGAATGTCCTCTTCGTTGTCCACGGCGCTCTGCAGCTCGGAGAGCATCGCCGGGGTCGAGGAGGTCACCAGGTTGTATTCGTCGTCAAGACCATAGCCCAGCAGGACGTCATCCTGGGTGGCGCGGGTGAGTCCAGCTCCCGGCTCAATGCCGTAAATGGTGTTGTCGAAGCGGTCGCCCTGGCCTTCCAGATCCGCCACCGAGTTGATGTCTTCCATGTATTCCGGAACGGAAATATTGAGTGCAGCGCCCTCGTAGTAAGACCCCAGATCCTCGAGTCCCTCAGAGTACTCTTCCCAGTACTCGATGTGGGTGACCTCCGGCCAGGCCGACGGGTAGATATCGACGTCGCCATTGGCCATTCCGGTGTACAAGGCCGCCGCATCTGACAGCGTCTGATGCTCGACGGAGTAGCCCATCTCGGTGAGCTGGTCATCAAGCAGATGGGCGGTGGACAGCCCGTCCGTCCATGACGGCAGGTATCCGAGCGTGATGGTGCCCAGGTCTCCGGAAGCGTTCTCTTCGGACTCCGCGCAGGCGGTCAGGCCCAGTGCCAGAGTTCCAGCGGCCAGTAGGCCGGTGACTTTACGGAAGATAGACATTGTCATGTCCTTTCAATAAGTGGATGGAGGAATAGACGGGTGCGCAACGGCGCGCCCGTCATGTCGTGCTCGAGTCGTTGTCATTGCCTGCGAGCGCACCGCGGTGTGTCTGCCCCGCGGTGCTGCTCGTGGTGCTGACGGCGCCGGTGTTTAGGGCGCTGGCCGGGGTCGCGGTGGGGTTCGTCTCCGCGTCCTCGGCCGCGGTCCGGTCAGCGTCCGCCCGCTGCTTTTTCTCCGCGCTGCGGGTGCGAGCCATAGACATCAGAGAAGTCGGGTATGACGACGGTGAGCCTAGGGCCGCGGTCAGGCGGTCCAGATACACCGCGAGAATCACCACGGCCAGTCCAGCTTCAACGCCGAGTCCCAGGTTTAGAGTGGAAATAGCCTCGATGACTTCCTTGCCAAGTCCGTCAGCGCCGACCATGCCAGCGATGACCGCCATCGACAGCGCCAACATGATGACCTGGTTGATGCCCGCCATGATGCTCGGCACCGCCAATGGCAGCTGAATGCCACGCAAGATCTGTCCGCGGGTGGCTCCGAAGGAATGTCCGGCCTCCACGGTCTCCGAATCGACCTGGCGGATGCCGAGTTCCGTCATGCGCACGCCAGGGGGTAGCGCGAAAATCACAGTGGACACCAGCCCCGGAACCACGCCGATGGAAAAGAACGTAACAGCGGGGATCAGGTAGACGAAGGCGGGCATCGTCTGCATGAAGTCCATGATTGGCTTGACCACGGCGCTGACCGTGTCGTTGCTGGCCGCCCAGATGCCGAGCGGCACCGCAATGATGACGGCGAACACTGTCGCCACCAGCACCATCGCCATGGTCTGCAGCATGGTGTCCCACTGGTCCAGCGCCACCACAAGCAGGAACCCGATCAGAGACCCCACCGCCAGGCGCCAGGAACGGATCGCCCAGGCGATCGCGGCGAAAATGAGCAGCAGGATCAACGCCGGGATCGACAGCAAAACGTCGGCCAGCCCGTCGATCAAGAAGGTGGTGATCGTGCTGATGAGACTGAAGAACCAGGCGACGTTGTCAGTCAGCCAGTCAACGACCGCTTCTGCCCAGTCGCCCAGTGGCAGGCGGGGAACAAAATTCAGGTCCATGTGCTTACGCCTCCGTTCCGGTCAGCATGGTGGTGGTGCTGGGTACGTCGCCCACGGCGGACAGCAGGGTCACCCGCGGGACGACGCCGAGAAACTTTCCGTCATGCCCCACCACGACGATGGGGCTGGTGTAGTTGGCTGCCAGCCCGAACAGTTCCGAGACCGGAGTCGTGGCAGGGACGACAGGGGCCTCATACTCCGCGGAGAAAGGCAGCTCCTCGGAACCGGTGCGCACCGCCTCCGCGACGTCTTGTTCCCACACCACGCCGACGGGGCGCTGGTCTCGTTTAAGTACGACGAGCCAGGGGTTCTGGGTTTCCCGCATCAGCTTGTGAGCAGAGCGTGGTCCCTGGTTGGGGCCGAGCGTCTCCGGCGGCATCTCCGTGATGTCTCCGGCGGTGAGGACTCGGGTGCGGTCGACGTCCTGCACAAAGCGCGAGACGTAGTCGTTGGCTGGTTTTTGAAGGATCTCTTCTGCGGTGCCGACCTGCTCGATACGTCCGTCTCGCATCATGGCGATCCGGTCGCCCAGCCGCATTGCTTCGTTGAGGTCGTGCGTGATGAACAAGATCGTCTTGTTCAGTCGGGCCTGCAGTTCCATCAACTGGTCCTGCATGTCGCGGCGAATGAGCGGGTCAAGCGCCGAGAATGCCTCGTCCATGAGCAATACCTCAGTGTCGGCGGCCAGCGCCCGGGCAAGGCCGACGCGCTGCCGCATACCACCGGACAGAGCATCGGGGCGGTAACCGCCCCAACCGCGGAGCCCGACCATGGACAGCGCTTCTTCCGCCTTGGCCTCACGATCTGTTTTGTTCATGCCTTGGATTTCCAGGGCGTAAGCGGCGTTTTCACCGACTGTGCGATGCGGGAGGAGGGCGAAGTTCTGGAAGACCATGGAGATCTTCCGACGCCGTACCTCGCGCACTTCAGCTTCAGTCATGCCGGTCAGTGTTTGGCCGTCGATGCGAAGTTCTCCGGCCGTCGCGGGAAGCAGTCCGTTGACCATCCGGATCAGCGTTGATTTTCCAGATCCGGACAACCCCATGACCACGAATATTTCGCTGGGCTGGACGTCGAACGAAGCGTCGATGACCGCCGCGGTCAGCCCGCGGTCGCGAAGCGTTTCCCGTCGCTCCCCTGCCCGCAACGCGTCTACGCCCTGTCGGGGATGTTTGCCAAAAACTTTGAATAAGCCCTCGGCCTCAATGATTGCCATGAGGTATTCCTTAAAAAGTTATCAATTATTTTCCTGCCGCCGTAGTCTTGCCGCGACATGCCTTTAGCCGCCACGGCGTTCGACGCATTGCATCGTGAATATTACAGTCGGGAACAGGCACATCTATTGATCACAACAGAAGTATCCAGCTTTGCCTAATAGAAATAGCAGGCTTTTCCAGGGTAGCACTCGCAAACCACCAGCTCAGTAACGGGCTAGCCCCTCGGCACCTGTAGTTATTGCCAAGTAATAACAATATTTGTTTTTGCAGCTCGCGGGCATTTTTCTCCCCATGCCTCTACGGAAAGACGGCGGCACGACGGTCGATCAGGCAAAACCCCGGCCACTCGAGTTCAGGTACGAACTTCAAGGGGCCGGGGCCTTGCTGGAAATTATGTGTCAGTCCAGCTCTGCGATCCTGGCGTCGAGGGCCTCACGGGCGAGGCGCATCGACATGCCGCCGTCGAATCCTCTGCGGGCGAGCACCCCGACCACGCGGCGCAGTTGCCGGTTATAGTCGTCGCGGTCGACGGGGGCGGTTTTCACCGCTCGGGCCTTCTTTTCCGCAAAGGTACGTGCAGTGGCCTCTTCGTCGGACTGGTCGATCTGTTCCAGGGCGTCCGCCCGAAGAGCTGCGTCCACCCCTTTTTCCCGCAATTCGCGGTCGAGCACCCGGGCGGATTTTCCCCGCCGGGCATGTCGCTGACGCACCCACTCGTGGGCGAAGGTCGCGTCGTCTATCAATCTGGAACGCTGCAGATCATCGAGCACCTCGTCCACGACGCCCGGGTCGAATTCCGCGTCGATGAGCCGACCTCGCAGCTCTTCCCGGGAGCGTGCCCGCTGATCAAGCAGTCCCAGGGCGCGTTTGCGCACCTGCGCCTTGGCCTCTTCCGCCTCGCGGTCGAAGAAACCACCTCCCTCCCCAGACGCGTACTGCGCCAGGGACTCACGGAGCTGGGCGATCTTCTCGGGGTCGGGGGTGTTACTTGTCATCGTCCTCGTCGTCGAAGTCGACGTTCGGAACCATGTCCACCGGATCGTCGCTCAGGCCTTCCTCGCCCTCGATCCCGGGCACGGACAGGGCCGGGTCATCCGCGGACTCTTCCGCGGCGAACTCACCGATGCCCAGTTTGGTGAAGATCTTCTTTTCGATCTCATCCGCCAGGTCGGGGTTGTCCTTGAGGAACAACCGGGACTTCTCCTTGCCCTGCCCCAGCTGGTCACCGTCGTAAGTGAACCAGGAGCCGGACTTCTTGACAATGCCGTTCTCCACGCCCAAGTCAATGACGGAGGATTCCCGCGAGATGCCCTCGCCATACATGATGTCGAACTCTGCGATCTTGAACGGCGGGGACACCTTGTTCTTGACCACCTTGACGCGGGTGCGGTTGCCGATGGCGTCTTGACCGTCCTTGAGAGTCTGGATGCGGCGGACGTCGAGGCGCACGGAGGAGTAGAACTTCAGCGCCTTACCGCCCGTGGTGGTCTCCGGCGAGCCGAACATGACGCCGATCTTCTCGCGCAGCTGGTTGATGAAGATCGCGGTCGTGCCGGAGTTGTACAGCGCGCCGGTCATCTTGCGCAGGGCCTGCGACATCAGGCGAGCCTGCAGGCCGACGTGGCTGTCGCCCATCTCGCCTTCGATCTCGGCCTTCGGGGTCAGGGCCGCGACGGAGTCGATGACGATGATGTCAATCGCCCCGGAGCGCACCAGCATGTCGGCGATCTCCAAGGCCTGCTCACCTGTGTCCGGCTGAGAGACCAGCAGGTTGTCGGTGTCCACGCCCAGTTTCTTGGCGTAGTCGGGGTCCAGGGCATGCTCGGCGTCGATGAAGGCGGCGATGCCGCCGTCCCTCTGGGCGGAGGCGATGGCGTGGAGCGCCACCGTCGTCTTGCCCGAGGACTCCGGCCCGTAGACCTCCACGACACGACCACGGGGGAAACCGCCGATGCCTAGGGCGACGTCGATGGCGGTGTTGCCGGAGGAGATGGCCTGGATCGGCGGGCGATCCTCATCTCCCAGGCGCATGACGGCGCCCTTGCCGTAGTCCTTCTCGATCATCGCCATTGCGGCGTCGAGTGCCTTCGTCCGGTCCCCGCCGGCGGTCTGCGTCTTCGCGCTCTTCTTTGCCATGTGGTTGACTTCCGTTCTCTTCAAAGTAGCTGATGGTCGGGCCCTGCTGTGGTGTGCTGGTCAGGCACGAGGCGCGCTGTGGCGGCGCGGAAACCCCCTCATTGTCTTAGACTCTGCCGTCCGGTCGAATGGCTCCCGGCTGCGACACATTCACGTGCACGAGGATAACCGGGGACACTGACATCACCCCCGAACATACACGAACGCATGTTCGACCCCAATTCGAAGTGACTTGGCCGTCCTTCCTCCTCAGAACCCGGGTCGGTCGACCCCCAGGCGCCGCCCCTCGGGGACGTCGAAATCCTCACAGAGCCCCTCCCACACTTTCCGCGGGTCGACGCCGCGTTCGATGAGCTCCTCGGCGGTGCCGCCCAGCCCCGCAAGCACGTGGGAGTGGGCGATCCACTTGCCCTCCTGCTCGCCGAACTCGTCTGTGATCAGTCGATGAAACTCCGTTAGGCGCATGCCCCGGATGATACCGGCCTCCCCGCCGCCACCCCGTGCCCCTCCCCCGGGCTCCCCTTGAACGGTGTTTAAGGATAGGCTTGACCTCCATGACCACCACCGTCTCGAACGTCGGGTCCCGTCGCACGACCGCGGATCTCGCTTATGTCGCCGTCTTTGCGGCACTGATCATCGCGCTGGCCTTCGTCGCCATTCCGCTCGGCGCCGCCGGTGTGCCCATCGTCTTACAAAACGCCGCCGTCGTCCTCGCTGGCCTGGTGCTGGGCCCCCGTCGGGCGGGGCTGGCGGTTCTGCTGTTCCTGGTGATCGGGCTGATCGGCCTGCCGGTGCTCGCCGGCGGCCGCACCACGCTCGCGGCCCTGGCCGGCCCGACAGTCGGTTACCTGGCGGGATACCTGGCCTCAGCAGTGGTCGTCGGCGCCGTCGCCTACCGCGCCCCTGCCCGACGCCGCCGCGCCCAGCTCGGCTGGTTCTCGCTGGCCGCAGCCCTTGGCCTGCTGGTCCAGTACGCATGCGGGATCCTCGGCCTGATGTGGCGCGCGGACCTCGACCTCGGCGCCGCAACCATCTCCCAGGCGCCGTTCCTGGTGCCGGACACCCTCAAATTTGCCGCCATGGTCGCCATCGCCCTAGCCATCCACGTGGCGTTTCCTGACCTGTTGTCCCGGAAGCGTCGTTAAGCCGTGACCACCATTGAATTTCGTTCCGTGTGCCTGGACGTCGACTCCGCGGGAGACGATTCCGCCACCATCCTCGGCCCCGTCGACCTGACCTTGAGCGAGCACCGAATCGGCGTCATCGGCGCCAACGGATCAGGCAAGTCCACCTTGGCGCGCCTGATCAACGGACTGGCGGAACCGACGTCCGGTGAGGTGCTCGTCGACGGCAAGTCCGTCGCCCGGCACGGCCGTGAGATCCGCCGCCGCGTGGGGTTCGTGTTCTCCGACGCAGACAGCCAAATCGTCATGCCCCAGGTACGCGACGACATCGACTTCTCCTTACGCCGCTTGAAATTGCCGAAGGCCGAACGCTCTGCCCGGGTCGACGCCGCCCTCGCCCGCTTCGGACTCACGGAACACGCCCAAGACTCCCCGCACACCCTCTCCGGCGGCCAAAAGCAGTTGCTGGCCCTCGCGGCGGTGCTGGTGCTGGAACCGGATCTGGTCATCGCCGATGAGCCCACGACACTGCTAGATTTGCGCAACCGCACCCGCATCGCCCGCGAGTTCGCGGCCCTGGCACAACAGCTGATCGTCGTCACCCACGACCTGGAGCTGCTGGCTGATTTCGACCGGGTCATCTGCCTCGACGACGCCCGGGTCGTCGCCGACGGCCGGCCCGACGAGGTCATCGACTTCTACGTCTCGCGGATGGCGGCCCAGCCATGATTCGCGGCTTGCCGATGGGCGTCTACGTTCCCGGTTCCACCGTCCTGCACCGAATTAACCCGGGAATCAAGTTTCTGGGATTGATTTTCTTCATTATTCTCGTCGCCTTTTTTGCGAATGATCTGCCGCGCGCCACCGCCGCACTGACCGTGGTGGTGCTGGGGTACGGCCTCGCCCGCATCCCGCTCCGAACTGCCGCGGGTCAGGTCTTGCCGGTCCTTCCGGTGCTACTGGCGCTGGGCGCCTTCCACTGGTGGCAGAACGATCTCGCCTCTGCCGCGGCCATGGTGATCGGGTTGAGCGCCTCCGTCGCGGCGGCCGCGTTGCTGACGTTGACCACCGCCATCGCCGAACTCATGGATGCGCTGGAGCACGGGCTGCGTCCGTTGGCGCGCCTCGGTGTGCCCGTGGACACCGTCTCCCTGGCGATCTCGTTGACCATCCGGCTGATTCCCCTGCTCCTGCACACGGTGCACGAAGTCCTGCAGGCCCGCAAAGCCCGAGGGGCGGGTGGCTCGTTGATGGCCTTCGGCACCCCGGTGGTCATCCGGTCCATCACCCGGGCCCGCGCACTCGGTGAAGCGCTCATGGCCCGAGGCGTCGGCGACTGAGAAAACACAAAGAACCCGCCCGGGGAGCCGACGAGGGCGTCCCTGCAGGGCGGGGTCTGGGGGCGGTCGTGCTCGGCCAGCGCCGAGACTGCGCGACGTTAGGCTTCGCCGCGCAATTCGCGCATCCGCTGCTGAACGGCGTCGTCCGCCGGGGTCGTGCCGGAGGACTGGTTGCCTGAGGTGATGGCCTGGTTCGAGGCGCTGCCACCGGAACCGAGGGATTCGTTGGCCATCTCGGCGCGGATCTGCTCGAGGCGGGAGTGGCCGGCCATCTGCACGCCGGCGGACTCCACCTCGGCCATCCGGCCTTGGACGGAGTTCTGCGCCAGCTCCGCCTCGCCGAGGGCGTTGGCGTAGCGCTTCTCGATCTTGTCGCGCACCTGATCCAAGTTCGGGGTGGAGCCGGAGGTGATCGAGTTCATCGACTGCAGGGACTCGGAGACCTTCTCCTGCATCTTGGCCTGCTCCAGCTGCGACAGCAGCTTGGTGCGCTCGTTGACCTTCTGCTGCAGTGCCATGGAGTTACGCTCGACGGCCTTCTTCGCCTGATCCGCCTGCTGCAGGGACTGGTCGTGGAGCTGCTTGGTGTCCTCGACGCCCTGCTCCGCGGTGACCAGCTGGGCGGCGAAAGCCTCCGCGGCGTTCTCGTACTCGACGGCCTTCTGCTGGTCCCCCTCGGCTCGGGCTTTCTCGGCGAGCTGCAACGCCTGGCGGGTGTTCGCCTGCAGCTTCTCGATCTCGCCCAGCTGGCGGTTCAGCTGCATCTCCAGCTGACGCTGGTTGCCGATGACTGCGGCGGCCTGCTGCGAGAGCTCCTGGTGCTGACGCTGCGCGTCCTCGATCGCCTGCTGGATCTGCACCTTCGGATCGGCGTTTTCTTCGATCTTGCTGTCGAAGAGAGCCATGAGGTACTTCCAAGCCTTGACAAAGGGGTTAGCCATGTCCGATCCGACCTTTCCTGCCTAAATAATGTTCATTGTGTCGTTCTGGTCGCTCACGCACGACGCTTCGCTCCCATGGTAGCGGAGGAGCCTGCGCCTGGGTGGGCCAGCATGCCCTATTACTCCGCCGCGGCGGGAGCGGTGCTGGCCATCTCCTCGTCCACGCTCGGCATCGTCATGATGCTGGCGGCCTCGATGAGGACGTCAGCCACCGAGGCGTCGAGCGCGTGACACACGGAAGCCAGTAGCTCGGAGGACACTTCCTTACGGCCCCGCTCCAGCTCCGAGAGATACCCCGGGGACACTCGGGCGTGTTCCGCGAGGTCGCGGAGGGTCATTCCTTTGTCGGCGCGATAGGCGCGCAGAGACATGCCCATTGCCTCGCGCAGCAGCATCTGGGACTTAGGTGTAACGGTGGCAGTCGGCGCGGCGAGTTGTGTGTATCGCAGTGCGGTTTTAGTCGTCATTACTGAAGTCAACGTTGGCCTCCCCATTTTTGTTCCACCAGCCTACTCCGCGAGGTACCCCAGTTCGCCATGTATCAATTCAAGGGCGGACTCGACCGCCCACGCCCTGATTTGGCCACGGTCCCCCACCAGCACGGCCATCTGTTTGTCCTCATGTGCTGACCAGGCGTAGCGCATGTGCCCGTCCCGTCCGGCGCGACGAACCACGACGGAGCCGTCCGGGCGGGCCAGGCCGATGAACACCTCACCGACCGGGTGCCCGTCCTGGCCCTCCGGGCCCGCCACCCCGGTCAGCGCGAGCGCCCAATCGGAGCCGCACGTCTCGCGTGCCCCGGCGGCCATCGCCGCCGCGGTCTCCTCCGATACCGGCCCGTATTCGGCCAGGATCCGCTCATCGACGCCCGCCAACTTCGCCTTCAGGTCCGTCGCATACGTCACCAGCCCGCCGCGCAGCACGGCGGAGGCTCCGGGAACGTCGGCGACGGCGGCGGCGAGTAGCCCGGCGGTGAGTGACTCACACGTCGACAAGCTCTCTGCCCGCCGGGTCAACCCGGCGACGACACGCTGCGCCGTCGACATCAGTTCCGCTCCCGCCGCTCCAGGACGCGGGCGTCCCACAAGTACTGCACGCCGGTGACCACCGTGACCGCCACGGCGGCGAGCATGACGATAAACGTGGGCGTGTCCATCCATTCCGGCAACGGGCACAGGTACAGGCCCACGGCCAGGGTCTGCAGCACGGTCTTGAGCTTGCCGCCCTTGGACGCCGGCATCACCTTGCCGCGGCGCAGCATCCACATGCGCCACAGAGTGATGCCGAATTCACGGAGCACGATCACCACGGTCACCCACACCGGCAGCACGCCGATGGCGTTCAGGCACACCAACGCCGTCGTCATCAAGGCCTTGTCCGCGATCGGATCGGCGATCTTGCCGAAGTCCGTGACCAGGTTGCGGGCGCGGGCGATGTCGCCGTCGAGTTTGTCCGTGATCATCAGCGCCGCGAACAGCCCGAAGGCAGCCCACATCCAGCCGAGATGCTCGTCGTCCCCGCGGAGCACCAGAAAAGCGAACAGCGGGATAAACAGAATGCGCAGGCTGGTCAGCACATTGGGCAGGTTAAAATTCTCCTTAAAGTAGGAGCTGCCGGAGCGCGTCGATTCTGCATTCACATCGGCCACCCTACCCGGCGGGGGGTAATAGTCCCTGATTCACCTGTTCAACGATATGGGCCGTCTAGAATAAAACCATGACGAACTACTTTGCAGTCCACTACACCTACGCCGACGGCGACCAGGACATCGTTCGCTTACGTCCGGCCCACCGCGAATTCCTGGGCTCGCTCAAAGACCAAGGGAAACTGGTCGCCTCCGGACCGTACAACGACGGCCACGGATCCGCGCTGATTTTGCTCCAGCTGGGTGAACACGACGGTTACCACGACGCCGTAGAACTCATGGATCAGGACCCGTTCCATCAGGAAGGGGTGCTGGCGGGCCGCCGGATCCGCCAGTGGAACCCGGTGATCAACATTTTCCCGTCGAACTCTTAACGCTCCCTGACGCCGACGGCCCCGCCGCACCGCTGAGTTTGTCAGCGGTGCGGCGGGGCCGTCCTATGCGGGGCGCGCGCTAGTGGTAATGGCCTGCGGAAGGATCCCCGCCCTTTTCCGTCAGCACGTTGCCGTCCCAGTCGAGTTCGTTGCCGTCCTCGTCGATCATGTAACCGTCCTTGTCCACGTAATGCTTGTTGCCGTGGTCGTCGTAGTCGGTCTTGAGGTTCTTGTCCTTCGACACCATGCCGCGGGCGCGGTCGCGGGCGTCCTTCCACAGCGACAGCAGCACCGTGACCACCAAGATCCCGACGATCACCACGAGCGAGGTCAGCGTGCCGACCTCGGGGACCGAAACGTCCTCGCCACCGTTGATGAACGGCAGGTTGTTCTCGTGCAGGGCGTGCAACAGCAGCTTCACTCCGATGAACGCCAGGATGGCGCCAAGGCCGTAGGCCAAGTAGACGATGCGGTCGAGCAGCCCGTCCAAAAGGAAGTACAGCTGGCGCAGCCCCATCAAGGAGAAGGCGTTGGTGGTGAACACCAGGTACGCCTCAGACGTGATGCCGTAGATCGCCGGGATGGAGTCCAGTGCGAAGACCACGTCGATCAGGCCGATGGCCACCAGCGCGATGAACAGCGGCGTGAAGATCAACTTGCCCTTGTCCCGGTACCACAGGTTGTCACGCTTGTAGCTGTCCGAGATCGGGATGACCTTGCCCAGCCACTTGATCACCCGCATGTCCTTCGGGTCCGTCTGCTCGGCGTCGCGGGCTTCGTCGACGATCGTCTTGACGCCCATGACCAACAGGAAAGCCGCGAAGATGTAGAAGACGTCAGACCAGGCCGCAATCAGCGACGCACCCAGCAGAATGAAGATCAGGCGGAAGAACAGGGCCATCATGATGCCGATCAGCAGCACTTTTTGCTGGTAGCGACGGGGAATCTTGAACGCCGCAAAAATCAGCGCGAAGACAAAGAGGTTGTCGACGCTGAGGGCCTTTTCGGTCACGTAGCCCGTGTAGTACTGCAGCCCGTGCTCCGCGTCCCAGAGCACCCAGACGAAGACGCCGAACAGCAGGGCCAGACCCACGTAGAAGAGCGACCACCAGGTCGATTCCTTCAGGGTGGGTTCGTGCGGGGTGCGCGCGTTCGACACAAAGTCGAAGATGAAGAAGCCGAGGATCACCACGCTGGTGAGCACCCAAATCCATAGCGGAACACTCATGAGAAAATTATCCCTCCGGTCGCATCAATAAGAAACGTGACCGGAGGTCTCCCCCACCCCGTGACCTTATCCAAGGCCGCGGGGCCGACATGACCGGGTAGCTGTGCCCCGCTAGCCGCGGGGCACGCCGTCCGTGCTGACGGTCCATGCCGTGTTCGGGGTACTCCCCTCCACCACGATGTGCCAGTGTAGCCGAACCCATGGCTTAAAGTTCATCCCGCAACCATATTTTACCCGCGGGCAGGTCAGACCGCGCCGCCCGAGGGATTGTAGGTGGCGGTGACCACGCGGGGCTGTTCCCCGGTGTGTTCCGCGCCCTCCGAATCCGGATCCCCGCCGTCCGCGGGCGTCGACCCGGCTTCCTCGCCAGGAGCGTCGCCTCCGGCGTCGGCGACCTCCCATTCGTCGCGCACCTCCTGCGGCGCCTCCGCCGGGTCGGCGCCCTTGATCACCCACAACATGGTGTCCAATTCCTCGGGCTTGACCAGCACGTCGCGTGCCTTCGAGCCCAGCGACGGGCCCACCACGCCGCGGGATTCCATCAGGTCCATCAACCGGCCTGCCTTGGCGAAGCCGATGCGCAGCTTGCGCTGCAACATCGACGTGGAACCCAGCTGGGAGGTGACGACGAGCTCGACGGCCTCCAGCAAGTCGTCCATGTCCTTGCCGATGTCCTCGTCGATCTCCTTCTTGGCCTCCGAAGATTTGTCGTCGGTGACACCCTCTGTGTAGGTCGGCGCCGCCTGTTCCTTGGCGGCCTCGACGACGGCCTCAATTTCTTCGTCGGTGACGAACGCGCCCTGCAGCCGCTGCGGTTTGCCCGCACCCTGCGGGATGAACAACGCGTCGCCCATGCCGATGAGTTTCTCTGCGCCACCCTGATCCAAGATGACACGCGAGTCGGTCAGCGACGAGGTGGCGAACGCCAGACGCGACGGCACGTTCGTCTTGATCAGACCGGTGACCACATCGACGGACGGACGTTGGGTGGCCAGCACCAGGTGGATGCCGGCCGCGCGCGCCTTCTGGGTGATGCGGACGATCGACTCCTCGATCTCCTTCGGCGCGGTCATCATCAGGTCCGCCAACTCATCGACCACGCAGACGATGTAGGGGTACGGGGCCAGTTCACGTTGCGAACCCGCCGGGGCCTGGATGTCCCCGGCCTTGACCTTGGCGTTGTAGTCCTTGATGTGGCGCACCCGGCCGGCCTTCATGTCCATGTAGCGCTGCTCCATCTCCTCGACCAGCCACTGCAGCGCGGCGGACGCCTTCTTCGGCTGCGTGATGATCGGGGTGATCAGGTGCGGGATGCCCTCGTACGGAGTCAGCTCCACCATCTTCGGATCCACCAGAATCAGACGCACCTCCTCCGGTGTGGCGCGCGTGAGCACCGACATCAGCAGGGAGTTGACGAAGGCGGACTTACCGGAACCGGTGGAACCGGCGACCAGCAGGTGCGGCATCTTCTGCACCGAGTGGGAGACGAACTCGCCTTCGATGTCCTTGCCCAGCCCGATGACCATCGGGTCCTGGTTGGCCACCACGTTCGGCGCCTCGAGCACGTCCGCCAGCCGCACCATCTCGCGGTCGGCGTTGGGCACCTCAATGCCCACCGCAGACTTGCCCGGGATCGGAGTCAGCAGCCGCACGTTGTCGGTCGCGGCGGCGTAGGCGAGGTTGGACTGCAGGTTGGTGATCTTCGAGACCTTGACGCCGGGGCCCAGTTCCACCTCGTAGCGGGTGACGGTGGGGCCGCGGGAGAAACCGGTGACCGCGGCGTCGACGTTGAATTCCTCGAAGACGTCGGTGATGGCCTCGATCATGCGGTCGTTGGCTTCGGTACGGGTCTTCGGCGCCTCGCCCGCGATGAGCAGCTCCGTGGACGGCAGCACGTAATCGCCGGCGGGTTCTAGGGCACGGGCGACGGGTTCCGACCCCGGCTCCTCCTGCTCCTGCTCCGCCAGCTCGCTCTTCGGCGTGCTGGCGGGAACGGCGCTGGCGGGGAGGGACGCGGCCTGATTTTTGGAGTACGCGCTCCGGGCCCGGCGCATTCCTTCTTGCGCCACGTTGACGGCGTCGCTCTCCGATTCAGCCGACGGCTGGTCTGCTGCCGACTGCGGGGTGGCCGTCACCGGCGGGAATTCGTTGGTGTCCGGCGCTTCGTCCTCCGCCGTCGGCTGCGGCGCACGGCTCTGCTTCGGACGGCGTGCGGGCGGCTCTTGATGCAGGGCCGGGGCTTCTTCCGCCTGCTGCTTTTCCGCGGCGCGGGCAGTCTCATCCGGCGGGTAATTCTCCATCGGGGACGCTGCCGGGGCGGAGCGCGTGCGGGCGCGGCGGCGGGAGGTTCCGCGTCCGGCCGCCAGCTCTTCAATCTCGTCGTCGACGCCGCCGTACAAGTCGTCGTCGTTGTCCTCGTCGTCGAGGAGGGCGGCTTCGCGGTGTTCCCGGAACATCTCGGTCAGGGCGTCGATGCCTTGACGCACGGTGATGCCGGTGACTTTCAGGGCGCCGTACACGATCACGAGGATGAGCAGCGGAATGGCCACGTACGGGCTGAACGCGGCGGCCAGCAGACCTCCGGTCCAGGCGCCGATCGCCCCGCCAGCGTTCATCCGGCCGTCCCACTCCCCCGGGTTGCCGGCGAAGACGTGGATGAGGCCGAGCATCCCGACCACGATGATGGCCACCCCGAGGGCGACCCTGCCGTTGGTTTCCCGGTTGCGGTGCAGATCGAGCATGAGGACAATCGCGAGCGCGATCAGTGCGACCGGCAAGATGAGCGCACCGGCGCCGACGACCAGGTGCACGCCGGTGGCGATGACCTCGCCGACGGGTCCGGCGATGTTCAGCCACACGGAGGCGCCGAGAATGGCCGCCAGGGCGAGCAGCAGCAGACCGATGGCGTCGGGGCTCGGGCCTCCCCGTCCATCATCGTCCTGCCCGGGTTCGTCGGCGACATCGGTCTTGGCGGCGCGGCGGCTGGCCGGGGCCGGGTCCGAACGATCCGCCTGCCGACGGCGCGGGCGCGCAGATCTGCGGGAATCTTTCTCATCGCTCACTGGGGCATCCTTCTGACTGATGACGGTGGTCTCGGAAAGGTCCAGCTCCTCGTCGGCCCGGCCGCGGGGCGACTTACCCAGCGAAGACACTCCCCGGGTCAGGGACCCGACTCCGCGGGCGGCGGCGCCGAACATCGTGCTGATGCCCTCCCCCACCGGCTTAAAAGCGCTGCCGGTCCTCTCTGTGGAGGTGGCGGCAGCGCGGTGGGCGGTGGTCAGGTCCGTTTTGGTGGACGGGCCGGAGGGCCTGGACACCCGTGGCGTGGTCTTGGTTCGACCTCCCGGGCGCGCGGAAGAACGCGTCGAGGACCGGGGCGCCGGTTTCTTCTTCGCGGACGTGGCGGACTTCTTCGTCGTGTTCTTCACAGACATACGAGCCACTTTAGTGTCTTTATTCCCTCTATTCACATCCGCCACACCTTCTCACGGCGGCGTCTGCATCAACGACTCACTGCCGCCGCATCCCCCTCGACGCTTACCTCGACGGCGTCACGGCCGAAAGCCCACAACAGCAGCTCACCGGGCTCGCCGCTGACCCGGACGACGTCATCGCCGCGCTCCGCGACGCCCCGGCCGCGGGCCGCCACGACCGGCTTGCGCCCGCCGGCCACGAACACCACCGGCTTGTCCGACCCCTTCACCAGGCCGCGCGCGATGGTCGCCAACGACGAATAGAGCTGGTCGTCGACCGCCTGCGAGAAATCACGCGGCTCCCATTCCGTCAGTCCCCCGCCCCGGCGCAGATCCTCGTGGTGGACGAAATGCTCCGCGGTGTTGATCACCGTGTCGGCGAACCGCATCGGGTTGAGCTTTCCCGGCCCCGCCGCCCACTCCTCCACGACCGCACTGAAATCACGGTCCAGCTGAGTCTGCATGGCCGACTCCAGACGCCCGGCCAGCGGTGACACAAACATTCCGGCCGTGGCCAGCGGCTGGTTTTCGCGCACCAGCAGGTGGGCGGCCAGGTGGTGGGCGGTCCACCCCTCGCAGAGGGTGGGCACGTCAGGGCCGAGTTCATGGAAGAGGTCGGCGAGGCGTCGGCGTTCAGCGGAGGCAAAAGACATGCACCCCAGCATAGCCACGTTTTCTTTACGCGACTGCTGCTGGGGTGCGGAAAAGTCCAGTTTTAATCCTTGACTTTAGAGGGATTCGCGAGCGGCCTCGACGTCCTCGTCCGCGACGTCGCCCGCCGTGGAGCTCAGCGGCACGATGGTCGGCAAGATCACCGGCTCGCGCTTGTACTTCTGCTCGATGTGGCGGCTCATCCGGCGGCGCAGCTGCTGCGCCATACGGTACAGGTCGTTCTCGCCTTCTCCGGCGAGGTTGTTCATCGTGTTCTCGGCGACCTCAACCAGCTCCGGGATGACCTTGCGGTCGTCCTCGGCGACGCCGGTGGTGGACACCTGCGGAGCCTCCAGGAGGCGGCCGGTCGAACCGTCGACCACGGCCGTGACCGACACCGCGCCGCCCGAGCCCAGGGAGGTGCGATCCGCCAGGGTGTCGGCCTCGACCTCACCCATGGACACGCCGTCGACGTAGAGGTGACCGACCGGGTACTGGCCGACGGTCTGGGCCTTGCCGTTGTTGAGCTCGACCACGACGCCGTTCTGCGCCAGCATGACGTTCTCGCGCTTGACGCCGGTGGCGACCGCCAAGTCGCCGTTGGCGCGTAGGTGGCGCCACTCGCCGTGCACCGGCATGGCGTTCTTCGGGCGGGCGGCGTTGTACAGGAACAGCAGTTCACCGGCGTAACCGTGGCCGGAGGCGTGCACGTTCGCGTCCTTGTTGGTGATCACCTCGGCGCCGATCTGCGCCAGGTTGTTGATCACGTGGAAGATCGCCTCTTCGTTGCCCGGGATCATGGACGACGACAGGATGATCAGATCGCCGTCGCGGACGGTGATCTGACGGTGCTCACGGCGCGACATGCGCGACAGGGCCGCCATCGGCTCGCCCTGGGTGCCGGTGGTGATGAGCATGACCTTGTGCGGGGCCATCTTCGAGGCGTCCTCGATGCTGACGATGGTGCCGCGCGGGGCCTTGAGGTAGCCCATCTTCTCCGCGATCTCCATGTTGCGGATCATCGAGCGGCCGTTGAAGGCGACCTTGCGGTTGGCGGCGACGGCGGCGTTGACCGCCATCTGCACTCGCGAGACGTTGGAGGCGAAGGACGCCAGCAGGACGCGCTGACGAGCGTTGCCGACGATGCGCAGGAGCGTGTCTTCGATGCCCGCCTCCGAGTTGGAGATGCCCGGGGTGCTGGCGTTGGTCGAATCGCAGAGGAACAGGTCGATGCCCTCGTCGCCCAGGCGCGACAGCGCCGGCAGGTCGGTCGGCTTGCCATCGTAGGGGGTCTGGTCCAACTTGACGTCGCCGGTCATGACGACGTGGTTGTTGCCGGCCTTGACGGAGACGCCGAGCGCGTCCGGGATGGAGTGGCCGACCGTCCAGAAGCGCACCCGGAACTGACCGATGTTGAGGTCGGAGTCCTTGGTGACTTCGTGCATCTTCGGACGCTGGCGGTGCTCCTTGGTCTTGGCCGCGATCAACGCGAGGGTGAACTTCGCGGAGTAAATCGGGATGTCATGACGCATCTTCAGCAGCCACGGGATGGCGCCGATGTGGTCCTCGTGCCCGTGGGTGATGACGAGCGCGTCGATCTTGTCCAGCTTGTCCTCGATCGGGCCGAAGTCCGGCAGGATCAGATCCACGCCCGGCTCGGTGGAGGTCGGAAACAGCACGCCGGCGTCGACGATGAGCAGACGGCCGTTGTACTCGAAGACCGTCATGTTGCGGCCGATCTCGGAGATGCCGCCGAGATTGTAGATGCGCAGGCTGCCCTTGGCCTGACGGCCCGGCTCCGGCAGACGCTGGGTCATGTCGTTGCCCTGCATCGACTTGACCACGTTGCGACGGCCACGGCCACCCTGGTTCTGCTGGCCGCCCTGGTTCTGCTGGCCACCGCGACCACGGCCACGGCCGCCGCGGGAGCGGCCGCCGCGCGAACGGTTGGACCCGGAACGCTCGTTCCGGTTGCCCTGCTCCGTAGCGCCGCGGTCTTCCTTCTGGTTGGCCGGTGCGTTGGCCTTCGGCGCCTGCTCCTGCTGTGCGGCGGGCGCAGCCTCGGCGTCGGCCTTGTCCGGCGCCTGGAAGACGGGTGCGGTCTGTTTGGTGGCCGCGTTGGCGCCGGCGTTCTCCTCGGGCGGGCCCGCCTTGCGGGTGACCTTACGGGAACGATTACGGGGTTCAGTCATATTTATAGGACTCCAGCTTGTGTCATGTCACGGCGGAGGGCTGCGATCTCCTCGTCATTCGGTGCGATGACGGGCAGACGCGGGTCCCCCACCTCGATGCCCTGCAGTCGCAGGGCGGCTTTGGCGAAGCTGGCGCCGCCCAGGCGAGCCTGGGAAGCGACCAGCGGGGCAAGTACTTCGGCGTTGATTTCCCGCGTGCGGGCGAGATCGCCATTCTCGAAACTCGTGTAGAGCTCACGCAACTGCGCCGGGGCGGCGTGCCCCACGACGGAGATGAACCCGGACGCCCCGACGGACAACCACGGCACGTTGAGGGGATCGTCCCCGGAGTACCAGGCCAGGCCGGTCTCCTGGATGAGCAGAGCCGCCTCATGCAGATCGCCCTTGGCGTCCTTGACGGCCTTGATCGTGGGGACCTCCGCGAGCGCGCGGAGGGTGTCGAACTCGATCGGGACGCCGGAACGACCGGGGATGTCGTAGAGGCACACCGGAAGATCCGTGGCGCGTGCGACGGCCGTGAAGTGCTCCAACAGCCCCCGCTGACTCGGCTTGGAGTAGTACGGGGTCACCACCAGCAGCGCGTCCGCTCCCGCGTCTGCGGAAGCACGCGCGATCTCGATGGAGGTGGCGGTGTTGTTGGTGCCGGCGCCCGCGATGAGTTTCGCGCGGTCGCCGACCTCTTCCTTCACGGCTTTGAGCAGGTCCATTTTCTCCGCGACCGTCACCGTCGGTGACTCGCCGGTGGTTCCGGCGAGCACCAACGAGTCGACGCCGTTATCCACCAGATGGGCGGCGAGACGCCGCCCGGCGGCTACGTCGAGGGCGCCGTCACGGTCAAACGGGGTGACCATGGCAACGCAGACGGTTCCGAAATCTTCTACTCCGGTCTTCGCGGTCAAACCTGTGCTCATGGTGCCCTAGGTTACCCTGCCCCGGCGGCAATGGGCGTATCCAGGCCCCGCCAGTCCCAAATAGGGTTAGATATCGCTGACGTAGGGGCTGACGGCCATCCGCGTCCCGTCGTCAAGCTCAGTGACGATGAAGTCGGAGAATAACGCCGGCGCCTGCTCGGCGAGGATGTCCAGGCAGGTGACCGCCAGGGTGCGGATCTCCACGTCGGCGTGCTCGCTGGCGCGCGCCGCGATGAAATGACGCCACGCCCGGTAGTTGCCCGTGACCACGAGCCGCGATTCAGCGGCGTTGGGCAGCACCGAACGCGCCGCCTGCCGAGCCTGCTTCTTGCGCAGCAAGGCGTTCGGCTCATCCGCGAGCTTCTCCTCCAACGCGGCGAGCAGCTCCTCGTAGACGAACCGGGCCTCATCCGCCGCGCGCAGCAGCAGGGTGCTCAGCTCCTCGTCCTTGGCGATCGCCGGCGGCACCACCACCTGGGCATCGTCGGTGTGGACGAAACGCTGCGACAGCTGGGAGAACGAGAAATGCCGGTGCCGGACGAGCTCATGGGTGCACGAACGGGAGATGCCGCGGACGTACATCGTCGCCGTCGCGTGCTCCAACAGGGCGTGGTGGCCGACCTCCATGATGTGGCTGAGGTAGGCGTCGTTCGCCGCCGTCCGCGGGTTCGGCTTGTCGAAGGATTCGTAGCAGGCGCGGCCCGCGAACTCGACGAGCGCCTCCGCGTCGCTGGCCCCGGCGTCCGCGCTCCAGTCGACGCCCGTCGGCGCGGTGAACTGCGTGGCGGCGATCAGTTGCACGTCCAGCTCAGTAGCATGCGCCATGATCTACAGCCCCAGGTACGAGTCCAGGCCGATGGTCAGGCCCGGGCGCTCAGCCACGCCACGCACACCGGTGAGCACGCCCGGCACGAAGGAGGTGCGCCCGTAGGAGTCCTGACGGATGGTCAGTGACTGGTCTTGGGTGCCGAAGATGACGTCCTCGTGCGCGACCATGCCGGTCATCCGCACCGCATGGACCTTGACCCCGTCGACGTCGGCGCCGCGGGACCCTTCGACGGACTGCTCGGTGGCGTCCGGCATCTCCCCCATGCCGGCTTCCCGGCGTGCCTCCGCGATGCCCTGCGCGGTCTTCAGCGCGGTGCCGGACGGCGAGTCCAGCTTGGTCGGGTGGTGGTATTCGATGACCTCCGCGGAGTCGAAGAAAGGAGCCGCCTGCTTGGCGAACGCCATGGTCAACACCGCGGAGATGGCGAAGTTCGGGGCCACCAACACGCCGACCGAAGGGTTGGCCTCGCACCAGGCGCGCACCTGGTCGTAGCGCTCGTCGTCAAAGCCAGTGGTGCCCACCACACAGTGGATGCCGTGGTTGACACAGAAATCGAGGGTGCCCATGACCGCGGAAGGCGTGGTGAAGTCGACGATGACCTCTGCCCCGTTGTCCACCAGCGTCTGCAGCGCGTCATCTTTGTCGACGGTGGCCACCAGCTCCAGGTCGTCCGCGGCCTTGACCCCGTCGACGACTGCGGTTCCGACGCGGCCGGCCGCGCCCACCACTCCCACCTTGATGGTCATGCGTTCTCCTTCACGTTTCGGTTCATTACTGTCGCTTTCAGTCAACCAGTCTAGGCGGGCCGACAGTACACTCGGCCTCGACCACTCTGATCTCCCCGCCCATCGACGACAAGGAGGCGCACGATGGCTGCACGCAGAACTCCCGAGCAGAAAGTCGCGGACAACCTGGCCATGGCCCGGGAGAAGATGGATTCCTGGCCCACGCCCTACCCGGAGGTGGCGCGGCAGCTGCACGAGGCGGTCATGGCCGTCGACGACGGACTGCAGGCCCGCCTCTGGTACGGCGGGGTCGGCTACGCACGCTCCCATTCCGATCCGGTGCTGCTGTTTTACCGCGTGGATGAAGATCTGATGAGCGTAGGGGTGACCGAGAGGTCGAACATCACTGCTGAAGGACCCTCCCAGCTCACGGAGGCCGCCTGGTACCTGCACGCGGAGCAAGCGCCGGTCACCGACGCCACGATCGAACACGTCCAGGCGATCGTGCGCCGTGCCGGGGACGACGTCCGAATTCCTTAACGTCGTTTTAACGATTTCCTCACATCCGAGTTTTCCACCCGATGAGCGGCCCCTCCCGGCTAGAGTTGAAGTTATGACAGCTACAGCCCAGAATTCACGCCCCTTTCGTCGGTCACGCCTGACGGCAACCGCCGCACTGACGCTGTCAGCCGGTCTTTTCCTCGCCGCCTGCGGCACCGGCGACACTGACCAGGACGCCGAGGAGACAGTGCGCCCCACGGTCACCTCCACGTCCACCGCCGCCCCCGCCGACGGCACCGCCGACTCGGAAGAGACCACGGCGCAGTCCGAGGACGCCACCTCGGAAAACACCGCCACCGACACGCCCGCCACGACGGAAACGACCTCTTCCGCACCCCCTGCCGAAACCACCGGCCAGAACTCCGGGGGCACCGGCGCTGGCATGCTCGGTCAGCCCACCACCGAGATCAAACAGGCGTCTTCCACCGGGGCCTTCGACTTGGAGGTCACTAACGTCCGCGTGGGCGCCCATGACGGCTTTGACCGCGTCGTCTTCGAGTTCAGCGGCGACGGCCAGCCCGGCTGGTATGCGACGTCCACCCCAGAACCTCGACTGCAAGGCTCCGGCCACCTCGCCGACTACCCGGGGTCGCACGCCATCAACGTCATGATCAACGGCACCCCCTACCCCTTCGACCTTGGCATCCCCGAAGACGAATGGCCGCAAACCGGCCCCGTCGCCGGGGCCGCGGACACCGTCCAGGGGGTCTCCTTCCACGGAATTTTCGAGGCCACCAGCCAGTACGTCATCGGCCTCGACGGCCCGTCGGCCTTTTCGGTCACTCTCCTGGAAGAACCGACCCGGGTCGTCGTCGACGTCGCGCACTGACCCAACCCCGTACACGACAAAGCGCTGCGACGAGATTTCCCTCGTCGCAGCGCTTTTTACGGGGTGAACTCCTGCGGTTCTAACCCTCCTGGACCAGCACCAGCGAGATCTTGCCGCGGTTGTCGATGTCGGCGATCTCGACCTGAATCTTCTCGCCGACGTTGACCACGTCCTCGGTCTTCTCGACGCGCTCGCCCCCGCCCAGGTTGGAGATGTGCAGCAGGCCGTCCTTGCCCGGAGTCAGGGACACGAACGCGCCGAAGGCGACGGTCTTGACGACGGTGCCCAGGTAACGTTCGCCGACCTTCGGCAACTGCGGGTTCGCGATCGCGTTGACGCGCTCGATCGCGGCGTCGGCGGCCTCGCCCGTGGCGGCGGAGACGTAGACGGTGCCGTCGTCCTCGATGGAGATGTCCGCGCCGGTGTCCTCGGTGATCGAGTTGATGTTCTTGCCCTTCGGGCCGATCAGCTCGCCGATCTTGTTCACCGGCACGTTGATGGCGGTGATCTTCGGGGCGTTCGGGCTCATCTCGTCCGGACCGCTGATGACCACGGCCATGGTGTCCAAGATCTCCAGGCGGGCCTTCTTGGCCTGCGCCAGCGAGTCGGCGAGCACCTGGGAGGGCAGGCCGTCGAGCTTGGTGTCCAGTTGCAGGGCCGTGATGAACTCGGCGGTGCCGGCGACCTTGAAGTCCATGTCGCCGAACGCGTCCTCGGCGCCGAGAATATCGGTCAGGGCGACGTACTTGGTGTCGCCGTCGACCTCGCCGGAGACCAGTCCCATGGCGATGCCCGCGACCGGGGCCACCAGCGGCACACCGGCGTTGTACAGCGACAACGTGGAGGCGCACACCGAGCCCATGGACGTGGAGCCGTTGGAGCCCAGCGCCTCAGAGACCTGACGGATGGTGTACGGGAATTCCTCACGCGACGGGATGACCGGTTCCAGGGCACGCTCGGCGAGGGCGCCGTGGCCGATCTCGCGGCGCTTCGGAGAGCCGACGCGCCCGGTCTCGCCGGTGGTGTACGGCGGGAAGTTGTAGTGGTGGATGTAGCGCTTCGAGGTCTGCGGGGTCAGCGCGTCGATCTGCTGCTCCATCTTGAGCATGTCCAGGGTGGTCACGCCCAGAATCTGGGTCTCGCCGCGCTCAAAGAGGGAGGAGCCGTGGACGCGCGGCAAGACGTCGACCTCGACGCCCAGGTCGCGGATGTGGTCCAGGCCGCGGCCGTCGATGCGGTAGCTCTCGGTGAGGATCTTCTCGCGGACGAGGTTCTTCATCAGGTCGTTGTAGGCGGCGCGGATCTGCTTGGAGGCGTCCGTGGCGTCTTCGGCGTCGACCTGGTCGAGCAGCTGCTCCTCGATCTGCGCCATGTACTCGTTGGTGGCCTCGTCGCGGGCCGCCTTGCCGTCGGTGGTCAGCAGCTCGCCGAGCTTCTTGGCGGCCTTCTTCTCCACCAGCTGGTAAACCTTGTCGCTGTAGGCCAGGAAGAGTTCGAACTCCTGCGTTTCGCGGGCGGCGTGCTCCGCCAGCCCCTGCTGCGCCTGGCACAGGGTCTGGATGAACGGCTTCGCCGCTTCGACGCCCTCGGCGACGACGGACTCGGTCGGGGCCGGGGCGCCGTCCTTGACCTGCTGGACGACGTTCGCGCCGGCGCTGGCCTCCACCATCATGATGGCGACGTCCTGCGAGCCCTTACGTCCCTGCTCAGCGTCGGTCAGGCGGCCAGAGACGACCATCTCGAAGACGGCGCGCTCATGCTGGGTCTGGTTGGGGAACGCGACCCACTGGCCCTCCGGGTGCTGATCGTCGGCGATCAGCGCCATGCGCACGGCGCCCACCGGGCCGGACACCGGCAGACCGGACAGCTGCGTGGCGGCGGAAGCACCGTTGATGGCGACGACGTCGTAGTAGTCCTCCGGGTTCTGGCTCATGACCGTGATCACGATCTGCACCTCGTTGCGCAACCCCTTGACGAAGGTCGGGCGCAGCGGGCGGTCGATGAGGCGGGCGGCCAAGATGGCGTTGGTCGACGGGCGGCCCTCACGGCGGAAGAAACCGCCCGGGATCTGGCCGGCAGCGTACATGCGCTCTTCCACGTCCACGGTCAGCGGGAAGAAGTCAAGCCCTTCCCGCGGGTTCCGGGAGGCGGTGGTGGTGGCCAGCAGCATCGAATCGTCATCCAGGTAGGTGGCGACGGAGCCGCCGGCCTGACGGGCGAGCTGACCGGTCTCGAAGCGGACGGTGCGGGTGCCGAAGTCACCGTTGTCGATCGTGGCGACGGCTTCGGTGATGCCGAAGTCTTCGTCGAAGAAGACCTCAAAAGAATTGTTGGGATTGTGCTTGCTGCTCATACGTATATTCTCCACTCTCGGCGATCATCGGTGCCGCCGCATATCAGATGTTTTGTACAACGCCCGGATCCTACCAGGCACAGGGTGGATCTCACAGCGGAGAACGCTACCCCGCCGCCTGACCTCCCCCACCCCATAAACGACGCCACCCGCCCCACCGAAACGGCGGGGCGGGTGGCGTGAGGTCTTGTGCCGGTCGCTGACTTAGCGGCGCAGGCCCAGACGGGAGATCAGGGAGCGGTAGCGCTCGATGTCCTCGGCCGCCAGGTACTTCAGCAGGCCGCGACGACGACCGACCAGCAGCAGCAGGCCACGACGGGAGTGGTGGTCATGCTTGTGGAACTGCAGGTGGTCGGTCAGGTTCTTGATGCGGTGGGTCAGCAGAGCGACCTGGGCTTCCGGCGAGCCGGTGTCGGTCTCGTGGATGCCGTACTCGGAAAGGATTTCCTTCTTCTTCTCGGTGGTCAGAGCCGCCATGAGATTCTCCTTGATTATTTCAGTCCACATGAAAGGCGCCGAGAATTCGGCGGGTGCGACTGCTGTGGACCGCAGTCGCGCAATACCTCGGAAAATTCTACTCCCCCTGCTGGCCCAACCCCAAATCAGGCGCGAGCGGCGGTGTTCTTCGCCAGCCCGGTCAGGCGCGTCATGAACTCTTCCAGGAAGCGCTCGACGTCGACCGTGACCGCCACGTGCGCGGTCTTGACCGGGTCGTTGATGCGGGTCTCGTCGGCGATGACGCGGCCGTGCAGCTCCCCTTCGGTCTCCACTTTGAGATTGATGTCCAGGGTCTCCACCAGCGTCGGGTCCACGGCCACGGCGACGGCCAGGGGGTCGTGCAGGCCGCAGCCGCCCAGGTGCGGGGAGTTCGTCTCGTAGCTCTTGATGTAGTAGTCGGTGGCCACGCCCAGGAAGTCGCCGCCGACGGTGCCCAGGTCGTGCCAGGTCTTGGTCTCTTCGTAGGTCAGCAGCGTCTGGAGGGTGACGTCGAGGCCGATCATCGTGACGTCTTTGGCCGTGCGGAACAGGGTGTCGCTGGCCGCCGGGTCCTGGTTGACGTTGGCTTCGGCCACCGGGGACACGTTGCCCGGCACGGTCAGCGCGCCGCCCATCATGATGATGCGGGCGTTCTCGGCGAAGGACCGGTCCTGCTCGATGGCGGCGGCGATGGTGGTGGACGGGCCCGTGGGCACGATGATCAGGTCGTCGCCGTGTTCGCGGACCGACTCAATGAGAAAGTCCACGGCGGAGGAGTCTTCGACCTGACGCCGGGCGTCCGGGATGACGGCTTCGCCCACGCCGTTTTTGCCGTGGATGAACTCAGAGACCGGCAGCACCTCGAAGGAGTCCTTCGTGGAGGCGTGCGTGACGCCCGCGTAGACCGGCACGTCGGTTCGGTCGAAGAGCTCCAGGATGGCCAGCGCGTTGCGCACGCCGGTGTCGACCAGCACGTTGCCGTAGGTGCCGGTGACGCCGATCAACTCCAGCTCCGGCGAGGCCAGGGCATAGGCCAGGGCCAGGGCGTCGTCGATGCCGGTGTCCAGGTCGAGAATGACTTTCTTCACGCAAAACTCCTTGAAAGATGACTATGAGACGGCGGGGCGTTTCCGCCCCGGAGACCAGTCTAATAACCCAACGGTTTGGGGCGCGGTGCGTCGATGAGGAGCTGGCGGGTGCGGCGGACGTCGTTGGCGATGCTGTCCATCAATTCGTCCACCGAGTGGAATTTGACCATGTCGCGGACCTTGTCCACGAAATACACGCTGGCCACCTGCCCGTACAGGTCCGCCGTGCGGTCCAGCACGAAGGACTCCACGGAACGCCGCTCATCCCCGAAAGTCGGGTTGGTGCCCACGGAAATCGCCGCCGGGTAGGCCACGCCGGCCTCCATGTCGCCGGACAAGGCCACGTTGCCTTCGACGACGAACCAGCCGGCGTAGACTCCGTCGGCGGGGACGGTCGCAGAGTCCGGGAAATACTGGTTCGCGGTGGGGTATCCCAATTCCCGTCCGCCGCGGCCGGCGCCGCGGACGACTTCTCCGGTCAATGAGTAGGTGCGTCCCAGCGCCCAGTTCGCGCGCGCCACGTCGCCGGCGGCCAAGTGCTGGCGCACGTGCGTGGAGCAGATCCGCTCGCCGTCGTCGTAGAGCAGTTCCACGATGGTCACGCCGACGTCGTATTTTTCGCCGAGTTCTATCATGGTTTCCGCCGTGCCGCCGGCGCCGGCGCCGAAGGTGAAGTTCTCGCCGACGACGACGTGCTTCGCGCCGAGGACGTCGATCAGCATCGTCTTGAAGTACTCCTCCGGGCTCAACCCGGCGAGCTCCGTGGTGAAGTCGATGACCAGCGCCGCGTCGATGCCCAGCTCCGCGCACATCAGTTCCCGGTCCGCCGTGCTGGTCAACAGCGAGGGGGTGCGCTCCGGGGCGAACACCTCGACCGGGTGGGGGTCAAAGGTCACCAGCACGCTGGGCAACTTCAATTCGCCGGCGATGGACACCGCCGTGTTGATCAGACGTTGATGCCCGCGGTGCACGCCGTCGAAGACGCCGATGGTCACCACGCTGGCGTCGAGCTCTTCGTGGACTTCGCCTTGTCCATGCCAAATAATCACCGCCCCAGACTACGACATAGAATCCGGTTATGACCGATTCGCTCTCTACTTCCGGACTCGTCGTGGTGGATAAGCCCGCCGGCATGACCTCTCACGACGTCGTATCGCGCCTGCGTAAATATTTTTCGACGCGCAAGGTCGGCCACGCGGGAACCCTGGACCCGATGGCCACGGGCGTGCTCGTCGCCGGAATCGAGCGCGGCACGAGATTTCTGGCGCACCTCGTGTTGGCCACCAAGTCCTACGACGCCGTCATCCGCCTGGGGCAGTCCACCGACACCGACGACGCTGACGGAGAGGTCACCGGCGGGGCCTCCGCGGCCGCCGTGACCGACGAGCAGATCACGGCCGCCGTCGCCGCGCTGACCGGCGAGATCATGCAGCGTCCGGCGAGCGTGTCCGCCATCAAGATCGACGGCCGCCGCGCCCACGAACGCGTGCGCGACGGCGAGGAGGTCGAGCTTCCCGCCCGGCCCGTGACCGTCTCGCGTTTCGACGTCCACGAGATCACCCGCCGCGGCGACCTGCTCGACGTCCGCGTCAGCGTCGACTGCTCCTCGGGCACCTACATCCGCTCGCTGGGACGGGATCTCGGCGAGGCGCTCGGGGTCGGCGGGCACTTGACCGAGCTGCGCCGCACAGCCGTCGGGCCGTTCTCTCTCGACGACGCCCGCACCCTGGCCGATCTGGAGACGCAGGCGCAGCTGTCGCTGCCCCTCGACGACGCCCTGCCCCGCGCCTACCCCACCCTCGCCGTCACCGACGAGGAAGCGGACGCGCTGTCCATGGGCAAATGGCTGCAGCCGCGCGGCGTAAAAGGCGTGCGCGCGGCCGTGGCCCCCGACGGCCGCGCCATCGCCCTGGTGCGGGAAAAGGGCAAACGCCTGTCGACGGTCTTCGTCGCCCGCCCCAACACCCTCTGACGCTTCTCCCCCGCGGCGCTACTGCACCACCGCGGTGGTGATGAGGAAGCCGCTGCGCTGCATCCAGGTGCCGGTGATGAACGGCACCGGCGTCGGGCGCACCAGCAGGTAGGAGAAGAACGTGCCGTCGGCACGCAAGTCAATCTCGGCCTCGTGGAAATCCAGGAACCGACGGGTCAGCGGGAACCACGCCTTGTACGTGGCCTCCTTCGCGCAAAACAACAACCGGTCGGCGTGATCCAGGCCCGCATCGACGAGTTTCGTCAGCTGCCCGATTTCGCTGCGCAGCGCGATGGAGTTGAGCACCCCGTCCGGAAGCCGTTCGGCCGGCTCCGCGTCCACCCCCACCGAGCGCACCGTCGACAGCGGGGCCACCACCGCCGCCCGGTACCCGTCGGTGTGCGTCATCGACCCGGTGTAGCCTTCCGGCCAGATCGGCGCCCCCCGCTCCCCGCGCAAGATGGGTTGACGGGCGACCTCTTTCTGCGCCCCGAGCTGCTCCAGGGCTTGATGCGCGCACCACCGCGCATCACCGAATTCCGCCTTTCGGCGATCCACCGCCTGCGACACCAGCGTCTTCTCCAGCGGATGCAACTGTTCGAAACGGGTCAGGTCGTTCGAACTCGGGTCGGTGAACATGTAGCAGTACGCCGCCGAATCCGGCAGCATTCCGAACCCACGCACCTTAGATCTCCTCCTTCGGCAGGGAGGTCAATTCCACCGGCCACGGCCGCGGCGCCGGGGAATTCTCCCACGCCCGCCATTCCCGCGGGTACCCCAACGACACCTCGTAGTGCGGCACTCCGTCGACGATCAGCTCAGAGGGAGTGTGCAAATGGCCGTACACCACCGCGCGGGCGTGATAGCGCGACGGCCAGCTGCGCGTGTGCCGGGTCCCGGACCACAGGCCGATCTCCGGGTGCCGCAACCGCAGCGTGGGCTCCTGCACCAGCGGCCAGTGATTGACCAGGATCGTCGGCCCCTCCACCTGCGCCAGCCGCTTGACCGAATACGCCAGCCGCTCCCAGCACCAACCGCGAACGTCCACGAAAGGGGCGATCGCGAACTCGTCGGTCATCACCACCTGGTTGTCGTGCGCCTGCCGCAGCGCCTCCTCCACCGTCAATCCGGGGTGGCGGAAAGAATAGTCGTAGAGCGTGAACAACGGCGCGATCGTCGTGGCCCCGAACACCGGGTACGGGTCCTCCGGGGTATCCACCCCCAGGTCCCGACAGCCCTCCACCAGCTCCTTGTATTTGTCCTTGCCGCGGAACCGGTCTCCGCTGCGGGAAAACAGCTCGTGGTTGCCCGGGGTCCAGATCACCCGCGCAAACCGGCGGCGCAACAACTCCAGCTCGCTGAGCACCAGATCGGTCCGCTCCGCGACGTCGCCGGCCACAATCAGCCAATCCGAGGGATCCGCCGGGCGGATCGAATCGATGCGGCCCGCATTCGCCGTCACCGCGGCATGCAGATCCGACACCGCCCACAGCGTGGTGCGACCGCTCACGACGACTCCTTCCGGGGGCCCAATTCTTCGTCCACGACCGCCCACCGCATCGATTGGAACCGCCAGACGACCGCGACGAGCCGGATGACGATGAACGCCACCAGCCCCCACCAGACGCCGACGAGCCCGCCATCGAAGAAGTAGGCCAACCACACCCCCGGCAGGAAGCCGAGCAGCACCGACAGCAATGAGATCGTGCGCAGGAACGCCGCGTCGCCGGCCCCCAACAGCACCCCGTCAATGGCGAAGACCACCCCGCCGAGCACGATCATGAGCAGCAGCAGCCACCACGGCCCGGCCATGGCCGCCAACACCGACTCGTCGGTGGTGAAGATCCGCGGGATCACGGTCCACCCGGCAGCGAACACCGCCGCCAACGCGCCGGCGAAGATCACCGAATACACAATGATGCGGACGCCCACTTTCCGGGCCACCGCCACCACACCCCGACCGAGCGCCGCACCGGTCAGGGTCTGCGCCGCGATCGCCAAAGAGTCCAACACCAGGGTGATGAAGTTCCACAGCTGCAACAGCACTTGGTGGGCGGCCAGCGGCGCCGTGCCGAAACGCGCGGCCACCGCGGCCGCCGACAAAAACGCCACCTGGAAAGACAGCGACCGCAGAATCAGGTCGCGACCGAGCACCAGCTGCCGCACCATCACCGACCACCGCGGCCGCCAGTCCCCCTCATGCTCCTTGGCCAGGCAGACCACGAACAAGGTGGAGGTGATCGCCATGCCGAGCACATTCGCCCAGGCGGACCCGACCAGCCCGAACCGGGACACCAGCACCGGAATGGCCACGGCCCCGGGGATCACGCCGGCCAGCACGAACAGCAACGGCCTTCTGGTGTCCTGGATGCCGCGCAGCCAGCCGTTGCCGGCCATGACGACCAGCGTCAGCGGAATGGCGAAGGCGGAGACGTACAGCCAGCGCGCGGTTTCTGCTGCGATGGCTTCGTCGCCGGTCAGCCACCACGCGAAGGTGTCTCCGAACAGCCAGACGAGCACCGCCAGCAGCGCCCCTACTCCGAGCCCCACCCACGTGGCCTGCACGCCTTCGGCCACGGCGTCGGCGCGACGGCCTGCCCCGTACAGACGGGAGGCGCGCGCCGTGGTGCCGTAGGACAAGAACGTCAGTTGGGTGGTCACGGAAGACTGCAGGGCAGCGCCGACGGCCAACGCCGCCAACTCGAAGGCCCCCAGCATCTGCCCCACCACGGCAGTGTCCAACAGCAGATACAAGGGGGTGGCGGCGAGCACGCCCAGGGCGGGGAAGGCGAGGGCGAAGATCTGCCGGGCCGACACCTGCCCGGCCTCGGTCTGGGTACGGGTCACAGCGACACGTCTGTCGTGGACAGGACCGTGGCGAGTTCCGCGAGAGCCTCCTCAGCGGTGCCGCGGGAGGTGTAGCCGGCGGCGGCGACGTGTCCTCCGCCGCCGAGTCGGATCGCGACCTGGCTGACGTCGCAGCGCGAGGAGCGCAGCGACACCGCCCACCAGCCGGGGCCCTGCTCTTTGAGCACGACGCCCAGGTTGGAGCCGTTGAGTTCGCGGACGTAATCCGCCAGCGACTCCACCGCCGACTCGGAGTGCCCCGCAATGGTGGCCTGGTCGGCGATCAGCACCGCCGCGTTGAATCCGCCGGCCTCGACCATGCGGGTGTTGGCCAGCACGTGGCCGACCATCTGCAAGTCCGCCACCGAAGTGGAGTCCACCAGGTCGGCGGCGATGCGGCGGGGGTCGAGCCCGTAGGACATCAGCTCCGCCGCCAGCGTGTGCATGGAGGCGGTGCCCCACCGGAAGGATCCGGTGTCGGTCATCAGGCCCGCGTACAGGCAATGGGCGATGTCGCGGTCGAGCGGCACGCCGATCATCAGCAGCAGTTCGCGGATCATCGACGTGGTGGATTCCCGGGTGTCGATCAGGTTGACCGTGCCGAAGCCGGTGTTGGAGACGTGGTGGTCGATGACCAGCAGCTTCTCATCTTCCGCGGCGGCCAGGACCGCGCCGGTCAAGGTGCCGGTCCGGTCGACCGACCCGCAGTCGACGGCGACGATGAGGTCGTGCTCGCCCGGGATGTCCGTGGCCGGCGACACCCGGTCCGCGCCCGGGATGCTGAGCAGGTTGCGGGAGAACGGAACCGGTTGCCCGACCAGCGGGGTGACCGTCTTGCCGATTTTCTCCAGCCCCAAGGTCAGGGCCGTGACCGAGCCGATGGCGTCCGCGTCCGGCCGCAGATGCCCGACCACCGCCACAGTCTTCGCGACGGCGAGTTTATGCGCCGCCCGCGCATACCGGGCGGCCCTCTCAGCGGCGGCTTCCACTAGCGGTCCGATCCGTCGGCTACGTCCTCACCCGATGTCTTCTTGTAGGGGTCTTCGGCGCCGGCGGGGGTGGCGTTCTCCGCCAGTTTGGCCAGCTCCGCGTCGCGGGCGCGGGCCTTCGCCAACAGCGCCTCCATGTGGGCGGAGGCCTCCGGCACAGTGTCGAGCGCGAAGGACAGGGTGGGCGTGAAACGCACGCCGAGCTGGTCACCGACTATCTTGCGCAGTTGCCCCTTGACACGGTTCAGCGCTTCCTCCGCGCCTTCGTGGTCGGGGGCGTCCTCAATTTCGCGTCCGCGGACGGTGTAGTAGACGGTGGCGTCGTGCAGGTCCCCGGTCACGCGGGCGTCGGTGACGGTGACCAGCTCCAGGCGCCGGTCCCAGTTCTGCTGATCGATGGCCGTGGCCACGATGGTCTGGATGCGCTTGGCCATGCGGCCTGCGCGGGCGGAGTCAGCCATGGGAGATTCCTCCTTGAGTCGGACGGACAGATGACCTTTATCGTACCCGGCGGGGCAAGCTGCGTCGCACACCCCTCACTACCGCTGACGGGCGAGGTTTTCTCTGCCTGTGGCCCGCAACACCGGGAACGGCCAAGGGCGCGGCACCGGTCGGGGTTCGAACGGGTATCCCAGGGACACGTCCACGTGGCTGACGCCGTCGACGCGGGTTTCCGCCGGGATGTGGAGGTGACCGTGGAGAACGATGCGGGCGTGGTAGCGCTGCGCCCAGTCACGGGTGGCCGTGGTGCCGGACCAGAGCGCGATGTCGGGTTCGGTGAGCCGGTGCGTCGGTTCGACCACCAACGGCCAGTGATTGACCAGGACGGTCGGGCCGGTGACCCGTTCCAGCCGGGCGCGCGAATACTCCAGGCGCCGGGTGCACCAGTCGACGACGTCGACATAGGGGGCGATGGCCAACTCATCGTCGAGGACGACGTTTGCTTGCGCCACCGCCTGCGCCGCCGTCAGTCCGAGGCGGCGGAAAGAGTAGTCGTAGAGGGTGAACAGCGGACAGACCGTCACGCCGTCGAAGACCGGGAACGCATCCTCCGGGGTGTCGACGCCGGCGGCGCGCAACTCCCCCACCAGCGCCCGGTACCGGGCCTCGCCGTTGACGCGGTCGGAGGAACGGTTGAATAGTTCATGGTTGCCTGGCGTCCAGATCACCCGCCGGAACCGTGCCTTCAGCTCCGCGAGAGTCTCGACGACCGTCGGGATACGTTCGGCGACGTCCCCGGCGACGATCAGCCAGTCGTCCGGGTGCTGCGGCTGCAGCGCGTCCACGCGCCGCCGGTTTTCCTCGAAGGTGACGTGGAGGTCACTGACGGCCCACAGGGTAGCTGGCATGGCACCGAGTGTAATGAAGCGCCGGGCGGGCGAAGGTCACTGCCTTCGCCCGCCCGGCGCTTCTCGGTGTGGCTTCGCCACTTCAGACCGCAAGGGTCATTAGGTGCGCGGCACCTCGACCATTTCGTAGGCCTCGATGATGTCCCCGACCTGAATGTCCTGGAAGGAGAGCACCATGCCGCACTCGTAACCGGCGTTCAGCTCGGTGACGTCGTCCTTCTCGTGACGCAGCGAGTTGATGTTGACCTCGGAGGCCACGACGGTGCCGTCGCGGACGATGCGCACCTTGGCGTTGCGGCGCATCTTGCCATCGGTGATCATCGAACCCGCGATGTTGCCCACGGAGGAAGCCTTGAAGATCTGACGGATCTCGGCCTTGCCCAGATCGCGCTCCTCGTAGATCGGCTTGAGCATGCCCTTGAGAGCCTGCTCGACCTCTTCGATGGCCTGGTAAATCACCGTGTAGTAACGGATCTCCACGCCCTCGGCGTTGGCCTCTTCCGTGGCCTTGCCCTCAGAGCGGACGTTGAAGGCGATGATGACGGCGTCAGAGGCGGCGGCCAACGTGACGTTGGTCTGCGTGACGGCGCCGACGCCGCGGTCGATGATGTTGAGCTCGACCTCGTCCTCCATCTCGATCTTCATCAGGGACTCTTCCAGCGCCTCCACGGAGCCGGCGTTGTCGCCCTTGAGGATGAGGTTGAGGACGCTGGTCTCCTTCAGCACCGCATCCAGGTCCGCCAGAGAGACGCGCTTCTTACGGCGTGCCTGCTCTGCGGAGCGACGGCGGGCGTCGCGCTGGGCGGCGATCTGACGGGCCATGCGGTCGTCTTCGACCACGAGCAGGTTGTCGCCTGCCCCCGGCACGCCGTTCAGGCCCTGGACCTGCACCGGCGTGGACGGGCCAGCCTCTTCGACGTCCTCGCCCCACTCGTTGAGCATGCGGCGGACGCGGCCGTGTGCGGAGCCGACGACGATGGAGTCGCCGACCCGCATGGTGCCGCGCTGGACGATGACGGTGGCCACCGGGCCACGGCCGCGGTCCAGGTGCGCCTCGATGGCGAGCCCCTGCGCGTCCATGTCCGGGTTGGCGGTCAACTCGAGAGCCGCGTCAGCGGTCAGCACGACGGACTCGAGCAGTCCGTCGATGTTGATGTTCTCCCGGGCGGAGATGTCGACGAACTGGGTGTCGCCGCCGTACTCCTCCGGAATGATGCCGTACTCGGTGAGCTGGCCACGGATCTTGTCCGGCTGTGCCTCGGGCTTATCGATCTTGTTCACGGCCACGACCAACGGGATGTCCGCGGCCTTGGCGTGGTTGATGGCCTCCACCGTCTGCGGCATGACGCCGTCGTCGGCGGCGACGACCAGGATCGCCAGGTCCGTGGACTTGGCGCCGCGGGCACGCATGGCCGTGAAGGCCTCGTGACCCGGGGTATCCAGGAACGTGATGCGACGCTCTTCACCGTCGATTTCCAGCGGAACCTGGTAGGCGCCGATGCCCTGGGTGATGCCGCCGGCTTCGCCCTTGCCCACGTTCGCCTTACGGATGGTGTCCAGCAGGCGGGTCTTACCGTGGTCGACGTGACCCATGACGGTGACGACCGGCGGGCGCTGCTCGAGCGCCTCTTCGTCGCCTTCGTCCTCGCCGAATTGCAGGTCGAAGGAATCGAGCAGTTCGCGATCCTCGTCCTCCGGGGAAACGACCTCGACGTTGTAGTTGACCTCGGCGCCCAGCAGCTGCAGGGTCTCCTCGGAGACCGATGCGGTTGCGGTGACCATCTCGCCCAGGTTGAACAGAGCCTGGACCAGAGCGGCCGGATCGGCGTTGATCTTTTCCGCGAAGTCGGAGAGGGACGCGCCCTGGCGCAGACGGATGGTCTGGCCCTTGCCGTCGGGGAGACGAACGCCGCCGACGACCTTCGGCTGCCTCATCTCCTCGTATTCGTTCCTCTTCTGACGCTTCGACTTACGTCCGCGACGCGGTGCGCCGCCCGGACGTCCGAAAGCACCGGCGGTGCCGCCGCGGCGGCCGCCACGGCCGAAACCGCCGCCGCCACCGGGGCGCGGGCCTCCACCTGTGCCACGGCCGCCGCCACGTCCGCCACGGGTGCCTGCCGCCTTAGACGGCATCTGGCCCGGGGACGGGTGGGACGGCATCATCGCCGGCGACGGACGCTTGCCGCCCGGACGCGGTGCCGGACGCTCGGAGGAGCCGCCCTGACCTGCGCGACCGCCCGGCTTGGGACCGCCCTGGCCCTGACCCGGACGCGGGCGTGCTGCGCCCTGGCCCGGCTTGGGGCGCCCACCCGGACGCGGAGCGGGGCGTTCGCCGCCGCCCGACGAGAACGGGTTGTTCGCGACGCGGGGCTTGCCGCCCGGCTTGGGCATGGGACGCGGCATCGCCCGGTCGCCGTCGGCCTTCTGCGCCGGGGCGCCCGGCTTGGGGGCTGCGGGCTTGGGTGCGCCCGGCTTCGGTGCCGCTGCGCCCGGCTTGGGCGCGGCGGATCCCGGCTTCGGGGCAGCCGACTTCGCTGCGCCGGGCTTCGGCACGGCGCGGCCCTGCGGGGCGGCCTCCTGCTTCGGGGCGGCCTCCTGCTTCGGGGCGGCCTCCTGCTTCGGGGCGGCAGCCTTCGGTGCCGCTGCGCCCGGTTTGGGCGCGGCGGATCCCGGCTTCGGGGCAGCCGACTTCGCTGCGCCCGGCTTGGGGGCTGCGGGCTTGGGTGCGCCCGGCTTGGGGGCTGCGGGCTTGGGTGCGCCCGGCTTCGGTGCCGCTGCACCCGGCTTGGGCGCAGCCGAGTCGTCGGCCTCGCCCTCGTTGTAGTGTGCACGCATCTTCTTGATCACCGGGGGTTCGATGGTCGACGATGCGGTTTTGACGAATTCGCCCTGCTCTTTGAGCGTGGCGAGAAGTTCCTTACTGGTTACGCCGAGCTGCTTTGCCAGCTCGTGGACGCGTAGCTTTCCGGGCACTTGTCTCCTCTAGGGTTTGCCAGAGGGCGAGTGCCGGGAAGGCAGCTCGACCTCTAGGAATGAATATGGACTTTCATCGCTGATGCTTCATCGCTGTGTGCTCATCAGTGTTCGGTCTTCCTTACAATGTCGGGTCCGTCTGCAAGTTCTGCGAGGTACGTGCGTACATGACCAGTGTCCACGGCCGTAGAGAGTCGGAGGGCGCGCGGGAAGGCGCGACGTTTCTCCGCTGTCTCGAGCGCCGACAACTGCGGGGTGATCCAGGCGCCCCTGCCGGGCAGGCGGCGCTTGGGGTCGGCCAGAAGCCGACGGCCGGTGAAATCTTCCGGATCCACCACCACGCGGAGCAGTTTCTCATCCGAGTGGCGTTCACGGGTGGCGACACAGGTGCGAATGCGAATACGGCGCGGGGAGGCAGCGTCTGCTGCGTCAATACCCGGCTGTGTCATTCGTCTCCTTGCTGCTCGCTGATGCGTGTACCGTTCGGTAAGTAACCGTCGTTGACGGCAATCGGCCAATGGGCCGTCTCTCAGTTTAGAACAAAACTACCGGAAATTGAATTCCCGGTGGTTCTATGGCGTTTTCCGCGGCAGCCCCGGACTACGCCTGGGCGTCGACGTCGGAATGGATGTCGATCTTCCAGCCCGTCAGCCGCGCGGCCAGACGGGCGTTCTGGCCCTCCTTGCCGATGGCCAGCGACAGCTGATAATCGGGCACCGTCACCCGCGCGCTCTGCTCTTCTTCGTCGAGGACCTCCACGCGGACGACCTTGGACGGGGCCAACGCGTTGCCCACGTAGACTCCCGGATCCTCATTGTAGTCGATGATGTCGATCTTTTCGCCGCCGAGGGCGGCCATTATGTTGTTCACGCGCTGGCCGCGCGGGCCGATGCAGGCGCCCTTGGCGTTGATGCCCTTGACGCCCCCGATGACCGCGACCTTGGAGCGGTGACCGGCTTCCCGGGCGATGTTGATGATCTCGACGGAACCGTCGGCGACCTCCGGCACCTCCAGCTCGAACAGGCCGCGGACCAGTTCCGGGTGCGTGCGCGACAGGTTGACCTGCACGTTGGCGTTGGAACGGTTGACGCCGACGATGTAGGCCTTGACCCGGTCACCGTGCTCGAGCTTCTCGCCCGGGATCTGCTCGGCGGGCAGCAGAATGCCGTCCTGGGCGTCGTTTTCGGTGCCGAGCTGAACGATGACGATCCCGCGCTGATTAGCCTTGACGTCGCGCTGCACCAGGCCGGTGACGACCCGGCCCTCGTACTCGGAGTACTCCTCGAAGGCCCGGCCGGCCTCCGCCTCGCGCAAGCGGCGGACGATGGCGTCCCGCACGGTCGGCGCCCCGATACGGGCGAAGTTCGAGGGGGTGTCGTCGTATTCGGTGACGACGGCGCCTTCCTCGTCCAATTCAGAGACGATCACGGCGACCTCGCCGGTGTCGCCGTTGATGTCGACCCGCGCCTTGGAGTCCATCGCTTCGTCGCCGGCAGGGACGTCGCCGTCGCGGTATTCGCGGTAGGCCTGCAGCAGGGCACGCGCGATCGTCGACATCATGTCTTCGACGCGTACCCCCTGCGTTTTTTCGATGCCCCTGATTGCGTCGATGTCGATATTCACTTGTGTTCCTCTCGCCACTGCGTGGCTTCCTGATATGTCTTGGCGGTGATCTCCAGCTGCGTCGCCGGAGATTCGTTGAACTCAACTTCTACCACTGCGATCGGCGCAGAAGAAAGTTGCAGCTCACGGACGTCCTCCGGGAACACGGAAACGTCGCGGTTACCGCTTTTCTTCTTGTCGGCTGCGACCAGGATCACTGCGCTGTCGTCCTCGGCGAGCGCGCCGATGCGCCACAGGGACTTCTGCCCCTCCTCTGTCAGGGCCACCAACCGGTGACGGTTGCGACGCCAGTGGCGCGGCGCGGTCAGCGGCAGGTCGACGCCCGGGGTGGAGACCTCCAGGGTGTAGCCGGCGCCGAAGTTCGCGTCGCCGCGTTCCTCGGCGGCGTCCAACAGCTCAGAGATCTCGGTGGAGACGACCTCCAGGTCGTCGAGGGTGGGGCGGTCGTCGGCGTCGAGCTTGACGGCCACGACAGATTTCTTGCCCGCCTTGGTCACCTTCACCGCCTCGACGTCCCATCCGCGCGGGTCGACGGCGGGGCTGATCAGAGCGGTCAATTGTGCAACGTCCGGGAATGCCATGCGTTTTACTCTACCGCCGCCCGGTACAGTCCCATACGTGAACCGTCGACTGACCGCCCTTCTCGCCGCTCCCCTGCTCACCGCCGCGCTGTCCTCGTGCGCTGCGGTGGACGGCGTCGTCGAGCAGTTTGGTCCGCGTCCCAACGAAGCGGTCCTCGAACTCGCCCGGCAGGCCCGCGCCGACGCCGGCGCGGAAGCGTCTGTGGCTGAGTTGCGTGCCGACCATGCCACAGAGTTGTTCGCGGAAGTTGAACGCTTGTGTGGCGTCGGTGAAGATGGTACCCCGCCGCCGTCCTGCGACTTCGAGGACGCCGCCGGCGACACGGACACGGTCCCCGGCGACGACGCAGCGTCGCTGGCGGGGTACCTTGAGGCGCTGCCCCGGGTGCCGGCGGAGTCCGTGGACCTGCTGGTCTCCCAGGCCGTCGACGTGGCCGCGACACCTTCGTCGACGGAATTGCCGGACCTTCCCGCCCCGCTTGATCCGGTGACCGCCGCCGACGCCGAGACGCTCCGCGCTCTGCTGGCGGACGAGCACGCCGCGGTGTACGCCTTAGACATCGCGCAGGCGTATCTCGACGACGCCGGGGACGCCCGGGTCGCGGACCTCATCGACGCCCATGAACAGCGCATCACGGTGTTGACGCAGACGCTCGAGCCCACCGGGGTGGTGCCCGCCGCCGCCCCCGGATACGTCTTCGACGCCGTCGCCGCCCCGACGGATCAGACGGAGGCGGGGCAGTTGGTCAACCGCATTACGGAGACGACCGACCTGACGTGGCGCAACGCCGCCGCGGGCGCCGGTTCCCTGGCCACCCGCGAGTGGCTGGTCTCGATGGCGGGTCACGCGGCTAAGGCCACGCAGCTACACGCCTTTTAATCACCGGCCCCCGCCGGCGCCTCGCGAGCCACCTGCATCGACCACCGGATCAGGGGAAACTGCAGCGGCAGACGCCCGTAGGCGATGGCCCGTCGCCGGGCCGGTTCGTTCCGCCAGTCCCACGCCATCTTGATGTTGGCCGGGAACACGGCGATCAGCAGCGCGGCCGAGGCGTATCCCGCCGTCCGGCGGGTCTTCGGCCGCGCCATGAGCCCGGCGACCGCCAGTTCGGCGGCGCCGGAGGCGTATGTCCACCACCGGGGCGGTCCGGGCAGCCGGGTCGGGACGATCCGGTCGAAGACCTGCGGCCGGGCAAAATGCGCGACCCCGGCCGCGCCGTACAGGACTGAGAAGAATCGGTGCATGAGGGAGATGCTACGCCGGCTCCGCTCAGCCCCGCACGAGCTCGATGACCTTGTCGACGATCTCGTCTGCGGCGACCTCGTGGGTTTCTCCGCCGCGGATGCGCAGTTCGACCTTGCCGTCGGCGAAGGCGCGGCCCAGGATGACGGCGAAGGGCATGCCCAGCAGCTCGGCGTCCTTGAATTTCACGCCCGGGGAAACCTTGGGGCGGTCGTCGAACAGCACCTCGACGCCGGCGGCGTCGAGCTCTTCGACGAGCGTGTCGCCGGCTTCCATCGCGGCGGCGTCTTTGTTCGCCACGGCCACATGCACCTGGTACGGCGCGACCGCGACGGGCCACTTCAGGCCCTTGTCATCGTGGTTTTGTTCCGCCAGGACGGCCATCATGCGGGAGACGCCGATGCCGTAGGAACCCATGGTGGGCACGGCGCGCTTGCCGTTCTCGTCGAGGATCTGCATGTCGAAGGCTTCGGTGTACTTGCGCCCCAACTGGAAGATGTGGCCCAGCTCGATGCCGCGCGCCAGGGTCAGCGTGCCCTGGCCCTCCGGGGCAGGGTCGCCTTCTTTGACCTCGGCGGCCTCGACGTGGCCGTCGACGGTGAAGTCGCGGCCGGCGACCAGGCCGACGACGTGGCGCCGCTTCTCGTCGGCTCCGGTGATCCAGGAGGTGCCGGTGGCCACGCGCGGGTCGGCCAGCACCCGCACGCCGCTGTCGTTGAGCCCCTTCGGGCCGATGTAGCCCTTGATCAGGAAGGGGTATTTCTCGAAGTCCTCGCCCTCGGCCAGCCGGAACTCGGCCGGCTCGAGGGAGGCCTCGAGCCGCTTGACGTCGAGCTCGCGGTCGCCCGGGATGAGCACGCCGACGAGCTCGTCTTCCTCGACGCCCGGTTCGCTGACGATGACGGTCATGGTCTTGAGGGTGTCCGCGGCGGTGACGGCCCGACCGTCGACGGTGACGCCGGCGCCGTTGGCCCACTCCACCAACGTGTCGATGGTTTCGGCGTCCGGGGTCTCATGGACCACGGCTTCCGGCAGCCCGGAGACGTCGCGTTCGGCGGCCGGCGGGGTCACCACGGCCTCGACGTTGGCGGCGTAGTCGCCCTCGGTGGCGCGCACGAACGTGTCCTCGCCCGTGGGGCTGACGGCCAGGAACTCCTCGGAGGCCGACCCGCCCATGGCTCCGGACGTCGCCTTACAGATGACGTAGTCGATGTTCAACGAATCGAAGATGCGCTGATAGGCGGCGCGGTGCTTCGCATAAGCCTCCTCCAGCCCGGCGTCGGTCATGTCGAAGGAGTAGGAGTCCTTCATCACGAACTCGCGGCCGCGCAGAATCCCTGCGCGCGGACGCGCCTCGTCCCGGTACTTGGTCTGGATCTGATAGAGCGTGACCGGGAAGTCCTTGTAGGAGGAGTAAAGGTCCTTGACCGTGGCGGCGAACATCTCCTCGTGCGTCGGACCCAGCAGCATGTCCGTGCCCCGGCGGTCCTGGAGGCGGAAGAGTTCCTCGCCGTACTCGGTCCAGCGGCCGGTGGTGTCAAAGGGTTCGCGTGGCAGCAGCGCCGGGAAGAGCAGTTCCTGCCCGCCGAGGGCGTCCATTTCGGCGCGGACGACGTTTTCGAGCTTGCGGAGAGTGCGCAGCCCCAGCGGGAGCCAGGAGTAGACTCCTGGCGCGGCACGGCGGATATAACCGGCGCGGACGAGCAGCTTGTGGGAGGGGACTTCAGCGTCGGCAGGGTCCTCGCGCAAAGTGCGCAGGAACAGCTGAGACATGCGGGTGATCATGTCAAAGAACTGTACCCGGTACCGTAATCCACATGTTGATCGTCCTGCCCCCTTCTGAGACCAAGGCCCCCGGTGGCGCCGGGGCGCCGTTGGAATTTTCCCGCCTGTCCTTCCCCTCGCTGAACCCGGTGCGGGAAGAATTGGTGGCCGCATTGTCTGCGCTGCAGGTCGAGGAAGCGATGGCGCAGCTGGGGCTGTCGGAGCGGTTGCGGGGTGAGGCGGAGGCAAATCGAGAGCTGTTTTCAGCGCCGACGATGCCCGCGGTGGAGCGGTACACGGGCGTGCTGTACGACGCGTTGGATGCGGCGACCCTGCCGGACCGGAGGCAGCTGGCGGTGGGGTCCGCCCTGTTCGGCGTCCTGGGGGCGGATGACCCGATCCCGCGCTACCGGCTGTCCGGGGGTTCGAAGTTGGACCGGCGGACGATGAAATCCCGGTGGGGCGCGTCCGTCACGGAGGCGTTGTCAGAGGTGGATGGCCTAGTGGTGGATCTTCGTTCTGGGGCGTATCAGCAGCTGGGCCCGCTGAAGCGGGCGGTGACGGTGCGGGTCGAGAGTGTGCTCGACGACGGCACGCGAAAGGTCGTCAGCCACTTCAACAAGCATCACAAGGGGGTCCTGGCCCGCGAATTGGCGGATAAGCGGGCGGATTCGATCGACGACGTCGCCTCGTTGGCGGAGGCGGCGGGCATGACCGTAGAAGTGATTTCAGACACACAGTTGACGCTGGTGGTCTAGCCTCGGAAGTATGCAGCTTCCACCTTCCGCCGCCTCCTGGGTGTACCTCGTGTCGCTGGGTGCGCCGGTAGTGGCCGCGATCGTGCTGGCGCTGCATTATCCGCGCCTGCCGGAGGTGATTCCGGTGCACTTCAACGCCGCCGGGGAGCCGGACGGCTTCGCGGACAAGTCGTGGGCGACGGTGTTTGCGTTGCCCGCGATTGCCCTGGCCGTCGCGGGGATGTTCGTGGTGATGGAGGTGGTCCGTCGCCAGGCGTGGGAACCGCAGCCGACGGACGGGGCGACGGAGCAGGCGGTCCGGGTGCCGTTTTCGGAGTCCGCGCATGCGCGGGCGCATCATTTTCTGGCGGCCACGAACCGGTGGCTGGCGTGGTTGGGCCTGACCGTCTCGGCGGGGCTGAGCATGTTGGCGGCGGCGTCGCTGGTGCCGGACTACCGGTGGTTGTTCACCCCGGCGCTCGTGCTGGTGCTGCTGGGCACGGTGGTGGTCGTGGTCGTGGGGCTGTTCCTGAGTTTCCGGGCCGAATCGCAGGCGAAGGAATGGTTTCCCCCGGACGAGGAGGAACTGGAACGCGACCGGCTGCTCTCCCCCGCTGACGCACAGCGGCAGGTGTACCGGCTCGGCGGGTTCTTTTACCGCAACCCGGCTGATCCGGCCGTGATCGGGCTGTCGTACGCCAATTCCGGCAACATCGACATCAATGTGGCGCATCCCCCCGGCGCGCTGTTCTATCGGTGTGTGGCGCTGTTGGTGGGGGCGGTGACCATCCTGCCGATAGTGATGACCATTCTTTAGTATGACTTCTTCCCGGCTGGTAGATTGATGTTTTATGGAAAAGATCCCGGCCAACGTCCTGCGTGCGGCCACCGTGGCTTTGTTGGTGATGTCGGCGCTGGTGATTGTGGTGGGTTATCCCTCGATCCCGGATCCGATGCCCGTGCATTACGCGGGGGCGGACCCGTCGACCGTGCAAGACAGGTCGTGGTGGTCGGCGCTGTTTCTGCCCGTGCTCGGCGGGGTGGCGCTCGTGCTGTCGGTGCTGTTGTGCACGGACGCGCGCAGATCGACGGACCCGCAGCCGGTGCGCGACGGCAGGGGCGTCGCGGTGCCCTACTCCCCCGCGATGGCCAGGCGGCAGCGTGAGCAGATCGAGGCCGTCAACCTGGGGTGGTCCTGGTTGGCGCTGGGCTTTGCCGTCGGCGTGGCTTACGCCGGTCCCGTCGCGGTGCTGCCCGCCTTGGCCCCGGCGTCGCGGTTGTCGTTGCCGGTGATCGTGGTCGCCACTTTCCTGGGGCTGTTGAAGATGCTGAACCTGGTGGTCGCCACGGGTCGGCGGGTGCGCGCGGAGGCGGAGCCGGACCTGGAGGAGGTGCAGCGGGCGGAGGCGTTGGGTGAGGAGAAGAAGGTGTTTCGGCTGGGGGCGTTTTATTACAACCGGCTGGACCCGATGCCGATCGTCAAGGCCCGGCGTCAGCCCGATGCGATGGAGTTCAATTACGCCCACGGCCCCGGGCGCCGGTTTTTGTGGTCGTTGCTGGCGGTGTTCGTGGTGGTGGCCGCGGTCGTGGTCATCCCGACTTTCACGACGATGTAGCCTCCTCGCCGGGATGTGTGGGGCCGAAGGGCGGTCCCGTTCCCCGGCGGCGTCCGCGCCGTGTCCCCTCCCCTAGGGCCGACGTGAGGTGAGGGCCGCGTGGAGCGCACAGGACAACGCCGCCGAGGGACGGGACGCTGTGGTGCGTTCTCCCTGCCTCGGCGGCGTCGGGCGTGAGTCAGTGGTGTGTCATCATCCACCCAGGGGCGTCATCAGCCCCAGGGTGGTGGGCAGCCAGATGGATAGCTGCGGGATGAACACCACGGCGAACAGCGCCAGGATCAGACCGCCGAGGTACGGCCACAGCCTGCGGATGACCGGTTCGATGCGCAGTCCCGCCACTTGGGCGCCGACGAAGAGGACGTTGCCGATCGGCGGGGTGATCACGCCCAGCGAGAGGTTCATCACGACCATGGCGCCGAAGTGCACCGGGTCGACGCCGAGTTCGGTGACGATCGGCAGGAAGATGGGCACGAAGATCAGGATCGCCGGGGTCGGATCCATGAAGGTGCCGATGAGCAGCAGGATGATCATGATGATGAAGAGGATGATCACCTTGCTCTCGGACACACTCAGCAGGCCGCTGGCGATCAGGTCCGGGATGCCGGCGAAGGCCATCACCCACGACAGCGCCGAGGACGCCGCCACGAGCAGCATGACGATGCAGGTGGTGCGGGTGGCGTTGAGCAGGATGCCGGGCAGGTCCTTGATCCGCAAGGTGCGGTAGAGGAAGCCGAGCACCAGGCAGTAGATCACGGCGATGGCCGCGGACTCGGTCGGGGTGAACCAGCCGAGCAGGATGCCGCCGATGACGATGAAGATCATGAACAGGCTGGGCACCGCGCGCCAGATGACGTACAGCGCCTGCGCGATCGTGGGGTGTTCCGTCTGGCGCTTGTAGTTTTCCTTGCGGGCGAGCCACACGGCGATCAGCAGGACCGCCAGCAGCCAGAGGACGCCGGGGCCGACGCCGGCCATGAACAGCGCGGCGATCGAGGTCGAAGAGACCAGGGAGTAGACGATGAAGGTGTTCGACGGCGGCAGCAGCATGCCGGCCGGCGCAGAGGCCACGTTCACGGCGGCGGAATAGGCGCGGTCGTAGCCTTCCTGGCGCATGCGCGGGCTCATGACCGTGCCCACCGCGGACGCGGAGGCCACGGCGGCGCCGGAGACGGAGCCGAACATGCCGTTGGCGACGACGTTGGTCATCGCCAGGTTGGCCGGCATCCGCCCGACGAGGACTTTGGCGGCGTCGATGAGTCTGGAGGCGATGCCGCCGGAGTTCATCAACGCCCCCGCCAACACGAAGAACGGAATGGCCAGCAGGGAAAATGAGTTGGTGCCCGTGAACATGCGCTGGGCGACGGCCTGGGCGGCGTTTTCCGGGCCCAGCACCGCCATGGCGGCGATCAATGACGGCAAGCCGATGGCGATCGCGATCGGGACGGACGCGGCGATCAACAAGACGATGCCGACGAGCAGGATGAGTGCGGCCACCGCAGAAGGGGACAACATCAGCGGTCTGCCTCCTTCGAATCGGTGGAGTCCGCCTCGGCGGACACGACAAGGGTGGAATCGGAGGCGGCTGGCTCCGTCGGCTCGGCGACGGGGTCATCGATCTCCGGGTAGGGCTCGATCTCGCCCAGGAACAGGCCGACGATGTCCATGAGTGCGAAAACGGCGATGAACACGCCGGCGATCGGAATGACCAGGTAGACCCAGCCGATGGTGAACGGCAGGGCCGTCAGGTTTTGCTCCCAGGCGATGGACGCCGCCAGGTAGCCGCCCCACACCAGGCCGACGAGGGCGAAGAGCAGAACCATGACCTGCACGAAGAGTTGGGCCACGCGCTGGCCGGCGAAGGGAAGCTTGCGGGCCAGGAAATCGACGGCGATGTGGCCGCGTTCCCCGAACAGGAACGCGGAGCCCAGGAAGGAGAGCCAGACGAACAACAGGCGGGCGAGCTCCTCGGACCAGGTCGACGGCTCATTGAGGATCTGGCGGCTGACGACCTGCCAGGTCGTCGTGGCCACCAGGACCGCGAACAGCGTCACGCTGAGCACGGCCAGGATGGACTTCAGGAAGTCACGGATCGTGGGCAACATCTAGCTCTCCTCCCCGGCGGAATCCACGTCGTCCGCGCGGATCGCGTCGTAGAGATCACGCTGGTAGTCGGTGGTCAGGAATTCGTCGGCGATCGGCGCCAGCGCCTCCTGGAACGCTTCCTGGTCGATTTCGGTAAAGGTGGCGCCGGCGGCCTCGCCGCGCTCGATGGACTCCCGGGTTTCGACGTCCCAGAGTTCGGTGTGCTCGACCATGGCGGTCTCCCACTCCTCGTCGAAGATGCGGCGGTCCTCTTCGCTCATCGCCTCCCGCAGGTCCGAGCGCATGATCATGTAGTCCAGGCCGACGAGGTGGTTGGTGTAGGACCAATACGGGGCGACCTCGTGGTGCTGCTGGGTGACGTAGGAGACCTCGTTGTTTTCCGCGCCGTCGAGCACGCCGGACTGGATCGCGGTGTAGACCTCGCCGTAGGACAGCGGCGTGGCTGCGCCGCCCATGAGCTCGATCATGCGGATGTGCATGTCCGATTCCTGGACGCGGATCTTCTGCCCCGCCAGGTCGGCCGGCACCCGAAGAGGCCCATCGGCGGTGTAGATGGAGCGCGAGCCTTGGGTGAAGCCGCCGATGACGGTGATGTTGTTGGAGTCTTCCAGGGAGTCGAACAAGGAGCCGACGATATCCTGGTCGCGGATGACCCCCATCTGGTGCTCGACGTCGCTGAAGGTCGTCGGCATGTTCAGCACCTGGAAATCGCGGTTGAGGTTTTCCAGCTGGGTGCCGGAAACGATCGCCATCTCGATGGCGCCGGAGGAGACGAACTGGAGCACCTCCTGCTGGGAGCCGAGCTGTTCGTTGGGGTAGATGTCGATGACCCAGCGATCGTCGGTGCGCTCCGCGAAGCGTTCAGAGAAATTGTCCAGGGCGATGTAGCTGGGGTGCGCCTCGGTCTGGTTCAACGCGAGCTTGACGTAGGTGGTCTGGTCTTCCTGGCCGACGGTCTCCAGGTTCAGTCCCCCCAGGTTGGCGCAGGCGCTGAGGCCGAGGGCGGCCGCGGCCATCGTCGCGGTGAGGGCGATGCGGGCCCACCGGGGGCGGCGACGTCGGGGTACTTCCGGTTTCGGGGCCGTCAGTGCACTGGGCTTCATGGGCTGACTCCGTGTTCAGGTTCAGTGTCGGGGCGTGCCCTGGCCCGGACAGAACCGGTTGCACGCGCTATGGGCTTCCCCCGCCCACGGTCACGGTGGCCTTCCCGGTGGCCGCCACACATGGGGTGGGAGTGTAATTCAGGCAACAATCCAATAGGTGTTACGTGCTACATTTCCATAAAAAGTAGGAGGAGGGGAAGCCCGCCCCGGTTAAGCACGGCATATGCAGGAGAAATAACCGGAACCTTACTTGCATTTAACCCCCTTTAGGGGGTGCCGTGTCAGTATTTACCACATTTGATAATACCTATATTCGCGCCCCGTCAGAGCCCCGCGACATCGCCGATCACATAGACCGCAGGCGAAGTGATCCGCGCTTCAGCCATCGCCTCAGCGAGCGTGGCCGCCGTCGCCCGCACCGACACCTGCCCCGAGGTCGTCCCGTCCTGAATCGCCGCCGCCGGAGTCTCCGGCGCCAACCCCGCCGCCATGAGCGCCGCCGTGATCGCCGCCACGTGACGCACCCCCATGATCACCACGATCGTCCCGCCGAGCCGGGCCAGCGCGCCCCAGTCCACCAACGACCCCGGATTCTCCGGCGCCAGGTGCCCGGACACGACCGTAAACGCATGCACCACCCCACGGTTGGTCACGGGAACCCCCGCCGCCGCCGGCACAGAGACAGCGCTGGTCACCCCCGGCACCACCTCGCAGGCGATCCCGGCCGCAGCACACGCCTGCACCTCCTCGAAGCCACGCCCGAACACAAACGGGTCACCGCCCTTCAACCGCGCGACCCGCCGCCCGGCGCGGGCGTGTTCGACCATCAGCCGGTTGGTCTCCTCCTGGGCGACCTGCCGGCCATAAGGCAGTTTGGAGACGTCGATGATTTCCTTGTCCGCCACCGCCTCCTCGCCGATGATCTGCGCGAGCTGGCCCGTGGGGCCCAGGTGGTCGGTGAGGATCACGTCCGCGTCACGCAGGGCGTGCGCGCCACGCAACGTGATCAAGTCCCATGCTCCGGGGCCGCCTCCGATGAGGGTGACTGCCGCGGGCTGAGGGGTCGTTGGTGTCGTCATGGCTGAATAGTGTACGGCCCCTACCAGTGAACGCGGCCACACGGTTACCCTCGGGGCATGTCGCCTCTCACATCGATCACCCTGCACCACGACTACGCCGACGCCCTGCCGGAATTGACGGTCGACTGGTCCGCCGAAGAGCAACCGGATCCGCACTTGCTGGTCCTCAATGAACCACTGGCCCGGGAACTGGGGTTGGACCCCGAGTGGCTGCGCTCCGCCGAGGGGGTGCAGTTCCTCATCGGCCGTGCCCTGCCGGATACGGCACGCCCGGTGGCGATGGGTTATGCCGGGCACCAGTTCGGGCAGCTGTCCCCCAGGCTTGGCGACGGCCGCGCCCTGCTGCTCGGGGAGATCTCCGCCGCCGACGGATCCCTGCGCGACCTGCACCTCAAAGGTTCCGGCCCGACCCCCTTCTCCCGGGGCGGCGACGGGCGCGGGGCCGTGGGGCCGATGCTGCGCGAATACCTCATGTCGGAGGCGATGGCGGCGCTGGGGACGCCGACCACCCGTTCACTGGCGGTGGTGGCCACGGGCCGATCCATTCCGCGCGCCGGCGGGCCCGAGCGCGGGGCGCTGCTGGTGCGGGTGGCACGGGGGCACAACCGGGTGGGCACGATGCAGTACACCCGCCTGCTGGACGGGGAGGGCGGCCTGACCGGACGGTTGGCCGATTATGTGATCGGTCGGCACTACCCGGAGCTCGCCCAGGCACGGCACCCGCACCGGGAACTGTTCACCGCCGTCGCCCACGCGCAGTCCGCCACGGTGGCGCAGTGGCTGCGGCTGGGGTTCGTGCACGGGGTAATGAACACGGACAACACCACGCTCACGGGCGAGACCATCGACTACGGGCCGTGCGCCTTCACCGACCGTTATGATCCGGACGCGGTGTTTTCCTCCATCGACCACGGTGCACGCTACGCCTTCGGCCGGCAGCCGACGATCCTGGGGTGGAACCTGGCCCGCCTGGCGGAGTCGATGTTGCCGTTGTTCGACGACGACCCGAACACGGCCCTGGAGTGGGCGCAGGAGGCCATCGACGCCTTCCCTGGGATCTACACCGCCGCCCGGCACGCCTCCATCGGTGAGGCGCTCGACGTGACTGCGGATTCACCGCTGGTGGAGGCTTATCTGTCGCTGGTACAGGCGACCGCTCCGGACCTCACGAGCTTTCACCGGGGGCTGATCCCCGCGGCCGAAGGCGACGATCGTATGGTGCTGTCGTCGGTCACCCCGGAACATCATGGAGCGGTCGAGTCGTTTGTGGCCTCCTGGCGGAAGACGTCTCCTGATGCGGCGACGCTGGCCCGGCTGCATCCGATCTACATTCCGCGCAACCACCTGGTCGACGACGCGCTGCGCCACGCGGAGCGCGGGGATCTGGCCGCCTATCAGCGGCTGTTGGCGGCGGTGACGGACCCGTTCAACGCCTCCTCGCAGCTCCTGGAGCTGGTGGGCCCCGCGCCGGAGACCTTCGGGCCGTTCATCACCTACTGCGGGACGTAACCGTCGGAACTCGTCGATGACGAACGCCTGCCCCGCCCGGGAGCGTGTCCCACGCGCGGGGTTTGGCCATGAGTTCGGCCATGTCGGCGGGCACGATCTACCAGGACACTCCCCAGCGGTCCTTGAGCCAGCCGCGGGTCTTCGCTTCCGGTGCGGCGGACAGGCCCAAAAACGGTCGATGTCAGGCGGCGGCCGTCCAGGTGGCAGGCGCGGCTGCGGGTGTCTCCGCCGGCGGCCACCGGCACCCGGGCATGCACAAAGCCGCACCATTTGGGTAACCAAATGGTGCGGCTTGGCGACGCTGGACGTGGTTAGCGGTCCAGCTTGAGGGTCTTCTGGGTGTACTCCCACATCTCGTCGTAGAGCTTCTCATCCTCGGCCAGGTCGATGCCGTAGGACGGGAACATCTCCTCGATCTTCGGGGCCCACTCGATCATGCGGTCACCGAAGCACCGCTCCAGGACCTCGAGCATCGCCGCCGGGGCGATGGAAGCGCCCGGGGAGGCGCCCAACAGGCCCGCGATGGTGCCGGTCGGGTTGCTGATCAGGGTGGTGCCGAATTCGAGGGATCCGAAGCGCGGGAAGCCGACCGGCTTGATCACCTGAACGCGCTGACCGGCGACGACGGTCTCCCAGTCCTTGCCGTCGGCTTCCGGGATGTACTCGCGCAGGGTCTCGACCTTGTCGTCGAAGTCCTTGAGGATCTCCTGGACCAGGTACTTGACCAGACCGAGCTCCTGGACGCCGACGCCCAGGTAGGAGGTGAGGTTGTCCGGGCGGATCGACTTGAACAGGTCGAGGAAGGATCCCTCCTTGAGGAACTTGGGGGTCCATCCTCCGTACGGGCCGAACATGAGGCCCTTCTCGCCGTCGATCACGCGGGTGTCCAGGTGCGGAACCGACATCGGCGGAGCGCCGACCGAGGCCTTGCCGTAGACCTTGGCGGAGTGCTTCTCCACGAGCTCGGGGTTGGTGCAGCGCAGCCACATGCCGGAGACCGGGAAACCGGCGTAGCCCTTGACCTCGGGGACGCCGGCCCCGCGCAGCAGGTCCAGGGCGTAACCGCCGGCGCCGACGAACACGAAGTTCGCGCGCACGACCTGCTTATCGCCGGTGTGGACGTTTTTCGCGGTGATCTTCCACTTCGCGCCGTCTTCGCGGATGCTCAGCACCTCGTGGCCGTAGCGGACCTCGGTGCCAGCGGCCTTGGCGGCAGTGATGAACTGGCGGGTCTGGGCGCCGAAGTTGACGTCGGTGCCGACCGGGGTCCAGGAAATGGCGACCGGGTTGGACTCGAAGTCGCGCCCTTCGGCCATCAGCGGCAACTTCTCGCTGAAGACGTCCTTGTCGTCCGAGTACTCCATCTCCGGGAAGAGGTGGCTGGCGGACAGCGCTTCGTAGCGGCGCTTGATGTAGTCGACCTGGTCGGCGCCTTGGCCGAAGGAGACGTGATCGACCGGGTTGATGAACTCGCGTGGGTCATCGAGGACGCCGTTGTTGAGCTGATGCGACCAGAACTGACGGGAAACCTGGAACTTCTCGTTGATGTTCAGGGCCTTGGTGATGTTCACCGTGCCGTTCTGGTCCGGCGTGTAGTTCAGCTCGCAGAGCGCAGAGTGCCCGGTGCCCGCGTTGTTCCACGGCGAGGAGGACTCCTCGGCGGGGCCGTCCAGTCGTTCGAAAATGATCTGCGACCAGCTCGGCTCAAGCTCACGAAGCAGGGCTCCGAGCGTTGCGCTCATAACACCCGCACCGACTAGGGCGACATCGACCTCATCAGTGATTTGGGTGCTGTCGTTGGCGTTGGACACCTCTTGTTACCTCTTCATTGTCGATTCTCGTCGATCAGCCTCGGACAGCCATCAGGAATGGGCGGCCGAAGATTCCAATCCAGCTTACGCCTCATATATTAGGGGGTGGCATTTGACTGTTGAAAGCTGTGGGAAGATGTGACTTCTTACCCCCTTTCGTGCCTTATTTCCGTTCCCCACCCGGCGCCCACGCCCCCGCTGTGACCTGAACAACATATGCGCAGGTGCTACATGACCGTTATTCTGGGCGGCTATGAGCACCACCCCGGGACCCACCGACGCCCCCTCCGACCGTTGGCACGAGGACCTGCTCGGCCCCGATTTCCAATCCCGGGACCTCCACCTGGGGCCGGACCCGGAGGGCGAGGGCGACGCGGTCGCCACGGTGGTGCGCCATCGCCCGCCCGGCGACGACGCCGATTTTTCCGGCCGGCCGGCACTGCTGTGGGTCTCCGGCATGACGGACTACTTCTTCCAGGAGCACGTCGCCCGCCACTTCCACGAGCACGGCTACGCTTTTTACGCTGTCGACCTGCGTAAATGCGGGCGTGCCCGGCAAGACGGTCAGCGCTGGCACTACTCCGCCGACCTGGCCAACTATTTCCCGGACCTCACCGCCTCCCTGTCCCTGATCACCGAGGCGGGCCACCCGTCGCTGACGCCGATCGCCCACTCCACCGGCGGCCTGGTCGCAGCGCTGTGGCTCGACCGCCTGCGCCGCACCTCCCCCGCCCGCCACAACCGGATCGGCGGGCTGATCCTGAACTCACCGTGGCTGGACATGCAGTACCCGGACTGGCTGGTGCGTCTGCTGCGGCCAGCACTGAAGGCCTTCGGCGCCAAGTTGCCCAACCTCAAGATCCCGGGCGGCAACCTGGGCACCTACGGCGCATCGATCCACTCGTCCCGGCACGGCGAATGGGACTTCGACACCCGGATGAAGCCGCTGGGCGGGCACCCCAAGTACGTCATCTGGCTGCGTGCCGTCCTCGCCGGGCAGGCGAAAGTGCACCGCGGCGAGGTGGACGTGGGCGTCCCCGCTTTGACGCTGTGCTCGACGAAGTCTTATCTGGGGCAGCCCTATTCTGCGGCCAGCGACACCGCGGACACGGTGCTCGACGTGAACCAGATTCAGCGGTGGGCCCCGGCGCTGGGCCAGGACATGACCGTGGCCGCCCTGGACGGCGCCCGGCACGACGTGTTCCTGTCACTTCCCCACGCCCGGGAGGAAGCGCTGACGACGTCGACGCGTTGGCTGGACGAACGGGCGCGCGGCACCGGTGATCAGGGCGTTTCATAGGCGAACCCCCAGGAATAGTCCGACCAAGATGGGTTATTGTTGATTAAAGACAGCAATCTTCAATTTCAGGAGCGTTTCTCACAGTGACCACCACCCCCGCCGTCGACGCCCACTATGACTACGTCATCATCGGAGCCGGGTCCGGCAACTCCATTCCGACCGAGGATTTCGACGACAAATCCATCGCGATCGTCGAAAAGGACAAATTCGGCGGAACGTGCATGAACGTCGGTTGCATCCCGACGAAGATGTACGTCTATGCCGCGGACGTGGCCCTCGCGGCCCGAGAGTCCGAGCGGTTGAACATCTCCACCGAGTACCACGGCGCCGACTGGTCCGGCATCGTCGACCGTGTCTTCGCCAACCGGATCGACAAGATCGCCGAGGGCGGCGAAGCCTACCGCCGGGGCGACGAGACCCCGAACATCACCGTCTACGACCAGCACGCCTCCTTCGTCGGCCCGAAAACCATCAAGACCGGCCAGGGCGCGGAGGAGAAGGTCATCTCCGGCGACACGATCATCGTCGCCACCGGATCGCGACCGTCGATTCCTCCGGTCATCGCGGACTCCGGCGTGCCGTACCACACCAACGAAGACATCATGCGCCTGCCGGAGCAGCCGAAACGGCTGGCCATCCTCGGCGGCGGATTCATCGCCATGGAGTTCGCGCACGTCTTCGAGGCGCTGGGCACCGAGGTCACGGTGGTCAACCGCTCCCCGCTGCTGCGTCCGATCGACTCCGACATCTCCGAGCGCTTCAACAAACTCGCCGCCGAACGTTACACCACTCACGTCGGCCGTCTGGTCACGGAATTCTCCGGCGATGAGAACGAAGTCACGCTGACGCTCGACGACGGCACCGAGATCACCGCCGACGCCCTGCTGGTGGCCACCGGACGCACCCCCAACGGCGATCAGATGAACCTGGACGCAGCCGGCATCGAGATGCGCGAGGACGGGCGCATCAAGGTCGACGAGTTCGGTCGCACCACGGCCGAGGGCGTGTGGGCCCTCGGCGACGTTTCCTCCCCGTTCCAGCTCAAGCACGTCGCCAACGCGGAAACCCGCAAGGTGCGTCACAACATCCTGAACCCCGATGACATGGAGCCGATGCCGCACGATCTGGTGCCGTCCGCGATCTTCACCCACCCGCAGATCGCCGCCGTCGGCCTGACCGAAGAGCTGGCCCGTTCCGCCGGTTTCGACCTGACCGTCAAGGTGCAGAACTACGGTGACGTCGCCTATGGCTGGGCCATGGAGGATGACACCGGCATCGTCAAGCTGATCGCCGACAAGAAGAGCGGCCGGCTGCTCGGCGCGCACTTCATGGGCCCGCAGGCGGCCACCCTGATTCAGCAGGTGATCACCATCATGGCCTTCGACCTGGACGTGCGCACCGTCGCCACCAAGCAGTACTGGATCCACCCGGCGCTGCCGGAGGTCACCGAGAACGCACTGCTCGGCCTCGAGTTCAACGAGGACTGACACTCGGCGCCCGAGAGGCCCCGACGGGGCCCTCTCCCCGAGTGTCCAGCCGGCGCCCCCATAAGGGGCGCCGGCTTTTCTGCGCGCCTGAAAGCCCACCCGAAACCGGACTCGGCCTGCCCCGGAGCGACCGATGGGCAAAGTATGTACAAATGCAACATATCACCCCTGAAAGCCACCCCCGTCACCACCTATTGCAAAAATAAGTTTCCCCCCAAACTAAAGGGCGCTAACTAAATTTTCACTGAGATTAACGTCACTTCCTCCCCTTCTGTCACACGGATGTGGCTTGCAGGGCGTTCCTGCCCACCAGAAAGCCACTGCACAGCCATCTCCCCAACTGCACACACGCAACACCAAAACTATGCTCAGGCAGGCACCGGCCTCTCCCCCTCGCAGTCCGAAACCCGGCCGCCGGATGCGCGGGCGTTTCCATCCGGTTCGCCCGCTGATCTTGAAGAAACACAAAGGATATTCCCCCATGCGCTCCATCCGTAAAGCAGCCGTCGCCGGCGCCGCAGCCGTCACGATGGCTTTTGGCTCCACCTCTGTCGCGGTCGCCCAAGATGACGTCTGCTCCACCCACACCGACAACGTCGACGCGTGCGTTCCCCTCGACAAGGACTACGAGACGGACAACGACCCGAATAACCCGTCCCTGTCCTCCCAGATCGGCCGCTCCCTGGACCGTGACGAAGGCGTCACCGGCACCGAGCTGTTCGGCGTGGACACCGACCTGTCCTCCGCGCCGGCCTGGGCGCAGGCTTTCCAGGCCCTGACCGTCGTCGCCGGCCTCGGTTCCCTGATCGGCCTCGTGGTGGGCCCGATCTACAACGCCATCGTCCACGGCTAATCCACTTCAGCGCAGTCCCGCTACCTTCAGAAAAGGAATATCATGCGTAACTTCCGTACCGCCGCCGTGGCCGCAGCCACCGCCCTCACCCTCGGACTGACCGGCACCGCCGTCGCCGGCGCCCAAGAAGGCGATGACGTCACCGAGACCCAGGAGCAGAACGCCTCGCTCTCCTCCGGCATCACCACCGCGCTCAGCAGCGGCTCCTCCGCGGCCGGCCACGACCAGGAAGCCTGGAAAGAAAATGAAGACGGCCAGATCGAGGCCCCTCTGGTCACCGGCGGAGACATGTTCGGCGACGACGTCTCCCCTGATCTGCCGGCCTGGGCCCAGAACTGGAAAGACTTCAACACCGTCGCCAGCGTCGGCGCCGTCGTCGGCCTGATCGTCGCCGCCGTCAACGCCGCCAAGTACGTCGGATTGCTGCCGCGCTAAGGCTTGTGGGGAATGCGGGGAGAACATCCTTCGGCTTCCCCCTCCTGACGCGACACCGCCCGGGCCCCTCAGGGGCCCGGGCGGTGTTTTGCATTGAACGATTGCCGGGAAACCGCCGACGCACGGGCGTGCAGCTAAACGATGCCCTCGTCCGGGAGGGTGAGGATCTCGTTGCCGTCCTCGGTGATGACGATGGTGTGCTCGAACTGCGCGGTGAATTTCCCGTCCCGGTTCTGAATGGTCCAGCCGTCGTCCCACATCCGGTACGGCAGCTCTCCCAAGTTGATCATCGGTTCAATGGTCAAGGTCATGCCCGGCTCGAGGAGGTCCGTGTAGGCGTCCGAGTCATAGTGCAGCACGACCAGGCCGTTGTGGAAGGTCGGGCCGACGCCGTGACCGGTGAAGTCCTGCACCACGTTGTAACCGAAACGCTTGGCGTAGGACTCGATGACCCTGCCGATGACGTTGATCTGTCGGCCCGGCTTGGCCACCTTGATGCCGCGCATCGTGGCTTCACGGGTGCGCTCGACCAACAGTCGGTGCTCCTCGGAGACGTTGCCCGCCAGGAAGGTCGCGTTGGTGTCGCCATGGACGCCGTTTTTGTAGGCGGTGACGTCGATGTTGACGATGTCGCCGTCCTGGATCACCGTGGAATCGGGGATGCCGTGGCAGACGATCTCATTGAGGGAGATGCAGCTGCCGCGGGTGAAGCCGCGGTAACCGAGGCTCGAGGGGTAGGCGCCGTGGTCGATCATGTACTCGTGGGCGATGGCGTCGATCTCCGAGGTGGTTTTGCCCGGCTCTACGGCCGCACCGGCCAAGGCCAGGGCGTTGGCTGCGATACGGGAAGCCTCGCGCATCTTCTCGATCGTCTCCGGGGTCTGGACGAACGGCTCGCCGATGTTTTCTTGGACCGTGTCCTTCCACACGTACTCCGGACGTTCGATGTGGTCGGGCACGGGCGGAGCGGGGACGGGTTTTCCGGGGGTGAGCATTGCACGTTCAGTCATGCCGACCATGCTAGCCCCGGTCCCCGCGATTCACGGATTCGGGACCTTCCGACGACCGACAGGAGAAGTGTCCCTAGTCACAGACCTATTTATGCAGTTAAGATGGCCCTATGAGCGAGGAGAAACCAAGCACCGCCTTGACTGAGGAAGAATCTGCCGCCGTCGACAAGTCCTCGTCGCCGTCGATCGGGAAAATCGTCCTCGGCACCGCTGGTGTGGCGCTCCTCGTCGGCGCGGGCGCAGGCCTGGGGATCGGGGCGGCGACGCCCACCCCGCAGCAGCAGGACTACGCGGTCTCTGCGACCGGGCCGCTGGCCCCGTCGACGCAGCTGGCCACCGAGGTACATGACCCGCACGGCGTGCTCAGCGCCGACGACGAACAACGCCTGCTGCGCGACGCGGAACGGTTGGACGCCCCCGCCGTGGTCGCCCAGCTGCACTACCTGGTGTTCGCAGAAAACCACGAGAACGTCAACGACACCGTCGAAGAATTCATCCGCGACGCCCGCCCTGAGCTGATCGGCGCCGACGACGACTCTTTCGCCGACGGCGTGCTCATCGTCGGCGTCGGCCTGGATCCGCGCCAGTCGTTTGTCTTCGCCGGCAACGACGTCGCCGACGCGCTGCACCTGCGGGATGGCCGCCACCTCGACGACGCGGTCACCGCCATCCAGCCGGGCGTGCGCGACGACAACATCCCCGCCGGGCTATTCGCGGGCGCGAACTCCGCCACCGACGTCGAGGAACTCAGTCAAACCCTCTACGACGACGCCGTCGGCTCCCGCACCGCCGGCATCATCGGCGGCGGCGTGGGCGCAGGCGCGCTGGGCGGATCCCTCGCCGCCGCCGCCGGCGCCACCGCCCGCACCCGCTCCCGGAAGATCGCCCAGGCACGCGCGGAAATGGACCTGGTGTCCGCGGAATACGGCCAGCTCGCCGGGCGTCTCGACCAGATCGACGTGCGCGCCCACTCGCTGGCCTCGCCTTTCGCCGACGCCACGATGCGCAGGCAGTGGGAGGAGGTCCGGGACCGCTTCCTGCGGCTACACGACGAGGTGGACGCACTCGGAGAACTGACGCCCTCCTCCCCCGACAAGGAGTTCCTGGCCAAAACAGACGAAATCACCGAGGCCGCGTTGACGACCCGGCAGGTCAGTTACGCCGAAGACAACATCGACACGCTCTTTCGCCTCGAACACGGCGACGACGTCGTCCGCCGCACCGAACTGGAAGCGCTGCGTTCCGACGTCGTGGAGGCGCAGGTCAGCCTGGAGGACACCGACAGCGGACTGTACCGCGAACTGCAACGGGTACGCGACCAGGCCGACTCTCTGTCCTCCCGCACCGGCGACGAGGACTTCCTCGACCACTTCGTGGTCCTGCTGGCGGATTACCGTTCCGTGCTGGGTGAGCTGCGCCGCCAGCAGTTCGACGACGTCGACGAAGCGGAGGCCACCGCCCTCAAGTCCCCGGCCGTGTACGAGCGCGGCTGGCGCCCGGGATACGGCTACCACGACTTCGTCCCGTTTTGGGTGATGGCGTCCTGGCACACCAGCAATGTCCAGGCACAACAGGCGGCGTCCTCCGGGGCCACGAACACGTCTTTCAGTTCCGGGTTCTCCGGCGCCGGCGGCTCCTCAAGCTTCTAGCGCGAAATCAGGCGGCCGGCTCCTGTGCCGGGGCGATCTGCGGTCCGGCCTTCAGCTCGTCGAGCGCGTTCAGGAAGCGGTCCGCCGCGTTGACGGCGATCGTCGACCCGCCGCCGTAGACGATGAGCGAGGCGAAGGCCAGGTCATCGCGGTAGCCGGTGAACCACGCGTGGGAACCGTCGTTGACTTCGGCTTCGCCGGTCTTGCCGTGGATGTCACCGGATGCGGTCATCCCGGCCGCCGTGCCGGAGGTCACCACCGAGCGCATCATCCGCTGCACCTGGTCGATGGTTTCCGGCGCCGGGGACGGCACGTCCTCGCTGACCGTGGTCTCGTGGCCTTCGATCAGGTACGGAACCGGGCGGGTGCCGGCGGCCGCGGTCGCGGACATCAGCGCCGCCCCGAACGGGCTCGACAGGGTCAGCCCCTGCCCGTAGCCGGCTTCGGTGCGCTCCAGCGGGGTTTCCCCCTCCGGGACCGCACCGGTGGCGGTGTTCAACCCGGGAATGTCGTAGTCGACGCCCAACCCGAAGGCCTTGCCCATCTCCTGCAGCTGACCGGGTTCCAACTGCGTGGACATGTCCGCGAAGGTGGTGTTGCAGGACTGCGCGAAAGCGTTGTTCAGCGGGACGTTGCCCAGGGAGAATCCGTTGAAGTTGGTGACGACGCGCCCGTAGATGTTCTGGGTGCCCGGGCAGCCGACGACCATGTCGGCGTCCATCCCCAATTGCTGCACTCCGGACGCCGCGGTGATGACCTTGAAAATCGATCCCGGCGGGTACTGGCCCATCAGCGCGAGATCCCCGGCGCGGTCGGCGGCTTCCGTTTGGGCGACGGCCAGCACCTGCCCGGTGGAGGGGCGGATCGCGACGAGCATCGCTTCCATGTCCTGCGGCAGTTGCGACAGGGATTGCTCTGCGGCGACCTGTGCGTCGCGGTCCAGGCTCACCCGCACCGCCGGTTCGGGGTGTGGTTCGTGGTACACCAGATCGCCGATCACGGCGCCGTTGTCGTTGACGGCGGAGACCTTCCACCCGGCGTCGCCCTCCAAGTCGTCGGCGACCAGCGGGCCGATCCGGGCCATGATGTCCGGTGCGAAACCGGGGTCGGTGGAGACCATGGCGGCCTCTTCGTTGAGGAAGACTTCCCGGCGCTCAGCCAGGTCAGTCTCCACGGCGGGGCCTTCAACGGCGTTGATCATAGCCACCGAATACGTCCCGCCCGCCGCGGACAGCTCCTCCGTCAGGGCCGCCGCATCAATCGTGGGCACCGTCTCGTCGCGGTCGTGGGCCGCGTTGACGGCGCGGGCGATCGCCCCGGCGGTCTCCTCCGGGTCGCGCATCACCTCCGTGTCGACCAGGACGCGGTACATGCTGCCCGGGGCCATCAGCTCCGCCCCGTCCGAACTGACGACGCTGGCTTTCATCGCCGGCACGGAGCGCAGCTCCAGGTGTTGATTTGCGCCGATCTGCGGGTGCACGACGGTCGGTTGCCAGCGGACGGTCCACTCCCCGGACGTCTGGGTGAGCACCATCTGCGTGTCGTAGGCCACGTTGCGGTCCCGGGGCAGCTGCCAGTTCAGGCGGTAGCTGGCGGTGGCGTGTGTGCCGTCTTGGGAGACTCCGGTGAGCTCTGCGCTCAGCCCTTCCGCTTGGAGGCCGTCGTAGGACTGGGTAATCATCTTGAGGGCGGGCTCCGGTTGGTCCACCAGGCCCGCGACCGTGTCGGCGTCGCGGGCGGCGAAGGCCGACAGAAATTCTTCGGCGGTCGGCTCGGCGGACACGGGTTTCGGAGTGCAGCCCGCGATCACCCCGGCCACCAGCAACAGCACCGCGACCAGTCCACCGACCCTTTTCATGGGCATAAAAATAGCAGCGCCGAAGACTGCTTCGACGCTGCCACGCACAAGATCTCCCGTGTCTAGCGGGTGACCTTGACTTCTGCCTTGGTGCCCTGGATCTCTTCCAGCCCCTGCTCCTCGGCGATGCGGTAGGCCTCCTCGATGAGGGTCTCGACGATCTTGGCCTCCGGCACCGTCTTGATCACTTCGCCCTTGACGAAGATCTGGCCCTTGCCGTTGCCGGAGGCCACGCCGAGATCCGCGTCGCGGGCTTCTCCCGGCCCGTTGACCACACAGCCCATGACGGCCACGCGCAGCGGAAATTCCATGCCCTCCAGTCCGGCGGTGACTTCTTCGGCGAGGGTGTACACGTCGACCTGGGCGCGGCCGCAGGACGGGCAGGACACGATCTCCAGGCCGCGCTGACGCAGGTTCAGCGACTGCAGGATCTGGTCGCCGACCTTGATCTCTTCGACCGGGTCGGCGGACAGGGACACGCGGATGGTGTCGCCGATGCCCTGCGACAGCAGGGCGCCGAAGGCGACGGAAGACTTGATGGTGCCCATGAACTTCGGGCCCGCCTCCGTCACCCCGAGGTGCAGCGGGTAGTCGCACTGCGCCGCCAGCTGGCGGTAGGCCTCGACCATCAGGACCGGGTCGGAGTGCTTGACGGAGATGGCGATGTCACCGAAGCCGTGCTCCTCGAAGAGGCCGGCCTCCCAGAGGGCGGACTCCACGAGCGCCTCCGGCGTCGCCTTGCCGTTGTATTTGGTCAGGATGCGCTGATCCAGGGAACCGCCGTTGACGCCGATGCGGATCGGCACGCCCGCATCGCCGGCGGCCTGGGCGACTTCCTTGACGCGGCCGTCGAACTCCTTGATGTTGCCCGGGTTCACGCGCACTGCGGCGACGCCGGCGTCGATTGCGGAGAAGATGTACTTCGGCTGAAAGTGAATGTCCGCGATGACCGGGATCGGCGACTTCTTGGCGATCGCCTCCAGCGCCTCGGCGTCGGCCGGCTTGGGCACGGCCACGCGCACGATGTCGCAGCCGGCGGTGGTCAGCTGGGCGATTTGCTGCAGGGTGGAGTTGATGTCGTGGGTCTGGGTGGTGGTCATCGACTGCACCGACACCGGGTAGTCCGACCCCACGCCCACGTCGCCGACCTTGAGCTGGCGGGTGACGCGTCGCGGAGCCAAGGTCGGAGGCGGGGCGTCGGGAAGACCGAGTCCGATCGGTGTGGCCATGAAATCTCCTCGTATGAGTTATGTGTTCGTGCTTGGTGGCACAGTGTAGTTCGTGGGCGGCGTCGCGCAGTGCACCTACTCTAACACCACGTTTACACGGTTGAATTCGTAGTTATAGCGCATGGGTCTGGCATCTGCGGGGTCATCCCCTGAGCGTTTCCTGGGACTGTCCCCGCCGCCTTCGCAGGCACGGGGCAGACCCCGCAACGGAGGTCAGCCGAAGAGCCGCACAGGGTTGACCACGTCCGCGATCAGGACGACGCCGCCGAGCGAAATCAGCAGCGCCGCCATCACGATCGTCACCGGCATGAGCTTTTCGTAGTTGGCCGGCCCGCCGGGGGTCTGGCCGCGCAGTCGGCGGAAGACGTCGCGGATCTTCTCGTAGATGACCACGGCGATGTGACCGCCGTCCAGCGGCGGCAGCGGCAACAGGTTGAACAGCGCCAGGAAAAAGTTCAACGAGGCGAGCATGAGCCAGAAGGAGTCCCACAGGGAACGCTCCACCAACTCGCCGCCGATGAAGGAGGCGCCGACCACGCTCATCGGCCCGTCCATCTGACGCTCCGCGCCGAAGATGGCCGCGACCACACCCGGGATCTTCGCCGGCAGCTGCAGCACCCCCTCCACCGTGGCCTGCAACAGTTGGCCGGTGTAGGCGAAGGTGGCGGGCACCGCCTCCACGGGGCCGAACTGCCGGACGGCGTCGGCGACGGGGCTGCTCGCCAACCCGATGGAACCGGCCTCATAGGTGTCGCCGGAGGTGGTGTACCGCGTCACCGAATCCAACTCGACGGGGATCTCGGAGACCCGCTCACCGCGCTCCACGGTCAGGGTGACCGTCTCCCCCGGCAGCTCCAGCACGGTATCGCGCAGCTGATGGAAGTCGGCGAGTTCCTCCCCGTTGAGCGCCAGGATCCGGTCGCCCTCTTCGACGCCGGCGTCACCGGCGGGCCCGGCGCCGGAGCACTCGGACAGGGCGCCGTCGGCACGCTGATCGGAGGTGCACACCACCTCACCGACCACCGGGCGGGTGTCCGCATACGGGTTGGGGATGCCAGAGGCGACCGCGACGCCGTAGATGACGACCAGACCGAGCAGCAGGTTGACCGCCACTCCCCCGGACAGGACGACGATGCGCTGCCACGCGGGCTTGGTGCGCATCGCGTGCGGAGCCTCCTCCTCGGTGACCTCGTCGAGCGCGGTCATGCCGGCTATCTCGCAGTACCCGCCGAAGGGCACCGCCGCGACGCCGTATTCCGTGTGGCCTTTCTTTCTGGAGAAGAGGGTGGGGCCGAAGCCGATGAAATATCGACGCACGCGCATGCCGAAGGCACGCGCCGTCAGCATGTGCCCCGCCTCGTGCAGCGCGATGGTCACGGCGATGCCTAGCGCGAAAAGCAGGACTCCGAGCAGGTAAGCGCCCACGAAGCTCCTCGTATAAGTCTGGGGGTGGTTTAGCGGGTCAGCGTGTCAACGAGCGCGTTCGCGCGGCGACGGGCTTCCGCCTCGACGGTGAGTATGTCGTCGACGCTTGAGGCTACACCCGCGAATTCGTCGGCAGAAGTCACGATCTCACCGACCACGTCGACGATCTGGGGAAAGGCGATGCGTCCGGCGAGGAAGGCCGCGGCGGCCTCTTCGTTGGCGGCGTTGTACACCGCCGGGTAAGAACCGCGTTTAGCCGCGACGTGGCGGGCCAGCCCGACGGCGGGAAAAGCCTCGTCGTCAAGCGGTTCGAAGCGCCAGTCGTGGGCCCGGGCGAAATCGAGGGCCGGCTGGGCCTTCGGCACCCGGGAGGGCCACGCGAGCGCGTGCGCGATCGGCAGCTTCATCGACGGCGGGGAGGCCTGCGCGACGGTGCCGCCGTCGACGAAGGTGACCATGGAGTGGATGATCGACTGCGGGTGCACGGTGACGTCGATGCGCTCAGGCGCCATGCCGAACAGCAGGCTCGCCTCGATGAGCTCCAGGCCCTTGTTGATCAGCGTCGCGGAATTCAGGGTGTTCATCTGCCCCATCGACCACGTCGGGTGCTGGGCCGCCTGTTGCGGGGTCACCTCCCACATCTGCTCCCTGCTCCATCCGCGAAACGGCCCGCCGGACGCGGTCAGCACCAGCCGCTCGACTTCTTCCGCCGTGCCGGAGCGCAGGCACTGGGCCATGGCGGAGTGCTCGGAGTCGACGGGCACGATCTGGCCCGGGCGCGCGGCGGAGATCACCAGATCCCCGCCGGCGACCAACGACTCCTTGTTGGCCAGCGCCAACGTGGCGCCCGATTCGATGGTCGCCAGCGTCGCGGCCAGCCCCAATGACCCGACCAGGGCGTTGAGGACGGTGTCGGCGGGAGTCGTCTCGACCAGGGTGCGGGCGGCGTCCTCGCCGGCGATGACCTCGCCGCCGAGCGCCCGGCCGACGGCCTGCGCGGCCTCCCGCTTGGCGACGGCCACCTGCTCCGGCTTGAGCCCCAAAGCGCGGGCCTGCGCGATGATCAGGTCCGGGTCGGAGCCTCCCGCCGCGACGCCGACGACGTCGAAGCGGTCGGGGTGGTCGGCGATGACCTCGAGCGCCTGGGTGCCGATGGAGCCCGTCGACCCGAGAATCAGGACGCGGGAAGGGCCGGTAGTGTTGGGGTTGCTCACGACCCCTATTCTGTCATGTCCCCTCCCGGTGCGTCCGCACCTGGTGACCCCCGCCATCATCCTTCGGTTTGCACCCGAGCGGGTGGGGTAGGTCTCCGAGTCGGACATGGTTATGCAAGAATAGGTAATTAAGTATCGGTATTACTTCTCCCCCGTCCACCTTCCGGGCGGGCCGGGCAGGAGTGATCAGCGTAAGGAGTTTGAGGTGGCATCGACCGCGTCCCACAAGAAGGAACCCGAGATTTACGACGGCGTCTCCACGGAGGATGTTCCGTCCGCCGGCTGGGGCTGGAGCGAACTGTCCCGCCCCGCGATTCAGATCACCGGCTGGATCAGCGTGTTCATCATGCTCGCCTTCCTCTTCGGCAACCATGAGGGCCACGTCGAGACCATCTGGATCCTCGTCCTCACCGCCTTGATCGCCATCGGGCTGCTGCTCTTCGCCTTCGAGCCGAAGTGGAGCCAGACCCGCACCCTCACCGGCCACAACAAGCCGGTCGGCCACGTGGAGCCGGACTGGACCTACGACCAGAAGACGCTCTCCGGCGCCTACTCCACCCTGAGCGACTCGCAGCTGCGCTCGATGAACATCGATCCGGCCCGCGTCCAGCACCTGCGCGCGACCCCGGGCCTGACCGAGGGCACCGTCCAGTCCACCGCCAACCTGGACGCCGGCCGCTCCGGCGCCGCAGAAGGCGTCAAGGACACCTTCCGCTAAACGCTGATCAGCCACGACAACCGTCCGGCGCCGAAATTTCGGCGCCGGACGGTTTCTTTGTCTCTTCTCTGCCCTGCTGAGGTCTCACCCCCACTCCGTCGATACGCGGAGCGGGGGTGAGGAACAGGGGCCTACTGCTCTTCAGCTGCGAGCTGGCCGCAGGCGGCGGCGATCTCCTGACCCTTGGTGTCGCGGACGGTGCAGGTGACCCCCTGGGCGCGGACACGGCGGACGAACTCGTCCTGGCGTTCCTTCGGCGCGGCGTCCCACTTGGATCCCGGGGTGGGGTTCAACGGGATCAGGTTCACGTGCACCCGGTGGCCCAATGCCTCGTAGAGCTTCCTGCCCAGCATGTCTGCGCGGAAGTCATGGTCGTTGATGTCGCGGATCAGGGCGTACTCGATGGAGATGCGGCGCCCCGTCTTGTCCGCGAAGTAGACGGCGGCGTCCAGGATGTCGTCCACCGAGAAACGATTGTTGATGGGCACGAGCTCATCACGGAGCTCGTCGTCCGGCGTGTGCAGGGAAACGGCCAGCGTGACCGGAATCCCTTCGTCGGCGAGCAGACGCACCTGCGGGGCCAGCCCCACCGTCGAGACGGTGACGTTGCGCGCGGAAATGCCGAAGCCGTCCGGGGCCGGGCTGGTGATCTGGCGGACTGCGGACAGCACCCGCTTGTAGTTGGCCAGCGGCTCCCCCATGCCCATGAACACGATGTTGGACAGGCGTCCGCCCTCGGCCTCCATGGTGGCGGCGGCGTGGCGCACCTGCTCGACGATCTCGCCGGTGGAGAGGTTGCGGTCCAACCCGCCCTGGCCGGTGGCGCAGAACGGGCAGTTCATGCCGCAGCCCGCCTGGGAGGAGATGCACAGCGTCGTGCGGTCGGCGTAGCGCATGAGCACCGACTCCAGCAGGGTGCCGTCGTTGAGCCGCCACAGCGACTTCGAGGTGGCCCCGTCGTCAGTCTCCTTGACACGGATCGGATCCATGAGCACCGGAAACAGCTTCTCCGCGACGAGTGCGCGTTTGTCCTCCGGCAGGTCGGTCATCGTAGACGGGTCAGCCTCAAAGCGCCCGTAGTAGTGCTTGGCGATCTGGTTGACGCGGAATTTGGGCAGGCCGAGCTCCGCGAGCGCGTCGACGCGCTGCTGGTGGGTCAGGTCGGCGAAATGCTTGCGCGGCATGCCGCGCTTCGGTGCAATGAATTGCAATTTTACTGGTTCAGCCATAACGGTTCCCATCTTTGCATGTTTCACCTGGGGTTACCCAATTGTTGACCTCTCCACGTCCTTCTGTCAACGGCACAATCGCCTCAAAAGGTATTAAATGGGGGCATGGAACGACGTGACTATCAGCCCCACAGCGCCGACCGGTCCGAACATGGCCCGAGCGACGGCTTTGATTCGACCAACCCTTCGGCGGAATACACCCCGGACGCCATGCCCGCTGAAGTGGCCCCCGCCTCCGCCGAGATCGACGTGCCTCCGGAGCCTCCTGCGCAACCGGAGCGGGACAACGTACCCCGCGACGGCGCGCCCCGCGGGTCCCTCGCCGGGGGCGCGTGGGTGGCGTTGATTCTGGGGGCGCTGCTGTTGATCCTGCTGCTGGTGTTCATCCTGCAGAATCAGCAACAGGTCGAGATGAACCTGTTTGCCTGGTCCTGGAACTTCCCGGCGGGCGTGGCCTACCTGTTCGCCGCGATCACCGGTGCTTTGATCACCGCGCTCGTCGGCGGCTGGCGCATATTCGAGCTGCGTCGGCAGGCGAAAAAGGCCGCGAAGTACAGGTAGCGGGACCGCGGCGTGGCTCAGAGGACGACGAGGGTGAAAAAGATCCAGGTGACGGCCGCCGACGGCAACATCCCGTCCAGCCGGTCCATGAAACCGCCGTGCCCCGGCAACAGGCCAGACATGTCCTTGATGCCCAGCTCGCGTTTGAACTGTGACTCCACCAGGTCTCCCAGGCTCGAGGCGACGACCAGCAGCGCACCGAACACGAGGCCCAGCCACCAGGGCTCGTGGATGAGGAACTGAAATGCCAGTGCCCCGGCGAGCACCCCGGCGACAAGAGAGCCGGCGAAGCCCTCCCAGGTTTTCTTCGGACTGATGGCCGGGGCCATCGGGTGGGTGCCGAACATCACGCCGGCCGTGTATCCGCCGGTGTCCGACGCCACGACGCACAGCATGAAAGTGATGATGTACAGCCCGCCGGGGACGCCGTTCGACTCGAACAACGACAGCATCGCCGCGAAAGAGCCGAAGAGCGGAATCCAGGCGAGGATGAACACGGCCGTGGCGGTGTCGCGCAGGTAATTCTGCGGCGGGGCTTTGCGACCGTAGCGGAAGAGCTGGCTGAACATCGCCACCATCGCCGACAGCGCGAAGACCGCCACCACGCCGGTCGCCCCGAAGGGCCAGGAAATCCAGACGATGGCCTGGCCGAGGGCGATCATCCGCCACATGGGCAGGCGGTAACCCTTGTCCCGCAGCTGACCCAAGACTTCCCACATGGCGAAACCCATGGCCACGGCCACGAGCGGGTACCAGGCGACGGGTCCGATCCACACCGACAGCAGCACCACCGCGGCGAGGGCGGCGCCCACCGCGATGGCGACGGGCAGGTTACGGCCGGCCGATTTTTTCGGCTTGGGCAGATCGTCGGGGTTGCCCTGTCCTGAGCGCGATCGGCGGAAAAGCCCGATGCGGCCGACGCGGGAGGCGTCGGGGCCATCGGCTACGCCCATGTGGTCCTCCTGCGGGTCATGGTGCCGTCCAAGCTGATCGGCTGTTTTTAGGTCAGATAGTATTGTCGCCCGCCCCGGGGTGGGAATGCTAATCCGGCGGCGGGCGCAAATCAGGCGCAGAGTGAAGGTGCTAGACCTCCATCAGCTCCTCTTCCTTGGAGGCGACGAGGTCGTCGATGCGGGAGACGTAGTCGTTGGTGACCTTGTCCAGGTCCTTCTCCCCTGCGTTGACCTCGTCCTCGCCGGCGTCGCCGTCCTTCTGGAGCTTCTTCAGGGAATCCATGCCCTTGCGGCGGATGTTGCGCACGGCGATCTTGCCGTCCTCGCCCTTGCTCTTGGCCAGCTTGACCATGTCCTTGCGGCGTTCCTCGGTCAGCTGCGGGATGGTCACACGCAGAACCTGGCCGTCGTTGGTCGGGTTGACGCCGAGGTCGGAGTTGCGGATCGCGTTTTCGATCTCGCTCATCGAGGAGGGGTCGTAAGGCTTGATCAGCAGCATGCGCGGCTCCGGCACAGAAATCGACGCCATCTGCGGAATCGGGGTCAGCTGGCCGTAAAACTCGGCGACGAGGCTGTTGAACATGGCCGGGTTCGCGCGGCCGGTGCGAATGGTGACGAGCTCTTCACGGGTGTGGTCCACGGAGGCGGCCATGCTCGTGGCCGCATCGTCCAGAATGTCCTTGATCATGTGGGGTCCTTACAGGTTGGTGTTCGTTCTTTGCAGAAACAGACCGGATTTTACGCGTGCTGTTCGTACAAATCTATCAGTTTCGAGCAGGTGACTGACGTTTAGGCGACCAGAGTGCCGAGTTTTTCGCCGCGCACCGCACGGGCGATGTTGCCCTCGGTGAGCAGGTTGAACACGAGGATCGGCATGTCGTTGTCCATGCAGAGACTGAAGGCGGTGGCGTCGGCGACCTTCAGCCCCTTCTCGATGACCTCACGGTGGGTGATCTCCTTGTGGAGCTGGGCGTCCGGGTTGACGCGCGGATCAGAGTCGTAGACTCCATCGACGGCCTTGGCCAGGAAGAGGACGTCGCAGTTGATCTCCAGGGCGCGCTGGGCGGCGGTGGTGTCCGTGGAGAAATACGGCATGCCCATGCCCGCGCCGAAGATGACCACGCGCCCCTTCTCCAGGTGACGCGAGGCGCGCAGCGGCAGGTAGGGCTCGGCGATCTGGGCCATGTTGACGGCGGTCTGGACGCGGCATTCGATGCCCTCCTGCAGCAGGAAGTCCTGCAGCGCGAGGGAGTTCATGACGGTGCCGAGCATGCCCATGTAGTCGGAGCGGGCGCGATCCATGCCGCGCTGCTGCAGTTCGGCGCCGCGGAAGAAGTTGCCGCCGCCGATGACCACGGCGATTTCGGTGCCGGTGCGGGCGACCTCCGCGATCTGCTTGGCGACGTTTTCCACGACGTCCGGGTCGATGCCCACGGTGCCCCCGCCGAACATCTCACCCCCGAGTTTGAGCATCACACGCTTATAGCCGTTCGTTGCCTGATTCGCTGACTCGGGTGCGGTGGTCACCGGGGTGTCTCCTTGTGGGTAGTGTCGCACCGCCCGCCGTCGATTCGGCTGCGGTGGCGACGGTCCTTCTGGTCGTGATCATCTTAGCGCCAATGGTGCCTTTATAGCGACAAACCCCACGTGAGTCGCTTTTTCTGCGACGCACGTGGGGTGTGTTCACCTGGCGGCCTGGGCAGGCGTCAGGTCAGGGGCCGGAAGTGCTACTGGCCGACCTCGAAACGCTCGAAGCGGGTGATCTCCACGCCGGCTTCGTCGGCGACCTGCTTGACGGTCTTCTTGGAGTCGGACACGGAGGCCTGCTCCAGCAGGACGACGTCCTTGTAGAAGCCGTTCAGGCGGCCTTCCACGATCTTCGGGATGGCCTGCTCCGGCTTGCCCTCTTCGCGAGTGATCTGCTCGGCGACGGAGCGCTCCTTCTCCAGGACCTCGGCCGGGACGTCCTCACGGGTGAGGTACTGGGCCTTGAGTGCGGCGATCTGCAGAGCGACCTGGTGCGCGCCCTGGGCGGCTTCCTCGCCGGAGCCGTTGTAGGCGACGAGCACGCCGACGGCCGGCGGCAGGTCAGCGGAACGCTGGTGCAGGTAGGAGGTGATGTTCTCGCCTTCGACGGTGACGGCGCGACGTGCCTCGAGCTTCTCGCCGGAACGGGCGGACATGTCGGTGACGGCGTCTTCGACGGACTGGCCGTCGAGGGTGGCTGCCTTGAGCTCCTCCGGGGTGTTGGCCTTGGCGGCGGCGGCGGCCTCGGCGACCTTGGCGGCGAACTCGACGAAGTCGGCGTTCTTGGCCACGAAGTCGGTCTCGGAGTTGACCTCGACCATGGTGTTGCCGGAGACGGCGATCAGGCCCTCCAGGGCGTTACGGTCGGCACGCTTGCCGACGTCCTTGGCGCCCTGCACACGCAGAACCTCGACGGCCTTGTCGAAGTCGCCGCCGGTTTCCTCGAGAGCCTTCTTGCAGTCCATCATGCCGGAGCCGGTCATCTCGCGCAGCTTCTTGACGTCTGCAGCAGTGTAGTTCGCCATTGGGGGCGGTCCTCCTCGTATAGGAACGGTATTCGTTGGAAAAGACTACTCGACGCAGAATGATCTCGCCGAGATTGGGCCAGCCCCCGGCTGCTCCCCTGTCCGCCGCGAGGGCGGGAGGTGAAACAGTCCGGGGGCTGGCTGCGGGCGCACCGTGATGGGCGCGCCGGGGGTTTTACTGCTCGGTGGCCGGAGCCTCGGCCTGAGGCGGGACAGCCTCTTCGTTCGGGGCAACGGTCTCAGCGATGTCCTCGGCCTTCTCGCGGGACTCGGTCTCCGCCGGGGCGGCGGCCTCAGCGTCGGCGGCGGCGACGGCCTCGGCAGCGGCCTCAGCCTCTGCGGTGGCCTTCTCGTCGGTGTCGCCGGCGGCTTCCTTGGCCGCGGCCAGCTGACGCTCCTCGCGGGCGCGCTTGCCCTCGATGACGGCCTCGCCGATGATCTTGCTGAGGACCTTGACGGAGCGGATGGCGTCGTCGTTGCCCGGGATCGGGAAGTCGACGACGTCCGGGTCGCAGTTGGTGTCCAGGATGGCGACGACCGGGATGTTGAGCTTGTGCGCCTCGTTGACGGCGATGTGCTCCTTGTTGGTGTCGACGATCCACAGGGCGGACGGCGTCTTGGTCATGTCGGAGATGCCGCCGAGAACGCGCTCGAGCTTGGTGCGCTCGCGGGTCAGCATCAGGATTTCCTTCTTGCCGCGACCCTTGTAGCCGTCCTCCGCCTCGTCCATGGCGCGCAGCTCGTGCAGACGCTTCAGACGCTTGGAGACGGTCTGGAAGTTGGTCAGCATGCCGCCGAGCCAACGGTGGTTGACGTACGGCATGCCGACGCGCTCAGCCTCGTCGCGGACGGCTTCCTGCGCCTGCTTCTTGGTGCCGACGAACAGGATGTGGCCGCCGTGGGCGACGGTGGCCTTGACGAACTCGTAGGCCTGATCGATGTAGGTCAGCGTCTGCTGCAGGTCGATGATGTAGATGCCGTTGCGGTCGGTGAAGATGAAACGACGCATCTTCGGGTTCCAACGACGGGTCTGGTGTCCGAAGTGGACGCCGGCGTCGAGGAGTTCGCGCATGGTTACGACTGCCATGGGGGTTCTCTCCTTAAAGAGTGAAGGTTTAGGTTTTCAATGGTGTACGCAGGTTTTTACCCCCGCCTTGCGGCATGGGGTTTGCCTACGCCCTGGCGACGAAATCTCCGCCGACACCCGCGCCCTTGAATCCTCGAGGGTGCGGGACCTCGTCGGCGGCGATGCCTGTGCAACAGGTCTTTCGCCGCGCGTAGTCAGCGCCCCTCCATCGCTGGAGACACACTGCTGAGCCCACAATATCGGGTTTTGCCCCCTACGCCAAACCGTCTGCGCAGGTCATCCACAGGCGCCGTCCCGTGTCACCCCACCCGCCACTTTCTCCACAGCCCGCCCCTAGCGCCCGGGCCGGGCCGTCGTCCTATCCGTCACGCTGGCGGCATGCACCGACTTCCGCACCCCGTCGCCCTGGCCCTGTTGCTCGCCGCCGCGTTGACGGTGACGACCGCTCCCCTTCTCGCCCACGCCTACATCGACCCGAGCACCGGCGATTCCCGCGCCACCGGGGTGCTGCGCCCGGCGGACATCCCGGAACGCAACTGGCATCGCGGGCACCGTGGCGTGGATCTGGCGCTGGCCGTCGGCGAGGACGTGCTCGCCGCGGAAGACGGAACCGTCGCCTTCGCCGGGGTCGTCGCGGGCACCCCTTCGGTCTCCGTGGATCACGCCGACGGGGTGCGCACCAGTTACCTGCCGGTCCACGCCCGGGTGACGGAAGGCGAGCGCGTCACCGCCGGGCAAGTGATCGGCACGTTGGCCGCTCCGGTCAGCGGCCACGACGGCCTGCACTGGGGCGCGCGCACCGGCCCGGACGTCTACCTCAACCCGTTATCGTTGCTCGAATCCCCCACGATTCGCCTCAAGCCCGTGTCTTAAGCCCGCGGATGCGCCTGCTTGAACACTTCCTTGAGCCGCTCGGCGGAGACATGGGTGTAGAGCTGGGTGGTCTGCAGGGAGGAGTGCCCCAGCAGCTCCTGGACCACGCGCAGATCGGCGCCGCCCTCCAACAGATGGGTGGCCGCGGAATGCCGCAACCCGTGCGGGGTGAGGTCCCCGGTCCCGGTTTCCGCGGCGATCTTGTCGACGATGCGGCGCACCTGGCGCTGATCTATGCGCCCGCCGCGGGCGCCCAAGAACAGAGCCTGGTAGGCGTCCCCGGTGGTGTTGGCGGAGACCAGCGGGCTGCGCCCATGTGCGAGCCACTGCTTGACGGCGTCGGCGGCGGAGGCGCCGAAGGGGACGACGCGTTGCTTGTTGCCTTTGCCGGTGACCCGGGCATGGCCCCGGTCAAGGTCCACGTCGCCCAGGTCGAGTCCGCAGAGTTCGGCGACGCGCATGCCGGTGGCGTACAGCAGCTCCAACATCGCGGCGTCGCGCAAGGCCTCGGGTTCGGCGGGGCCGTCGGCGGCCAACGGGCGGGTGACCACGCTTTCAGCGTCATCCGCGGTGAGCACCGAAGGAAGGTTGCGGCCCAGTTTGGGCGTGGCCAACCGGGCCGCGGCGTCGGCGGAGATGTGCCCCCGGCGCAGCGCCCACTTGGAAAACGCCCGCACCGCGGCGGTCCGGCGGGCCAGCGTGGACCGCGCCTTGCCTTGTGCGACGGAACGGCCCAGCCAGGAGCGAAGTTTGTTGATCGTGAACTGTGTGAAGGTGGGGATGTGCTCCGCCATGTCGAGCAAGTCCGAGCGATAACTTTTCACCGTGGCTGGGGAACGGCCGAGAACCAGTGACTGATGTTCCGCGAAATCTTCGATCGCTTCCACCATCTGCCGGTTGCGGGATCCGTCGGATCCGTCCAGCGACGTCGTCTCGTGCTCGCCCATCTCCTGTGCTCCCATGTGACAGGAGTGTACTCGTGTGACGACAGGATCGACGCTGGCGTTCACAAGAACCGGGACAACAGAATCCACCCCAGCCCAATCATGACTGGGGCGACCATGAGCTTGCCCGGCCACCGCGCATAGTTGAAGTCCATCCCGCCGCCGTAGCGCATGGGCACGAAGAACGCCTCGTCCTCCGGGTTGGCATAAAAGATCTTCCACCGGTAATTTCCGGCGTCCCCGGTCAGATCTGTGGCCCGCCTCCGGCGCGCCGCCTGGCCAGCCGACGATTCCTTCACCTTCTCCCCCTTTTTCCTCGCTATCCTAACCCGGCGCGCCGCCAGTCGTTTCCCTCCCGGATGAGCATGCCGCGGCGTTCCAGATCCAGCAGGAGGTGGATCGTCAACGGCAGCGGCAGGCCCGCGGCGGTGGCGATGCGGTCGGCGTCGGCGCCGCCTCGCAGCGGCAGCGCGTCGTAGACGCGGAGTTCGTTGCGGGAGAGCTGCTGGATCTGGTCCGGGGCGAAGGCGAGTTCGTATTGGGATTCGGCGTCCACGGAGCCGAGGGCCTCGAGCAAGGCCCGGATGTCGTCGGCGCTGGTGACCAGCTGGGCGCGGTGTTCTCGGAGTCGGGCGTGGCAGCCGGAGGAGGCAGCGCTGGTCACGGGCCCGGGCACCGCCATGGGGATTCTGCCGAGGGCTTCGGCCCAGCTGAGGGTGTTCAAGGCGCCGGAGCGCCACCCGGCTTCGATGACCACGGTGCCGGCGCTCAGTGCTGCGACCAGTCGGTTGCGGGTGAGGAAGCGGTGGCGTTGCGGGGTGGTGCCTGGCGGATATTCGGTGATCACGGCGCCGTCGGAATCCACGATGCGGGCGAACAGATCGCGGTGTGTCTTCGGGTAGGTCTGATCCAGGCCGCAGGCGGCGACGACGACGGTGCGTCCGCCGACGGACAGCGCGGTCTCGTGGGCGACGGCGTCCACGCCCAGGGCCCCGCCGGAGAGGATCGTCCATTGGGCGGGGGCGAGTCCGCGGACGAGGTCGGCCGTGACTTTTCTGCCGTAGGCGCTGGTTGCCCGGGTGCCGACTACGCCGACCGCCTGGGCGAACGCCCCGGTGAGCGCCGGGCCGCGCACCCATAACCCGTGCGGGGCCACTGCATCGGACTGGTAGGTGCGCAGATGCTCGCTTAAGCCGGTGGCGGCGAAGCCGAAGGCGTGGTCGAGCGCGTCTGCCGGCCATTCGGCGTCGTCCGGGGTGACCAGTCGGCCACCGACCAGCGCTGCGGCGGCGAGGTCTTCCTCGGAGCGCTGCCAAGCGTGGCGGGCTTCGGTCTCCGGGCCTAACGGCCCCAGCCACGAGGCCCGCGCGCGTATGCCCCGGGCGAGTTCCTCGGCGTCGCGTCCCGCCTGCAGGTGTGCCTGCAGCGCCCGGCTGGGGCCTTCCACCACCCGGTTGAGATACGCCCACGCCTGTCGGGTGACGCTCATGCCGGCACCTCCACTGCCGTCCCGGCGCGCAGTTCCACGGCCCGGGCCACGTGGTCGAGGGTGGGCGTTGCGCCGCCCTCTACGTCGCAGATGCTCCAGGCCACTTTCAGCGCCCGGTCCACGCCGCGCTGGCTGACGTCGCCGGCGGCCAGGTAAGCGCCGAGCAGGGCCATGGCGGCGTCGTCCGCCGGGGCGTGCCGGCGCAGGTAGGACGACTCGACGTGGGCGTTGGCCTCGACCCCCAGGCCGTGGCGCGACCACCGCAGGCAGGAGCGTTCCCGGGCCTGCGCCACCCGTTCCGCGATGGCGGCGGAATCTTCGGCGCCCTCGGTGCGCAGGACCGCGCCGGCGGAATGCATCCGCACCCCGATGTCGAGCCGGTCGCGCAACGGCCCGGACAGGTTCGCCAGATACGTGGCGCGTTCCTTGGCGGTGCAGCGACAGGCCGCGGGTTCCTCCGCCCCGCACCGGCACGGGTTGGCCGCGAGGATGAGCTGGAACTGGGCGGGGAACATCACTTCGTTGCGGGCCCGGCTGAGTTTGACGCGGCCGTGCTCCAGCGGGGTGCGCAGGCTGTCGAGGGTGCGGGCAGGGATTTCAGAGGCCTCGTCGAGGAAGAGCACCCCGTGGTGGGCGAGGCTGATCGCGCCGGGTCGGGGGTTGCCGGAGCCGCCGCCGAGCAGTGCGGAGCGGGTGACGGAATGGTGCGGGGCAATAAATGGCGGGCGGTGGACGACGGGTTCCATGGCGCCGGCGACGGAGTGGATGGCGGTGGCTTCAACCGCCTGGTGGCCGGTGAGGGCGGGCAGGACGCCGGGCAGGCGCTGGGCGATCATGGATTTTCCGGAGCCGGGCGGGCCGATCATGAGCATGTGGTGGGCGCCGGCGGCGGCGATTTCGGTGGCGAAGCGGGCTTCCTGCTGGCCGGCGACGTCGGCGAAGTCGCCCAGTCCGGGCGGGGTGGGCGTCGTGCGACGGGCGGGGCGGGCGGCGGGCAGCTCGCCTACCCCGGTGGCCCAGTCCCAGGCGGCGGCGAGGCTGGGCACGCAGCGCACGTCCACGTCGTCGACCAAGGCCGCTTCGGCGGCGTTGCCGGGCGGGATGAGCACGGTGCGGATGCCGCGGCGCCGGGCGGTGAGCAGTGCGGGCAGCACCCCGGTGACGGGCCGGACGGAGCCGTCGAGGCCCAGCTCCCCGAGCACGAGCGCCTCGGCGAGTCGGTGGGCTGCGCCCGGGTGTCGGGCGGAGAGCACCGCCAACGAGATGGGTAGATCGAAGTGGGAGCCGGACTTGGGCATCGCGGCCGGGGACATGGAGATGACGATCTTGGTTTTGGGCCAGTCCAGGCGGGCGTTCGCCACGGCGGTGCGGATGCGGTCGCGGGATTCACGGACGGAGGCGTCGCCGAGGCCGACGACGTGAATTCCGGGCAGTCCGGGGCCGATGTTGGCTTCGACGGTGACGGGGCGGGCGGCGACGCCGTCGAGGGCGGTCGTGAGCGTGCTACCAAGCGCCATGTTCGACTCCCTCGTAGAGGTCGGCGTCGAAGCTGCGGCCGCGGACGGTCAAGGCGAGGACGTCGAAGCGCACGGGTTGGAAGGTGCGCCCGTCGAGCCAGCGGGCGGCGGCCCGGCGCATGCGGGCGAGTTTGCGTCCGGTGACTGCTTCGGCGCCGCCGTAGCCGTGGCCGGAGCGGGTCTTGACTTCGACGAAGACGATGGTGCGGTCGGCCTCTTCGACGATCAGGTCGAGTTCGCCCACGGGATAGCGGACGTTGCGGGCGAGGACGCGGGCGCCGCGTCGGATGTAGTAGCCGGCGGCGTAGTCTTCGCCCCGGGCGCCAAGGCGGGCGGAACGCCGCCGCGGGCGGGTGGCGCCGGTGGAGTGTGGTGTGGTCATGGTGGGTCCCCCGTTTCAGTGAACGTGTCGGTGTCGCTGTGTTCACTGAGCCACTCTCCCCTGCGGCGCGCCCTCGCCTCGGCCCGGTCTGGGCGGACTGTGGACAAGTGCGCCGCGCCGCGGGTTGTCCACAGAGTGGGCGGGTGCGCCCGTCGTCGTTTATCCGCGGTGTGCTATCGCGGTGCGCAACCCCTTTTCCCCGGCGCGCATGACGGCGCCGTGCGCCCACCTGGCGACCGGCCGCAGCAGCCCCACCAGTCGGCGGCGGGTGACCACGCACCACACGATCTGCACCCGGGTCCCGTCGCCGTCGGGCACGCCGGTGAAGTGGCCTATGCCGCGCAGATCACCGGCCACGCCGAAGCGGGCGTCCTCGGGCGGGTCTGAAGCCAGCAGGGCCAGGGTGAAACGCAGCCGGTATCCCAGGGGGCTGCGCACCACCAGCTGGGCGTGGTCGCCGTCTCGTCGGCTATAGGAGAGCCCGGGCCACCAGTCTTGCCAGGAGGAGACGTCGGACAACACGTCCCACACCCGCCGTCGGCTCGCTGCGATCCGCCAGGTGGTCTCGAAGTGGAAGGCGGCGGACTCCCCTGGCTCGGGGGCGGTGTGTCGGTGTGCGGTCACGGCGTCGTCGGAAGGCGGGTCCGCTATTCCGGCATGATGAGGTCGGGTTTGTCCAGTTCCTCGATGTTGACGTCTTTGTACGTGATCACGCGCACGTAGCGGACGAAACGCACGGACCGGTACATGTCCCACACCCAGGCGTCCGACATGCGTACTTCGTAGTAGACGTCGGAGCCGTTGGTGTGCGGGATCAGCTCGACGGCGTTGGCCAGGTAAAAGCGGCGGTCCGTCTCCACGACGTAGGAGAATTGGCTGACCACGTCCCGGTATTCGCGGTAGAGCGACAGCTCCACCTCGGCCTCATAGTTGTCGAGCTCCTCAGCGCTCACGGGCTGGCCTCCTTCAAAAAGTCTTGGTGCGCCTTAACGACGTTGGCATAAGTGTAGCGATGGACCGGACTCGCGCCGTGGCGGCGCACCGCAGCCAGGTGCGCTCGGGTGGAGTATCCCTTGTGCCCGTCGAAGCCGTAGGCCGGATGTTCGACGGCCAGTTCCACCATGGCGTGGTCGCGGGCGACTTTGGCCAACACGCTGGCGGCCGCGATGCAGCGGGTGGCCGCGTCTCCCCCGACGATCGGCAGGTGCGGGACGGGCAATCCGGGGATTTTCCAGGCGTCGGTGAGCACGTACCCGGGACGCGTGTCCAGGCGGGCGACGGCGCGGCGCATGCCGTCGAGGTTGGCGGGTTGGATGCCGCGGGCGTCGATGGCGGCGGCGTCGATGGACACCACCGCCCACGCCAGGGCGTGGCGCCGGATGGCGGGGGCGAGTTTTTCGCGCAGCGCCGGCGAGAGTTTCTTCGAGTCCGTCAGCCGGGCCAGTTCCTCGATGGGGTGCTCGGGCAGGATGCAGGCGGCGACGGTGATCGGCCCGGCGCAGGCCCCGCGGCCGGCTTCATCGACCCCGGCGACGGGGCCCAGGCCGGCCTTCGACAGCGCCACCTCGTAGGTGCGCAGGTGCTTCAGACGTCGCACGGTGCGCCGGCGCTACAGCTGCTGCGGCTGGATGTCCGGGTCGTCGATGGTGCCGATGCGACTGAACGGCAGGATGATCGCCTGGACCTTGCCACGGATGTTCTCCGCCGGGATGGCGCCCTGGTGCGGATCGCCGATGTGGGCGCGCGAGTCCAGGGAGTTGGTGCGGTTGTCACCCATCATGAAGTAGTGGTCCTCGGGCACCGTCAGGGGGCCGAAGTAGTCGCCGCCGCACGCCTCGGAACCGGTCGTCGGGTTCACCGGGAAGGCCGGGGGCTGCAGGACGAAGGACTGGTCGGTGGGTTGGCCGTCGACCATGACGGACGGGTCGCCCTCCTGGCAGGAGACGGTCTGGCCGCCCTCGGCGATGATGCGCTTGACCAGGTTGTTTTCATCCGGGGCGACGAGGCCGACGTAGGAGCCGATGTTCTGCAGCGTACGCACGACGTCGTTTTCCGACCGGCTGGAGACATATCCCATGTCCCAGGAGTCGGTGCCCTCGTAGACGACGACGTCGCCCGGAGTCGGGTCGCTGAAGTAGTAGGAGACCTTCTCCACGAAGATGCGGTCACCGGTGCATCCTTCGCAGCCGTGCAGCGTCGGCTCCATCGACTGCGAGGGGATCAGGTAGACCCGCCCGATGAAGGTCTGCAGCACCGCGATGATGATCAGGGTCAGCACCACCACGATCGGCAATTCGATGTACCACGGGGTGGGCTTCTTCTCCGCCGCGGCCGTGGCCCCCGAGGATCCGGCAGCGGAACCGGGATCGTCGTTGTCTGCGGGCATCGGGCGGGAAGTGTCACTCACGCTGCCAGAGCTTAGCAGCCCGCATCCGATGTCCCGGTCGCCGCGTCAGAAGAGCAGGAAGATCACCGCGGCGATGGCGAAGGCCATGACGGATTCCAGCGTCTGCTGGATCGTCCAGGTGCGCAGCGTCGTCGAGACGTTCATGCCGAAGAGCCTGCCGACCAGCCAGAAGCCCGAGTCATTGACGTGGGAGGCGATGACGGAGCCGGCGGCGCACGCGATGGTGATCGCCACGATCTGCATGTCGCTGAACCCGCCGGCGAGCACGGCCGGGGCCATCAGGCCGGCGGCGGTGGTCAGCGCGACGGTCGCGGAGCCCTGGGCGACGCGCAGGACGGCGGCGACGAGGTAGACCGCGAGAATGACCGGCAGGCCGATGCCGTCCATGGTGTCTTTGAGCGCGTCGCCGATGCCCGAGGAACGCAGCACGCCGCCGTACATGCCGCCGGCGCCGGTGATGAACACGACGGAGGCGATCGGGCCGAGGGAGGAGTCGAGGATCTTTTCCACCGCCGAGCCCGTCTCACCGCGGCGCAGCCCGAGCACCGGGATCGCGACCAGCACGGAGATCAGCAGCGCGACGCCGGAGGTGCCCAGCATGCTGAAGGCCTGCGCCCACAGCTCGTCGCCGGCGATCAGGCCGGCCTTGGTGGCGAAGTCGGCGCCGGTGTTGAGGAAGATCAACAGCATCGGCAACAGCAGCATGGCGATGACGGTGCCGACCTTCGGCGGATCCTTCACCTCTTCGGCGTCCCCGCCGAAGATGGCCCGGGGCAGGTCGTCCACGCTGAAGGAAAACCGCCTGGACACGAACTTTCCCCAGAGATAACCGGTGACATAGAAGGTCGGCACCGCCACGAGCAGTCCGACGATGATCAGCAGGCCCAAGTTCGTGCCGAAGAAGGTGCTGGCGGCGACCGGCCCCGGGTGCGGGGGCACGAAGACGTGCATGACGGAAAACGACGCGGCCACCGGGATGGCGTAGAGCAGGACCGGCCCGCCCAGGCGGGTGGCGACGGCGAAGATGATGGGCAGCATGACCACCAGGCCGGCGTCGAAGAACATGGGAAAGCCCAGGAACAACGACGCCACGCCGAGCGCGAGCGGGGCACGCTTTTCGCCGAAGCGCCTGATCATGGTGTCGGCGAGCACTTGGGCGCCGCCGGAATGCTCGATGAGTTTACCCAGCATCGCGCCGAGGCCGACGAGGATGCCGACGTCGCCGAGGGTGGAGCGGAACCCGGCCATGGAGACGTCGTAGACGTCGCCGAGCGGGATGCCGGCGGCGATGGCCGTGAGGACGGACACCAGCACCAACGTGATGAAGGCGTGCAGCTTGAACTTGATGATGAGGATGAGGATGAGGGCGATGCCCGCCGCGGCGATGCCGAGCAGGGGGCCTGCCCCTAGGGTTTGCTCCCAGGTGTCCATGCGTGAATCCGTTTCTCGATGAGCCCGCGTCCCGGTTCCGACGGCGGGCCTACGGCTGACCGGCGGTGTGCCGGCGGGCTAAAAATAGCACTGGCCCCCACCGCAGGCGCCCACGACATGCCCGGTTTCTCATTGAAAGCAAGACACCCCGCCGCGACCGGCACGTATGCCAGTCTGCGACGGGGTGTCGAAGCGCGTCCCCTCAAGGGACTGACGGCTTAGCGACGCTCCTTGATGCGGGCGGCCTTACCGCGCAGCTCGCGCAGGTAGTACAGCTTCGCGCGACGGACGTCGCCCTTGCGCTTGACCTCGATCTTGGCGATGTTCGGGGTGTGGACCGGGAAGGTACGCTCCACGCCGATGCCGAAGGAGACCTTGCGGACGGTGAAGGTCTCGCGGATGCCGGAGCCCTGACGACGCAGGACAACGCCGGTGAACAGCTGGGTACGCTCGGTGGCGCCCTCGATGACCTTGACGTGCACGTCGAGGGTGTCGCCCGGACGGAAAGCCGGGATGTCGTCGCGCAGCGACGCTGCGTCGACCTTGTCGATCATGTTGCTCATTGCAATTCCTTAGCTTTTCGGGACAGAGGACCCTGGCGGCGCTTCCCTGGCGGGAGGCTCAACCGGTTCGTATCCGTAAACAGAGTCACGCGAACTGCCGAAACCCGGACGTCGTCCGGAGATCGCACAGTCAACCGGCACATTGTCCCACACCGACGCGACTGAATCCAAATATCCGCCCGGCTCTTGAGCCGTCGATCAAGTATGTGACACTGTGAGATGACCCCAGACACACCCACGGGCGCCCGAGGCATCGGGCTGAGATCGCGCTGTAACCCGCGCGAGACACCGTTCGAACCTGTCCGGCTAGCACCGGCGAAGGAAGTGAGGGCATGCCGCCATGACGCCTACCCGAAACCTGGATTTACGCTGCTACTTCGTGACCGGCCCAGGCGACCCCGCCCGAGTCGTGGACACCGCCCGCGCCGCGGTGGCCGGCGGCGCCGGCGTAGTGCAGGTGCGCAGCAAACCCATTGACGCACGCACCTTGACGGAGCTGACCGCGGCCGTCGCCGAAGCAGTCACCGAGATCAACCCGCGGGCGAAGGTGCTCGTGGACGACCGCGTCGACGTCGCCCTGGCCCTGCGTGCCCGCGGCGCCCCCGTCCACGGCGTCCACGTCGGCCAAGACGATCTGCCGGTGCGTGACGTGCGCGCCCTGCTCGGCCCAGACGCGGTCGTCGGGCTGACCACCGGCACGCTGGAGCTGGTGCGTGCCACCCACGACGTGGCCGACGCCCTGGACTACCTCGGCTGCGGGCCGTTCCGCGCCACCCCGACGAAAGACTCCGGCCGTGCCCCGATCGGCCTGGCCGGATACCCCGACCTCGCCGCCGCCTCCCCGGTCCCCCTGATCGCCATCGGCGACGTCACCGCCGACGACGCCGCCGACCTCGCCGCCACCGGCGTCGACGGAGTCGCCGTGGTGCGTGGCCTGATGAACGCCGCCGACCCCGAGGCGTATGCCCGCCGCATCGTGGAGGCGTTCTAAATGCCACAGACCGCCCACGTCATCGGCGCCGGCGTGATCGGGCTGGCCACCGCCTTTGAACTCACCGAACGTGGCGTGCCGGGCGCCCGGGTCACGATCCTCGACCCGGACCCGGCGAGCGGGGCCACCCACCACGCCGGCGGCATGCTCGCCCCGGCCGCCGAAGTGCAGTATCGCCAAGAACCGCTGTTTCCGCTCATGTTGGAATCCGCGGCCCGCTACCCGTCTTTCGTGGACCGACTCCACTCCGCCACCCCGCTGCCGACCGGCCACCGCACCGACGGCACCCTGGTCGTCGCCGGCGACCGCGCCGACGCCGGCCACTTAGAGGATCTGACGCGGTATCAGCACACCCACGGCATGGCCGTCGAGCGCATCACGGTGCGCGAGGCCCGCCGGATGGAACCGTCGTTGAGCCCCGCCATCGCCGGAGCCGTGCACATCCCGGGCGACCACCAGGTCTCCCCCAGACTGCTGGTCGCCGCGCTGCGCGATGCGTTGACGCGCCGGGGCGTGCGGTTCGTCGCAGACGAGGTCACCAACCTGGTCCGCGACGGGGCGGGCGCGGTGACTGAGGTCGTCGGCGAGCGGACCCGCCACGATGCCACCGGCGCCCAGGTCATCCTGGCCAACGGCCTCGGCGCCGGGCGCGTGGGCGGCTGGTTCGACGAGACCAACCCGCTGCGGCTGCGCCCCGTCTACGGCGACATTCTGCGCTTGGGGGTGCCCGCCGCCCTCGATCCGCTGGTGAGCAAGGTGATCCGCGGCTTCGTCGAGGACCGGCCCGTCTACCTCATCCCGCGCGACGACGGCACCCTGACCCTCGGGGCGACCAGTCGCGAAGACATCCAGCCGAAGCCTCGCCTGGGCGGCGTCTACGACCTCATCCGTGATGCGGTCGCCCTGGCGCCGGGCGTGGAGGAAACCACGTTGTTGGAGACCACCGTCGGCGCTCGCCCCGGCACGCCCGACGATCTTCCCTACCTCGGGGCGGTGGCGGAGAACCTGGTGGTCTCCACCGGGTATTTCCGCCACGGCATCTTATTGGCCGCCCTCGGCGCGGAGGCCGGCGCCCGGCTCGCCTTAGGGGAGAGTCCCGACGTCGACCTCCGTGCCTGCGCCCCTGTCCGTCACTCCCACCTATAAGGAGACCATCATGAAGTTCACCGTCAACGGCGAGTCCCACACCGCCGCGGCCGCCCCCACCGTCACCGAGCTCGTCGACGACATCGTCGGCGCCCGGGAGGGCGTCGCCGTCGCACTCGACGGCGCCGTCGTGCCCGCCTCCGCATGGGCGGACACCCGTATTGCCGAGGGCGCCGAGGTCGACGTCCTCACCGCCGTGCAGGGAGGTTAAGCAGCCATGTCCCTGACCATCGCCGACGTCACTTTCGATTCCCACCTCGTGATGGGCACCGGCGGCGCCAGCTCCCACGACTTGCTGGAGCAGGCGCTGGTGGCCTCCGGCACGGAGCTGACCACCGTCGCCATGCGCCGCCACTCCCCCAGCACCGGCTCAACCGGCGAATCCGTCTTCGAGCTGCTGCGTCGCCTGAGCATCGCCCCGTTGCCCAACACCGCGGGGTGCCGCACCGCCCGCGACGCCGTGATCACGGCCCGCCTCGCCCGCGAGGCGCTCGGCACCAGCTGGGTCAAGGTCGAGGTCATCGCCGACGAACACACCCTGCTGCCGGACACCACCGAGCTCATCGACGCCTGCGAAACGCTCGTCCACGAGGGTTTCACGGTCTTGGCCTACACCTCCGACGATCCGATCGTGGCCACGCGCCTGGAGGACGTCGGTTGCGCGGCGGTCATGCCGCTGGGCTCGCCGATCGGCACGGGCCTGGGCGTGCTCAACCCGCACAACATCGAGCTGATCTGCTCGCGGGCGAACGTGCCGGTGCTGCTCGACGCCGGGGTGGGCACCGCCTCCGATGCTGCCTTAGCCATGGAACTCGGCTGCGACGGCGTGCTGCTGGCCAGCGCCATCAACCGTTGCCAGGACCCCGTGACCATGGCCGAAGCGATGCGCCACGCCGTCGAGGCCGGCCGCCTGGCACGCGCCGCCGGGCGCATCCCCAAACGCGAGCACGCCGTGGCCTCCTCCAGCTTCGAGGGCTTGGCCAGCTGGGCCGACCAGGTGCTGTAAATGTCGCTGCCCGACAACGAACTGCGCCGCATCGCCCGTCAACTCAACCTGCCCGGCTTCGACATGGCGCAGGCCCAGAGACTCGCCGATGCCCGCGTCCTCGTCGTCGGCGCCGGCGGCCTCGGCTGCCCCGCCATGCAGTCGCTGGCTGCGGTCGGCCTCGGCCGGATCCTGCTCTACGACGACGACGTGGTCGACCTGACCAACATTCACCGTCAGATCCTCTTCGGCGCGCACGACGTGGGGCGCCGCAAGGTCGACGCCGCCGCGGATCGGCTGCGCCAGATTCAGCCGGGCATCGAGATCGACGCTATCCATGAACGCCTGACGCCGGACAACATCGTCTCGGCGCTGGCGCGCGTGGACCTGGTGCTCGACGGTTCCGACACCTTCGCCACGAAATACCTCGTCGCCGACGCCGCCGAGATCACCGGCACGCCATTGATCTGGGGCACCGTGTTGCGCTACGCCGGGCAGGTCGCGCTGTGGCACTCCGGCCCGGGCGTGGACGGCGGCGTGAGCCTGCGCGACTTCTTCCCTACCCAGCCGGCCGCGGACTCCACGCCGGACTGCGCCACCGCCGGCGTGCTCGGGGTGACCACGGCGGTGGTGGGCAACCTCATGGCCACCGAGGCGATCAAACACCTCACCGGACTCGGTGAGAGCGTGCCCGGCCGCGTCTACGGCTACGACGCCCTGGGCACCTCTCTGCGCTCTTTCACCGTGCGCGCCGACCCGGCGCGCCTGCCCGTCACCGAGCTGGAGGATTTCTACGGGGCGGGCGCCTGCGCCGCTCCCCCGGTGATGGAAAGTGATCCGGCGGCGGCAAGACTGCTGGATTTGGTGCGGGAGGGCCGGGCGCGGGCACTCGACGTCCGGGAGCCGCACGAGAAGCTGCTCGCGGACATCCCGTCGGGCGCGGATCTGCACCTGCCGACGTCGGAAGTCAGCCCGGAGCGCGTGAGGGCACTGTTGGACGGGGTCGCCGCGCCCGTCGTGGTCTATTGCGCATCGGGCAGGCGCAGCGCGGAGTTCGTTGACGCCCACGCCGATCTGGTGTCCGTGGAGCTGATCAGCCTGCCGGGCGGGGTCAACGGGCTTTAAGGCCGCGGTTACCTGCCGAATCCGGCGCGTTTCAACGCGTCGGCCATGGAGCCGCTGTCCTGCTTGTTTTTCTGCGGGTTATTCTTCTGCGGGCGGCCGCCGCGCGGCTTCTGACTGGCTGTGGCACGGCCCCCGCCCCGCCCACCCTTGTTCCGTTCCCGCTTGGCGGGTGTGCGGTCCTGGCCGGGCTCGTCGCCCAGTCGCAGGGACAGGCCGATGCGCTGACGCTCGACGTCGACCTCCATGACTTTGACTTTGACCACTTGCCCGGAGCGGACGACCTCACGTGGGTCGGCGACGAACTTCTCGCTCATCGCGGAGACGTGCACCAGGCCGTCCTGGTGGACGCCGACGTCGACGAAGGCCCCGAAGGCGGCGACGTTGGTGACCGCGCCTTCGAGGATCATGCCGGGATGAAGATCGGAGATCTTTTCCACGCCGTCGCGGAATTCGGCCGTCTTGAACTCAGGGCGCGGGTCGCGGCCGGGTTTGTCCAGCTCGGCGATGATGTCGGTGACGGTGGGCACGCCGAAGCGCTCGTCGGCGAAGTCTTGCGGGCGAAGGCCCGACAGCACGCGGGTGTTGCCGATGAGCTCGGCGACGCCCAGGCCGGTGGCCGCGGCGATGCGTTCGACCACGGGGTAGGACTCCGGGTGCACGGCGGAGGCGTCCAGCGGGTTGTCGCCGCGCAGGCGCAGGAAGCCGGCGCACTGTTCGAAGGCCTTGGGGCCCAGGCGGGGCACCTTGCCCAGTTCCTTGCGGGTGGTGAAGGCGCCGTGTTCGTCGCGGTGGGCGACGATGTTTGTGGCCAGGGTGGCGGTCACCCCGGCGACGCGTTCCAGCAGCGGGACCGAGGCGGTGTTGACGTCGACGCCCACGGCGTTGACGGCCGCCTCGACCACGCCGTCAAGCGTCGTGGCCAGGGCGGTCTGGTTGACGTCGTGCTGGTACTGGCCCACGCCGATGGATTTGGGGTCGATCTTGACCAGCTCCGCCAGCGGGTCCTGCAGGCGGCGGGCGATGGAGACCGCGCCGCGCAGGGAGACGTCCATGTCGGGAAATTCGGCGGCGGCGATCTCGCTGGCGGAGTACACCGAGGCGCCCGATTCGGAGACCATGACCGGGGTGGGGCGTGTCCCGCCGGCGGCGGCGATCAGGTCGGCGACCTCGGCGGCGAGTTTCTCCGATTCCCGCGAGGCGGTGCCGTTGCCCACGGCAATCAGTTCCACGCCGTGCGAGGCCACCAGGCCGGCGAGTTCCTGCTTGGCCCGCTCCCACTGGTTCTGTGGCTGGTGCGGGTAGACGATGGCGGTGGCCAGCACCTTGCCGGTGTGGTCGACGGCGGCGCACTTGACGCCGTTGCGGTAGCCCGGGTCCAGCGCCAGGGTGGCCCGCTGCCCGGCGGGGGCGGCGAGCAAGACGTCACGCAGGTTGGTGGCGAAGATGTCCAGCGCGCCCTGCTCCGCGGTTTCCTTCAGCCGCAGGCGCACGTCCAGACCGGAGGAGATCTGGAGTTTGGTGCGCCAGCCGAAGCGCACGGCCTTGGCGACCCATTCGGAGCGGGCGGTGGGCAGGTCGAAGCGCGCGGCGATGAGGTTCTCGTACTCCTGGTCGTCCCCGGCGTCGAGAGTCAGCTGCAGCACGCCTTCCTTTTCTCCGCGCAGCAGGGCGAGGGTGCGGTGTGAGGGCAGGGCGGTGAAGGGTTCGGCGAAGTCGAAGTAGTCCTTGTACTTCGCGCCTTCGGTCTCCTTGCCCTCGATCACCGTGGCGGTCATCCGCCCTTCGGAGTACATCTTCTCCCGAACCTCGCCGACGAGGTCGGCGTCGGTGGCGAAACGGTCGATGAGGATGGCACGTGCGCCTTCCAGGGCTGCTTTGGCGTCGGCGAAGCCGTCGGTGAGAAAGCCTTCGGCCACCGCGGCGGGATCGACCTCGGGATCGGCGATGAGCCGGTCGGTCAGTGCCTCCAAGCCCGCCTCGCGGGCGGTGTCGGCCTTGGTTTTCCGGCGCTTCTTGTACGGCAGGTACAGGTCTTCGAGGCGGGCCTTGGTCTCGCAGGCGGTGATCTCGGCGCGCAGGGCGTCGGTGAGCTTGCCTTGTTCCTCGATCGCGGCGAGCACCGTGTCCTTGCGCTCGGCGAGTTCGACGAGGTAAGTGTTGCGTTCTTCGATGGCGCGCAGCTGCGTGTCGTCCAATCCCCCGGTCGCCTCCTTGCGGTAGCGGGCGATGAAGGGGACGGTGTTGCCGGCGGCGAGCAAGTCCAGGGCGGCCCGGACCTGGTCGTCGCGCACGCCGAGTTCGCGGGCGATGGTGGTGAAGATCATTTGATCATTCTACGGCAGGACGCCCACGTGGTCGGCCGTCTACTTCCCGCGCTCGCCTGCCTCCGCCTTCTTACGGTTGCGCCACCAGGCCCGGAAGATCATCAGCGCGAGCAGTCCCAGGGTGATCCACAGCAGGTAGCGGTTGACCACCTCCACCACGTCCAGCACCTGGTCGCCGAAGCTATAGCCCAGCCACATCATCAGTCCGTTGACGACGAGGATGCTGGCGACGTTGATGGCCAGCATGACCCAGAAGCGGATGCGCAGCAGCCCCGCCACGGCGTTGACTACTGTGCCCGGCACCGGGCCCGGCAGGTAGGCGACGGGGATCAGCGCCACGGTGCCTGCCAGCAGCCGCGGGGATTCCGAGTCCACCGCGCGACGGAAGACACGGTGCGCCCGCGGCATGTACTGCAGAGACATGTCGATGAATTCCAGACCCCATTTGCGGCCCATCGCCCAGTAGATCGGCATGAATTTCACCGCCCCCACCACCGTGCACAACAAAAAGACCAGCCAGTGGCCGTTACCCACCGAGGCGTTGGCCCCGGAGACCACCGCGCTGGTGTAGCCGCCGACCATCAGGGTGTAAGCCAACGGGTGCGACAGCAGCCAGGCGCGCAGCGGGATCAACGCCAGCGACCAGAGGCCCATGAGGAGCAACGCCGCGAACAGGAGTTTGTCGGTGCGGTCGGGATTTTCGAGGAAATCCGGCAGCTCCGGTTCTTGTTTCTCGGCGGGCGCAGCGGAGGCAGTCGTCATCGCCGCGTCGGCCGGGGCGTCGCGGTCTTTCGGGGAAGGGTCTTGGGGGAGCACCGCCTCAATGCTAGTGCTCCCCCGCCCCGGACACGAGCCCTCCCGGATCAGCCTTGCTCGAGCGCCCGGCGATCGGCGGCGCTGAGCTCCACGGCGTCCAGCAGCTCCGGACGTACGGCGCGGGTGCGCAGCAGCGACTGGTCGCGGCGCCACCGGTCGATCAGGGCATGGTTGCCGCTGGTGAGCACCTCGGGCACGTCGAGTCCGCGCCAGGAACGGGGCTTGGTGTAGCTGGGGCCTTCCAACAACCCGTCAGAGAAGCTGTCCTCTTGGTGGCTGGACTGATTGCCCAACACGCCGGGGACTAGGCGCACGACGGCCTCGGCGATGACGAGGACGGCCACTTCTCCGCCGATGAGCACGTAGTCGCCGATGGAGACCTCGCGCACCCGGTAGCGGTTCGCGGCGTCGTCGACGACGCGCTGGTCGATGCCCTCGTAGCGGCCACACGCGAAGACGATGTGTTCCTCGGTGGACCAGGCTTGTGCGTCGGCCTGCGTGAAAGGCTTTCCGGCGGGGGTGGGCACGAGCAGCAACGGCTTGGAGCGGTCCTCGTCGCCCGTCTCGTAGGTCTGTGTGTCGACGCCCGCCAAGTCGTCGTGGCGCGGCGCGCTCAGGTGCGGGCTGGCGGTGGTCAGGTCAAGGGTCTCCGCCACGGGCCCGGCGCCGGCCGCGGCGTCGTCGAGCGCCGGGCCCCAGACCTCCGGTTTCATGACCATGCCGGGGCCACCGCCCATCGGGGTGTCGTCGACGGACTTGTGACGGTCGGTGGCCCACTGGCGCAGGTCGTGGACGCCGATGCTCAGGATTTTTTGTTCGATGGCTTTGCCCAGCAGGGCGTGGCGCAGCGGTTCGAGGTATTCCGGGAAGATGGTGAGGACGTCGAGGCGCATGTCAGAGATCCAGCAACCCTTCCGGCGGGGTGACGGTCACGGCGCCCGCGTCGAGATCGACCTCGGGGACGATGGCCAGGACGAAGGGGATGAGGGCTTCGGCGCCGTCGGTGAGCCGGACCTCCAGGACGTCCTGGCCGGGGTTGTGCAGCACGCCGGTGACCTCGCCGATGTCGGCGCCCTCGTGCAGGACGCGCAGCCCTTCGAGTTCGTGGTCGTAGAAGCCGTCGTCGTTGTCGTCGGCCTCCAGCGGGGCGGCGAAAAAGCGCATGCCGCGCAGGCCGTCGGCGGCGGTGCGGTCGGGGATCTCCTCGAATTTGACCAGCAGGCGGCCCTGGTGCGGCCGAACGGTGGCCACGGTCAGCGACTGCTCGCGGTTGCCTTGCCGACCGGTGAGTTCTGCGCCGACGGCGTAGCGGGTCTCAGGTTCGTCGGTGGTCACGTCGACGGCCACTTCGCCGCGGATGCCGTGCGACTTGATCACTCGGCCGATCATCAATTCCATGGCTGAAAAGTCTAGCGGTCGGCGCCACAGATGACACTTCCCTATTCAGGATGGATAGGTTAGGCTAACCTTAAAATTTCTTCAGGAGGTTTCCGCCATGACCACTCACCTGCCCGGCTCCGACCGCCCCGCGGACAAAGTCGGCGGCCACTGGCTGCTCGCGCGTGCGGGCAAGAAGGTGCTGCGCCCCGGCGGCCGCGAAACCACCGACTGGCTGCTCGACCAAGCGGACGTCGCCGGCCGCACTGTCGTCGAATTCGCGCCCGGCCTCGGCGTCACCGCCCGCGCCGTCCTCGCCCGCGGGCCGGGGAGATACCTCGGCGTCGACTCCGACCCGGCAGCCAGCGCCCGGCTCGACGACCTCCTCGCCCCTCCCCACCGGGCGGTCACCGCCGACGCCTCCGCCACCGGACTCGACGACGCCTGCGCCGACATGGTCCTCAGCGAGGCGATGCTCACCATGCAGGGCGACCGCACCAAACGCGAGATCATGGCCGAAGCAGCCCGTCTCCTGCGCCCCGGCGGCACGTACGCCGTGCATGAAATGGCCCTGACCCCCGACGACCTTCCGGACGTCGTGGCCACGGACATCCGCGCCACGCTGGCGAAAACCATCCGCGTCAACGCCCGCCCCCTGACCATCGCCGAATGGGTCACCCTCGCCGAGGACACCGGCTTCGAGGTCACCGCCACCTACGTCACGGACATGGGCCTTCTCGATCCACGCCGCCTAGTGGCCGACGAAGGCGTCTTCGGCGTGGCACGCATCGCCTTCAACGTCGCCCGGCAACCGGACGTTCGCCGCCGCGTCCTCGCCATGCGCAGAGTCTTCACCGAGCACCGCGCACACCTGCGCGGCGTCGGCCTGATCCTGACCAAACGCTAGATTGGAGCGCCATGACCCACCGACCCGACGACATCATCCCCGTCAACGACCCAGAGACCTTCGGCGACAGTCAGCTGCGCGACTCCGACCACATGACCGTGCTGGCCTTGCCGGAGCTGGCGCCGCAGCCGAACCCGGACCGTCCCCGCCCCGGAGTCAAGCGCCTGCTGCAGGGCGACGGCGCCAATCTCATCGTCTTCTCCTTCGCCCCCGGCCAGGACCTGCCGGACCACAAGGCCGCCCACCCCATCACCGTGCAGTGCCTGAGCGGCACGCTCGACTTCACCTGCGGCGGCGAACGCGTGCGCATGGAGCCGGGCACGGTGATCCACCTGCGCGAGCACGTCATTCATGCGGTGGAATGCCCCGCCGACGCACAAGGGGTGGCGGTCCTGCTGCTGACGATGCTCACCGGCGAGCGTCACCAGCAGGACTAGCGGCCCGCCCCCTCTGCCGCGCGGTCGGGGACATACGCGCACGTCGGGTCAGAGGCCAACGCATTGCCCGTCAGGGCGTAGGCCGTCGATCGCGAACCGCCGCACACGTCGGCGAACTCGCACACCGAGCACTTTCCCTCCCATCGGGAGGGGTCGCGCAACGCCTGAAACACCGGCGAGTGCGAGTAGATCGCCGCCAACTCCTCGTCTGTGACGTTTCCGCAGCGCAAGGGGAGGAAACCGTTGGGGTAGACGTCGCCGACGTGGTCGATGAACACGAACCCGCTGCCGGCGTTGACCGCCATGGGCGGGCGCGGGGTGCGCGGGCGCTCATTCGGGCCGAGCAACTCGGCGGTGCGCGCGGTCAATTCCCGGTACAACTCACCACCTTCGTGGGTCACGCCCTGTCGGCGCTGCAGGGCCACCCGCCGATACTGCGGCGCCTCCGTCGTCTTGATCGCCACCCGGTCGGCGACCTCCGCCAGCCACCACAACGCGTCCTCCCGCTGCTGCGCGCTCAGGCCGCGCAGGCTGCTGCCGCGCCCGGTGGGCACGAGGAAGAACACGCTCCACAGCTTGGCGCCCATCTCCAGCACGCGGGCCAGCATGTCCGGGGCCTCCCGGACGTTGTCCGCGGTGAGCGTGGAGTTGACCTGCAGCCGGTAGCCCAGGTCCGTGACGTCGCGGGCGATCTCCAGGGTGCGGTCGAAGGTGCCGCCGAAACCGCGGAAGCTGTCATGGGTCTCGGCGCAGGCCCCGTCGAGGGACAGCGACAGCGCCGATCCCCCGGCGGCACGCAGCCCGGCCAGGCGCTCCCGCGTCAGGCGCGGGGTCACCGACGGCGACAAGGAGACGTTCAGGCCGAGCGCGGTACCGTAGGCCGTCAGCTCCTCCAAGTCACCCCGCTCAAAGGGGTCGCCGCCAGTGAGCACCACCAGCGGGCGCGGTGTGTCGTACCCGGCCAAGGACTCCAGCAACCGCTTACCCTGCTCGGTGCTCAACTGCCCCGGGGCGGGCTCGTGCTGGGCATCGGCGCGGCAGTGCTGACAGACCAGCTGGCAGGCGCGGGTGACCTCCCAGATGGCGATGAAAGGCTTGCTGGCGATGTCGTGGCGCACGGTGCGCACCGCGCGGGAGCGCCGAGGCGGGGAGACGGTCATGGGTTCCACCTTTTGTCGGTCAAGAATCAACCTATTGGCTAATAAAACGACTATAGCCGAACTAAAGGTGGTTCCCGGTAATCAGGGTGGGTCTTCAGCGGAAGACGGGGTCAGGCGGCGATCCCCGCCGGGGCGGCGCAGCCCTTGAGTCCACCGCCCGTCGGAAAGCACAAAGGCGCCCCGCCCGAACCAGTAAAGGTTCGCACGGGGCGCCGAAGAGCTCGAGGGAGCGGGAGAGGCTTTACTCCTCGTCCTTCTTCTCCTCGGCCTCGCCCTCAGCGGACTCGGTCTCGGCGGCGGCCTCAGCGGCGGCGGCAGCCTCAGCCTCAGCGGCGGCCTTGGCCTCCGCCTCTTCCTTGGCCTTCTGCTTCTTCTCGACGACGGACTCGGCGGACGGAGCGTCGTTGGCCTCAGCCAGGGCCTGGTTGAACAGGTCCAGCTTGGACGGCTTCTCTTCCGCGACCTTGAGGGTGCCCTCGGCGCCCTCAAGTCCCTTGTGCTTCTGCCAGTCGCCGGTCACCTTCAGCAGGGCGAGCACCGGCTCGGTCGGCTGTGCGCCGACTCCCAGCCAGTACTGTGCGCGCTCGGAATCGATCTCGATGCGGGACGGCTCCTGCTTCGGCTCGTAGACGCCGATGTTCTCGATGACGCTGCCCGAACGACGGGTGCGGGCGTCGGCGATGATGACGCGGTAGTGCGGGGTGCGGATCTTACCGATGCGCTGCAGCTTGATCTTGACGGCCATGATGGCTCCTTAATATGTGGTCACCGGGCAGTACAGTCACCCACCCGCATCGTCTGCGCGGTGGGCCGGTTCAGCCCTTTGCTTGTGCTGCGCGTGCCTGGCCGGGCGATACGGATAATCGCGATCGGCGCTGACGCAGCGTCAGGTTCATGTGGCGGACACACCCTCACGGACGAGGACATGCACACAACCTCAAAGATTGTACCGCCCCGGGTGTCCGGAAAGAAATTGCGTCCGACTACGCTCTGCCCTCCCCACCCGAGTTCGGGGCCCCGGCTAGACTATTTGCGTCAATATCCACATAGCCGTATCGCCAGCGAGGAGGATTCGCCGGGTGTCCACCACCACAACCACTCGCTCATCGACCTACCGGCCAGAACTCGACGGCCTGCGCGGCATCGCCATCGGACTGGTCGTCATCTTCCATGTCTTCGTCGGCCGGGTCTCCGGCGGCGTGGACGTCTTCCTGCTCCTGTCCGGATACTTTTTCCTCGGCTCGCAGCTGCGTTACGCGGCCCGCCGCAACGCCTCCTTAAACCCCTGGTGGCCGTTGTGGCGCACCGTGCGCCGACTGCTCCCGGCCCTGGCCGTGGTGCTCATCGCGACGGTCGCCCTCGCCTGGTGGTTGACGCCGCAGCTGATCACCCCGGAGCTGACGTCACAGTTGAACGCCAGCCTCTTCTACTACCTCAACTGGGAGCTCATCGACCAGCAGGCCGCCTACGCCGCGGCCTCCGCGGACACCTCCCCGCTGCAGCACCTGTGGTCGATGTCTGTGCAGGGGCAGTTCTACCTGTTCGCGATCGCCTTCGCCCTGTTCTTCGCCTGGCTGGTCAGCCGTCACGGATGGACCGGCCGACGGGTGCGCCGCCTGGCCGGGCCCATACTGATCCTGCTCACTGTGCTCTCCTTCGCGTGGGCCTGCCGCCACGGCTTCGTCGGCACCCCGGGAAACTACTACTCGACGTTCGCTCGGATGTGGGAGCTGACCCTGGGCGCGGTGCTCGTGCTGTACCTGCCGCACCTGCAGTTGCCGCGACGCCTGGCCGGCCCGGCCACCGGCCTGGGGCTGGCCCTGATCGCCGTCACGGGCCTGATCATTCCGACCTCGCTGGCCTTCCCCGGCCCCGCCGCCCTCATCCCGATCAGCGGCGCCGTGCTGATCATCGTGGGTGGCGGCCACGGGAACACAGCGAAGCTGATGGCCTCCAAACCGGCGATCTGGCTGGGCGACGTCGCCTACTCGCTCTACCTGTGGCACTGGCCGCTGCTGATCATCTTGACCACCGCCACGGGCAACGAGACGCCCCCGCTCTGGCTGGGCGTGCTCGTGGTCGCGCTCTCCCTGATCCTGGCGGACGTCACGCACCGCTTCGTGGAAACCCCGCTGCGGCAACACCGCCGCCGGCCGACCGCCGAAGAAACCCCCGCCAAGGTCGCGCTCGAGTCGCTGCGACGAGCTCCCGGACAGCGTCGCGCAGCCGGTGGTGTGATGGTCGCGGGACTGGTCGCCACTCTACTCAGCGTAGGTCCGCTCTACGCCGGCTATCTCAGTCGCATAGACGACCAGGAGCTCGACCCCGCGGTCTATCCCGGGGCCCGCGTCGTCGCGGGGGCCGATGCTCCCGGCGGCGTTGACCCCCGCCCCGACCTTGCCCTTGTTTCCGACATTTTTCCCGCTCCCGCAGGAGACGGTTGCCTGATCTACAACGATGAGCCGCACGACCGCTACGCCACCGAAAACATCGACGGGGATCCGTGCGTCTACGGGGACCCGGCGGCCGAGCAAACGGTCGTCTTAGCAGGTGGCTCCCACGCGGAAACGTGGATGGTGCCGCTGGATGAGCTCGGTCAGGAGTTCGGTTTCCGGGTCATCCCTTTCCTCCGGCAGTCTTGCCCGACGGTGTTGGGCGAAAATTTCGGCGTCGACGCCGACTGCGCCGCCTGGAATGAAGGCGCCGTGGCCCAGATCATCGACTTGGATCCGGAGGCGGTGGTCTCCACTTCCACCCGCCCGCTGAACTGGGACGGCACAGGGCCGGACGCGGTGCCACTGGGTTATGAGGCGTTTTGGCGGGCCCTGGACGACTCCCAGATCCCCTTCCTCGGGTTACGCGACAACCCCTGGATCGTCCCCCCGGCCGACGGCGTCGAAGACGCGAACCAATGCCTGCTGCAACACCAGGCTGGCGGAGACACCTTCTTCCACCATGAGGATCCGATCCTCGCTTGCTCCATTCCCCGCGAGCAGGTGTATTCCCCAGTGGACCCCGCCGCAGCGGTGCTCGAGCAGTACCCGAACGCCGTCGCCGTAGACACCGCCGACTGGTTCTGCGCCGCTGAAACATGCCCGCCGATCATCGGCAACATCCCCGTCTATCGGGATAAAGACCACATCTCCAACGCCTATGCCTCGTCGATGCGTGGCCTGGTGTGGGATTACCTCGGCCCGGCCCTCGGCCGTTAAGGACAGGAAACAAGAAGACGGCCCGCCCCACCGTGATCGGTGAGACGGGCCGTCGCCACGCTCGTGCGGGAGTGATCGCCTAGAACTTCTTCTTGCCGCCCATGCGCTTCATGGCCTCGTTGAAATCGAGGTTATTCAAGTCGATGCCGTCCATGTCCTTCGGCAGATTTCCCATCTGCGACAGGTCGGGCATGCCCCCGCCGCCCATCTGCTGCTGCATCTGCTGCAACTGCGCCATGTTCGGCATGCCGCCGCCGGACTGCCGGTTCTTCACGGGCTTACGCTTGCCGCTCTTGGTGCGGCGACCCTTCGGCTTCTTCTTCGTCGCCGAACGCTTCACCCCGCCCATCCCCATCTGGCCGGCCATCTTGCCCATCATCTTCTTCGCCTCGTTGAAGCGTTCGATGAGCTGGTTGATGTCCGCCACGGTCACACCCGAACCACCCGCGATGCGCTTACGGCGCGACGCGTTCAAGATCTTCGGGTTCGTGCGCTCCGCCGGCGTCATGCCGCGGATGATGGCCTGAATCCGGTCGAGCTGCTTCTCGTCGACCATGTCGGCCATGTCGTTCATCTGCTTGCCGCCCGGCAGCATCTTCATGATGTTGCCCAACGGGCCCATCTTGCGCACCATGAGCAGCTGGTCGAGGAAGTCATCCAGCGTCATTTCGCCGGTGCCGATCTTGGCGGCGGCTTCCTCTGCCTTGGACTGGTCCATGACCGTCTCGGCCTGCTCGATGAGCGAGAGCATGTCGCCCATGCCCAGAATGCGGTTGGCCATGCGGTCCGGGTGGAAGACGTCGAAAGCGTCGAGCTTCTCGCCGGTGGAGGCGAACAGGATCGGCTTGCCGGTGACCTCACGGATGGACAGGGCGGCGCCGCCGCGGGCGTCGCCGTCGAGCTTGGTCAGCACCACGCCGGTGAAATCGACGCCGTCGGCGAAGGCCTGCGCGGTGGTCACCGCGTCCTGGCCGATCATCGCGTCGATGACGAAGAGGACCTCATCCGGGTCGACGGCCTCGCGGATGTCGCGTGCCTGGGTCATCAACGTCTCGTCGATGCCGAGACGGCCCGCGGTATCGATGATCACGATGTCGTGCTGGGAGCGGCGCGCCTCCTCGACGCCCGCCTGCGCCACGGCGACGGGGTCGCCGTGGGAGGTGCCCATCTCGTGGCCGTGGGAATCGATCGAGGTCCCCGGGTCCGGGGCGAAGGTGGGCACCTCGGCGCGCTGACCGACGATCTCCAGCTGCTGCACCGCGCCGGGGCGCTGCAGGTCACAGGCCACCAGCATCGGGGTGTGGCCCTGCTTGCTGAAGTACTTGGCCAGTTTGCCGGCCAGGGTGGTTTTACCCGCGCCCTGGAGGCCGGCGAGCATGATCACGGTCGGCGGGTTCTTCGCCAGCTGCACGCGGCGGGTTTCCCCGCCGAGGATGTCGACGAGTTCCTCGTTGACGATCTTGATGACCTGCTGCGCCGGGTTCAGCGCCTCCGACACCTCGGCGCCGAGGGCGCGCGCCTTGACACGCTTGACAAAGCCACGCACGACCGCGAGCGACACGTCCGCCTCCAGCAGCGCGAGACGGATCTCGCGCATGGTGGCGTTGATGTCCTCTTCGGTCAGCTTGCCCTTGCCCCGCAGCCCCTTGAGGGATGATTGGAGGCGGTCGGACAGAGACTCAAACACGTTGTGCACTCCCTAGCGTGGCGTTCGTCGATCAGGGTCAATCAGGTGACCGGCAGATCCGGTATCCGCTACAGCTTAGCCGGTCACCTGCGCGACAGTCACATCTTTCCCGGCCGCGCCCCGGGGCGCGGCCGTCCTAGGAAGTTGTCTCCACCTCCGCTTCATTGAAGCGCTGATCCACGATCCGGTTGCCGCGCAGCAGCGCCGAACGTGCGATCAGGGTCGAACCGATGGCGGAGGTGCCGATCAACAGGATCACGGCGGCCACTCCGACCAGCGCGTTCCACCAGCTCGGGTCGAGCAGGAACGCACCGATGACGATGAAGCTGACGCCGAACCCGGAGGCGGTGCCCAGCACCGACATCCGGGCGAAGACGTCCCGGAAATACAGCATGCCCGCGCCGCAGACGGCGAGGTTGACGGCGCCGAGAATGACGAGGATGTTGGCGATTATGGTCAGGGCATCCATCAGCGGGTCCCCCTCATCAGTGCGCGCGACAGCGAGACTGCGCTGAGGAAGCCCACGAGCGCCGCGACGAACACCAGGTCGAAGGTGAAGCCGCTGGCCTTGGACACGCCGACCAGCGCCAGCAGCGCCACCAGGATGAACAGCAGGAAGTCGGCCGCGGACACCCGGTCGGCGCGGGTCGGGCCCATCAGCATCCGGTAGGCGCCGGGCAGCGCCGTCAGGCCGATGATGACGATCGCGATGTTGATGACTGTCATTGCGCTCCTTCGTTGAACTTCGGCTGCAGCATCAGCCCTTTGAGCATGCGTTCCTCCATGTCGCGGAGGTCTGCGCGCAGCTCGTCGGCCGATTCGTTGTACATGCCGTGGACGTACATGACGCGCACGCCCTCGTCGGTGGTCTCCGCCGCGCCGACGACCAGCGTGCCCGGGGTGACGGTCACCAACGCCGCGAACAGCGTGTAGTAGCCGTCGGTCAGGCTGCGGCACTCGTAGCGCGCGATGCCGGGCGTCGACAGGTGTCCGGGCGTGACGATGTCTTTGAGCACCGACATGTTCGAGGTCAGGAATTCTTTGAGGTACCAGAGCCAGAATCCGATCACGCGGAACGGCCAGGAAAGTATGTTCGTCATTAGGAGTTGCTCACCGCCTCCACGTAGCCGGTGGTGTCCATCAGGCCATGGGCGGCGGTTTCCGCCCAGCCGAGCAGGACTTCTCCGCCGAGCCCGATCGCCAGGGTCAACAGCGCGAGGATGGCCGCCGGGGCCGCCAACCACAGGCTGATGCGCCGACGAGGGGCGGTCTCAGTGTCGTCCTCGGTGCGGGTTTCTTCGGTGCGGGTCACCAGCGCGACGCCGCCGCCTAAGGTGGCGCCCTCGCCGTCCGGGTCTTGCCCGGCGGCCGGGTCCGGGGCCGGGGTCTTCGGATCGCCCCAGAACATGCCGTTCCAGATCTTGAGCATCGACAGCAGCGTGATCAGGCTGACGATGACCATGACCGCCAGCGCGATGTAGCGGCCGGCCTCGAAGGTGCCCAGCATGAGGGAGAACTTGGCCACGAAGCCGGAGAACGGCGGGATGCCCGCCAGCGACAACGCGGCCGCGAAGAAGGACACCGCGATGAGCGGCTCCCGGCGGGCGATGTCGGTGACCTTGTCCAGTTCACCGGTGCCGTATTTGACCTCGACGGCGCCGGTGGACAGGAACAGCGACGCCTTGACCAGCATGTGGTGCACCAGGTAGAAGATGCCCGCGGTCAGGCCCAGCTCCGTGAACAGCGCGACGCCCATGAGGATGTAGCCGAGCTGGCTGATCATGTGGAACACCAGGATCGAGCGGGTGGTCTTCTCCCCCACCGCACCCAGCACGCCGATGAGCATCGTCGCGGTGAACAGGGCGACCAGGATCCACAGGAAGCGGGTGTCGCCGTCGAAGACCACCGCGTAGAAGCGGTAGATCGCGTAGACCGCCACCTTGGTGTGCAGCCCGGAGATCAGGGCCGTCATCGCGGGCGAGGTGTAGGCGTAGGTCCGCGCCAGCCAGCTGTGGACGGGCACGACGGCCGCCTTCGTCAGCATCGCCAGCAGCACGATGCTCATGGCGATGGCCACCATCGGGTCTTCCGAGGCGGCGCCCGCCAGCTGGCCGAGGTTGACCGTGCCGGCGGTGGCGTAGACCATCGCGACGCCGGCCAGCAGCGTCGTCGACGCCAACAGGTTGGCGGCGATGTACAGGCGCATGCCGCCGAGCATGAGGTCCCCGCCGCGGCGGTGGATCGTGGTGGCGTACAGGCCGTAGGACGGCAGCAGCATGACCTCGATGAAGACGAAGAAGTTGAACGCGTCCGCGGTCAGCAGCGCACCGTACACGCCGGTCATGAGCACCAGCACCATGGGCGCGAAGAAAGGTTCGCGGAGGTGCCCGGAGGCGGCGGCGAACCAGGCGCTGAGCAGGGCGAGGATCGCGGTGGTGGTCAGCATCAGCGCGGTGAACATGTCGGCCGCGAAGGGGATCGCCACGCCGAAGGCGAAGTTGCCCACCCCGTGGGCGATGACCTCCCCGCCGGCGAGTTCGGCGATGAGGGCAAGTGCTCCCGCCAACGACGCGCCGAGGACGGCGAATAAGACGACCGGCTGCAGCCAGACGACCTTGCGAAAGATGACCAGCAGGCCGGCCGCCAGCAGCGGCACAGCGACGAACAGCGCCAACATGGCGCCGATCGTGTCATGGGACATTCCGGTGTCCATCAGTGCTTCACCTCCGAAGCGGGGTCACGGGCGGGGTCGCCGTCCTGCTCGTCGATTTCTGGGCGGGTGTTGTCGTTGCGGCGGCCCACGGCCGCGGTGACGAACAGCAGCACCGAGATGGAAAACGAGATCACGATGGCGGTGAGGACGAAAGCCTGCGGCAGCGGGTCGGCCACCGTGGCCGTGTCCGTGTGTGTGCCGAAAGGTTCGTCGCGCCAGGCGGTGCCGCCGGCGGAAATGAGCATCAGGTTGACGCCGTGGCTGAGCAACGTGAATCCCAGGGCGATGCGCAGCATGTCGCGGCGCATCATCAGATACACGCCGCCGCCGACCAGCAACCCCACGGAAAGTGCGAGTGTCATCGGTCAATCCCTTCTGTGCCGGAGACGGCGGACGCGGCGGTGCTGCCGACGACCGGCGCCGTGTCCATCGGATCGGGTTCATGGTCTTCCGGCTCGCGCTCCAGCGGCGCGTCCGGTGAGCCGGGGTCCTGGACCCCGCCGAGCATGTTGACCGCGGTGAGCACCATGCCCACCACCGCCAGGTACACGCCGAGGTCGAAGACCAGGGAGGTCGTCTGGGCCAGGCCGAAGACCTCGAACTGGATCGGCTCGAGGAAAGAGCCCGCCAGGTAACCGACCAGCCCGGTGGCGGCGCCGACGGCGACGCCGGCGCCGATCAACGCCAGGAACGGCCACTTGACCTTCGCCGCCCGGTCCGTCGGCGCAGACAGATACAGCAGGCCGAATCCGGCCGCGCCCACCAGGGCGGCGACGAAGCCGCCGCCGGTTTCGTTGTGTCCGCGGAAGAACAACAGCACGGAGATCACGATGATCAGCGGGCCGATCAGGCGGGTGGTCACGCGCAGGAACACGGAGTTCGCCAGTGCGCTGCGCACCGGGGAGGCCTCGTCCATCAGCGCGGGGCGGGCCGGCAGCAGCGGGCGCGACTTCAGCAGCGCGTAGATGCCGATGCCGGCAAAGCCCAGGACGGTCAGTTCGCCGAGGGTATCCAGGGCACGGAACTCCACCAGGATGGTGTTGACGATGTTCGAACCGCCGGTGACGTTCTCGGCTTCGCGCAGATAGTATTCGGCGGCGGCCGACTTCTCGCGGCGGCCGGTCAGCGCCAACACGGCGAGCATCGCCGCCACGCCCAGGGCCGCGGCCAGGGCGATGGAGCTGACGTTGGCGGCCTTGGTCTCCGGCGTGAAGCGGTCCGGCAGGCGACGCAGGATGAGTACGAGGATGACCACGGTGAGGATCTCCACCGTCAGCTGGGTGGTGGCCACGTCCGCGGCGCCGAGGCTGAAGAACCACAGGGTCACGCCGAAACCGGCGATGCTGATGACCACGACGACGGTCAGCCGCGATTTCGCGGAGACGGACGCCGCGACGCCGAGGGCGACGATGAGCACGAAGATCCAGTCCAGCGGCCGCGAGCGGTCCGCGACGACGTCGGGGATGTCCGTCAGGGTCCACACGCCGACCACGGCGATGACCAGCAGGCCCAGCATCGGGGCCGCCAGGTGGCGGCGCATGGAGGTCGTGCCGCTGGGTCCGGTGACCAGCTTCGCGCCCAGATCGATGGTGCCTTGGCGCAGGTATTCCACCGCGTCGACGCCCCGGATCGGGGCCCGGTAGGCGCGCAGCGCCTGGCCGACCTGCCCGGAGTAGACCACCAGGAGGGCGCCGACGGCGATGATGAGCGCCGACAGGCCCAACGGGACGGTGAAGCCGTGCCACAGGGCCAGCCCCGGTTCATAGGGTTGGCCGGCCGCTGCGGAGGAGGCGTCGGCGACGGGGTTTTCCAACAGCCACGGCAGCAGCCCGAAGACGACCGTGGCGAGGGACAGCAGCGCGGGGACCAGCCAGAAAGTCGGCGCGGCCTCCCGCACCGTGACGGGCTCGTCGACCTCGGCGAGGGTCTTTGTCGTGCCGCCGAAGACGCCGATGATGTAGCGCAGCGAGTAGGCGAAGGTGAACATCGAGGTCACGGTGATCGCCGCGACGATGAGGACCACGGCGCTCGGCGGGAATTCCGCGGCGACGCCGGCCTGCAGGAGGTATTCCTTGCTGATGAAGCCGAAGAACAGCGGGACGCCGGCCATCGACAGCGCGGAGACGACCACGATGGCCTTGGTCACCGGCGTCTTCAACCGCATCGTGCGCAACTGGGCGTAGCTGCGGGTGCCGGTTTCGTGCTCGACGATGCCGACGGACATGAACAGCGCCGCCTTGAAAATAGCGTGGGCGATGGTGTGGGTGATGGCAGCGGCCACGGCGGTGGGGGTGCCGATGCCGACGACCGCCACGAGCAGGCCCAGTTGGCTCATGGTCGAGTACGCCAACAGTTCCTTTAAGTCGTCGCGGCGGATCGCGGTCATCGCCCCGAACAACGCGGTGAACAGTCCGACGCTGATCAGCAGGACGTTCCAGACGGCCACCTCACCGAGCATCGGCGTGTACCGCAGAATGAGATAGATGCCGGCCTTGACCATGGCGGCGGCGTGCAGGTAGGCAGAGACTGGGGCGATGGCGACCATGGAGTCCGGCAGCCAGGCCTGGAAGGGAAACTGGGCGGACTTGGTGAACGCGGCGCCGGCCAGCAGCACGGCGACGATCGCGGTCAGCCCGGGGCTGTCGGTCCAGACCGGGTCGACGAGGATCTCGCTGATGCGCATCGACGAGGTGGTCACGGCCATGATGACGGTGGCCGTCAGCAGCAGCAGTCCGCCGAAGACGGTGACCAGCAGCGTGCGGATCGCCGGTTGGCGTCCCTTCTCCCCCGCGTCCGCGATGAGGAAGAACGAGCAGAAGGTGGTCAGCTCCCAGGCGACGTAGAAGACCATGAGGTCGTCGGTGAGCACGAGCAGCGACATCGCGGCGGCGAATCCGCTGATGTAGAAGTAGAAGGAGGAGGGGCGCCCCTTCCCCAGGTAGCGGGTGCTGTAGATCAGCACGCCGGCGCCGATGATGAGCACCAGCATGAGAAAAATCAGGGAGAGGCCGTCGATGCGGACGGTCAGGTTCGCCCCCAGGGAGGGCAACCAAGTCAGGCTTTCGGTGTGCGGCGCCCCGCTTGACGACGGCACGTAGGTCACCGCCGCCAGCACGGCGCTGGCCAGCAACGGGACAGACAACGCCCAACCGGCGTTGCGCCCGAGGAGCCGGGCCGCCAGCGGAGCCAATGCCACCGTCGCGAGAAGTAACGCGAGAATGAGTAATAACATCGGATTCCGGGTTCTTGAGGTTTACGTGACGACCCGGACGCCCGCCGCGGCGGGGCGGGCAGGCACGGGTCGATCACTGAACTGACATGTCGTGGATTCCAGTCGCGCAGCTCAGGGAACGAGACCGGACAGGTGCGGCCCCCAGGACGTGGTGTAGCCGTTGGTTCCGCCGTGACGTCGCCGACGGTTGGCCCGTTTCGGCGCGTCCTGGTTCCCTTCGACCCTCAGCAACATAGACAGAAGGCTATCATCACACCTCGTCACCGGCCGGTCGCAGGTCACACGATAACATCACCCCAGTGCCCCCGTGACACGAAGAAAACCCCGTCGCCCCCCACTAAGGGAGCGGCGGGTTTTCAGGGGAGGTCAGCGCCCGGTCAGACGGCCACCTCGTTGGTTTCACCGGTGCGCACGCGCACGACGCGGTCTACCTCGGTGACCCAGAGCTTGCCATCGCCGACCTCGCCGGTGTGGGCCGCGGCGATCACGGCGTCGCACACCTCGTCGAGCTGGGCGTCCGAGATCAGAACCTCCACCTTGATCTTGGTGACGAACTCGGTGGCGATCTCCGCTCCGCGGTAGACCTCGGTGTGGCCGCGTTGCCGGCCGTAGCCGAGGGTCTCGGTGGCGGTCATGCCGGAGACGCCGAGCCGGTCGAGGGCGGAATGGATTTCACCGAGGGTGAAGGGCTTGACCACTGCTGTCACGAGTTTCATCGCGCTTTACTCCTGTCCTGTCGCGGGGCCGGCGGACGCCGGTTCCTGGGCGTGCGGCGCGGGTCGCGCCTGGGGGTGCTGCGGGAGCTGGTCCTCGCGGGATTCCCGGGGCTCCGGGGTCGCGTCCCGCTCATGGGGCTGAGGCTTGATGGCCCGCAGGTTGATCACCTGGCTGCCGCGGGAGCCTTCGCCGGCGATGTCGTAACCGGTTTCGCGGTGCTGCAGACGATCGATGCCTTCCAGCTCGGTTCTCTTGTCGACGCGCCAGCCCATCACAGCCTTGAGGAGCAGGGCGATGATCAGGGTGACGGCCCCGGAGAAGACCATGGCGACGATCGCGATGACCGCCTGGACGATCAGCAGAAGCCAGCCGTCCGCTCCCCCGCCGGTGAAGACGCCGGTGTCGGTGGAGACGAAGGCCAGGCCGACGGTGCCCCACAGGCCGGCGACCAGGTGGACTCCGACGACGTCGAGGGAGTCATCGAACCCGAAGCGAAACTTCAGGCTGATGGCCCAGGAGGCGAGGCCGCCACCGATCAGGCCGAGCAGCAGGGCGCCGAGCGGGTGGACGTCGCCGGCGGCCGGGGTGATGGTGACCAGCCCGGCCACGACGCCGGAAGCGGCGCCGAGGGAGGTGCCGCCGCCGAAGCGCAGGCGCTCGACCAGGAGCCAGCCGAGCATCGCGGCGGCGGTGGCGACGGTCGTGTTCAGCCAGGCCATCCCCGCCAACCCATCGGCGGCGAAAGCGGAGCCGCCGTTGAAGCCGAACCAGCCGAACCACAGGAGGGCGGCGCCGAGCATGACCAGCGGGAGGTTGTGCGGGCGGTTGATGCCCGTCGGGAAGGTGCGGCGCGTTCCGACGACCAGGGCCAGGACCAGGGCTGCGGTGCCGGCGGAGATGTGGACCACGGTGCCGCCGGCGAAGTCGATCGGAGCGATGGTGGCCTCTCCGTCAGTGACGCCGAACATCCAGGCTGCGAGGGAGCTTTCACTGTGAGAGAGGAGGCCGCCGCCCCATACCATGTGGGCGAGCGGGAAGTAGGCGAAGGTCACCCACAGGCCGGAGAAGACCAGCCAGGTGGAGAACTTCACGCGCTCGGCGAGGGCGCCGGAGATGATGGCCGTGGAGATCACGGCGAAGGTCAGTTGGAACGCGACGTCGATGACGTTGGCGTAGCCGGACTCGCCGACGAGGTAATTCCCGTCGGCGTCGACGACTGCGTCGCGGAGTCCGAAAAACTCCAGCGGGTTGGCGACGATCCCGGCCCAGGACTGGGTGCCGTAGGACATCGACCAGCCCCACAGGATATAGACCAAGGCGACGACGCCGAGGGCGCCGAAAGACATCATCATCATGTTGAGGGCGGCACGGCGCGAGGTCATGCCGCCGTAGAACATCGCGAGGGCGGGGGTCATCAGGAGCACTAGAGAGGCGGACGTCAACATCCAGCCTGCGTTGCCGGAGGCAATCATGGTTTCTTCGGGGCTCATCTTCGACCCTCCTTCATTCTCATTCGGTTTTCTGCCTGTCGGCTTCGATGCCAACAAACAAACAGTACGTCCGGTTTGTTAGCGCCGGAAAGGGCGGCCGGGCATTTTAAATCATGCGGTCACCCTCATATAGGGGAAACCTTTTTGAGAACGAGAAAGGCGCCCACCATGGCCAATGCCCCGGTGAGCGCCCAAAAATCAGGGACCGCGAATTTAGCCCAGCAGGGCGTCGACGAACCCCTCGATCTCGAAGGGGGCGAGGTCGTCCGACCCCTCACCCAGGCCGACGAGCTTGACCGGTACGCCGAGCTCCTCCTGCACCTGGAAGACGATGCCGCCCTTGGCGGTGCCGTCCAGCTTGGTCAGCACCACGCCGGTGATGTCCACCACTTCAGCGAACACGCGCGCCTGAGTCAGGCCGTTCTGGCCGACCGTCGCGTCGAGCACCAGCAGCACCTCGTCCACGTTCGACTTCTTCTCCACGACGCGCTTGACCTTGCCCAGCTGGTCCATCAGGCCCGTGGCGGTGTGCAGGCGGCCTGCGGTGTCGACGAGCACGACGTCGGCCTGCTGCTCCACGCCCTTGGCCACCGCGTCGAAGGCGACGGACGCCGGGTCCGCCCCTTCGGCGCCACGCACCGTGGTCGCGCCGACGCGGCGGCCCCAGGTCTCCAGCTGGTCCGCCGCCGCGGCGCGGAAGGTGTCCGCCGCGCCGAGCACCACCGTCGAGCCCATGGACACCAGCACGCGGGCGAGCTTGCCGGTCGTGGTGGTTTTGCCGGTGCCGTTGACGCCGACGACGAGGATGACGGCGGGTTTGCCCTCGAAAGGCAGGGCCCTGATGGAGCGGTCCATCTCCGGGCGACCGGCCTCGATGAGGGTTTCCCGCAGCATCGCGCGGGCCTCGTCCTCCGAGGCCACGCCGCGTTCCGCGATCTTGTCGCGCAGGGAGTCGGTGACCTTCATGGTCAACGTGGCGCCCAGGTCCGCCATGATCAGCGTGTCCTCGATCTCCTCCCAGGCGTCTTCGTCGAGGTCACCGGCGGTCAGGATGCCCAACAAGCCCTGCCCGATGGCGTTCTGGGAGCGGGAGAGGCGTCCGCGGAGTCGGCCGATGCGGCCGGAGACGGGGTCGATTTCGTCGATCGGTTCGGCCGGTTCCGGGGACTGCTCCGGCTCGGTGGGAACCGGGGTCTGTGCACGCGCGCTTTCCGCCACGTCAGCCGTCACTGCGGCGATGCCGGCGGCCTCTTCGGCTTCCTCGACGATCTCCGGCTCTTCGGCGACCGGCGCCTCACTGACGGTCTCCTCGACGATCTCCGGCTCTTCGGTGACCGCTTCCTCCACGACCGGCTCCTCCGCCACCGCCCCCTCCGTGGAGACCTTCTCCGGGGCAGAGCTCGTGTCCGTGCCTGTGTCGGATGAGACCTCTTCGGCGACGTCGGCCGTGTCCTCGGAGACGGTGACGTCTCGTTCCTCGGAATCATCTTCGGCGTCGGGGCCGGTGGTGGCGGCTGTTGCTGCGGCACCTGCCACCCCACTGGCGCCCGCGGCGGCTGCGGCGCCGGCCGCAGACAGCTTCTCCTGCTCCGAATCCGTCTTGTCGGCGGCGGTTTCGGCAGGCTTTTCGGTGGCCTTAGGCTTCGGCTGATCCTTGCCGACCGCCGGCTTCTGCATCTCCGGCTCGGTGGCGGCCGGCACGGGCTCCGCCCGAGTGGAACCGCCCGGCGTCGACGGCGTGGCCGGCCGCTCAGGCTGCGCCTGCTCCGTCGGCTTCTCCTCGGCCGGGGGCTGCGCCATCTTCGGCTGCTCCGAGGCCTTCGGTTCCACCGGCTCCGCCGGCGCGGCGGATTCGGGGGCCGACGGCTCAGGGTGCGGCGGTTGGGCCATCTTCGGCTCGGTGGGAGCGGCCGGCGGGGCCTTCTCCACCGGTTCCGCCGGTGCGGCGGCCGCGAAATTGAAGCCGCCCTGGGCTTGGTAATTGCCCGACTTTTCCTCTTGCGTCAGCTGTTTCGGTTCTTCCTTCTTCTCGAAGCTGACGGTCTTTGACTCTTTGCGCTTGTTGCCGGCGACGATGACGACGATTCCCACCACAATGAGAACGACGACGATGATCGCGACGATAGTCCAGATAAGGGTTGCGTCCATGCTCCCAACAGTGCCACCATCGTCTACGAAAATCACGCTGAACATGCAGGTTTATGCGGAATCCGGGGCTTGTCCCGCCTGATTCAACCGCTGACTGAGCACCCGGGTCACGCCGTCGCCGCGCATCGTCACGCCGTAGAGCACGTTGGCGATGTCCATGGTCGGCTTCTGGTGCGTGATCACGATCAGCTGCGAGTCCTTACGCATCTCGTCGAACAAGGCGATGAGCCGGCGCAGGTTGACGTCGTCCAAGGCGGCCTCCACCTCGTCCATGACATAGAACGGGCTGGGCCGAGCGCGGAAGATCGCGACGAGAAACGCCAGCGCCGTGAGAGACTTCTCACCGCCGGAAAGCAAGGACAGACGCTTGACTTTCTTGCCTGGCGGGCGGGCTTCGACCTCGATGCCGGTGGCCAGCAGGTCCTCCGGCTCCGTGAGGATCAACCGTCCCTCGCCGCCCGGGAAGAGGGTGTCGAAGACGGCGGGGAATTCCCTCTCCACGTCCCGCCACGCCTCGGTGAACAGGTGCAAAATCTGGGCGTCGACGTTCTCGATCACGTCCGACAGGTCCGCGCGTGCCTGGACCACGTCGTCCAGCTGCGTCGACAGGAATTCATGGCGCTCCTCCAGCGCCCGATACTCTTCCAGCGCGAGCGGGTTGACCTTGCCCAGGGAGCGCAGGTCTTTTTCCGCCTGCTTCAGGCGCGCCTCCTGCTCCGCCCGGTCAAAGCCCTCATCCGGGGAATAGTCGGCCAGCAGATCCGCGATGGGGACGCCGAGCTGTTCGACGATCTTCGCCTCCGCCTCGTCGATGCGCACCTGCGCCTGCGATTTCGCGATCTCGGAGGCGTGCGCGGTGTCCGTCAACCTCCCCGCCCGCTGACGGGCGGCGGAGACCGTGTTTTTCGCCTGCCCCAACGCTGCGGTGACCTGTGCCTTCTGGTCGTTGAGACGGTCATGTTCGGCGGTGGCGCGCTCCAGGGCGTCGGCGACGCGCGCGGCGATGTCGCGGGCGTGCTTTTCGACGGCCGCCGCCAGCTCTCCGGCCAGCCGCCGACGTTGCATCGCGTGCTCATGGCGGTTCTTCGCCTCCCGCTCGTGCGCGGCCTGACGGCGCAGCCCGTCCCCCTTGCCGGCGGATTGCGCGGCTCGGTCCGCGGCGCTGCGGGCGGCGAGGTTCGCCTCCATCTCCATGGCCTTTACCTGGCTCAGCGCCGCTGCAGTCTGATCGCGCTCTGCGGTGGACGCCTCTTGCGGGGCGTCCGAGTCCCCGACGCGGGCCATGCGGTCCCGCACGTCGGCGAGTTCGCCGCGCAACTGCGCCACGTGCTCGTCGGCGCCGGCGGAGCGCTCCACCGCGCGGGCGTATTCGGCCTCGTTGACCTCGTGCTGCTTGACCAGTCGACCGTGTTCACGCTGCCAGGCGTCCACCTCAGCGTCGTGCTCGCGCAGGGCCGCGGTGGTGGCGGCGGCATTGATCCGGGCGTCTTCCGCGGCTTGTTTGGCCCCGGCCACAGTGCCGGCCAAGTCCTCCCGCTCTGCGCGGGCGGCGGTCAGCTTCGTGTGGGCGGCGGAGATCTGGGCGGTGACCTCCACGGCCGTGGACACGCCGGAACCGGCGGCCACCCACCCCTCGCCCACCAGCGTTCCGTCGCGAGTGACCGCCCGCAGGCGGGGATCCTCAGCCACCACCTCTCGGGCCTGGGTGAGGTCGCCCGTGAGCACGACGTCGGCGAGCAGACGGGTGACGGGCCCTACGACCGCGTCGTCGACGCGCACGTGATCGAGCAACCATCCTGTACCCGCCGGCAGACCCGTGTCCAGTCTCCACCCTTGCCCCTGGGTGGTGTTGTCCACTAGGACGGTGCGGGAAGCGTCGGCGAGCGCCGCGACGTCCTCGCCGCTCAGCACGCCGCTCAGCGCGGAGGCGTGCGCCCCCAGCGCCGCGGCCAGCGCCCGTTCCAACCCGGCGTCGGCACGCACGGACTCCGCCAACGGCGCCCATGCCCCGTCCAGCAGCTCGGCGGCGTCGACCTTGGGCGCGGACTCCGTCAGCGTCTCAATGCGCGACGACAACGAGTAGACGGTGCGCTCGCGCTGGCGCTGCTCCTCCTGGAGCTGTTCCAGACGCGCCTCCGCGGCCTGGGATTCGACGCCGGCCTGCGCCTGCGCCCCCTCCAACGGTGCTCGGCCTCCCTGCAGCTCGGTGAGTTTCTCGGCCACCTCCTGCGCCTGGGCCTGCGCCAGGCGGGTGCGCTCCAACGTGTCCGCGAGCGTCTCCCCCTGCCGCGCAATCTGCTCCTCCACGGCGACGATCTGCTCTGCTAGGGACTCCTCCCGGGCCAACAGCCGCACCACACCTTCGCGGCGATCCGCGATGGCCCGCACCTGCGCCCGGTGCTCCGCTTCCGCCTCGTCGTGCGCCTCTTGCCGGTCGGCGACCTCCTCGCGTAGCACCTCCAGCTGTTCCGCCGCCTCCTCGGCCGCGGCGAGCAACTCCTCGTGGTCTTCGTCGGCCAGTGTGGCGCGGCGTTCCAGCTCGTCCGGGTCGGGCCCGCTGTAGGCCACGGCGTCGCCGACGCTGCCGGCGCGTTCCGCGGCGATGCGAGACGTCGCGGAAACGCGTTCGGCCAACGTCGACAAGCGGAACCACAGCTGCTGGGCGGCCTCCACCCGTGGGCTGAGCTCCTCCAACCGGCCCTCCAGCTCCACCTGGACGGCGGTGGATTCCTCCAGCTCCGCGGTGACCTCGGCGACCCGCTCCGCCAGCACGGTGGCGTTATGGGCGACGTCGTCAAGCTGGCGGCGCAACCGGACGACCCGGTCGCCGGCCAGCTGCAGCCGGGCGTCGCGCAGGTCGGCCTGCACGGTGGCCGCCCGCGTCGCGGCCTCTGCCTGCCGGGCCAGGGGCTTGAGCTGCTTGCCCAACTCATCGGTCAGGTCGCGGAGGCGATCCAGGTTGGCTTGCATGCCCTGCAGCTTGCGCTGCGCCTTTTCCTTGCGCCGTCGGTGCTTGAGTACCCCGGCCGCCTCCTCGATGAACGAGCGCCGCTCCTCCGGCTTCGAGTCGAGGATCTCACCGAGCTTGTTCTGGCCGACGATGATGTGCATTTCGCGCCCGATGCCCGAGTCGCTGAGCAGCTCCTGGATGTCCATCAGCCGGGCCTTGGCCCCGTTGATCTCGTACTCGCTGGCGCCGTCACGGAACATCCGCCGCGTGACAGACACTTCGGTGTAGTCGATGGGCAGCTGCTGATCCCGGTTGTCGATGGTCAAGGTGACCTCGGCGCGCCCCAGCGGCTTACGTTCCCCGCCGCCGGCGAAGATGACGTCCTGCATCTTTCCGCCGCGCAGGTTCTTGGCGCCCTGATCGCCCATCACCCAACGCAGGGCGTCGACGATATTCGACTTTCCGGATCCGTTCGGTCCGACGATCGCGCAGATTCCGGGCTCGAACTTCAGGCTCGTCGCCGACGCGAAAGACTTGAATCCTTTGAGGGTCAGGGCTTTCAGATACACCCGAACAGCATATCGACCCCCTCACCGGCGCCCGAAGCCGGTCTCTCCCTTCGGCTGCGCCCACTGCGTCACGACGGTGTCCACGCGCCCGGGCCGGGCGGTCGTGGAAGGTTCCTCCTCCAGCAGCGTCAACAGTCGGCGCACCTGGGATTCGGGCCCTTCGGCGACGACCTCGACGCGACCGTCACGCAGGTTGCTGGCGTGCCCGGCCAACTCCAATTCCAACGCCTGGGAGCGGACCCACCACCGAAACCCCACGCCCTGGACGTGGCCGTGAACGAACGCGGTCATGCGAGTATCTGTCATGGCTCCCCGACTTTAGTGGAACATCGGGTCAGCGGCACCCGAGTCCGCAGCCAGATACGGCCCGCCCGGATAATGCTGCCGGGAACGGGCCGGGCGGCACCGACGGACCGCCTTCCCCACCAGCGTGTCCACCGCATCAAGGATCAACAGCAGCGCCACCCCGGCCGCGATGAACGCGACGACGGAAACGACGATTGTCATCGAGCCACCCCCTCACCGGGTCTACAGATGTCGTGCCGACAGCTTAACCGCGACGCTCCCGCAGCGCGGCCAGCCGTTCAGGGGCGTGACGGGTGGCCGGATCCGTGCCGTCCCAACATTCGACGTTGGGCAGCTCCGGCAGCATGTCGCGGTGGAAGACGGGATCCAGGCCGAGTTTCTTCTGCGCCGCGTAGTTCTTCAGCAGCTTGATCGCCACTCCCCCGAGCGGGACGACGGCGACCAAGTTGATCACCACCATCGTGCCCGCGAACGTGTCGCCGAGGTTCCACACCAGCGCCAACGAACCGATCGCGCCGACGAAGACGAACGCGACGACGAGCAGGCGGTAGACGGTCATCCACGCCGTCGAGCCGGTGAGGTACTGGATGTTGGCCTGGGCGAGGTAGTAGTTGCCGATGATCGAGCTGAAGGCCAGGAAGAAGAGGATGAAGGTGACGAAGTGGACGCCCCAGCCACCGACGGAGGCGGCGAGGGCCTCCTGCGTGAACGACGCCCCGGCGACCTCGACGCCGTACTCCGGCTGCGGACCCAACAGGATGATGAACGCCGTGATCGAGCAGACCAGCAAGGTGTCGAAGTACACGCCGAGGGTCTGCACCAGCCCCTGCTTGACCGGATGCGACACAGTGGCGGTGGCCGCGGCGTTCGGGGCGGAGCCTTCGCCCGCCTCGTTGGAGAACAGGCCGCGGCGCATGCCGTGCATGAAGGCCGCGCCGACCGTGGCGCCCGCGATCTCCTGGATGCCGAGCGCGTGGGTGACGATGTCCGCGATCATCCCCGGCACCTCGGAGAAGTTCAGCGCCACGACCAGCACGCCGACGATGATGTAGGCGCCGGCCATGAACGGCACGATGATCTGGGTGACGCTGGCGATGCGCTGTAGTCCGCCGAAGATGATCCCGGCGGTCAGCAGCGCGATGACCGCGCCGACCAGCGCGCGAAAGCCCAGGGAGTCCTGCTGCAGAGACGTGCCCAGCGCCTCGACGATGGAGTTGGTCTGGATGGCGTTGTACACCAGCCCGTAAGTGATCGAGATGGCCACGGCGAAGATGACCGCCAGCCACTTCCACCCCAGGCCACGGGTCATGTAATAGGCCGGGCCGCCGCGGTAGGCGTCGCCCTCCGGCGTTTTCCACAACTGCGCGAGGGTGGACTCGATGAAGGCGGTCGCCCCGCCGAGCAGGGCGATCATCCACATCCAGAAGACGGCGCCGGGGCCGCCGATGCTGATCGCCAGGGCGACGCCGGCCACGTTGCCGGTGCCCACGCGCGAGGCCGCGGAGATGGTGAAGGCCTTGAACGCGGAAATGTTGCCCGCACCTGCGGTGGGTTCGGCGACCGCGCGGAACATGTCGGGAACGTAGCGGATCTGCACCACAATGGTGCGGATTCCAAAGTAGACGCCCGCCCCGATGAGCAAAAACGGGATCACGGACCAGAGATAACCGTTGACGGTGTCCGCGAGAAATGACTCGATCGCTTCCATGAAGAAAAGATACGCCCCTCCCGCACCACCAGCCAACGTCGCTGGTCACTTAACCCCCGGGCACCCCCGCCAGAGGCCGCGCACCAGGCGCTACCCCGTCTGGCAGGCCGGGCAATAATGCGTCGACCGGTTTTGGAAGGACACCCGGTGAATCGGGCCGCCACAGCGAGGGCACGGTTCGCCTTCCTGGCCGTAGACATTCAGCGAGCGCGAGAAATACCCCGAGGCGCCGTTGACGTTGACGTACAGTGCGTCGAAGCTGGTTCCGCCCGCCGCCAAGGCTTTGCGCATGACCTCCTCGGCCGCCGCCAACAGCGCCACCGCGTCACGCTGTCGCAGACTCGACGCCTTGCGCGTGGGTTTGATCCCGGCCAACCACAAGGATTCATCCGCGTAAATGTTGCCGATCCCGGAGACGATCTCCTGATTGAGCAACACCGTCTTCACCGGCGACGACGACCGACGCATCCGCCGGGCGACGGCCACGGCGTCGAAGTCGCCCTCCAGCGGGTCCTTGGCGATGTGCCGTACCGGCTGTGGCACGCCCTCCACCATCGGCGTATACAGCCACCGGCCGAAAGTGCGTTGATCCACGAACGCCAACTCCACCGGCTCCCCCGCCGGATCCGTCAGCTCCGCACGGATGCGCAGATGCCGCGACGTGCACGCCCCCGGCGCACCGACGAGCATCTGCCCGCTCATTCCCAGGTGCACGAACAAGGCGTGCTCCTGGTCCAGCTCCAGCCAGAGGTACTTTCCGCGGCGGCGCAGCGCGCGGACCGTCGCTCCGGACAACAGGTGTTCCAGCGGGGTGTCCTGACCCCGGTTGGCGCGCGGGTGCAGCACTTCCACGTCGTCGAAGCGGGCGTGGAGAATGTGTGCTTCCAGGCCGCTGCGGACGACCTCGACTTCAGGCAGCTCAGGCACTGCCGGCCACCTGTTCCGGGTGCTCACGCAGCCACAGGAAGGCGACGCGGGCGGCTTCCTGCTCGGCGAGTTTTTTGCTGCCGCCGACGCCCTGCCCCAGCGTCCGGTCCCCGACGGTGGCCTGGGCCGTGAAAATCAGGTCGTGCTCCGGGCCTTCGGTGGTGGCGGAATACACGGGCATGGGCGCCTTGAGTTCGGCGAGCCGCTCCTGCAGGGCAGTCTTCCAGTCGATGTGGCGTCCCTGGGAGGAGGCGGTGTCGATCTTTTCTTTGAACAGCCGCAAGATGACGTCACGGGCGGCCTCGAAGCCGTGCTCCAAGTAAATGGCGCCGAAGAGCGCCTCCGTGGTGTCGGCGAGGATGGATCCTTTGTCACGGCCGTCAGTGGCGAGCTCGCCTTTGCCCAGCAGAATGTGAGCGCCCAGGCCGATGTCGCGGGCGACGTCGGCGAGCCCGTACCGGGAGACGATGGAGGCGCGCATCTTCGAGATGTCCGACTCCGGACGCGACGGGTATTGCGCGTAGAGCTGGCTGGCCACGGACAACCCCAGGACCGCGTCGCCGAGGAACTCCAGGCGTTCGTTGTTCGGCAGGGTGCCGTTTTCGTTGGCGAAGGAGCGGTGCGTCAGCGCCAGGCGCAGATAATCGTCGCTGAGGGCGACGCCGAGTCGGGCCAACAGCGGGGCGTGGTCGACGGCGGCGTAGGCCGCGGCGAGCGCTTCCGGCCCGGTCAGCTTCTTCTTTTTGGAACGGCTCACAGGAACTTTTCCAGACCCGCCCACCGCGGATCCACCCTTTCCTCCTCGGGCTGTTCGCCGGAAACCCCGTCCGGGGCGGGCACGCCAGTGGCCTGGTTGTCGCAGCCACCTTCGCAGGTGGGGTTGAACGGCAGGCTGAGCACGGCTTCGTCGATGACGGTCTGCTCGAGGTCGATCTCGTTGGCCTCGTTGACCTGCGGGACGTCTTCTTCCTCGTCTTCGGCCTCATCGCCGCCGACGAAGTCGTCCTCGAGGGAAAACACCTGGCTGACGTGCAGGTTCAAATCTCGGTTCAGGTCGCGGAGGCAGCGCACGCACTGTCCGCTGAGCTGGGCGGTGACGTCGGCGTCGACGAGGATGCCGGAGCCGAGCATGGTCAGGTCAGCTGCGAGGGTGACCTCCGCCCCTTCCTCGACGGCGATCATTTCGTTGCCGATGCGAGAGGGCGAGGGGCCGACCTGGGTGCGGTGCTCGGGCATGCCGGCGGCACCTTGGTGGAGCAGTTCGGAAACGTTGAAAACGAACGGTGATTTCATAACGGTTCTGAGCTTACCCGTCCGCCTCAGGGAATGCGTATACCGTGCTAGTCCTCGTAGTTCTCAGTGCGCGGGCGACGGGTGCGGGGGCGGCGCTCCACGCGTTCGCGGGGTTGATAGCCCGCCCCGGTCACCCCGGTCGTTCCGGTCGGCTGGCCGACGCCGGCGCCGCGGCGCAGCGCCGCCCGATCAGAGGTGACGGTGCGCAAAATACCGGTCAGGGATTCTTCGAACTCGCCGAGCTTGCCGTCGACGAAGGTGTCCGCCTCGTTGCGCAACCGGTCGGATTCGGCGTGGGCGGAGTCGACGATGCGGTGGGCCTCTTCGTCGGCGCGGCGCACGACCTCGGACTCGTCGACCAATCGGGCCTGTTCTGCGACGCCCTCGTTGACGCTGCGTTCGTAGGAGGCGTTGCCTTCGGAGACCAATCGGTCCGCTTCGGCCTGTGCGTTCGCGAGGGTGCGGTCGGCCTGGTCCTCGGCCTGCGCGACGGCGTTGGTGGCGTGGGTCTGCGCGTTGCCCACGATCGCCTCAGCCTCGTTGTGGGCGTCGGTGACGATGTCTTGTGCCTGTCGGTCGGCGTCCTCGACGGTGACGCGGGCGCGCTCCTCGGCGGCGGCGATGATCTCGTCCTGCTGGTCCAGGACGTCCTGCGCGTTGTCCAGGTCGATGGGCAGCGCGTTGCGGAGATCATCGAGCAGGGCGAGCATCTCGTTGCGCGGAACCATGCAGTTGGAGGTCATGGGCACGCCGTAGGCCTGCTCCACGGTCTGGACTAGTTCGTCGAGTGACTCAAAAACGCGGTACATGCGGACAAGCGTACCTTCCGCATCGCCGCCACGACCGGGAAACCGGGCGGCGTGTCAACGACGTCCCTCTCCCTCCCGGCCAGCGCACAGGTGCAGCACAGTGAGATTATTAACGTGGGGCACACGGGGTCGTGCGCATTTCGCTGGCTCCCGACTCCCGACCCGACGTGTGGCTCGCCGTCGGCGGCGCTGGTCCCAGTCATCGGGAAGCGGGCGTTTCGGTTGCTCCCGCCGACCTGTGAAACAGCTGACCCTGCCACCAATTAGGCTGGAGGACGCACGTCGCGACATATCGAGCACGCGTGGTGAAGGGAATGACGCACATGGGTGAGCAAAGACGACAGGCCGCACTGGATGCGATGAACGTCCTGGACACCCTTCCCGATGAACGGGTCGACCGTGTCACCCGTCTGGCGAAAGAAATATTCGGCGTCCCGATGGTGGCCGTCAATCTCATCGACCGCGATCGACAGTGGTCCAAGTCCCGCGTCGGACTGCCCGCCACGGAGGTGCCGCGGGAGGTGTCGTTTTGTCAGCACACCGTGGAGCGTAACGCCGCCTTCGTGGTCGAGGACACGACCACATCCGCCGAACTCGCCGATCACCCCGCCGTCGTGAACGAGCCGGGACTGCGTTTCTACGCCGGCCACCCGGTGCACTCGCCGGACGGACAACCGGTCGGGGCGTTGTGTCTGATCGACACCGAACCGCGCACCTTCAGCGAACGTCAGCGCGAACTGTTGCGCGACATGGCCCATTGGATCGAGATTGAGCTCGGCCGCGACCAGCAGATCGAAGAAATCGACGCCGCCCGGCGCCTGACCGTCCCTCCCGCCTGGCCGCCCGTCCCGGGTTACACGATCGCCGCCGACTCCACCGCCCATTTGGGTCTGGCCGGGGATTTCTACGACGTGACGACGCTGCCCGGCGCCGTGCGGGTGACCCTCGCCGACGTCATGGGCTCCGGCATTGGGCCGGCGCTGGTCGCCGCCGGGGTGCGGGCGTCGTTACGCACGGAACCTTCCCGTCCGGTGGGGCAGGCGATGGCGGAGGTCGACCGCCTCCTGATCGAGGACTTTCGCGACCTCGACATGTTCGTCACCGCCGTGCACGCCGACATCGAACTCGCCACCGGGAAGATGGAGCTCATCGACGCCGGTCACGGCCTCGCCTTCATCATCTGCCGCGACGGATCGTGGCAACCGCTCCGGTCCCGGGGCCTGCCGCTGGGCATGGATGCGGGCGACGCCGAAGCCTGCGCGGCCGTGACCGCCACGCTGGAACCCGGGGACCACTTCGTCTGCTGCAGCGACGGGCTTCTCGACGTCCTCGACCCCGCCGACCCGTTCGGGCACGTGGAGCGCACCATCCGCAAATTCGGCCCGGAACGGGCCGTCGCCCTAGTGCAAGACCTCGCATACGACGAACGCGCCACGGACGACATCACCGTCGTCGTCGTCAGGAGAGACCGGTGACCGCGCGCTTTCTCGCGAGCGGCATTCTGGCGGTGCCTGCCGCGCACCGGTCGCAGCATTGTCAAACGACAAGACCAACCACACCTGAAAGGCCCCGATGAACCTGACCACCGACATCCGCGACACCACCGCCATCGTGTCCATTGCCGGCCGGTTGACCGCCGCCGGAGCGCCCCGCCTGCGGGCAGCGGTCAACGACTTGATCGCCGCCGGAACCCACCGCATCGTCGTCGACCTCGGGCAGACTGAATTCGTGGATTCCTCCGGACTCGGTGCGCTCATCGGCGGGCTGAAGAACGCCCGGATCAAAGGCGGAGACTTACGGATCGCGGCCGTGCCCGAAAGCGTGCAGACGGTGCTCAAGCTGACTAACCTTGATCGTGTGCTGCGCAGCCACGCGACGGCGGAGGAGGCCTTCGATGAGTGACAGTCCCGACCAGGTGGTCGACGGCCCCGCAGAACTGGCCTTCGTCGACCGGGTGCTGGACGCCGTCCAGAGCCTGGGCACAGAGTTGCAGAGCGGCTTTGAGCAGGATCGCACCCTGTTTATGCTGGCGGTCAGTGAGATCACGACGAACATCGTGATGCACAACGAGGGCGAGGCGTCTGTGCGCGTCGAGTTGGACGCGAGCCCGCAGGAATTACGCGCCGTCATCCGCGACACGGCCCCACCCGCCGCCGTCGACGTCGACGACGTGCGCCTGCCCGGCCCAGACGCCGAATCGGGTCGCGGGTTGGCGCTGGCGCACGCGGTCCTGGACGGGTTGCGCCACGAATCCGGCCCGGAGGGCAACACCTGGACGCTGTGGCGGACGCTGCACCCCCACTGATCCCCCGGGTCAGTCGGCCCGCCGGCCCCAGAATCCACCGCCCACCGCCCCAGACGACGCCCCCGCCGATCAACGACGAGGGGCGATTGCGGTGGCGGTGGCTTAGATGACGCCCTGGGCGAGCATGGCGTCGGCGACCTTGCGGAAGCCGGCGATGTTCGCGCCGATCACGTAGTTGCCTTCGTGGTCGTATTCGGCGGCGGTGTCGGCCGTGACACGGAAGATGTTGGACATGATCTGGTGCAGGCGCTCGTCGGTGTAGTCGAAGCTCCAGGAATCGCGGGTGGCGTTCTGCTGCATCTCGAGCGCGGAGGTGGCCACGCCGCCGGCGTTGGCGGCCTTGCCCGGAGCGAAGCACACGCCCTTCTCACGGAAGACCTCGATGGCCTCCGGGGTGGACGGCATGTTGGCGCCCTCGGCGACGTACTTCACGCCGTTGTCCACCAGCGTCCGGGCGTGCTCGCCGGTCAGCTCATTCTGGGTGGCGCACGGCAGCGCGACGTCGGCGGCCAGCGACCAGATGGAGCTGTCGGAGTGGAAGGTGTCGCCGGTGGTTTCTTCGACGTAGGCGGAAACGCGCTCGCGACGGTTTTCCTTGATGTCGCGCAGCAGCTCGACGTCGACGCCGTTGGGGGTGTGCACCCAGCCGGAGGAGTCGGAGAAACCGACCACGGTGGCGCCGAGTTCCTGGGCCTTCTCGATGGCGTAGACGGCGACGTTGCCGGAGCCGGAGACGATGACCTCGGCGCCGTCGAGGGACTCGCCGTGCTCCTTCATCATCTCCTTGGTCAGGTAGACGCAGCCGTAGCCGGTGGCCTCGGTGCGCACCAGCGAGCCACCCCAGCTCAGGCCCTTGCCGGTGAGCACTCCGGACTCGTGGCGGTTGGTCAGGCGGCGGTACTGGCCGAAGAGGAAACCGATTTCGCGCTTGCCCACGCCGATGTCGCCGGCCGGGACGTCGGTCTGCTCGCCGATGTGGCGGTGCAGCTCCGTCATGAACGACTGGCAAAAGCGCATGATCTCGCCTTCGGAGCGACCCTTGGGGTTGAAGTCGGAACCGCCCTTGCCGCCGCCGATGGGCAGGCCGGTCAGGGAGTTCTTGAAGATCTGCTCGAAACCGAGGAACTTGATGATGCCGAGGTTGACGGACGGGTGGAAACGCAGGCCGCCCTTGTAGGGGCCGAGGGCGGAGTTGAACTGGACGCGAAAGCCCCGGGAGACGTGGACGTTGTTGTTGTCGGAGACCCACGGGACGCGGAAGATCACCTGGCGCTCCGGCTCGCACAGACGCTGGATCAGGCCGTAGTCGGCGTAGTGGGGATCCTTCTCGAGCACGATCTTCAGCGAGTCGAGAACCTCTCGGACGGCTTGGTGAAATTCGGGCTCACCGGCGTTGCGCTGAAGCAGCTTGTTGTAATACTCGGTTACTTGCTCGTCGACCTGCGTCATCATGGGTCCTTTCTCATTGCCCGCCGCGACTGCGAGGGGCGTCCAACTCGTCTCATGAAATTCTGCCTCGGCGCCGGTGCGCTGGGGGTTCGTCTCAGAATCTCCGACGGGAGCCAGTTTTCACCGTCGATTTCCGCTGTGCAACCCGCACTCACAGATAGTTTCACGCGCCCGCCGGTTTGGCTGCTCCGACACGGCTATGTGTTCCCCACGGTACTTGCCACTAACCTGCAATTTCCTTGGGGTGAGCGTAAAGCCGGAGGAACCCATTGCGATAATTGTCACGATCGCGCGGATTTACCCCGCACCACCCCTCCCGCGCACCGCTCCAAACGTGAAGGATGAACGCCATGTCCCAATTTTCCTCCGCCCCCGCACCCGCCTCCGGATCCACCCGCGTGCTCGTCGCGCCGAGCGACTGCCCCGGCGTCTCCGCGGAGGACGCCGCCCAGTTCCTCGGCGAAGGGGTGCGCTCCGTCATCCGTGACGCCGACGTCACCCTGGCTCCCCTGCCCAATGGCGGGGCCGGGACGAGCGAGCTCTTCGCCGGGCAACGCGTGACTCTGCCCACCACCGACGCCGCCGGACAGCTGACGGAAGCCGCCTACACCTTCGACCAAGCCACCGCGACCGCCTACATCGACGCCGCCTCCGTGGTCGGCGCCCCGGCCGGCGTCGGAGACAAGGGCGACACCTACGGGGTGGGTGTGCTCGTCGCCGACGCCGCCACCCGCGGCGCCCGCCGCGTCGTGCTGAGCCTCGGCGACGTCGTCACCGTCGACGGCGGCACCGGCATCCTCGTGGCCCTGGCCGTCAACCCCCTCAACGCCGCCGGCTTCACCCTGGGTAAAGGGGCCGCCGCGTTGGAGTCGCTGGCGGATTTCGACACCGCAAAGCTCAACGTCGCCGCCGGCGCCCTGGAATGGGTGCTGTTGGCCGACGACATGGCCGGCGTGGACGTCTCGCACCCGGGCCTGGCCCAGCTGTGCGAGATCACCGGGGTGGACCCGGAGACCCCGGGCTACGGCGCCGGCGGCGCGATCCCCGTCGCGCTGCACTGGCTGTCCGCCCTGCTGCACGGCAGCGCCGACCACGTCCACGTCGTGCCGGGGGTGGAGGTCGTCGCCCAGGCGCTGGATCTACCGGCCCACGTCGCGGCCCATGATTTCGTCATCACCGGCGGGCCGGCCGCGCAGTCCGTCGCCGGGCAGATCCTCACCGCCGCGGGCGAGGCGGTCGTGGGGCTGGTGGGCGTCGACAAGCCTGACGTCCCCGGCACGCGGGCCGTGGCCGCGGACCTCGCCGACCTGGCGGAGCTCACGCCGGGGCAGCGGGAAGAGGCGCTGCGCACGGCCGGGGCGCAGCTGGCGGCCGACTACCTGACGATCTCGACGGTCCAGGGGTAGGTCGCGGGCATCTCGAAGTCGGCCTCGCGCGAGATTTCCGCGAGCGGGTCGTTCGGCAGGGTCGCCGCCGGGGTCAGCACGCGCGACAGCCCCATCGCCAGCTGGTTGTAGGAGCTCACGACCCCGTCCACGACGATCTGGTAGCGGTGCACCGTGGCGTCCGCCAGCTCCGCGCCGTCGTGGTCGTTGCGGTGGTTGGCGTGCAGCTGCTGCACGACGGCGTCGTCGACGTCCGGGGCTTCCTGCATGGTGACGGCGCCGGAGGTGATCTTGTCTTTGTCGGCGAGAATGTCGAGGGCGTTCTGGAAGGTGTCACGCACCGTCGTCGCGTCGGCGGGCGGAACGAGAACGTCGAATTGAATTGTCGGCATGACACCACATTAGGCAATCTTCAATATTGTTGAGGCATGACCGTCCCCTCACCCGACCATTTCCACCCGATGACGACCATGACGGACGGGACCATCAAACAGGTGAACCCGTTTTCCGGCACGCAAGTCTGGACGGTGCCCGGGCGGGGCCAACGACCGCTGTCCGTCCCGATTCCGAACCCCGCCCCGCTGGGGCCCGGCGCGACGACGCACACGTGCGCGTTCTGCTCCGGCCGGCCGCTGGACACCCCGCCGGAAAAGTCCCGCATCATCCGGCACGAGGGGCGGTGGCGTACGCTGACCGACCTGCTGCCCGGCCAGTACGGCGATTCCGTGGCGGAGTTTCGGCGGGTGCCCAACCTGTTTGAGATCGTGCCCTACAGCTATTGGGTGGACAACTACGGGTTTTTGATGAACGAGGACGTCCACCGCCGGATGGAGCGCTACCTGGCGGACCCGGCGGGTAAACAGCACGTGGACGCCATCATCCGGACCCGGCTGAAAGCCAACGGCCGTGCCCCGGAGACCGTCGATCCCGCCGGGTGGCACGAGCTGGAAAAATCCTACTTCGCGGGCGGGCACGACGTCATCGTGGCTCGTCGGCACTTCGCCGACGGCGCCACGGACACCTCTCAACTGGCCTCCTCCGGTTCCTTGACCACCGAGGAACACTTCGGCCTGATCCTGCTGACCGTGGAATCCATCGCCGACCTTTATGCCCGCAACCGCTACGTCCCCTATGTCGCGGCATTTCAGAACTGGCTGGCCCCGGCGGGCGCCTCCTTCGATCACCTGCACAAACAACTGGTGGCCATCGACGAACGCGGCGTCCAGTCCGCCCTGGAGATCGAGCGGCTGCGGCGGAACCCGAACATGTACAACGAGTGGGCCGTGGATTACGCCGGTTATCACAACCTCACCATCGCCGAAAACGACCACGCCGTCATGGTCGCCGGCGTCGGGCACCGCTTCCCCACCTTGGAGATCTACTCCAAATCCCCCACCCCGGAGCCCTGGCTGCAGACCCAGGAAGAGATCCGCGCGATGAGCGACATGGTGCATGCCGCCCACGCCGCCGCCGGCGCGGACGTGCCCTGCAACGAGGAATGGCACCATAAACCCATCGACCTGGACATGCCCATGCCGTGGCGGATCAACATCAAATGGCGCGTGTCCACCCTCGCCGGTTTCGAGGGCGGCACGAAAATCTACGTCAACACCCTCTCCCCCACCGACATCCGCGACCGCGTGGTCCCGCAACTCTATGCGCTCCGCGACGCCCGCCGCATCGACGAGGGCATCCGCATCGCCATGGAATGCGCCACCGGCCGCAACATGCTGCGCTATAACCCCTATCTGCGCTAGCTATAGTCGAAACACCACGTCCCCGACCCAGAAAAGAGTCTCGCCCCAGCGCATGAGTACCATCGCCCATCTGCTGCACACCTCCGGTGTGGACCTGTCCTTCCAGCGTCCGCTGTATGAACACCTCCACGAACACCCGGAGCTGTCCGGCCACGAAGCCGAAACCTCCGCGACCATCGCCGAGGAATTGGAGAAGTTCGACTGCGAAGTCATCTCCCCCATCGGCGGCTTCGGGCTCGTCGCCGTCTTCCGCAACGGCGAAGGCCCCTCCGTGCTCTTCCGCGCCGACTTCGACGGGCTGCCCGTCAAGGAAACCACCGGCGTGCCCTTCGCCTCCACCCGGTTGCGCCCCGGCCCGGACGGCACGATGACCGGCGTCATGCACGCCTGCGGCCACGACATGCACGTCACCGCGCTCATGGGCGTCTGCGCGCTTCTCGACGCCCGCCGCGACGCCTGGCACGGCACGTTCATCGCCTTGTTCCAGCCCTCGGAGGAAAACGGCGCCGGCGCCAATGCCATGGTCTCCGACGGCCTGGTCCACCGCGTTCCGCGGCCCGACGTCTGCTTCGGCCAGCACGTCATGCCCGGTCGCGCCGGGGAGGTGCAGACGATGTCCGGTCCGCAGTTCGCCGCCACGGACTCCATCCGGATCACCATCCCCGGGGTCAGCGCGCACGGTTCGATGCCGCATAAGGCGGTGGATCCGACGTTCATCGCGGCGATGGTCGTGGTGCGGCTGCAGGGGTTGGTGGGCCGTGAGGTCGACCCCGATGATTTCGCGGTGGTGTCCGTGGGCACGTTGCGTTCCGGGGCCACCAACAACATCATTCCGCCGTCGGCGGAGCTGGTGCTCAACTGCCGGTATTTCTCCACCGCCACCCGTAGGCGGGTCCTGACTTCCATCCAGCGCATCGTCACCGCCGAGTGTGTGGCCTCCGACGCCCCGGGGGAGCCGACGTTCGAGTTCTTCGCCCGCGGCGAGCGGATCAACAATGACCTGGAGGTCTTCGGGCAGGTGCGCCCCACCTTCGACGCGGTCTTCGGCGCCGACTCCGTCGACGCCCAGCGCACCTCGGTCTCCGAGGACTTCGCGTTCATCCCGCGGGCCTTCGGCGTGCCGTACCTGTTTTGGACGGTGGGCTGCACCCCGCGGGAGCAGTGGGATGCGGCCGTGAAAAACAACCGGTTGGACACGGATGTGCCCGTCAACCACATGTCGACGTTTCTGCCGGACTATGAGCCGACGGTGACGGCGACGACGCAGGCCGGGGCGGCGGCGGTGTTGAGTTACCTCGCGAAGTGACGGGGCCCGTGGCAGGGGTGACTCGCCCGGAAAACCGCGGGGCTGGCGTATAAGCTGGACGGGTGTGTTGAAGGCGCGTCCGCTTTCTCTGCGGCGCCCCTTTTCCCGCTCCGAATCAGTCATGCAATCCCGTTGAGTGAAGGTAGGTAGTCCAGTGTCGTCATCGTCGACGCCGTCATCGAATGTCACCGCCCTGGTCGGCAGTCACGTCGCCGCAGCGGCAGGAACGCCCCCGGACGTGTCCACCCGCCGGAAGTTCTGGTTCGGCCTGTCCCGCGCGGTCGTCGCGCGCATCGCCGAGAACTGGGAGGACACCCGGCAGGCCTACGGCGCCACGCGTCAGCAGCACTACTTCTCCGCTGAGTTCCTGATGGGCCGGGCGCTGCTGAACAACCTCACCAACCTGGAGTTGGAGGAGACCGCCAAAGAGACCGCCGCAGAGCTGGGCCACGACCTGGTGGACGTGCTCGAGTCGGAGAACGACGCCGCGTTGGGCAACGGCGGCCTGGGCCGGCTGGCGGCCTGTTTCTTGGATTCCGCGGTCACCCATGACCTGCCCGTCACCGGCTACGGGCTGCTGTACCGCTACGGCCTGTTCCGCCAGGAGTTCGTCGACGGTTTCCAGAAGGAGAACCCGGACCCGTGGCGCGAGGACGGCTCCCCCTTCACCATCCGCCGCGGCCACCAGCGCCGCACCGTGCGTTTCGACGACATGGACGTCTTCGCGATCCCCTACGACATGCCGATCACCGGTTACGGCACCGACAACGTCGGCACGCTGCGGCTGTGGAAGTCGGAGCCGATCGAGGACTTCGACTACGACGCCTTCAACTCGCAGCACTTCACCGAGGCGATCGTCGAGCGCGAACGCGTCAACGACATCTGCCGCGTCCTGTACCCCAACGACACCTCCTACGAAGGCAAGAAGCTGCGCGTACGCCAGCAGTACTTCTTCACCTCCGCGTCCCTGCAGGAAATCGTCGCCAATTACATCAAGCACCACGGGGAGGACCTCTCGGACTTCGCGGAGTACAACTCCGTGCAGCTCAACGACACCCACCCGGTGCTGGCCATCCCGGAGCTGATGCGACTGCTCATGGACAAGCACGGCCTGGGCTGGGACGAGGCCTGGAAAATCACCTCCGAGACTTTCGCCTACACCAACCACACCGTCCTCACCGAGGCGCTGGAAACCTGGGAGATCTCGATCTTCCAGCAGATGTTCTGGCGCATCTGGCAGATCATCGAGGAGATCGACCGCCGCTTCCGCCTGGACATGACCGAGCGCGGGCTTGACGAGGATGCCATCCACCGCATGGCGCCGGTCTCCGACGGGCTGGTCCACATGGCCTGGATCGCCTGCTACGCCGCGTACTCGATCAACGGCGTCGCCGCGATCCACACCGAGATCATCAAGGCCGAGACCCTCGGCGACTGGCACGCGATCTGGCCGGAGAAGTTCAACAACAAGACCAACGGCGTGACCCCGCGCCGTTGGCTGAAGATGTGCAACCCACGGCTGTCGGCGCTGCTGACCCGCCTGGTCGGCTCCGACGAGTGGGTCACCGACCTGGACGTGCTCAAGTCGCTGCGCCCCTACGAGACGGACGAGAAGGTCTTGGGCGAGCTGATGGAAATCAAGGCCGCCAACAAGGTCGATTTCGCGGAGTGGATCAAGGACCGCCAGGGCATCGACATTGACCCGGAGTCGATCTACGACGTGCAGATCAAGCGCCTGCACGAGTACAAGCGTCAGCTGATGAACGCCCTGTACATCCTCGACCTGTACTTCCGCATCAAGGAGGACGGCGAGCAGGACGTCCCGCCGCGCACCTTCGTCTTCGGCGCGAAGGCCGCCCCGGGCTATGTGCGGGCCAAGGCCATCATCAAGCTGATCAACGAGATCGGTGAGCTGGTCAACAACGACCCGGAGGTCTCGAAGACCCTCAAGGTCGTGTTCATCGAGAACTACAACGTCTCCCCCGCCGAGCACATCATCCCGGCCACCGACGTCTCCGAGCAGATCTCCACCGCGGGCAAGGAGGCCTCCGGCACCGGCAACATGAAGTTCATGATGAACGGCGCGCTGACGCTGGGCACCATGGACGGCGCCAACGTCGAGATCGCCGACGCCGTCGGCGAGGACAACGCCTACATCTTCGGCGCCCGCGTCGAGCAGTTCGACGAGCTGCTCGAGCACTACTCCCCGCACGAGCTCTACGAGACGACGCCCGGCCTCAAGCGCACCCTGGACGCCTTCGACGACGGCACCCTCGACGACGGCGGCACGGGCATGTTCCACGACCTGAAGAACTCGCTGATCCACGGCTACGGCCCGCATTCCAACGACACGTACTATGTGCTCGGCGATTTCGAGGACTACCGCGCCACCCGCGACCGCATGGCCGCCGACTACGTCGGCGACCCGATGGACTGGGCGCGCATGTGCTGGGTCAACGTCTGCGAGTCCGGCCGCTTCTCCTCCGACCGCACCATCCACGACTACGCCGACGAGGTGTGGAAGCTGGAAGCGACCCCGGTGCGTAAGTAACCGGTCACCGCAACGGGTCGAAGTCCCTGATCACCGGGTGGGTTTGCCCCGTGTCGATCAACTCGGCCAGGTACTTGCCGGAGGCGGGGCCCAGCACCACGCCCCACATGCCGTGGCCGCCGGCGACGTACACGTTTTCCACCGCCGTCCGGCCGAGCAGCGGCTTCCCATCCGGGGTGACCGGACGGGAGCCGACCCACTCGTCCTGCCGATCATCCAGGTCCACCCCCGTCATGACGCGGCCGGCCTGCCGCACGATGGACTCGATGCGCCGCGGGTACAACGGCTCGTCCGGGCCGCGGAACTCCATCGTGCCCGCGATCCGGAACCTGCCCTGATACGGGGTACAAGCCATGCGGTGATGCGGCAGATACACCGGATGACGGGCGGGGACGTCTGTGGGCACGGAAAACGAGTATCCGCGGCCGGCCTGCACCAGGGTGCGCACCCCCAACGGGCGGGCGAGATCTGACAACCACGCCCCGGTGGCCACGACGATCGTGTCCGCCTCCAACCTTTCCCCGGTGCGCAGCAGCACGGCGGGGCGCCGGTCGACGCCCGGGTGGGCGACGTGGACGACCTCCGCCCCCGTGCGGATGGTTCCGCCGCGACGACGCACCGCCTCGGCGACCGCCTCGACGTAGGGGCCTGGTTCGATGAAGCGCTGGCCCTCTAACCGGTAGGCGACCCGGATCTCCTCGGAGAGCATCGGGGCGAGCTCCCGCGGGTCATCCAGCCGTTCCAGCGGGGCCTGCTGGCCGTGGCGGACGACGCCGTCGATCTCCCGCAGAAAGCCGTGCGACTGCGACTCCTCCTCAAACCCGATGACGAATGGCCCCGACGTGGACGTCGCCTCCACCCCGCCCAGCTCGAGTTCCTCGAAGGCCACCAGCGCGGCCCGGTCGATCGGGGTGAGCGCGGCCATCGTCTCGTCCCACGCCCGCTGGGTGGCCTGCGCCATGAAGCGGGCCAAAAACAGCCACAGGGACGGGTTGAACCGCACCGGCATGGACAGCGCGGCGTCCGGGTCGAACAACGCCTTCGGGCCGTAGCGCCACAGGCTGGGATCCGACAACGGGATGGTCTTGGCCGGGGCCAGCCAACCGGCGTTGCCCCAGGACGCCCCACCGGCGACGCCGTGTTTGTCCAGCACCTCGACGTCGTAACCGCGCTGCTGCAGGTGCCAGGCGGTGGCCAGGCCCACCATCCCGGCCCCGACGACGATGGTTTTCTTCATGGCTGCTCCTCCGGTCGGCATGCCCCGCGCGACGTCGCTTCCGTGCAGGGGTCTGTGTCCTTCCCTCCAAGTATGAAGAAAAACCGTCGACCGCGCAGCGAAAAAGTTCGGCGCGGAAAAGTCAGGGACACCTTCGGCGGGCCCTCTGCGACACAGCGTCGCAGAGGGCCCGCCGAAGGTGGGAGAAGGTGTGCGCTAGCGCGGGATGTTCACGTCTTCACCGAGGTGGTGGACATGAATCATGTTGGTGTTGCCGGACACCCCCGGCGGGGTGCCCGCCACGATGACCACGAGGTCGTCCTCGGCGTAGTCGTCCAGCGCCAGCAGCTGGCGGTCGACTTCGGCCATCATGTCATCGGTGGAGTCGACCTTGCGGCACAGGAAGGTCTCCGCGCCCCAGGTCAGAGCGAGCTGGGAACGCACCGACTGGTCCGGGGTGAACACCAGCAGCGGCAGGTGGGAATGGAGGCGGGCCACGCGCTTGGCGGTGTCACCCGAGGTGGTGAAGGCCACCAACGCCCGGGCGTTGAGCCGCTCCGCGATGTCGCGGGCCGAGTAGGAGATCACGCCGCGCTTGGTGCGCGGCAGGTGCGTCAGCGGCGGGACGAGGCCGCCGGTTTCCGCGGCCTGGACGATGCGCGCCATGGTGCGCACGGTGGTGTGCGGGAACTTGCCCACCGACACCTCGCCGGAGAGCATGACCGCGTCCGAGCCGTCGAGCACGGCGTTGGCCACGTCCGAGGTCTCTGCGCGGGTGGGGGTGGAGTTCTCGATCATGGAGTCGAGCATCTGGGTGGCGACGATCGCCGGCTTGGCGTTTTCGCGGGCGATCTGGATGGCGCGCTTCTGCACCATCGGCACCTGCTCCAGCGGGATTTCCACGCCCAGGTCACCGCGGGCGACCATGATGCCGTCGAAAGCCAGCACGATCGGCTCGAGCGCGTCGATGGCCTCCGGCTTCTCCAGCTTGGCGATGACGGGGACGCGGTAGCCGACCTCGTCCATGATTTCGTGGACCAGGTCCACGTCCGAGGGCGAACGCACGAAGGACAGGGCGACGAGGTCGACGCCGAGTTCCAGGGCGTAGCGCAGATCCTTCTTGTCCTTCTCGGACAGCGGCGGCGCCGAGATGTTCATCCCCGGCAGGGAGACGCCCTTGTTGTTGGACACCGGGCCACCCTCGGTGACGCGGCAGACGACGTCGTTGCCGTCGACCTCGATGCACTCGAGGCCGACCTTGCCGTCGTCGACGAGCAGCTTGTCGCCCGCCTTGGCGTCCTGCGCCAGGCCCTTGTAGGTGGTGGAGACACGGTCGTGGGTGCCCTCGACGTCGTCGACGGTGATGCGCACGATTTCGCCGGTGGCCCAGTAGGTCGAGCCTTCCACGAAACGGCCGAGACGAATCTTCGGGCCCTGCAGGTCGGCGAGGATGCCGACCGCGCGGCCGGTCTCGTCGGTGGCCTCGCGGACCCAGTCGTAATTCTGCTTGTGGTCGGCGTGGTCGCCGTGGGAGAAGTTCATGCGGGCGACGTCCATGCCCGCCTCAACGAGCTCCAGCACGCCTTCCTTGCTGGCGACGGCCGGGCCGAGTGTACAGACGATCTTGGTTCTTCTAGTCACGCTCTCCACCTTATCCTGACAAAGATATGATTTACACGATTCCGGGTGCCCACGTCGGGAAACCCAGGACCGGACTCATCTCACCAACCTACGCCCCTTCCAGGGCACCCGCTACGCGGGAGGCGGGAGTCATTGGCGTTTACCAGGTGTTTTCTTCTCCGACACCGCGGTCGAACCGGATCCTGTGGCAACCTGCGACTTACCCTCGGCCGTGTTTTCTGCGGACGACTCCGCTTCCTCCCGCTCCGCGTGGAACTTCGGGTCGACCTCCTCCGGGGTCTCCCGACCCTTGGACAGCAACAGGAACACGACGACGGCGGCGATGAACACGATCGCCGAGACCCAAGTGTTGACCCGCTGCCCCAGGATCATGGTGGCGGCGTCGTCGCGCAGCAGCTCGATCCAGAAACGGCCCGCCGTGTAGCCGGCCACGTACAGGGCGAAGACCCGGCCGTGGCCAAGGCGGAAGCGGCGGTCCGCCCACAGCAAGAGCGCGAAGATGAGCACGTTCCACAGCAGCTCATAGAGAAACGTCGGGTGCACCGTGGCGATGACTTCCCCGGTCGAGCGCCCCGTCAGCGGGGCGAACTGCCCGTCGTCGTCGACGCGGTAGTAGATCTCCAGCGCCCACGGCACATCGGTGGGGCGGCCGTAGATCTCCTGGTTGAACCAGTTGCCCAACCGACCGATGGCCTGGGCGAGGATGATGCCGGGGGCCACGGCGTCGGCGAAGGGGCCCAACGGGACCTTCTTGACCCGGAACAGCACCCACACGGCCACGCCGCCCAGGAGCACCGCCCCCCAGATCCCCAGGCCGCCGCCGGTGATATTCAGCGCGGCCCACGGATCGCACCCTTCGCAGAAGTACTTGTCCGCGTCCGTGATGACATGGTAAATCCGGCCGCCGATGATGCCGGCGGGAATGGCGACGATCGCCGCGTCCCACACCGTGTCGGGGTTGCCGCCCCGGGCGGTGTAGCGCCGCAGGGTCAGCCAGAGGGCCACCAGCATGCCGGCGATGATGCACAGCGCGTAGGCGCGGAGCGGGAGCGGGCCGATGTGCCACACGCCCTGCGGCGGGGAGGGAATGTTCGCGAGAGTCATCGTTTGCACCCCCTCAGTGTGCCTCATCGCCCTGGCTCACGCGATCTACGGGTGGCGACGTTTCACCAGCGCGAGGGACACGCCGGATGTTGCCCGGCCGCGACGAAGCCGCGCGCCGCCTGGCGCGGGTCCTCCGCCGACATGATGGTCTCCCCCACCAGCACCGCATCCGCCCCCGCCGACGCGTACTTGATCACGTCGCCGGCGGAGCGCACTCCGCCGAGCGCGATACGCATGATCTCCTGCGGCAGGCCGGGCACGATCTCCGCGAAGATCTCCCGGTTGAGGATGTCGGAGGCGATCGACCACGCATTCACCCCGATGACGCGCACCCCCGCAGACATGGCCCGGTCGGCCTCCTCCGGTGTGCGCACCTCCGCCAGCGCCGTCATCCCCAACGACTCGATGCGGTCCGTCAACGATTCGAAGCGGGCCTGCTCCAGCAGCTCCACCTGCAGTGGGACCACGTCGGCGCCGTAACAGCGGGCCTCGTGGATCTGGTAGGGGTCGACGATGATGTCACGGCACATCATCGGCAGGTCCACGGCCTCCCTCGCCTCCTGCATGTCGGCCAGGGAACCGTGGAAGCGCAGCTTCTCCGTCTGGCAGGCCACCAGGTGTGCCCCCGCGCCCTCGAAGTCACGGGCGAGGGCGGCGATCGATTCAATGTCGACGGTGGCGCCGCGGTGCGGCAGGGCGCGTTTGATCTCGACGGCGACGCCACAGCCGGAGCGGGACAACGCGGCGACGGCGTCGCGGGTGGGGGCGGTGTCGCGCGAGCGCGCCTTGATCTCCGCAAACGGGATGACGGCTTCGCGCTTCGCGACGTCCTCGAGTACCCCGGCCACAATATTGTGTATCGCCAACGACACCGTCATTGTCCCCCTTTCCCGCTTGTCGCTTAAGAGATGAAGCTCACACCGGAGAGTGATGGACCAAGGTTAGCCTGCTTCCCGCCCGCCGAAAAAATCGCGGAGCACCCCCGACTATCTCTCGCGGTCGATGTCGGTGGGATCGATGTCGGCGTCGAGCGCGTCCCAGATGACGCGTCCGGAGTCCGGGCTGGTTTTCAAGTCCTCCGCCAACTTCGCCTCTCGTTGGGACTTCTTCTCGTATTTGTTCAGTCGCGGCCCGTCCGATCCTGGCTTGAACGCCAGCAGCACACCACCGAACAAGGCGACGGCGGCGCCCATCAACGCCAGTGAGGGACCGGCCGACGCCACCTCCATGCCGGTGACTTCCGCCCACGAGGAAATTGTGACGGGATTATCCGCCCGCTGGCTGGCGGATCCCACCGCCAGGATTTGGCGGGCCCGCTCCGGGTCCGGCTCCCCCGCGAGCAGGGCCATCGGGCTCCAGCTGGCGCCTATGGCCGCCAGCGCCGAGATCGCGCCGACGATACGTCTGCCCCACTTGCGCAACACGAAACCCGCCACCCCGCCGGCGAGCAACAACAGGGCCACGGCGGTGGCTTCCGTGGACCAGGACGAACCCGGAACCGAAAGGGACGCGGCGCCGGACTTGTCGTCGAAGACGTCGACCACCAGCCACTCCATGCGCGAGCCCAGGAGCAGCACCAGTCCGGCGAGCAACAGCGCCAACGCGCCGATGCGCGAGGCCTTCCGGTCGGTCGGGGCGGGGGTCACCGAAGTACTCACAGCAGCACATCCGCATCGAAACAGGTGCGGGTTCCGGTGTGGCAGGCCGCCCCGACCTGCTTCACCGTCACCAGCACGGCGTCGGCGTCGCAGTCCAGCCGCACGCCCGTGACTTCCTGGGTGTGCCCCGAGGTCAGCCCCTTGATCCAGTACTCGCCGCGCGAGCGGGACCAGTAGGTGCCGCGGCGGGTGTCCAGCGTGTACGCCAGGGCGTGGGCGTCCATCCAGGCGAGCATGAGCACTTCCCCGCTCCCCTCGGCTTGGACGATGGCAGGCACCAGGCCGGCGTCGTTGAGCGTCAGCCGCTGCGCGATCCGCGGGTCCAGCTCGTAGTCGGCCGGGTCATCGGAATGGGTCATCAGCGGCGCACCTCCTGGCCGGCGTCCGCCAGCGCGTCCTTGACTTCTGTGAGAGAGACCTCGCCGAAGTGGAAGATCGTGGCCGCCAGCACCGCGTCTGCGCCGGCGTCGACGGCCGGCGGGAAGTGCTCCGCCTTGCCGGCGCCGCCGGAGGCGATGATTGGGATGGACACGGCCGCGCGGACCTTCTGGAGCAGCTCGAGGTCGAAGCCGTCCTTCGTGCCGTCGCCGTCCATGGAGTTCAACAAAATCTCGCCGACGCCCATCTCCTGGCCGCGACGCGCCCATTCAACGGCGTCGAGGCCGGCGGAGCGGGTGCCGCCATGGGTGGTGACCTCGAAGCCGGAGGGCTGCGGGCCGGAGCCCTCCGGCACGCGGCGGGCGTCGACGGACAGCACGATGCACTGGGAGCCGAAACGTTCGGACAGCTCGCGCAGCAGCTCCGGGCGGGCGATCGCGGAGGTGTTGACCGAGACCTTGTCCGCCCCGGCGCGCAGCAGCTCATCGACGTCTTCGACGGAGCGCACGCCACCGCCGACGGTCAGCGGGATGAAGACTTCTTCGGCGGTGCGGCGCACGACGTCGAGCATGGTGCCGCGGCCGTCCTTGGAGGCGGAGACGTCGAGGAAGGTCAGTTCATCGGCGCCTTCCTGGTTGTAACGGGCGGCGAGTTCGACGGGGTCGCCGGCGTCGCGCAGGTTGGCGAAGTTGACGCCTTTGACCACGCGGCCGTTGTCGACGTCGAGGCAGGGGATGATGCGGATGGCAACCGACATGGGTTCTGGGGTCCTTTGTGTCGTCATGATGGGGGCTGGGGTGTTTAGGTCTCGAGGATGTCGTTCATCGTGTTCAGGATGAGGCGGTGGGCCGGGGAGGTGCCGGCGATGACGCCCGTGGAGCGTGGGGTCCACGGCTGGCCGAAGGCGTCGGTGACCACGCCCCCGGCGGAACGCACCAGCAGGACGCCGGCCGCGTTGTCCCACATGTACGGCGAAAAGCTGATCGCGGCGTCGAAGATGCCTTGGGCGGTGAAGCCTAAGTCGATGCCGACGGAGCCGGTGATGCGCGGGCGCAGCGGCGAGGCGGTCAGCCGGGCCAGCAGTTCAAAGCGGGAGGTTTCGGAGAACACGTGGCCGGCTTTGGAGCCCAGCGAGGAGAACCCGACTTGGGCGACCAGGGCGTCGCGTTCGGTGATGGCCGGCAGCGGGCGGCCGCCGAGATGGACCGGGCCGCCTTTCACCGCGGTCAGGCGGGTGCGCAGCGTGGGAATCGAGGTGACGGCCACGACGGGTTCGTCGTCGAGGACGAGGGTGGCGAGGATGGCGCAGGAGGGGTTGCCCGCGGCGTAGTTGGAGGTGCCGTCGATCGGATCGACGATCCAGGTGGCTTCGGGGTTGTAGACGCCGCCGGCTTCTTCCCCGTAGACGTCGATGCCGGTCTCTTCGCGCAGGCGAGAGCGCAGCAGCGCTTCAATCGCCAGGTCCACCTCGGTGGCGAAGTCGCCCTGCTTCTTGTGGTGGGCGGGCATGGCGCCCAATCCGTCCGTGAACAGGCGCTCCGCGTCTTCGACGGCGGCGACCGCCACCTCGAGCATGTTCTCCAGGGTGCGCATCGTCGGTTACTTGCCTGCCACGGCGGCCAGGGCGTCGGTCAGGGTGAAGCGGTTTTCGTAGAGGGCTTTGCCGATGATGACGGAGTCAATGTCTTCGTCCGCGTGGGCGGCGACGGCGGTGACGTCCGCGATGGAGGAGATTCCGCCGGAAGCGGTGATGGCGGCGTCGGTGGCGGCGGAGACTTCGCGCAGCAGGTCGATGTTCGGCCCGGCCAGGGTGCCGTCCTTCGACACGTCGGTGACCACGAAGCGCTGGCAGCCGGCGGAGTCGAGCCGCTCGAGCACCTCCCACAGGTCGCCGCCGTCGGAGACCCACCCGTTGCCCTTCGTGCGCCATTCGCCGTTTTCGTTGCGCACCGCGATGTCCACGGCCACTTTGTCGCCGTAGTCGCCGAGCACGCGGGCGATCCACTCCGGTTTCTGCAGGGCGGCGGTGCCGATGTTGACGCGCTGCGCCCCGGTCGCCAGCGCGCGTTGCAGGGACTCGTCGTCGCGGATGCCGCCGGTCAGCTCGACCTTGACGTCGAGTTTCCCGGTGATCTCCGCCATGAGCTCATGGTTGGAGCCGCGGCCGAAGGCGGCGTCGAGGTCCACGAAATGCAGCCATTCGGCGCCCTGTTCCTGCCACTTCAGCGCGGATTCCAGCGGGGTTCCGTAGGATTTTTCGGTGCCGGCTTCGCCCTGGTCGAGGCGGACGGCCTGGCCATCGACGACGTCCACGGCGGGAAGAAGGGTAAAAGTCATGTGCCCTATCCTAGCGGCAGCCCGCCGGCCGCCCCCGGTATCCCCTCTCCCCCGCCCCAGGCGTTGCTACACTTTTTACACTCCCCGGGTAGCCGCCCGCCTCCCGCAGACAGACAGGACATGGACGCGATGATCACCTTCGACGGCGTCACCAAGGATTACCCCGGGTCGGCCGGCCCCGCGGTCGAGGACTTCGACCACACTTTCAGCGAGGGCACCATCACGGCCCTGGTGGGCTCGTCCGGCTGCGGAAAAACCACCTTGTTGCGCATGATCAATCGAATGGTCGACCCTACGGCGGGCCGGGTGCTCATCGACGGCGAGGACGTCGCCGAGCTCGATCCGGTGCAGGTGCGCCGCCGCATCGGGTACGTCATCCAAGGCTCGGGCCTGCTGCCGCACCGCACCGTGGAGCAGAACGTCTTGACGGTGCCGTCGCTGCGCCGCGAGCCGCCCGCCCGTGACGTCGGCGAGCTGTTGGAGTTGGTGGGGTTGCCGGAGTCGTTGCGGCGGCGCTATCCGGCGGAGTTGTCCGGCGGGCAGGCGCAGCGCGTCGGCGTGGCCCGCGCCCTGGCGCATGACCCGAAGATCCTGTTGATGGATGAGCCTTTCGGCGCGGTGGATCCGGTCGTGCGCCGGGAGTTGCAGGCCGGGCTACGTTCCCTGCAGGACACGATGAACAAGACCATCCTGCTGGTCACCCACGACATGGACGAGGCGGTCTCCTTGGCCGACGAGATCGTGTTGCTGGCGGACGGCGCGCGCATCGCCCAGGCCGGCCCGCCGGCTGAGCTGCTGCGCAACCCCGCCAGCGACTTCGTCCGCCGTTTCATCGGCAGTGACCGCCGCACCGTGCACATCGACGGGGACGCGGTGCGCGACGGGGAAGGCCGCATCGTCGGATTTCTGCCCGACGCGGCCGGGGCGGCGGGGAACGCCTCCTCATGAACCTCACCTGGATCGGAAACAACCTGGATCGCATCGGCGAGCTCGCGGTGACGCACGCGTCGTTGGCGTTGCCCGCGATCCTCGCTTCCGTCGTCGTCGCCCTGCCCATCGGGTGGGTGGCGCATCGGTGGCCGCGCGGCCGCGACGTGCTGGTGTCCTTGGCGGGCGTCCTGTACGCCATCCCCTCACTGGCGTTGTTCATCGTCATGCCGCTGGTGCTGGGCACCTCGATCGTCTCCCCGCTGAACGTGGTGGTGGCGTTGACGCTGTACGGAATCGCGCTGCAGGTGCGCACCACGGCGGACGCCTTCGACTCCGTGCCTGCCGTGCAGCGGCAGACGGCGGTGGCGTTGGGTTACGGGCCTCTGCGCCGGGTGATGCAGGTGGAGCTGCCGTTGGCGGGCCCGATCATTCTGGGCGGCGCCCGGGTGGTTTCGGCGTCGACGATCAGCCTGATCTCGGTGGGCGCCCTGATCGGCGTCTCCTCCCTGGGGTCCTTCTTCACCGAGGGTTTCCAGCGTTCCTTCCCCACTGAAATCGCGGTGGGCATCGTGGCCACCGTGCTGCTGGCGCTGCTGTTCGACGCCGTCCTCGTCCTCATCGGGCGGCTGACCATGCCGTGGAAGCGAGCCGCATGACTTTTCTCCTTGAGGCCCTGGGCCTGATCGTCGACCCGGCTTACGTCGCGGAACATCTTCGGCGCATCGGCGAACATCTCGTGCTCGCCGGGCTCGGGGTCTTATTCGCCGCGCTGATCGGCCTGCCGGTCGGGTTGTGGCTGGGGCATCGGCGCCGCGGGGCGTCCGCGGTGTTGGCGCTCTCCGGCGCATTTCGGGCGCTGCCGTCGCTGGGGCTGTTGACGTGGCTGACCCTGGAGCTGAGCTTCGGGATCAGGATGCCGATCGTGCCCACCACCATCGTGTTGTTGCTGCTCGGTCTGGCGCCGATCCTGGCCAATTCGTTTTCCGGGTTGGCGTCGGTGCCCGCCGACGTGGTGGATTCCGCCCGCGCGGTCGGGCATACGGAAGCCCAGATTCTGCGCCAGGTGGAACTTCCCCTGGCGGCCCCGACCATCGTCGGCGGGCTCCGCTCCGCGGTGGTGCAGACCATGGCCACAGCCACCGTCGCCGCCTACATCGGCCTCGGCGGGCTGGGCCGCTACCTGCTGGACGGGCTCGCCGTCCAGGACTATGCCCGCATGTTGGCCGGCGCGCTGCTGATCATGGCCGTCACCCTCGTCCTCGACGGGGTGTTGGGCTGGGCGCAGCGGATGGTCCGGCCGCGGGGAGTCACGGCGTGAGCGTCCCCGCCTACCTATGATGGCGGGAAACCCGTCCGCCGGATATCCTAGAAAGCAGTGCCCCGCCATGAAGAAACGTTTTTCTCTCCTCGCAGCCCTCACGGCCTCCGCAGTCGTGCTCGTCGGCTGCACCGACTCTGATCCGACGGGCGGCGAGGACGCCGCCGGCACGGGTGGCGCCGCCGCGGCGGAGACCATCGTCATCGGCACCGCCAACTTCCCCGAGTCCGAGATCATCGGCCAGGTCTGGGCGGTCGCCCTCGAAGAAGAGGGATTCGACGTGGAGGTCAACTCCGGCATCGGTTCCCGCGAGGTCTACACCGGCGCGATCGAGGAAGGCTCCGTCCACGTGTTCCCGGAGTACACGGGTTCGCTGGCGCAGTTCTACGACGCCGAGGTCCCCGCCGGCGCGGATTCCGAGGAGGTCGCCGCCGCGCTGAGAGAGGCGCTGCCGGGGGACCTGGCGATCAGCGAGCTAGCCCCGGGACAGAACTCGGATTCCTTCCAGGTGCTGCCCGAAACCGCCGAAGAATATGACCTGACCACCATCGGGGATCTGGCGAACCTGGACGAGATCGTGCTGGCCTCCCAACCGGAGACGATGGAACGCCCCTTCAACCCCGAGGGCCTGGAAGCCGTCTACGGGGTGCCGGCGGAGTCCATCGAACTCAACGCCATCTCCGACGGCGGCGGCCCGCTCACCGTTTCCGCGCTGGTGCAGGGGGCGGCGGACGTGGCCAACATCTACACCACCACACCGAACTACGACTCCGAGGGCAACCCCGTCGAGCTGGTCACCTTGGAGGACCCGGAGTCCATCATCCTGCCGGAGAACGTCACCGCGCTCTACCGCGCCGACGACGTCCCGGCGGAAGTGCTCGACGTGATCAACGGCGTAAACGCGGACCTGACCACCGAGCGGCTCATCGAGTTCAACGAGCGCAACATCGGCGAGGAGAAGGCCGACCCCTCCGTCATCGCCGAGGACTTCATCGCGGAGCGTGATTAACGTCATGGACGCCGCTGCGGTCATCGCGGAATTCGCCGCCCGCCCCGTCGACGCAGTCCGCGCCTTCCCGGAACTGACCGGCGAGCAGCTCAACGCGCATCCGGGCGGGCATCCCAACTCGATCGCCTGGTTGCTGTGGCACTCCGGTCGCCAGGTCGACTCCCAGCTCGCGGAGCTGACCGGTGACAAACAGCTGTGGTTCCGGGGCGGTTTCAAGGAGCGTTTCGGGCTGGGGCCGGCGGGCGACCACGACGGCATCGGGCATTCGGAGCAGCAGGCGCGGGCGATCGTCGTCGAGGATTGGGCGCTGCTCTGCGACTATCTGGAGGCCACGCTCCAGGCCGTCGTCGAGTACTGGCGTTCGCTGAGCGAGGCCGAACTCGCCGAGATCATCGACGTCTCCTACACCCCACACGTCAGCCGCGGGGTGCGGTTGGTCTCGCTCATCGACGACTGCCAGCAGCACGTCGGCACGGCGAACCACATCGCCGGCGCGCTGTTGGGCGCCCCCGCCGGCATCTTCTAGCGGCGCCGGCGGATCAGAAGGAGTGCAGCCAGTTGCGCAGCAGCTGCGCGCCGGCGTCGCCGGACTTCTCCGGGTGGAACTGGGTGGCCCACAGCGGGCCGTTTTCCACGGCGGCGACGAAACGGTCGTCCTCGTGCTGCGCCCAGGACACCGTCGGCGGGGTGGTCAGCCCGTCGGTCTCCAGGTCCCACGTGCGCGCGGCGTAGGAGTGCACGAAGTAAAATCGCGTGTCTTCGTCGAGTCCGGCGAACATCTCCGAGCCCGCCGAGGTCTCGACGGTGTTCCAGCCCATGTGCGGCAGGATCTCGGCCTGCAGCTTATCGACGCTGCCGGGCCACTCCCCGCACCCTTGGGTAGTCACGCCGTGTTCCGTGCCGGAGTCGAACAGCACCTGCATGCCGACGCAGATGCCCAACACCGGGCGGCCGCCGGCGAGTCGTTCGCCGATGGCGCGCGGCCCGTAGACGTCCCGCAGCCCGGCCATGCAGGCGGCGTACGCGCCGACGCCGGGCACCACGAGCCCGTCCTTGGCCACCGCGATCTTCGGGTCGGAGGTGACCGTCACGTCGGCGCCGACGCGCTCGAGGGCGCGCTGGGCGGAGCGGATGTTGCCGGATCCGTAGTCGAGCAGAGCGACAGTTTTAGCCATGTTCCCCAGCTTAATGCCCCGCCCCGGCGGCGCGTTATTTCTGCCTGGAGCGGCGGAAACCCGGTCGGCGCGGGCGCCGGTTGCGCCGCATGCCGGAGGTGATCTGACGTCGAGGCCGGCCGAAGCTGATCGGGGTGACCCGGCCGCGGCGGATGCCCAGGATCCGGTCGGCGACGGTGATGACCAGGCCGAGGACGATGACGGCGGCGCCCGCCCCGAATGCGCCGGAGAACAGGAACATGGAGGCGACGGCGCCGAAGACCACGGAGCCGAGACCCGTGCCCGTGTCGAAGAAGATGTTCCACACCGCGGACGCCTCCGAGAGTTTGGAGCGCGGGGTGCGCTGGAACATCGCCAGCAGAGATTCGTTCTGGACGGCGCCGAAACCGCCGCCGAAGAGCAGCGCCGCCAGCACCAGCAGCCAGACCGGCCAGCCGAACACGACCGTCGCCGTCATCAGCGCCATGCCGGTCAGGGCCAGCAGCTGGGAGGGCACGAGCAGCCGGCCGGGCTGGCCTGAGCGGTCCGCGGCCATGCCCACCAGGTAGCGGAACACCAGGGAGGCGCCGCCCACGATGGACAGCATGAATCCGCCGAGCACGGAACCGGCGGCCGCGTCCAAGTCCTCCACCGCCGCCGGCAGGAAGGACGACACCGCACCGAAGCTCATGGAGATCGTCAGCAGCGCCAGCGCCGGTACGGCCACCAGCTTCCACATCGGGGTGGGCGCGACGTCGGCCGCAGGGTCCGCCAGCGGCGCCGGGTCCGCCTTGAGCGCGGGGATGCGCAGGCACATCACGGCCGCGACGGAGGCGACCACCGCGGCGACGACGAACACGGTGTTATAGCTGAAGGCGTCGGCGAGGAACAGGCCCAGCGGGAGCCCGACCATCTGGGACAGTCCGATGAACACGCCGATCAGTCCGGTGGCTTTGCCCAGCAGGCGCGCGGGCACGAGTTCGGCGACCAGCGCCGACTGCGCGACGGTGATCGCGCCGAAGCCGGTGCCGCGCAGCGCGGAGAACAGCAGGACGATCCAGGCGTCCATCCCTAAGGTGTGCCCCAGCGCGGGCACGCCCAGCATGAACGCGGCCACGGTCATCACCGGCCGGTAGCCGAAGCGCCGCAGCATCCACGGGGTGAACACTTGCGTGACGACGGTGGCGGCCATGAAGATGCCGGTCGTGCCGCCGGCCAGGGTGGCGGAGCCGCCGTGTTCTAAGACGGCGGTGGGCAGCACCGGCAGCAGCAGCGACCAGGCGCCGAAGGCGGAGGCGACGGCCACCAGGGTGGCCAGCACCCCGGGGATCGCCCAGACGTTGGTGTTTTGTCCGTCCCCGGTGTTAGGCCTCGCCTGCCCCGACACTTTCTCCGATCACTCCCAACAACATCAGCACCGCCGTCAGCACGGCGACCGCGGCGACGACCGCCATGATCAGCGTGGCCGCCTTGGAGCCGTTCTGGTAGGCGGAATACACGCCGCCGACCAGCAGGCCGGCGACGAGGAACAGCCCCCAGATTAACCACTGGGACCCGCCGAGGCCACTTGTCTCAGCGGCCAGAACCATATCCATCGGGTTACAGCGCGCCCTTCGTGGACGGGATCCCGGTCAGGCGCGTGTCGGCTTCCGTGGCCTCGCGCAGGGCGCGGGCGACGGCCTTGTACTCCGCCTCGGTGATGTGGTGGGGGTCGCGGCCGTAGTGCACGTTGACGTGCAGGGTGGTCCGCGAGTTCAGGGCCAGGGTCTCGAAGAAGTGCTGGTTGATCACCGTCGGGTAGTGCCCGCCGATGATGGTGTGGTGCAGGTAGTCCGGTTCGCCGTTCATGACGAAGTAGGGGCGGCCGGAGATGTCGATGACGGCTTCGACCAGGGCCTCGTCCATCGGCAGCTGACGCTGGCCGAAGCGGCGGATGCCCTTCTTGTCGCCGACCGCCTCGAGCAAGGCGACGCCCAGCACGATGGCGGTGTCTTCGACGGTGTGGTGGGCGTCGATCTCGACGTCGCCTTGAGCGTGCACGGTCAGGTCGAAGGCGCCGTGGGTGCCGAAGGCGGTGAGCATGTGGTCGAAGAAGGGCAGGCCGGTGGAGACGTCGGTCTGGCCGGTGCCGTCGAGGTTGATCTCGACGGTGATGTCGGATTCGGAGGTGGTGCGGGTGTGGCTCCCGATGCGCTCAGCCATGTCGGTGGCTCCTTGTCTTATGGGGCGGTCAGAGGTTTCGGCCGCGGACTGTCTCGGCGGCGGCGAGGAAAGCGTCGTTTTCTTCCGGCAGACCGACGGTCACGCGCAGGTGCCCGGCGACGCCGACGTCGCGGATGAGCACGCCATGTTCCAAGAAAGCTTCCCAGGCGGCGTGCTGGTCGGTGAAGTCGCCGAAGAAGATGAAGTTGGATTCGCTCGGCACCAGCGCATACCCGAGTTCGGTCAGGCGGGCGGCCACGCGTTCGCGTTCGGCGGCCAGCTTGTCCACCGTCGCCAGGGTGTCCTCCGAGTGTTGCAGCGCCACGATGGCGGCGGCCTGGGACAGCACCGACAGGTGGTACGGAAGACGCACCAGCATGACGGCCTCGATGAAGGCCGGCGCCGCGACGAAGTAGCCGAGGCGTCCGCCGGCGAAGTCGAAGGCCTTGCTCATCGTGCGCGAGACCACCAGTTTGGTGGGGTACTTCTCCAGCAGGGTCACCGCGGACGGCGACGGGGAGAACTCGGCGTAGGCCTCGTCGACCACGACGACGCCGGGGGCGGCGTGGATCAGCTTTTCGACGTCGGCCAGGGACGTGACGTCGCCGGTGGGGTTGTTCGGGGTGGTGATGAACACCACGTCCGGGGCGTGCTCGGCGATGGCGGCGAGCGCGGCGGTCATGTCGATGCGGAAATCCTCACCGCGCGGGCAGTCGAGGAACTGCGTCTGCGTGCCGGAGGCCAGGATCGGGTGCATGGAGTAGCTGGGTAAAAAGCCCAGGGCGCTGCGGCCGGGCCCGCCGAAGGCCTGCAGCAGCTGCTGGAGGATCTCGTTGGAGCCGTTGGCCGCCCACAGGTTGTCGCGGGTGACGGTCACGCCGGTCTGTCGGCTGACGTAGGCGGCCAGTTCATCGCGCAACTCGACGGCGTCGCGCTCCGGGTAGCGGTTGAGCTCCGGAGCGAGCGTGGCGACGCGCGCGACCAGGTCGTCGATGAGTCCCTGCGACGGCGAGTACGGGTTTTCGTTGGTGTTCAGGCGCACCGGCACATCCAGTTGCGGGGCCCCGTAGGCGGACTTGCCACGCAGCTCCTCGCGCAGGGGAAGCTGCCCGAGTGCGACGTCGGCGGCGACGGTGCCGGACTGGAATTCAGGGTGGTTCACGTTCTAGTTCTCCTCGAAACGGGCTCGGATGGCTTCGCCGTGGGCGGGCAACGCTTCCGCGTCGGCCAGGGCGATGATGTGGGGGCCGATCTCGGCCAGGGCGTCTTTGTCGTATTCGACGAGGTTGACCGGGCGCAGGAAAGTGTGGGTGGACAGCCCGGCACTGAACCGTGCCGTGCCGGAGGTCGGCAGGACGTGGTTGGAGCCGGCGGCGTAGTCGCCGAGCGGGACCGGCGAGTAGTTGCCCACGAAGATGGCGCCGGCATGCCGGATGCGCTCGGCCACGGCCCGGGAGTCACGGGTGTGGATCTCCAGGTGTTCGGCGGCGTAGGCGTCGGCCACGGCGACGCCGGCCTCCAGGTCGTCGACCAAGACCACGCCGGATTGCTGGCCCGTCAAGGCGTGCTTGACGCGGTCGGAGTTGAGGGTGACGGTGTAACGGTCCTCGATCTCCCGGTTGACGCGCTCGGCGAAGTCCTCGTCGTCGGTGATCAACACAGACGCGGCGAGCTCGTCGTGCTCGGCCTGGCTGATCAGGTCGTAGGCGACGGTGACGGCGTCGGCGGAGTCGTCGGCCAGCACCGCGATTTCGGAGGGGCCGGCTTCAGAGTCGATGCCGACGACGCCGTTGACCAGGCGCTTGGCGGCGGTGACGAAAATGTTGCCCGGCCCGGTGACGATGTCGACGGGTTCGAGGTCCTCCCCGTCGTCGCCGTAGGCCAGCAGGGCGACGGCTTGAGCGCCGCCGACGGCCCAGACTTCGTCGACGCCGAGCAGGTGGCAGGCCGCGAGGATGGTCGGGTGCGGCAGGCCACCGAAATCGGCCTGCGGCGGGGTCGCCACGACCAGGCTGGTGGCGCCGGCCTCCTGCGCCGGGATGACGTTCATGAGCACGCTGGAGGGGTAGACGGCCTGGCCGCCGGGGACGTACAGGCCGACGCGCTCGATCGGCAGGAACACCTCGGTGACGGTGGCGCCGTCGGCCAGCGTCGTAGTGTGCGGCTTAGGCTTCTGCTCCGCGTGGACCTTGCGGATGCGGGTGATCGATTCTTTGAGCGCGTCGACGACTTTCTCGTCGAGCGTGTCGACGGCGCCGGCGATCTCCTCCGCGGAGACCCGGACGGCGGCCGGGCGGACCTTGTCGAAGCGCTCGCCGTAGTCGAGGGCCGCGGCGGCGCCGCGGTCGCGGACCTCCTCGACGATCGGGGTGACCGTGGACAGCACGGAATGGACGTCGGTCCCGCCGCGCGGAAGCACCCGGCGCAATTCGGCGGTGGACGGGGTGCGACCGCGCAGGTCGATGACGTTGAGCATCCTCGTTACTTCCCTTAAGTGATTCGGCTGTTGTGTCGTTACCTCCTTTATTATAGGCCTGCCCTGGTCACCCTCGGAGTTGAGGTACGCGCCACGGAGGCGGTCGGCCAACCCCGCCCCGGGTGTCCGTAGACTGGCTGCCAATGACGCGGCCGACCCAGCCAGGGAGATGGCCGCCCCGGTTCCGGACAAGGGAGGTACGCCATGGGCCGACGCTCCGCGCCCTCGCCCGGCCCGGGCCCCGTCCGTCCCGTCACTGTGCGGCGCGCCAAGGAGGCCGCCGACAGCTTCGGTTTTCAGAGCCTGGCGGACGAGGACCGGTTGCTCTTTCCCTGGTTGGACCATCTGATGACGGTCACCGTCGAAGGCGGCGGCGCGGCGCAGGCGACGCTGCGCCCGGAAGCTTTGGTGTGCCGGACCCGGTTGCGCCGCCGGCTGGATTTCTCGGCGGTCGACCGGGTCGTCGACGTGCTCAACGAGTGGAACGCGCAGTCGCTGTCCCCGACCATGTCGATGGCGCTGGGCGGAGACCTCGACGACGGCGGGGTGGACCTGCACCTGTGCTCGATGAGCCTGACCGGCCCGGGACTCAGCGACGAACAGCTGGCCACCGTGATGAGCGTGGCCGTGGAGACCTCGGTGCTGGCGGTCTCGCATCTGCTCGAACATTTTCCGGAGCTGTCCACGCCGGACACCGACGAGGCGGAGCAGGATCGGCGGCGCCAGGACTCGGCGGCCTTCCTCGAGGGTGGGGACTGGGACGCGGCGGCGGAGTCGCTGTTTCCCTCCCCCGCCGAATCGCGCATCGAGCATCCGTCGGGAAAAAATTTCATCGGATTGCCGGAACCCGCCCCCTCATTGGAACCGGAGCCGGTCACCCTGCCGCGCATCGACGGGATTTTGGCGGATCTGGACATCCCGAACACCGCGACGACGGACGAGGTGGTCATCGCGTGGATCAACTCGGTGCTCTTCGGCTTCTTCGTCGACAACGGGCCGAGTTACCTGGTCAAAGCGCATTGGAATCCGAACCTGGATCCCGCGTCGCGGATGCGGGTGGCCCTGGTGTGCAACGACTTCAACGTCGCCGCGGGCAAGGCGGGAGCCAAGGCCTACGCCCACCTCGGCGACGACGGGGTGCAGGTGCGGGTGGAATACACCGTCCCCGCGGGCGACGGGTTGACGGACGCGCAGCTGGATCATATGACGGCGGTGGCCGTGTCCCAGCTGCTGTACGCCGTGCACACCGTCAGCGCGGCGGTCACGGGAACCTCGGCGGTTGGGTGGCCCGGCCCGTAGCGGTCGGTCACATGCGCTGTGCCGGCAGGTAAGGCTCCGGCTCGGGGACGGCGGTCAGCGCCGAGAACCAGTACGCCAGGACCGCCATGAACGGGGCCACCAGCCAGGCGACCCCGGGCTGGAAGACGGGCGCCACACTGAAAGTCGCGTCCGGGGTGATCGCATCCACGTCCTCCGGCATCGGGTGCCTAGCCGCCGCCACCAGGTCCCCGACCACCAAAAACGCCACGGCGGCGATGAAAGCCACGACCCCGACCCACCACAACATGGGCGCCCCGCGGGTGGCGGGTGAGGCCTGGAACATCAGGATCGCCATGACCGCGGACATCAGGCCGGTGATGACGGCGAAGGTGATGTAGCCGGTGAAGGCGACGTTGCCGCCGCCGGCGACGGCGAAACCGCCGTCGTCGGTGACCGTCCCGGAATACGCCGGGCGCCACAGCCCCCACAGCGCGCCGACGACGCCGTAGATGAGCACGGAGACGGCAAAAAGCCCCGCGCCGGCGCCCACGGCCCGCGGCACACGTGGGCCACGGGACTGAGCTTGACGACGGGGCGGGGACGAAGCCTGGGGCTCGGGAGTGGAAACCGTCATGGCTTTCAGACTACTCCCCTGGCCCGGGCAGACCTCGGGACGGGACTAGCTGGCGTACTCGTCCGAACAGAAGGTCCAGCGGTCGCCCTCCCGCAGGAAGCGCATGGTGGACGTGTCGGTCTGGCCGCCGGAGTTGACGGTGACGTCGGCCGAAGCCTGGGCGCCGTCGACGGCGACGTTGTCCACGGACTGCAGAGTCGCCTGCGCCTCGGTGTACTGGGGCACCTCTGAGAGCGGGGTCTCCGGGATGACGGAGAAGTCGAGGATGTCCGTCGTGCCGTACTGCTCCTGCACCTGAGCGTTGACGTCGTTGAGCAACGCCTGGCAGCTGTTGTTCGGGATGTAGCTGACCCAACCGCGCAGGGTGGTCTGCTCGTAGGCGCCGCCGACGAGGTCATTGATGGCGGCCACGTCGGCCCCGTCTGCCGGCGCGCCAGCCCGGACCGGAGCCTGGGTGCGCACCTCGGTGTTCTCATCGAGGGAAGCCGCCAGTTCCGCCCCGGCGGCCTCAGCCGCGGCCGGATCATTGTCACCGGCGGTCCGCTCGATCTCCGGCTCCGTCGAGGCGGGGGCGGGGGCGGGGGCGGCGTCGTCTTCCTCAGCGTCCTCCGACCTTTCCTCGGTCTCCGGATTCTCGCTCTCCTCAGCATCCGTGGTGCTGGTCACGGTGCTTTTCTCGGCGGAGGCCTGGGCACTTTCATCCACGTCGCCGGCTCCGCACGCAACCAGAGTAAGGGGCGCCGCCACGACCAGCGCGGCACACGCCTTCCTCGCGAGGGGGTAGAGCGTCACGGTGTTCTCCTCAGTGTTGTCGGTTCGCTGGGGCGCAGTGCCTGAGACTGGACCTGCGCCTACGATAGTTCTTACGGGTGGCGTCGACACTTCCCGTCGACTGACGGTACGTCTACGCCACCGTGGTGATTCACTGTAGCAACCGATTCGTGATCTTCCCGCTCCATCGCCTCACAGCTCGCTGTGAGAAAGCCGTGCCCGCTGGGTGGACCCTTGGTGTTTTCAACGCCGAGTAAGGTGAGGCACCGTGCAGTTAAACGCCGACTCCATCATCAACGCCGCCGTCGAAATCCTGGACTCCTACGGCCTGGCGGACATGAGCATGCGCCGAGTCGCCTCCCACCTCAGCGTGGCCCCGGGCGCCCTGTACTGGCACATCGCGAACAAGCAGGAGCTCATCGGCGCCATCGCGGAACAGGTCCTGGCCCCGGTCCTGGCCGGGCCCGGCGCCGACGCACGTGCCACCGCCGGCGCCCTGCGCCGCGCCTTGCTGGGCCGCCGGGACGGCGCCGAGCTGGTCGGCGCAGCCTTATCCGTGCCGGCCTCGACCCTCGCCGACCGACTCACCGACGTCTTCGCGCAGTCGTTGGCGACGATGAATCTGCCCGCGGAAGAACGCCGCGCCGGGGCTCGGGCGCTCTTGCACCAGGTGCTCGGAGCCACTGGCCTGGAGCAGTCGCAGCTGCAGTTCGCCGAAGTCACCGATGTCCCGTATCCGGGGGCCATGGATCCCGGATACGGCGTGGATCTGCTTCTGGAAGGGCTGGCCGGGAGAGCGACATAAGGACACGGAGCGTTCCTTGGCTACACTTTGTCCTCATGAGCAACCCGAACGTATACGCCGACCAGGTCTGGCCAGGAGAGGCTTATCCCCTCGGCTCGACCTATGACGGCGCCGGCACCAACTTCGCCCTTTTTTCGAACGTCGCTGAGCGGGTGGAGCTGTGCCTGATCGACGACGACGGCGCTGAGCAGCGCATCAACCTCGAAGAGGTCGACGCCTACATCTGGCACTGCTACCTTCCCGGCGTCCAGCCCGGCCAGCGTTACGGTTACCGCGTCCACGGCCCCTACGACCCGGCCGACGGCAAGCGCTGCGATCCGAACAAGCTGCTGGTGGATCCGTACGCCCGCGCCTTCGACGGTGAATTCGACGGCCACCCGTCCCTGTTCTCCTACGACATCTTCGCCGATGAGCCCGGGTCGGGCCGCAACGAGGAGGACAGCCTCGGCCACACGATGACCTCGGTGGTGATCAACCCGTTTTTCGACTGGGGCGACGACCGCTCCCCGAACATCCCGTACAACGAGACCGTCATCTACGAGGCGCACGTCAAGGGCATGACCATGACGCACCCGGACGTGCCGGAAAACTTGCGGGGCACCTACGCGGGCCTGGCGCATCCGTCGATCATCGACTACCTCAAGGACTTGGGCGTCACGGCCATCGAGCTGCTGCCGGTGCATCAATTCCTGCAGGACGACCGCCTGCGCGATCTCGGCCTGCGCAACTACTGGGGATACAATACCTTCGGGTTCTTCGCCCCCCAGCACGACTACAGCGCCGCCCAGACCCCGGGTTCGTCCGTCGCCGAGTTCAAGGGCATGGTGCGTGCTTTCCATGAGGCCGGGATGGAGGTCATCCTGGACGTGGTGTACAACCACACCGCCGAAGGCAACCACCTCGGCCCGACGATCTGTTTCCGCGGCATCGACAACGAGGCGTACTACCGGCTCGTCGACGGCGACAAGTTCCATTACATGGACTACACGGGCACCGGCAACTCCCTGAATGTGCGCGACCCGCACTCCCTGCAGTTGATCCTCGACTCGCTGCGCTACTGGGTCACCGAGATGCGCGTCGACGGGTTCCGCTTCGACCTGGCCTCCACCCTGGCGCGTGAGTTCAACGACGTCGACCGGCTGGCCACCTTCTTCGACCTGGTCCAGCAGGACCCGATCGTGTCACAGGTCAAACTCATCGCGGAGCCGTGGGACGTCGGGCACAACGGCTACCAGGTGGGCAACTTCCCGCCCCTGTGGACGGAATGGAACGGCAAGTACCGCGACACCGTCCGCGATTTCTGGCGCGGCGAGCCGTCCACCCTCGGCGAATTCGCCTCCCGGCTGACGGGCTCCTCGGACTTGTACGCCAACAACGACCGCCGCCCCACCGCCTCGATCAACTTCATCACCGCCCATGACGGCTTCACGCTCAACGACCTGGTCAGCTACAACGAGAAGCACAACATGGCCAACGGCGAGGACAACAACGACGGCGAGTCCTTCAACCGTTCCTGGAACCACGGGGTGGAAGGACCGACCGACGACCCGGAGATTCTGGCGCTGCGTGGCCGGCAACGCCGTAACTTCCTGACCACGCTGCTGTTGTCGCTGGGCACCCCGATGCTCAGCCACGGCGACGAGTTGGGGCGCACGCAAAACGGCAACAACAACGTCTACTGCCAAGACAACGAACTGGCGTGGATGGATTGGAAGCAGCTCGAGGAAAACGCGTCGCTGCACGAGTTCACCAGGCGGTTGATCGACATCCGCCGCCGTCATCCGGTCTTCCGCCGCCGTCGTTTCCTGGCCGGCGGCCCGCTGGGCTCTGACGTGCGCGACCGCGACATCGCGTGGCTCGTCCCGGAGGGCACGTTGATGACCCAGGACGACTGGGACTTCGCTTTCGGCAAGGCCTTGATGGTCTACCTCAACGGCGACGCCATCACCGAGCCGGACCGCCGCGGGCAGCCGATCACGGACGACTCGTTCATCCTGATGTTCAACGCCCACCACGAAGACATCGAGTTCACTCTCCCGCCCCGCTTCCTGGGCGCGAAGTGGCAGCTGGTCGTCGACACCACCGAGGCCTCCGGCTACCCGGAGGAATCCGCGATCATCGAAGCCGAGGGCACGATCACGGTCCACGCCCGCTCCACTGCGGTGCTCAAGCAGGTTGAAAAACCCGTCTACGACGACGAGAACGACGGCGAGAGCGTCAAGTTGGTCGAGGAATCCTACAAGGACAACAAGATCGACACCGGCGGCGCCGAGCGGGCGCAGGCCCAGGCCCCCGAGGAGGACGAGGGCACCGAGAACTCGGAGCCGATGGAAGTCGAACGCGAAACCGAACTCACCCCGGGCCTGGGATACCAGGGCAACCCCGACCTCCTGCAGAACGGAGAGGATGACGGGGAGGACGACCCGCAGCAGTAGACTGAGGTGGTTCCACGGGCCGCAGCACGGCCCACCATGCGAGGAAAGTTGAGGCTGAAGTGATCGCCGCTCACGGAGCAACTCTGACCGTGTCCGACACGGCCGTGACCATCCACCGGTCCGGCCTGTCGGCCGCCCTACGCGGACACGCCGTCGAGGGCGAGGACGTCACCGCCGGCGCGGTCGAGTCCGTGGAGGTGGCCGACATCACCGGCGTCACCACCCAGTCCCCCACCCGCTACGAGCCTGGCTGGGTGGAGTTGTCCGGGGCGGGGGTCCGGGTGCGGTTTTCCCCCCACCAGGAGGAGAGCCTCCGACGCTTCGTCACCGACGTCGAAGCCGCGCTGCGCGGCGACGACCCCGCAGAGTCGGGCATCCCGGGCCTGAACTTCGTCGCGCTCGACGTGGAGACCGCCAACTCGGACTTCGGCTCGATCTGCCAGGTCGGCGTGGTCCGCTACATCGACGGCGTCGAGGCTGACTCCGCGTCCTGGCTGTGCCGCCCGCCGGCCGGCCTGGACGATTTCTCCCCCGCCAACATCAACGTCCACGGCATCACCGCCGACGACGTCGCGGGACGCCCCCGCATCGGTGAAATCATGGCGGAGGTCGTGGATTTCCTGGACGGGCTGCCGTTCGTCGCCCACAACGCCCAGTTCGACGCCACCGCGCTGCGCCGCGCCGCCGTCGCTTCCGAGGTCACCATCGCCCCCGCGGACTTCGGCTGTTCGTTGACGTTGGCGCGACACAGCAAGCTGGCGGTGGCCAACAACAAGCTGCCCACCGTCGCCGAGCACTTCGGGGTGGACCTGACCTCCCACCACGACGCGTTGGCCGACGCCCGCGCCTGCGGCGAGATCACCGTCGCCCTGGCCCGCACGCACGGTTTTTCCGGCACGCTGATGGAATTTCTGCACTCCTGCGGTTTCACCCTCGGCGAGATCACCGCCGAGAAAGTCATCCCGGTGCTCCGCGACCGCTCCGGCGCCGCCCGTAGCCTCCAGGCCGCGGGGGCGAGCTCCGCGACGGTGGTCGGCGGAGCCGGGACCGACTTCCGGGACACGGACCGCACGAAGGCCGCGGCCGACGAGGTCACAGTGACGGAAGAGCAGGTCAGCACCGAGTCCGGGGGCGGGCGTCGCCGCGGCCCGGCGCCGTGGCAGTCGGTCGCGACTCCGGACGAGATCCCCGAGCCGAACGCCGCCGCCGACCCTGATCATCCACTGCACGGCCAGAACGTCACCCTGACCGGCGATTTCGACCCCTATGACAAGGGACGTCTCTGGGCGGGCATCGCCGAGCACGGCGGCCAGGTGGGCAAGAACGTGACGAAGAAGACGACGGTCCTGGTCACCGGCACGTGGGCGACAAAAACAAGCAAGGAAAAGCGCGCCGAGGAACTCAACGACAAGGGCCAGGGGATCCAGATCTGGCCCGCCGAGAAGCTCTACGACGCGTTGGGGCTCAACGAACAGCCCCCGTTCTAAGCCAGCCCGAGCACCCGCAGGTGCCGCAGCCAACTGACCTCGATCAAGGTGTCGGCTTCCGAGAGCCGGGAGCCGGTGACCTGCTCGAAGCGCTGCAGCCGGTGACGCAGGGTGTTTTCGTGCACGAATAATTCCGCCGCCGCCTTGCGCAGGACGCGACGGTGATCGATGAACACCGACACCGATTCCATGAGCACCTCTCCGAACTCGCCCTCCTCCTCGAGGGGAGCGGTGTATTTGGCTGCGACCAGCTCCGCCATGGCGGCGGAACCGCGGACGGCGATGCGCCAGCTGAGCGCGCCCACGTCCCACCACCCCGCCACATCCGGCGGCATCGCCTGGAAGGCCGCCTCCGCCGAGCGACAAGACTCGCGGGCGTCGGCAAGCATGCGGGCGGGCCCGGCCGCCACCGGGTGCTCCGCGAGCGACTCCCTGACCCCGGGGGGCTTCTCTGCGACCAGCGCGACGGCCACATCGCCCAGGTCCGCGGCGACCGCCCTGGCCTGCGGCAGCGAACAGGACTTCTCCACCAACTCCACCCACCGGGGCTTTGCCTCCGTGGAGGTGATCAGCACCCGGTAGGCGGCGACCGGCGACAGCCCCAGCCCGACGGCGCGGAGCCGCCACGTCTCCGCATCCTGGGTCCCGGCGCGCAAGGCGCGCAGCAACTCCACTTTTTCGATCTGGCGGCGCACCTCCTCCGTGACGGCCGACGTGCAGTAAGCGCGTACCGCCCGGTCGATGAACCAGTCGCCGAGCCGCCACAGCAGCGTGGAGCCGAGCAGCGTGTCGCGGGTCTTAAGGTCCGAGTCCATCGCCAATTGGACGAAACGGTCGTGCACGACCGTGAGGGTGAGGCGGTAAGCCCGGATGATGGATTCGATCGCCAACCCCTGGGAAATGCGTTTGCGGGTGATGCGCTGCGGTTCGGTGGCGTCGTCGGGGTTCCGGATTTTGCGGTGAGTGAGGCAATCGACCCCGCGCCGGGTGTTGGTCAGAGCGGAGAGGCGTAAGTCGTCCGGGGCGATGTTCGCGTATTCCGGCACTTCCGCGAACACCCTGTTCATGGCCTCTTCTGAGAGATCGTGGGCTTCTTCCTCCAGCAGTCTGGCGAGGTCGGTCAGGGTCGTGTCAGAGGTGGCGGACGTGAGTTTTTCCATTGTGGGTTTCTCCAATTGGGCGGTCGTGAACTCATGGTATTACACATTGTTTGTGGTGTAGGTCACGTTGCAGACTTCTCGTATCCAAAACGCACTGCGGGCCACGGTCCCTGGTGATGAGGAAGTCACGCACCCACCCCGTTCGAGCAAAAGGAAGCCTTCATGACCGTCACCAAGTCCTCTCCTCCAGCCGGGATCAGCGCCCGCGGGCGTCGTAAAGCATTCGTCGGCGCCACCTCCGGACACCTCATCGAGTGGTACGACTACGGAATCTACGGCTTCCTCGCCGTGTACATGGGCCAGGCTTTCTTCTCCTCGGCCTCCCCGACCGTCGCGCTGATCAGCAGCTTCGCCACCTTCGCCCTCAGCTTCTTCGTCCGGCCGCTGGGCGGGCTGGTTTTCGGCCCGCTGGGGGATCGCATCGGCCGCCAGCGCACCATGGCCTTGGTCATGTTCCTCATGGCCGGCTCCACTTTCACCATCGGCCTGCTTCCGACGTACGAGACGGTCGGCTTCCTCGCGCCGGCCCTGCTGATCTTCGCCCGCTGCGTGCAGGGGCTGTCCGCCGGCGGTGAAATCGGCACCGTGACCACCTTCATCGCCGAGTACGCCGGTCCGAAGCGCCGCGGCTTTTCCACCAGCCTGCTGATGATGACCGCGGTCCTGGGCCTGATGGTCGGCAGCATCGTCGCCAACGGCATGACCGCCGTCTTCGGCACCGAATTCATGCAGGAGTGGGGATGGCGCATCCCGTTCCTGATCGCCGGCCCGCTCGGGCTGATCGCCGCCTACATCCGCTCCAAGCTCGAGGACAGCCCCGAGTTCAAGGCGCTGGCGCACTCCGGCCACACGGAGAAGCAGCCGCTCAAGGCCTTGATGTCCTGGAAGCGGTCGCTGCTGCTGGTCGCCGGCTGCATCACCCTGCTGGCTTCCCTGTTTTACATGGTCTTGACCTACGTCTCGACCTATCTGACCACCATCCTCGGATTCGACAACACGACCCGCTTCTGGTTCGTCATGATCGCCGCCGGCACCGCCGCCGTGCTCATGCCGCTGGGCGGAATGTTCACTGACCGTTTCGGCCGCAAGAACTTCCTCATCGCCACCTCCATCATGGCGATCGTTTCCTTCGCCTGGTTCTTCTTCAGCGCCCCGGGCGCCACCCCGGCCGAGTTCTTCTGGCCGCTGATGGCCTGCGCGGCCAGCCTGGGCCTGTACGCCTCCACCCCGTACGCGGTGATGAGCGACCTCTTCCCGACCAACGTTCGCGCCAGCGGCATTTCCCTGGCCTACAACATTCCGATCGCCGTCTTCGGCGGCTCTGCCCCACTGATCGCCTCCGCCCTGATCTCGGGCACCGGCAACATCAGCTCCCCGGCCTGGTTCTTCATCACCACCGCCGTCATCAGCCTGATCGCGGTCTGCATCATCTCGCCCCGCGACTACCAGCGGGTGGAGGAGGCCAACCTGGAGCTCAAGCAGAAGATCGCCGACTCCCAGGACACTCCGGCCGACGCACAGTCCGCGTTCGCCGCGACCGAGCAGAAGCAGCCGGTGGTTCGCCAGCGCATCGGCTAACCGCACGGCTACACGTGACGACGCGACCCACAGGGCGCGGAGGTGAACCTCACCTCCGCGCCCCGTGGTCTGTCTTTAGGGGTCTGCGGAACCGGACGACGGCGCCGCGCAGTCTAAGGAAGTGAGACCGCATCGACACCGTCGAGGAAGGACCCGCCCCGCATGATCGCCACGCTGACCGCCCCACCCCGTCCCGCTGACCCGCCGCTTCCTGTGCTGTTGCCCGCCGTGCGTCGGCGAGAACACCTGAACCGTCCCGGGCGCACCGCCGCCATCGCCCTGTCGGGCACGTTGACCGCCGTCGTGGAGGTGGACGGCCACGCGCAGAGCGAAGACGCCCTGGCCCGGCGCGGCCTACGCATCAGGCAGGCGTGGGACGAGTCCGCCCACCAGCTGATCGCCGCCGCGCAGACCCTCCACGGCACCCGCTTCTGGACCCGCCCTGTCCAGGGCGGCGGACTACAGATCCGCACGGATGCGGCGCCCGCCTCCGCCTGGCTGGCACACCCGCACCCCTTCCGCCTGCTCAACGAACATCTCAGCGCCCTGCTGGCCACCCCGCAGCCGGTGTATCTCCTCCCGGACAGCCACACCCTGCTCGCTTTCCCCGATCTCCCTTCGCCGCCTGCCTCATCCGCCGGCCGAGAATCCTGGCTGTCACCGCGTCCCCTTGTCTGGCAGCGGGGATTTCCTGCCGAATCCCATTAGAAAAGATAAATATTTACTGGTGGTCGCCTTTTATCGGCCCCCAAAACGCCAAATTCAATAGGGTGGGGTGGAAAAGTGCTCGTCGACCCACTCGGAGGATTCTTTATGCGTCGCCCCATCACCGCCACCTACCGCCTGCAACTCCGCGGCCCCAAGGCGGACCCCGGTGGCCGGTCCTTCGGCTTCGACAAAGCCGCCGAACTGGTTCCCTACTTGCGCGACCTCGGCGTCAGCCACCTGTACCTCTCGCCCATCCTGACGGCGATCCCCGACTCCAACCACGGCTACGACGTCATCGATCCCACCGAAGTCAACCCGGAACTCGGCGGCATCGACGGCTTCCGCGCCCTGGCCGCCGCCGCCCACGAAGCCGGTCTCGGCTTGGTCGTCGACATCGTCCCCAACCACATGAGCGTCGCCGTGCCCAAACTCAACAAGTGGTGGTGGGACGTCCTGAAAAACGGGCAGGAGTCGGAGTACGAAAATTACTTCGACATCGACTGGCACGAGGACAACGGCGCGGGCGGAAAACTCGGCATCCCCGTCTTCGGCGAACCCGACGACGAGGACAAACTCGAACTGCTCCACGACGAAGACGTCGACGAAACGGTCATCGCCTACTACGACAACTACTACCCTGTGGCCGACGGCACCTGCGACGGGGTCGACGACGACCCCGTCGAGGTCTACCGCAAACAAAGCTACAAGCTCATGTACTGGCGCGACGGCGTCATCTCCTACCGCCGCTTCTTCTCCGTCAACGAACTCGCCGGCGTCCGTCAGGAAGATCCCCTCGTGTTCGAGCACACCCACCGGGTGCTGCGCCAACTGATCGCCGAAGACCTCATCGACGGCGTCCGCGTCGACCACCCGGACGGGTTGTCCGACCCCTTTGAATACCTCAACCGGCTGCGCAACCTCGTCGGCCCCGACCGCTGGCTGCTCGTCGAGAAGATCCTCGGAGAAACCGAGCCGCTGGACCCGCGCCTGGCGGTCGACGGCACCACCGGCTACGACGCGCTGCGTGAACTCGACGGCGTGTTCATCAACCGCGGCGCCGAAGACACCATGAGCATGCTTTCTTTGCAGCTGACCGGCTCCACCTGGGACCACACCACCGTCGACGCCGCGGAACAACAACTCAAACGCCAAGTCGCCGCCACCGAACTCGACGCCGAAGTCCGCCGCCTCGCCCGCGCCATCCGCCGCGACAACTTCTCCACCGCCGGTCGCTTCGTGACCGAGGAGCAACTCAAGCTCACCATCGTCGAACTCGTCGCCGCCATCCCCGTCTACCGCGCCGACTACATCTCCTTGTCGCGGGTGACCGCCTCCGTCATCGCCGAGATGGGCAGGCGCTTTCCCTCCCGCAGCGACGCCCTCGACCTGATCTCCGCGGCGTTGCTGGCCAACGGCGAGGCCAAAGTCCGCTTCGCCCAGGTGTGCGGCGCCGTCATGGCCAAGGGCGTCGAGGACACCACCTTCTACCGTGCCACCCGTCTGGTGGCGCTCCAGGAGGTCGGCGGCGCTCCGGGCAGCTTCGGCGTCTCCGCCGCGGAATTCCACTTGTTGCAGCAGGAGCGCGCCAACCTGTGGCCGCAGGCGATGACGACTCTGTCCACCCACGACGCGAAGCGGTCCGAGGACGTCCGCGCCCGCATCATCGAGCTCACGGAGGCGCCGCAGGACTTCGCGGAGCTGGTGCGCCGGGTCATCGCCCAGGTGCCGGCCCCGGACTCCGCGACCGGGCTCTTCCTCTTTCAGAACATCATCGGCGTGTGGCCCGTCGACGGGCAGGTGTCCGACGCCCTGCGTCAGCGCATCCACGACTACGCCATCAAGGCCGTGCGCGAAGCCAGCCTGCGCACCACCTGGTTCGATCCGGACGACGCATTCGAACGTTCCGTGATCGACTGGATCGACGCGTTGATCGACGGGCCGGTGGCCTCCATGATCACTTCCTTCATTCAGCCGCTGCATCGCGGCGCGTTGACCGTGTCTTTGGGCCGCAAGATGCTGCAGCTGATCGGCCCCGGCGTGCCGGACACGTACCAGGGGCAGGAGTTTTTCGATGACTCCCTGGTTGACCCGGACAACCGCCGTTTCGTCGACTACACCGCCCGCAGTCAGTCGCTGGAGCAACTGTGCGAGGGGGTGGACTGGCAGGCGGAGGCCGACGCCGCCCGCGCCGCGGCCGAAGAAGCCGGGGAATCAGCCTTGGAGCAGCGCCCCTACCTGCACATTGAAGCGAATCCGGACCGGGTGAAGCAGCACGTGGTGCACGAGGCGCTGAAGACGCGCAGGTTACTCAGCGGGCTGTTCATCGACGGCACCCACCAGGCCGTGTCCGCCGAGGGCCCCTCGGACCGTTACCTGATCGGCTTGGCCCGTGGTTTCGCGGATTCCCCCAGCACCGACGGACTTGCGGTCATCGCCTTGGCGACGCGCCGTCCGCTCAAGTTGGCCGGCCGTGGCGGGTGGCTGGACACCACGCTGACCCTGCCGGAGGGCACCTGGACCGACCGGTTGACCGGCCAGAGCTTCGAGGGCACCGTCCCGGTCGCTGAGGTGTTCAATCTCTTCCCCACTGCTTTGCTGGTCTCTGACCGGATTGAGGCGTCCTACGTCTAACCCCCCGGTGAGGGTAAATTGAGGGGCGATGCCCGAACCAACCTCTGACGCCACCCAGTCCATCAGTCTGCTGGGCAGCCGCTACCACGAGTGGTTGCGCGCCCATCCGACTGCCGCGCAAGATTTCGCCGACGCCATCGAGGACCTCCTCTCCGACGCCGGCGTCACTTTCGACCGCGTCTCCGCCCGGGCCAAGTCATGGCGCTCATTGAAGGCCAAGGCCCGCAAAAAGCGGTCCGACGGCTCCCTGGTGTACCCGAACCCGCTGGCCGACATCCACGACATCATCGGCGTGCGGGTCACCGTGTTCCACTCCACCGAGATTCCGGTGACGCTGGACGCCTTAGGGGAGTCTTTCTCTGTTCTGCGCAGTGTGGACAAGGCCGCGGAAACCCGCATCGCCGGCGGCTTCGGGTATGGCTCGCACCACCTGGTGCTGGAAGTCACAGACGATTTCGAGGACCTGGCCGAATACGCGGGCCTGCACTTCGAGGTGCAGGTGCGCACCGTGCTGCAGCACGCGTGGGCCGAGTTCGAGCACGACATCCGCTACAAGCGCGGCTCTACGCCGCTGGATCCGCAGGTCGACCGCGCCTTCACCTTGGCTGCGGGGTTGATTGAGCTGGCGGACCAGCAATTCGACCAGATCGCCGCGTTGAAAAGCCCCAAAGGCAGCGGCGACGGCCCCGGGGACGTGACGCTGTCGGCGGAGACCCTGCCCGGCATCCTGGCGGTGTTGGTGGGCAACCGGTTCCCGCCGTCACGCTCCGAGCACTACCCGTGGCTGGAGGAGCTGCTGACCGCCAACGGCGTCACGACGGTGGCGCAGTTGACGGAGCTGCTCGACGACGACGACATCGCCGCGTTGAACAAGGCGTTGACCTACCGTTTCCGCCCCGGTCAGGTCAGGCTCATCGACGATCTCCTGCTGCGCCGCTTCGGTGAGCTGCACGTGGAGCGCACCGGTGACACCGGCACCCGCGCAGGACAGCGGCCGCGGCGGTTGGCGGCGCGGCTGAAGGCGCTGCGCCAGGCGGGGGTCATGCCGGAGGTCGGGGAATAAAACGGCGCCCGGGCGCGCTGTTGTTGATATGACACATAAATCGGCCGGCCCCGTCAGCTTCGGCCTCGACACCTTCGGCGACCTCACCCGCTCCCCGGCCGGGGACCTGCTGCCGGCGGATCAGGTCATCCGCAACGTCATCGAGGAGGCGGTGCTCGCCGAGGGGGTCGACGTGGACTTCTTCGGCGTCGGCGAACATCACCGCCCCGACTACGCGGTCTCCGCCCCGGACGTCGTCCTGGCGGCGATCGCCTCCCGCACCAAACGCATCCGGCTCGGCTCCTCGGTGGTCGTGCTGTCCTCGGATGATCCGGTGCGCGTCTTTGAACGCTTCTCCACGCTGCACGCCATCTCGCGGGGCCGGGCGGAGTTGACCGTGGGACGCGGCTCCTTCACCGAGTCTTTTTCCCTGTTCGGTTACGACCTGAGCGACTACGAGGTGCTCTTCGAGGAGAAGCTCGACCTATTGCGCGCGGTCCTTGACGCCGACCGCGACGATGCGGCGGTGAGCTGGGAGGGGAGCACGCGGGCGTCGATAAGCGAACAACGCCTGCACCCGCCGACCGCCGCCCCTCTGTCCGCCTGAGTGGCCGTCGGCGGCAACCCCAAGTCGGCGCTGCGCGCGGCCCGACAGCGCTTCGGCCTCGCGATCGCCGTCATCGGCGGCAACCCCATGTACTTCAAGACCTACGCCGACCTTTATCACCGCGCCAACGAACAGCTGGGACACCCGCGGGGCCCGGTCAGCGTGCACTCCCCCGGGCTGGTCGCGGCGACGGACGCGGAGGCCCGCGAGCGGATCTTCGAGGACTGGAAGACACAGCAACGACACACCGGCGCCGAACGCGGCTGGCCGGCGCCGACCAACGGGCAGTTCAACATGGAGCTCGACCACGGCTCCTTGTACGCCGGCTCGCCGGAGACCGTGGCGAAGAAAATCGCCCGGACAGTAAAGAACCTGAACCTGGACCGGTTCGTGTTGAAGTACTCCAACGGTCCGGCCCCACACGAGCACGCCCTGGAGAGCATCCGTCTCTACGGCGAAGATGTCATCCCGCTGGTGCGCGAGATCCTCGGGCGCCCAGCGTGACCCCTCGACCCACCGACACACATTGTTGACGTATCCTCATTTTATAGACGATCCACAAACTTCAGGAGAAAACCCATGACCCAGCTCATCGACCCGCACGCCATTGAATTCGGCCTCGACACCTTCGGCGACGTCCAATCCGATACCGACGGCAACCTGCTGCCCCACGGCCAGGTCATCCGCAACGTCGTCGACGAAGCGGTGCTCGCCGACGAGGTCGGCATCGACGTCTTCGGCATCGGCGAACACCACCGCGAGGACTACGCCGTGCCCTCGCCCGACATGCTGCTGGCCAACATCGCGGCCCGCACCGACAACATCAAGCTCACGACCTCTGTCATCGTGTTGTCCTCCGACGACCCGGTCCGCGTCTTCGAACGTTTCTCCTCCCTGCAGGCGCTGTCGAACGGGCGCGCGGAAATGACCCTGGGGCGCGGTTCCTTCACCGAGTCCTTCCCGCTCTTCGGCTACGACCTGCGCGACTACGAGGCGCTCTTCGAGGAGAAACTCGACCTCATGGCACACATCCTCGAAGCCGACCGCACCGGGGGATCTGTCACCTGGTCCGGCTCCACGCGCGCGGGACTGAAGGACCAAAAGCTCTACCCGCCGACCGAAACCCCGCTGAAAGCCTGGGTGGCGGTCGGCGGATCCCCGGAGTCCGTGGTGCGTGCCGCCCGGCACAAGATGCCGCTGATGCTGGCCATCATCGGCGGCGCCCCGCGCCGCTTCCGCCCCTTCGTCGACCTCTACGAACGCGCGAATGAGCAGCTCGGCAACGAACGACTGCCCGTGGGCGCCCACTTCTACGGCTTCGTCGCAGAAACCGACGAGGAGGCCCAAGAAAAGATGTACCCGTACTGGGACGCGGTGCAGCGGCTCGTCGGCAAGGACCGCGGCTGGCCGGCGCCGACCAAACACAAGTTCCTGCATGAGGTGGACCGCGGAGCCATGCACCTGGGTTCGGTGGAGACCGTCGCCCAGAAAACCGCCCGTTCCATCCGGCAGCTCGGTCTGGACCGTTTCGTGTTCAAGTACTCCAACGGCCCGATCCCGCACGAGTACTCCATGGAGTCGATCCGCCTGATCGGCGAGCAAGTCATCCCACGCGTGCGCGAGATCCTCGCCGAGGAGCAGTAGCCTCCTGCGCAGGGATTAAGCTGACCGGTGTGGACACGACCTACGGCAACCGGATCCCGCCCTCCTACCGGTGGGCGGTGACCATGTTGGTGCTCGTGCCGCTGGCGTTTTTAGGGTGGGCCGCTGCGGCTGGCCTCGTCAGCCCGACGTCGGCGTTTCTCGTCATGCTGCTCGGCGTGGGGTTCGTCGCCGCGTACTGGAAAGCCGGCACGACGGTGTCCATACGTGGCGGGGTTATCCATCTGCGTCTTTTCCCTCTCTGGGGCACCCGCGTGCGTTTCGAGCAGATCCAGACCGTCGCCGTCGAGCCCATCGCACCCCTCGGCAGGGAGTGGGGTAACCGCGGCTCCCTGCGGCGCGACGGTGAGATCTTCGTCGACGCCGGGCACTCGACGACCTGCCTGGCCGTCTATCTTCTCGACGGCTCCGTGATTCGTCTTGGCATGTCCTCGCCGGAGCACGCCCACGCCCTCGTCGCGACCCTGTCAACGAAGGTGCAGCCATGAACATCACCTTGGATCCCGTCCACCGGGCGCTGCGGGCCGGCACCGTGGTCGCCGCGGTGCTCGTGCCCCTTTATTTCCTGGTGGGATCCCTCGGCCTAGCAAGCGAACTGCCGATGCAATACTCCTTCGACGGGGAAGTCTCCCGCACCGGTTCCGTCACAGAGGCCCGCGTGACGGTGGCTGTCCTGGGTGTCGTGGCCATTGGCCTGATCGTCTTGGCCCGCTTTCCACACACCTTCAACTACCTGGTCGCCATCACCGAAGACAACAAACTGCGACAATACCGCAACGCCGTGCAGATGATGCTCTGGCTGGCTGCGACCTTCGTCGGCGTGCAGATCATCATGGTCGGCGAATGGCTGCACGGCTGGCCGATCATTCTGGTGTTCGTTCCCCTCGCCGCGATCGGGGCGGCGGCCGTCTATTTTCTGTCCCGGATGTTCCGGCTCAAGTAGCGCTTACTGGCGCCTTCTTCCGCTGCTCTAACTGTTCAGTGACGTGCCGGGCGGCGAGCCAGGAAAAGACCATACCTTGCCCGATCGTGGCGCCCGGGCCGGGATAGAACTTGCCGAAGACGTTGGCCGAGACGTTTCCGCTGGCATACAGGCCTTCGATCGGGGCGCCGTCCTCTCCTAGGACACGGGCGTGCTCGTCGGCGTCCACCCCGCCACAAGTGCCGAGGTCTCCCGGCACGACCTGTACCGCATAGAAGGGGCCCTTGCGTAGCGGCCGCAGGTTCGGGTTGGGCGTGTTCGTCGGGTCCCCGTAGTAGCGGTCGTAGTGGGATTGGCCGCGCCCGAAGTCGTCGTCGTTTCCTTGCGACGCCAACAAGTTGAAGCGCTCCACGCCTGCGGGCAGACCCGTCACCCCGATGGCGTCGGCCAGTTCCTCGATGCTCGCGGCCTTGTGGGCGACGCCGCCGTCGTACCAGCTCTTGGGGAGCGGCATGCCCGGCATCACTCCCCCGCCGAAGACATAGCTGTTGCGGTACTGCCGGTCGAAGATCAACCACGCAGGCAGGTGCGGGGCTTGTCCGTCATCTTGGCCCAGTATGATCTTTCCGGCGGTCATGTAGTCCGCCGACTCATTGAAGAAACGATTGCCGGTGGCGTCGACGATCATCGAGCCAGGCAAGGAACGCTCGGCCAAGAGCACGGAGGGCCCCGCGCCCTCCTCGGCGGGCGGGATTGCCGGGAACCACCATGCCTGATCCAGCAGAGAAGTCGCGGCGCCGACCTGCTGCGCTATGTTCAGGACATCGCCTGTGTTGGCGGGGTTGCCGAACGCCCACCCTTTCCGCAAGGCGGTGGACTGGTACTTGTGCCGCAGCTGCAGGTTGTGGTCAAAACCGCCGGCGGCCAGCAGCACCCCGCCAGCCGTGTTGACCCGTACCGCTTCCCCGTTTCTGTCCACGACGACGCCGGTGATGCGGCCGTCGTCGACGATCAGGTCGGACAGGGGGCTGTCTGTCCACATCTCCACGCCTGCTTTGCGTGCTCCGGCGACGAGTCCCGCAGCCAGGGCGGTCCCTCCTGCAACCATGTTCTTGCCCAGCATCTTCCCGCCGACGCCCTGGGCGACGCGTTTGACGATCTGCGGCATTGCCTGGGCAGGCAGGCTACGCATGAGGTTCATCGAGCGGTAGTCGCTACCGGTGATGGGCATAGGGACGGGCGCCTGCATCGCGCTGCGGCGCACCATGGCGGCGTCTTCGCCCAGTGAGTTGAGATCGAAGGGCCGAGGTTCAATGGAGCGGCCCGTCGCGGAGCCGCCGACCACGTCAGAAAAATAGTCGGCGTAGTTGCGCATGTGCAGAAACTGCAGGGGCGTCGCTGTACTGAGCTCTTCGGCGACGGTGGCTGCGTGCTTGATGTATGTGGTCCGCAGTTCACGGGGCGCGGTGTCGCCGACCACGGCATCGAGATAGGCTTCGGCTCTTTCTGGGGCGTCGGCCGCCCCTCCCTTGGCGGCGACGTCGTTGCCCGGAAGCCACATGCCGCCGCCGGACAGTGCCGTGGATCCGCCCAGATAGGAACTCTTTTCTACCACGAGGACCTTCAGTCCCGCCCGTGCCGCGGTGATGGCCCCGAATAGGCCGGAGCCGGCGCCCACGACAACCAGGTCATAAGCCTTGCCCGCATTTTCAGTGCCAGACACTATAGCCTCCCGCTCATTGTGATGTGATTCACTTAAATGTAGCAGCGGGGGGCGCCGATTTTAGGGCTTTCGTACAAGTATGACTTTCCGCTCACCGGCGCCCGTGCAAACGGTCCAGCTCGCGGCGTTCCTTCTTCGTCGGCCGCCCGGCACCGCGGTCGCGCACCGGCATGGACGCCAGCACTTCCTTCGGCGGAGGCGGCGGCGAGTGATCCGCGTAGCAGCGCCGCGCGACGGGCGCGCCGACGCGCTTGCGCACGGTGGCCAGCACCTCGAGCGTCATTTCGCGGTGGTCTTTCCAGATGCGTACGGTGTCGCCGGGCACGACCTGCGTGGCCGGCTTCACCGACGCACCGTTGAGTTTGACGTGCCCGGCGCGCACGGCGTCGGCGGCGGCGCCGCGGGTCTTGAAGAGGCGGACCGCCCACACCCACACGTCGATGCGCACAGGGGTTCCGTCCGGCTGGGTCATCCCGTGCTCCTAGTCCTTGCCGTTGAGGGTCTTGCGCACCTTGTTGGCGTTGATCAGGCCGCCGACGACGGCGATGATGAAGCCGAGGACGAGCCAGGTGGATCCGAACCCGGAGATGAGGAACATGCCCAGGCCGCCGACGAGGCCGCCGCCGACCCACAGGGCGGTGTTGCGGGTGTATTTGCGCACGTCGGATTTGCGCTTCTCGATGGGGTTGCTGGGGCGGGGCTGCATTGTCATGGGGTCAATCCTACTTAGTCTCCGGCGGTTTCCACCCAGGCGGTTCCGGCTTCACGGGTGGAGGTCTGTCCTTGTGTCAACGTCGCGAGGAGGTCATTTAGTTCCTCCGCCCCGCCGGGGTCGACGGCGAGGGTGTAGGTGGCGTGGGCTCCATAGGACACGTCGACCACCTCGACTCCCCGGGCGCGCAGCTCGGCTTCGATCCGGCCGGCGTCGGCGTGGGGGAAGTCGGCCTGGCGGAGCTCTTTTTGGGAGCGGGTGACCTGTTCGACCAGCGGGAGGGCGTCACCGACGGAGTTGGAGTAGGCGTGCACCAGTCCCCCGCCGCCGAGTTTGACGCCGCCGAAGTAGCGGGTGACCACGGCGGCGATATCGAGCATCCCGGAGCCTTTGAGCTGTTCGAGCATGGGCTTGCCGGCGGTGCCGGAGGGCTCCCCGTCGTCGGAGGAGCGTTCCACGGGGTTAGAGCCCTCGACGTGGTGGAGGTAGGCGCTGCAGTTGTGGGTGGCGTCCGGGTAGCGGGCCTTGATTTCCTGGATGAAGTCGCGGGCCTCATCCGAGTCGCGGACGCGGCGGATGTGGGTGATGAAGCGGGAGCGTTTGATCTCCCATTCGTACTCGGTGGTGACGTCGGCGCGGGGCAGGCGGTAGGAGGATTGCATGTCGCCTTTGAGCCTACCCGTGCAGGGCGGGGGAAAAATCCATAGCCTGGAGGGCATGGACACAGCGACTTACCCGGGATCCGACTTCTTCGCCGTTTGGGCGCCTGCCCCTGAGGAGGTTCGTCTGCGCGTCGGCGTGGAGGACTCCGCGGTGTATCCGATGGCCAAGCGCGCCGGTGACTGGTGGGTGTGCTCGGAGCCGGGGGTCACGAAAGAACCCGGCCTGCGGTATGGCTTCGAGCTGCTCATCGACGGCGAGTGGTCCCCCACGTTCCCCGATCCGCGCACCCGCGCCCAGCCCGACGGCATTCACGGGCTTTCCGAGGTGGTGACCGAGGACTTCGCCTGGACCGACGAGGCCTGGACCGGGCGGACGTTGGAGTCGATGGTGATCTACGAGCTGCACGTGGGCACCTTCACCCCGGAGGGGACCTTCGACGCGGTCATCGACAAGCTCGACCATCTGAGTGATCTGGGTGTCACCGCCCTCGAGCTGATGCCGGTCAATCCCTTCGGCGGGGAGCGCAACTGGGGCTACGACGGGGTGGATTGGCTCGCCGTCCAGCACTCCTACGGTGGGCCGGAGGGACTGAAGCGACTGGTCGACGCGTGCCACAACCGCGGGATCGCCGTCATCTTGGACGTGGTGTACAACCACTTCGGCCCCGACGGAAACTACAACGGCCTCTACGGGCCCTATACTGCCGGCGGCTCCACCGGCTGGGGCGAGACGGTGAACCTGTCCAACCACCAGTCGGATGAAGTGCGCGCCTACGTGCTCGACTCCGTGCGCCAATGGCTGGGCGAATTCCACATCGACGGGCTGCGCTTGGATGCGGTGCACTCTTACGACGACCGCGGCGCCTACTCGATCATGGAACAGATGCGGGCGGTCGCAGACGATGTCCAGGGCCGCACCGGCATCCCGAAGACGCTCATCGCGGAATCCGACCTGAACGACCCACGCCTACTCACCGACCGCGCCGGCGGTGGCTACGGCCTGGACGGCCAGTGGGTCGACGACATCCACCACGCGTTGCACACGCTGGTGTCCGGGGAAGACCACGCCTACTACGAAGACTTCGGTTCCCTGGAGGTGCTGCTCAAGGCCCTGCGGGAGGGCTGGTTTTTCACCGGCACCTATTCCTCTTATCGGGGACGCACCCACGGGCGGGAGATCAACAAGGAGCACGTGCCCGCCTGGAAGCTGGTCACCTACACCACCACGCACGATCAGACCGGCAACCGGGCGGCGGGCGATCGCCCGTCGATGAACCTGAGCCCGGAGCAGCAGGTGCTCAAAGCGGCGGTGATCTACTGCTCGCCCTTTACCCCGATGCTGTTCATGGGCGAGGAGTTCGGCGCGACGACGCCTTTCCCCTTCTTCTGCTCGCACACTGACGAGCACCTCAATGAGGCGACCCGGGAGGGGCGTCGCCGCGAGTTCGCCCACTCCGGGTGGGATGACCACGAGGTGCCGGACCCGGCGTCGGAGGCGACGTATTCCTCCGCGAAGCTAGATTGGAACTTCGACGCCGACCAACAACGCATCCTGGAGGGCTACACCACCCTGCTGCGGTTGCGCCGGGAGCTGCAGCTGGCGCGCCCGGACCTGCGCGAGCTGACGGTCGACGGCGGGGGCGACGAAATGGCGCCCTGGTTGGCGATGGGCAACGACGAGCACCTGCTGCTGGCAAACCTCTCCGGACGCACCGCACACGTGCCCTACGGCGGACAGCTGGTGTATTCCTTCACCGACCCGCAGGTCGGCGACGAGGCCACCGAATTGGCGCCGTGGGAGTTCGCGCTGGTCAAACGTTCCTAGCTAGTTGCTCACCAGGTACTCGTACTCCGGGGTGTCTGGCTCGAGCTGGCGGCAGTCGATCCGGGACTCGTTCATCCGGGCGAGCAGCCCACTGAGATCGCTGGCGCTGCCCAGCTCGATGCCGACGAGCGCGGCGCCGGTCTCTCGATTGTTGCGCTTGAGGTATTCAAACAGGGTGATGTCGTCCTCGGGGCCGAGGATGTCGTTGAGGAAGTGCCGCAGCTGGCCGGGCTCCTGAGGGAAGTTCACCAGGAAATAGTGCTTGAGCCCGCGGTGGACCAGGGAGCGCTCCATGATCTCCGCGTAGCGCAGCACGTCGTTGTTGCCGCCGGAGATGATCGCCACGACCACGTCGCCTTCTTCGAGGTTGACCTCACGCAGTCCCGCGACGGACAGGGCGCCGGCGGGCTCGGCGATGATGCCTTCCGACTGGTAGAGGTCCAGCATGTCGGTGCAGACCGCGCCTTCGTCGACGTCGACCAGATGCAGGCGCCCGAGGTTGCTCTCCACGATCTGGTAGGTGGCCTGGCCGGTCTTGCCCACCGAGGCGCCGTCGACGAAGGTGTCCACCTGTTCCAAGGCGATTGGGCCACGGTTGTCCAGCGCCGCGGCCAGCGACTTCGCTCCGGCCGGTTCGACGCCGATGACCGCGGTGCGCGGCGTCATGTCGGCGAAGTAACTGAGCACCCCGGACAACAGGCCGCCGCCGCCGACGGGCACGAAGATGGCGTCGAGGTTCTTGCCCAGCGTCGTGAGCTGGGAAAGGATCTCCGCGGCGACGGTGCCCTGCCCGATGACGGTGTCCCGGGCGTCGAAAGGCTCGATGACGGTGGCGCCGGTGGCCTCCGCCTCGGCGCGGGCGGCCGCGGAGGCTTCGTCGAAGGTCGCGCCGGTGAGGATGACCTCGACCATGTCACCGCCATGGACGGCGATGCGGTCGCGTTTTTGCTTCGGGGTCTTGTTCGGCACGAAGATCTTGCCGCGGATGCCCATGGTGCGGCAGGCGTAGGCGACGCCCTGGGCGTGGTTGCCGGCGGAGGCGGCCACTACGCCGGCGGCCCGCTCCTGCTCGTTCAAGTTGGAGATCGCGTAGTAGGCGCCGCGGATCTTGTACGAGCGCACGTCCTGCAGGTCCTCGCGCTTGAGGTAGACCTCGTAGCCCGTCTCGTCGCTTAACCGCGGACAGTACTGCAACGGGGTCGGCGCAATCACCGTGGAAATTCGCGCCTGGGCGGCCTGAATGTCGGAGGCGTGCACGGGCTCGAATTCCTGGGACTGCGTCGTGGTCGTCATGCCCGTAGAGTCTAGTCTCCCCCTCCTGCCCCGCCGTCAAGCCAGGCCCACTTTCCGCGGGCGGTGGCCTTGCTTCATTCATTGTTCACGGGGCGGCCACCTGTCACTGGCCGGGATTTTCCCCTCCCCTCACCTTGCCCGGCTATTGATGAGGGGACTTACAGAATTCCCCGGCGCCTGGCACCGGGAAGCCATGCCTTTCACAGAGTTGGAGACTGAAATCTTGTCTGTCCGCCGTTCCGCCGTGGCCTTGTGCGCCGCCGCGGCCACCAGCCTGACGCTCGCGGCCCCGGCCGCCGCCCTCATCGTCGAGGAACCGATCCTTGACGCCGTCGACGCCGACGCCTTTTCCATCGCCCCGATCGGTTCCTACGACTCGGGTCAATTCGACGAGTCCGCCGCCGAGATCGTCACCTATCACCCGCAGACCCGGCAGCTGCTGGTGGTCAACGCGCAGTCCGGCAACATCGACCTGCTCGATGTCTCCAACCCCACTGCCCCGGTGCTAGCGGGTGAGGTGCAGGCCGGCGAGGGCAACGGCATCAACTCCGTCGCCGTGCGCGCCGACGGGCTGGCGGTAGCCAACGTCGAACCGGCGGACAAGACCGACGAAGGCTCCATGCTCTTCTTCGACGCCAACACCGGCGACGAGCTCGGCCGGGTCATGCTGGGCGGAGCCCTGCCGGACATGGTGGGCATCTCCGCCGACGGCCGCTACGCGTTTTCCGCCAACGAGGGCGAGCCGGCGGAGGACTACTCCGTCGACCCGGAGGGATCTGTCTCCGTCGTGGCGCTGCCGGAGGAACTGGCGGCCCCGACCCAGGACGACGTCCGCGTCGCCGATTTCCGCGCCTGGAACGCCGACGGACCGCGCGAGCTGCATGAGGACATCCGTATCTTCGGCCCCACCGAGGTCGACGGCCAGCCGTATGAGACCACCGTGGCGGAGAACCTCGAGCCGGAATACATCACCGAGATCGACGGCAAGCTCTACACCACGCTGCAGGAGAACAACGCCGTGGCCGTCGTCGACCTGGAGTCCGCGACCGTGGAGGAGATCTTCCCGCTCGGTTTCCAGGACCACAATGTCGTTGCGCTGGATGCCTCCGACCGCGACGGCGGCGAGGACTCGGGCGGCGCGGACACGGGCGCCGTGAACATCGAGAATTGGCCGGTGTTGGGCATCCACCAGCCGGACGCCATCGAGGCGTACCACGGCGCGGACGGCGCCGGATACCTGGTCATGGCCAACGAGGGCGACGCCCGCGACTGGGACGTCTACTCGGAAGAAGCCCGCATCAAGCACCTGGGTGATCCGGAAGAGGTCGACTACAAGGGCGACGCGCTGCCGGGGCTGTGCGAGGGCTACCAGGGCCTGACCGCGGGACAGATCGACGAGCTGCAAGATGATCTCGGCGCCGGGCGGCTGCGCATCACGGTGGCCGACGGGCTCAACGAGGACGGCACCTGCTTCGAGCAGCTGTACTCCTACGGGTCGCGTTCCTTCTCCATCTTCGACGTCGAGGGCAACGAGCTCTTCAACTCCGCCGACGATTTCGAGCAGATCACAGCGCGCCTGCACGAAGACGGTGAGTTGCTGTTCAACGCCGGCCACGACGAGGGATGGTTCGATTCGCGTTCCGACAACAAGGGCCCGGAGCCGGAGGGCGTGGCCCTGGGCGAGATCAATGACCGCACCTACGCGTTCATCGGCTTGGAGCGCCTCGGCGGAGTGATGGTCTACGACGTCACCGACCCGGCGGAATCCCGGTACGTCGCCTACGTCAACAACCGCGACTTCTCCGTCTCCGCGCTCGACGAAAAGACCGAAGATGTCGTGGAGAACTGGCAGGAGTCCGGCGACCTCGGCCCGGAGGGACTGGTGTTCATCCCGGCCGCCGACTCCCCCAACGGTGAGAACCTGCTGGCGGTAGGCAACGAGGTTTCCGGCACGACCACGATCTTCGAGATCACCGGTTCCGTGACCGACGGCGCCCCGGCCGAGAACGAGGACCCCTCCCCCGCCCCCACCAGCCTGCCGGGGTCCAGCCAGCTCAGCTCCTCCTTCAGGTAGTGAGCAGACGCGGCTTCCGCTGTCCGGTCACACGCTGACCGGCGCCGGGGCGTCGGCGGCGACGTGCTCGTGGATCCACGCCAGGCTGCGCTGCCAGAAATCTTCTGCGGCGAAGCGGGCGTTGCGCTCCTCGGCGAGCGGACCGTCAGGCAGATGCAGGGCGTCGGCGGTGGCCAACGAGGTGATCTGCACCCGCCGGACGCGCTCGGCCCGGATCTCCTGGTAGCGCTGACGGGCGCGGTCCCAGCCGGTGCCCTGCTCGAGTCCGTCCATCAAGCAGTCCGCGAGCACGATGGCGTCTTCGATGGACTGGTTCGCACCCTGCCCGTGGTGCGGCACCATCGCGTGGGCGGCGTCGCCGATCAGTGTGATGCGCCCGCGGCTCCACTTTTGCAGCGGCGGGCGGTGGAACAGCCCCCAGCGTTCTGCCGCCGGTGCCGCGCTGATCATCTCGACGACGGCCGTGTCCCAGTCGGAAAACGCCGCCAGGTGCTCGTTCTCCTCGGCGGGCGTGACCCAGGACTTCTCCGCCCACGGGCCCTGGTGGCGGCGTACCAGCAGGAAGTTCTGTTCGCCGTTGCCGATCGGGTAATGCAGCAGGTGGCCCTGCGGGCCCATCCAGAATTGGATGGCCTCCGGATCGGGCAGCGAGGGCGTCTGCTCTGGCGGGACCAACCCGCGCCAGCCGTGGCAGCCGGAGAACTGCACGTCGTCGTAGCCGAGAAGCTCCCGGCGCAGGCGGGACCGGATGCCGTCCGCGCCGATGACCAGGTCCGCCTCGACGCTGTCGCCGTCGGCGAAATGCAGGATCGCGGACTGTCGCCCCTCCTCGACGCGGACGCAGCGTTTGTTCAGGTGTAGGGCCTCGTCGCCCACCGCTTGCTTCAGCATCTGCTGCAGATCCGCCCGGTGGACGCCGTAGTAGGGCGCCCCGGCGCGCTCGTGGTATTCCTGCCGGGACAGCGTCCGGTTGAGGACGCGGCCGTCGCGGCCGTCGCGAAGCACCAGCCCGTCGATGTCGGCGGCCTTGACGGCGAGTTCCTCGCCGATGTCGATGCGATCGCGCAGGAAGCGGGTGGCGTTGGCGGACAGCGCCACGGCCGCGCCCACTTCCCGCAGCTCCGCCGCCTGGTCGAAGACCTGGGGCTCGAGGCCGCGACGACGTAATTCGGCGGCGAGGGTGAGCCCGCCGATGCCGGCCCCCACGATCGCGATACGGGTGCCGGCTCGAGAGGTGGACGTCGAGGTCATGTTCGTTTCCTTAGGGTGCTGGGTGACGGTGACTGGAGACGAGCATAGGAGCGGGACGGGACGCTGCGCACCGGCAGAATGTGGGGCGTTTACACCCCCTATTCCGACACTGTGTCGGATAGGGTGTGTGAGCATGGAGCGGTTTCCCGAACTCGACGACACGCTGCAGGACTTATCGGAAGTCCTCGACCGCCGACTCGTCGTCGTCGACGAATCCATGCACGTGGTGGCGTACTCCATCCACGAATCCCCGGAAGATCGCACGCGGTTGTTCCACCTGCTGACCCACAGCGATTCCTGGCCCGCTCCGGCCACGGCGACCGCGCCCTATTCCGTGGACACCCCGCCCGGCCTGCGCCCCACGGCTTTCGTCCGGTTGCTCGACCCGCAGAAACACATCATCGGCCACCTGCTCGTCCCGGTAGGCGACACCACGGAAGACGCGACGTTGCCGGAAACCCTCACAGCCGCCGCCGAGCAGGTGGCCGAGTTACTGCTCGCCAGGCGCAGCGAAGAAACTGGCAGGATGGCGCGTTCCCACGAGCTCACCCGCGACCTAGTCACGGACGACCCGTCCACCCGTACGGCGGCGGCCGAGGCCCTGCTCGCGGAACGCCGACTCAGCTCCTCACCGCACTACTGCGCCGTCACCCTGGGCGTGGATCCCCGGTCTGCCACGCGGCTGGAGCACGAGAAGACCTCGCAGGCGGTGGCGCGCACGCTCCGGTTCGTCCGGGAAACCTCCACCGCGACGGTGGTCGGCGGCGTCCTCGACGATCACACGGGCGTGCTCGTGTTCCCTCGCCCGGTGGTCGCCGAGCGACTCGCCCGAATTCTGCGCAGCCCACAGGTGAGCCCAGTGCGCGCCGGGATCGGGCCGCTGACTGCGCTGACGGACATGCACCTTTCCTTCGCCCGGGCCCGGCTGGCCTGGCGGGCCTCGTGGCTGGCGCCCACGGACCATGACGTGGTCACCTCGTGGGAGTCGGTGGGCCTGGACGGGACGTTGGCACGGTTGCCGGTGGAGGATTTCACGGCCGACGACCTGCCGCCCGCCGTCCGCGACCTGGTGGGCGCCGTGGATTCCCCGGCGTTGATCTCGACTTTGGAGACCTATCTGGACGCCGGCGGCGACGCGCAGCGTACCGCCCGGTTGCTGCACATCCACCGCTCCACGTTGTATTACCGGTTGGACAAGCTGCGGGCGATCATCGACGGCGATCTCAGCGACGGGGTGGTGCGCCGCGAGCTGCACACGGGGCTGCGCCTCGCCCGGCTCGCCGGCTTGCTGCCGAGGCAATGACGACGCAGCGCCTCCCCACATTCGGGGAGGCGCTGCGTGTCGATGCCGCGAGGTGCGCGGCGGCGGGAGCTTAGAACAGCTCGGCGGAGGCGATCTTCGCGCCTTCGACCAGGGACTCGAGCTTGGCCCATGCGATCTGCTCGTGCAGACGCCCGCCCAGGCCGCAGTCAGTGGAGGCGACGACGTGCTCCGGTCCGACCTGCTCGGCGAACTTGATGATGCGGTCCGCCACCAGACGCGGGTGCTCGACGGCGTTGGTGTTGTGGGAGATCACGCCCGGGTAGAGCAGGAAGTTCTCCGGCAGCTTCCGGTCCTGCCAGACGCGCCACTCGTGGCCGTGGCGCGGCGAGGACGCCTCGAAGGAGATGCCGCCGACGTTGGCCTCGAGGACGACGTCGATGATGTCCTCAAACGGGATGTCGGTGGTGTGCGGGCCGTGCCAGGATCCCCAGCAGACGTGCAGGCGGGACTGCTCGCGCGGGATGCCCTCGAGTGCGGAGTTGATGGCGTCGACGCGGATCTTCAGCCAGTCCTGGAAGTCGGACAGCGTCGGCTCCGGGTTGATCTGGTCCCAGGCCTCGGCCAGGTCCGGGGCGTCGAGCTGGACCGTGAAGCCGGCGTCGGCGATGGCCTTGTACTCGTTGGACAGCGCGTCGGCGCACGCCTGCACGATTTCTTCGTCGGTGTCGTAGTACTCGTTCTTCAGGCGCGCGGCGGAGCCCGGGGACAGGGCGGCGATGAAGGCGTCGGAACGGCCGAACTTGTCGACGGCGTTACGCAGCAGCTTCGCGTCCGTCTCCACTTCCTCCTGGCCGATGTAGGTGATCGGGCCGGTGAACTTCGGGTTGCCCACGGCGGCGCGGCCGGTGAAGATGCCGGACTCCGGGTCCTCGTAGGCAGCGCGGAAACGCTCGCGGTCGCGGCGATCGGAGAAAGAGGTCAACTGGATGTTGCCCGGGGTGGAGCGGACCTTTTCCTGGTTCGCCCAGCGATCCTCGTCCGTCATGGTCAGGCCGCCGAGTCGGGAGAAGGAGTAGTTCCACCACGCGCCGTAGTCGATCTTGCCGGAGGTGATGTGCCCGTACTCGCCCTCATTGACGATGTCGATGCCCAGATCGACCTGGCGCTTGACCACCTCGTCGACGGAAGACTGCAGGATCTCGAAGTACTGCTCTTCGCTGATCGCGCCTTCTGCGCGCTTGTTGTTGGCCTCCAGCAGTTCCGGGGTACGCGGCAGGGAGCCGACGTGGGTGGTACGAATGTGATTCGCCATGGATGCGTGTCCTTTCCTCGTGTTCATGTCCGTACGAGACGATCCGATCGACGGGGTCACGCCGCTGCCGTCGTTTCATCCCCGAGAAATCCTAACAGACCATGCTGTCTGCCCGGCCCCGGGGCTTCACGGTGGCGTAGGGGCAGACGTCCATAAGGTGCTGTTCCAAGTTCACATTTGAGCCGATTTCGCTGATATCCCCACTGTTGTGTACTGCAGTTTTCTGAATGGTTACGGTTACGTCCGTTAGCGTGGTGTACCTATAACTGCCGGTGACTGGCCTCGGGGCCCGATGTTATCGGTGGCTGGAGGTCGCTTTGTGTGCGAGCACCACCCCGCCTAATGCAAGAGCGGGAAGCCAAAATGCCCAACCTGAATGCAGCTGATAGACGGGCAAGAAAATCAGGGGCGCGAACCCGGAGCCATAAAACCGGAAGGCTTGAACCGTGGAGAGAAGAGAAGACCCCCTGGGACTGCGCAGAACCAGCAAATTAATGGTCATCTGCACACCTTGGGCTGCCAGCACCGCGGCCGCCCAGGCAAGGGCAACCAGCCAGGCCGTCGGCGCTAGGGGAACCACAGCAAGCGCGATCGTTCCGCTTAAGGCGCTGACCGCGAATACGGAGTGTGCTCCATGCCGATCGGCGGCGATCCCGATTCTGCGGGAGGCAATAAGTGCTGCCACACCGCCGCTCATCACGACCAGCCCTCTTCCCACCGGCCCGAGGGAAAACTGGTCTTCGACATGCAGCGCAATCAGGAAACCCAGTCCGAAGATGCCCGCCCCGACGACAAACCCACCGGCCATGTAGACAAAAAGCGGAATCCACCTGACAGGCCCGGAGGAGGACTCCGGCTCGGTAACCGGGGCAGGGACGTTGGGCACGCGTACCAAGAGGATGAATATGATCGCTACTGCGATGACGCTGTAGGTCAGCCGCCAGTCGACAAGACTGGCGACGCCGGAAATTAACGGACCAGACAACAGGCCCAGCGACTGCATGGTGGCGTATATGCCTAGTGCCGAACCGAGTTCCTCGGGCGGGATGAGGGCCTTGAGGATGACCTGGAGCACGGGGGTGATGAAGGCGCTGGCCACGCCAATGACGAAAAATCCCACCACGAACAGACCCCACCACGGGGTGAAAATCAACACGAACGTAAATATCAGGGTGACCGCATAAGCGGTGAGCACGACGCGGTGCGGCGGGATCGCGCGGACCAGTCGGGAGGAAAACAACATCACGGTGGCGAAAGGGAAAAGAAAAAACGCCATCGTTGCTGCTGCTTGGTCGAGAGTGATACCGAAACTGTCGGCGAACTCCGGCAAGACTGCGGCTAAAGATTGTCCCCAGAAAGGACTGATAAAACCGCCCACATAAATAGTGGCAATCTGTAATTTTCTCATCGGCCTCGTCCCACTCTGTTCGCTGACGACACGGTGGCTCCCCTGCCACCTAGGGTGGTGTTACCGCAGCCGCTCCCCCACCTGCGCTGTCGGCGACGTCCAGACTGTCAACTAAGCAAGCCCACCGCGGGGCACATCCGTCACCACGGCCGGTTTCTCCAACACATAAAATCCTTCGGCGACGTCGTGTCGGACCTGCACGAACCCTTCCCGCACGTACAGCGCGTGCGCGCGCAAGTTGGCCTCGTCGACGCACAGGGAGATCGCCGGAGACCCCAGATCCTGGGCCAACGCGGTGGCGGCGCGCAACAGGCGGGCGCCCAGTCCGCGGCGTCGCTGGCGGCCTTCGACGGCGATGGCCACCTCGGGCACCTCCGGGCGGGTGAATCCAAAGCCGTGGTGCTCAGCACTGCCCCAGTTCAACCAGGCGGCGCCAGCCGGGACACCGCGGTGGTCGAAGGCGACGACGCCTCCGCGCTCAGCGCGCCAGGCGTCGACGTAGAAACGGGTGTCTTCCTCGAACCCCGGGCCGGGGTCGAGCGTCTCGTCCCCGAACACATCCGTCAGATAGTTCAGCCGCGCGATGTAAGTGCGGTCGGATTCTGTGGTCTCACGGAGGTGAAAGTTACTCATGGAGTAACAGATTAGAACAACTCGCTGGAGGCGATCTTCGCGCCCTCCGCAAGCGAGCCGAGCTTGGCCCACGCGATGTCGCGGTGGATGCGCCCGCCCAGGCCACAATCAGCGGAGGCGACGACGTTCTCCGGGCCGACGAGGTCGGCGAAACGGATGATGCGGTCGGCGACCAAGCGCGGGTGCTCAAGGGCGTTGGTGTTGTGGGAGATCACGCCCGGGTAGAGCTTGAGGCCCTCCGGCAGTTCGCGGTTCTGCCAGACGCGCCACTCGTGCGCGTGGCGCGGGCCGGCGGACTCGAAGGACAGTCCGCCGACCTTGGCCTCGAGGATGACGTCGACGATGTCGGCGAAGGGGACGTCGGTGGAGTGCGGTCCGTGCCAGGACCCCCAGCAGATGTGCAGCAGGGTCTGCTCGCGCGGCAGGCCTTCGATGGCGGTGTTGATGGCGTCGATGCGTACCTTAAGGAAGTCGAGGTAGCCGTCGAGCGTCGGTTCCGGGTTGATCTGATCCCAGCTCTCGGCCAGATCCGGGGCGTCGATCTGGACGGTGAAACCGGCGTCCGTGATGGCCTTGTACTCCTGGCCCATTGGCTTGGCGGCGGCCAACACGGCGGCGTCCTGGTCCTCGTAGTATTCGTTGGTCAACCGCACCGCGGAGCCCGGGGACACGGCGGCGAGGAAACCGGCGTTGTCTGCGCCGGCGGCGTCGAGGCCGCCACGCAGCAGGGCGGTGTCGCGGGCGACGGCGTCGGCGCCGATGTATTCGATCGGCCCGGTGACGGCCGGGAATTCGGTGACGTCGCCTTCCTCCTTGTCGAAGTTCTCGCCGGCGTCGGATTCCGCGTAGACGGCCGGGAAGGCCTCGAAGTCGCGGCGCGCCATGAACTCGGAGAGCACGACCTTGTCGGTCGGCCGCTTCGCCAGTGCCGCGGCGTGGCGCTCGGCGTCGATGACCTCGAGGCCGGACAGGCGGGTGAAGACATAGGACCACCAGGCGCCGTAGTCGATCTCGGCGTTCATCAGGTGGCCGTACTCGCCCTCGTTGATGACGTCGATGCCGATTTCCAGCTGCTTGGCGACGACGCGACGGGCCGATTCCTCCAGCACGCGGTTGAATTCCGCGTCGTCGATCTGTCCCTTGCTGCGCTGGTAGTTGGCCTCGATGAGCTCTTTCGGGCGCGGCAGGGAGCCGACGTGGGTGGTGAGAATACGGTCTGCGGACATGGATGCCCCTTCCTGGATCAATGAAAACGTTGCTTCCAGCCAGACCGGGGCTCCGGGTTGTGGCTCTGCCCCAAATTAGCCGCCTAACGCCCAACTGTGCGAGGAATGCACAGTTTTATATTCACCTACGAAAGGAGATCTGTGCCTTATCCCAGGATCCCCGGCCCCATCGTGGCCTTCAGATCGCCCATCAGGTTGCCGGTGCGCTCCACGCGCAGATGATCGCCCAACACCATCAACTGGGACTGGTCGCCGTGCACCAGGTTCAGGTACACGTCGGAGTCGCCGTGGTTGGCGGCCAGCACGTCCTTGAGCTTGCGGATGTTGTCCATCGTGCACTGCTCCGTGCGCATCGTCAGTCGCAACGGCAGGCCCGCGCCGTTGCCCGGGCCCAGCTCCGGGACCCGGATGTCATCGCAGAACAGGCTCATCCGGTCGTCGCGGATGCGCACCTGCGCCTTCGCCAGGATGATGTTGTCCTCCACGATCTGCGGAGCCACCAGCGAGTACACCTTGTTGAACACGAGGATCTCGACCTGGGCGCCGTTGTGGTCTTCCACCGTGACGATCGCCCACGGGGAACCGTCCTTCTTGGAGAAGCGCCGGTCCACGCCCGAGATGATGCCGCCGATGGTGACCTCCTGGCCGTGGCGCATCTCCCCGGACAGGATATGCGTCAGCGCCGTGTCGGTCTGCATCTCCAGGGCTTCTTCGAAGCCGTCCAGCGGGTGGCCGGAGACGTACATGCCGAGCATCTCGCGCTCGAGGGTCAGCTCGTGCTTGCGGTCCCACTCCTCGTCGGGCACGTCCAGCTTGAAGGCGTTGTCGGCGGGCCCGTCTTCTCCCCCGCCCAGAGCGGCGAACAGGTCGAACTGGCCCTTGTCGGCGGCCTTCTTGGTGGTCAGCACGCTGTCGACGGCGTCGTCCGAGATCAGCATCAGGCCCTTGCGCGGGTGTCCGAGCGAGTCGAAGGCGCCGCCCTTGATCAGCGACTCGGTGACGCGCTTATTGCACGGCACCAGGTCGATCTTGTCCAGGTAGTCGCCGAAGGAGGTGAACCGTCCCTTCGTGCGGCGGGTCTCCACGATGGATTCGACGATCTCGTGGCCGACGTTGCGGATGGCGCCCATGCCGTAGCGGATGTCCTCGCCCACGGCCATGAAGTCCTGCTCGGACTCGTTGACGTCCGGCGGCAGCACCTGGATCCCCAGGTGGCGACAGTCGGAGAGATAGATCGCGGAGCGGTCCTTCTTGTCGCCCACCGAGGTCAACAGCGCCGCCATGTACTCCGGCGCATAGTGGGCCTTGAGATAACCGGTCCAGTACGAGACCAACGCGTAACCCGCGGCGTGCGACTTGTTGAACGCGTACGACGCGAAGGGCTCGATCGTGCCCCACAGCGCGTCGACGGCGCTCTGGGTGTAGCCGTTGGTAAACATGCCCTCGGAGAACTTCTCGTACTCCTTGGCCAGCACCTCCGGCTTCTTCTTGCCCATGGCCTTACGGAAACCGTCTGCTTCGCCGGCCGTGTAGTTGGCCACCTTGCGGGCGATCTCCATGATCTGCTCCTGATACACGATCAGGCCGTAGGTCTCGTCGAGGATGTCCTTCAGCGGCTCATCCAGCTCCGGGTGGATCGGGGTGATCGGCTTGCGCCCGTTCTTGCGGTCCGCATAGTCCCAGTGGGCGTTGACGCCCATCGGTCCCGGCCGGTACAGCGCCAGGGAGGCGATGATGTCATTGAAGCCCGTGGGCTTCATGCGCTTGAGCAGCTCCTGCATGCCGCCGCCGTCCAGCTGGAACACGCCCAGAGTGTCGCCGCGGCCGAGCAGCTCGTAGACGCCCTCGTCCTCCACCGCGAGGTTTTCCAGGTCGATCGACTCGCCGCGGTTCTTCTTGATGTTGTCCACGGCGTCGCCCAACACGGTGAGGTTGCGCAGCCCCAGGAAGTCCATCTTCAGCAGGCCGATCTCCTCACAGGCCGGGTAATCCCAGCCGGTGATGATCGCCCCGTCGGCGGGCCGCTTCCACATCGGGATGTGATCCAGCAGCGGCACCGACGCCATGATCACGGCGCAAGCGTGCACGCCGGTCTGGCGCACCACGCCTTCGAGACCACGGGCGGTCTCGTAGATCTTGGCCACGTCCGGATCGTTCTGGATCAGGTTGCGCACCTCGGTGGCCTCCGAGTAACGCTCGTGCTCGGGGTCGGTGATCCCGGACAGCGGGATGTCCTTGGCCATGATCGGCGGCGGGAGTGCCCCGTTGATGCGGTCGGCCATCTGGAAACCGGGCTGGCCGTAGTTGACCTTGGCGGCGTCCTTGATCGCCTGCTTGGTCTTGACGGTGCCGAAGGTCACCACCTGGGCGATCTTGTCCTCGCCCCAACGTTCCGCGGCGTAGGTGATCATTTCCCCACGGCGGCGGTCGTCGAAGTCGATGTCGATATCGGGTGCGGAGGGGCGTTCCGGGTTGAGGAAACGCTCGAAGAGCAGGCCGTATTCCATCGGGTCGATGTTGGTGACCGTCAGCGCGTAGGCCACCAACGAACCGGCGGCCGAGCCGCGGCCCGGGCCGACGCGGATGCCGATGGAACGGGCGTGCTTGATGATCTCGGCGACGATGAGGAAGTACGAGGGGTAGCCCTTCATGTCGATGACTTCGATCTCGTACTTCGCACGCTCGAGGTAGTCCTCGGGGACCTCCGCGCCGTCGAAACGCTCCTCCAGCCCGCGCTGGACTTCCTTCGCCAGCCACGTGGTGGGGGTCTCTCCCTCCGGGACGTCGGCGACCGGCATCCGGTCGTGCGGGTGCGCCTCCCAGATCTCGCCGTAGTCCTCGACGCGCTCGGCGATCCACAAGGTGTTGTCGCAGGCGTCGGGCACCGTGTCGTCGAAAAGATCGCGCATCTGCTCGGCCGTCTTGATGTAGTAGCCGGTGCCGTCGAATTTGAAGCGGTCCTGGTCCAGGAGGGTCTTGCCCGTCTGCACGCACAGCATCGCCTCGTGCGACTGCGCCTGCGACTCGAGCACGTAATGGCAGTCGTTGGTGGCCAGGGCCGGCAGCTCCAGCATCTTGCCGATGCGCAGCAGATCGTCGCGCACGCGCTGCTCGATGTGCAGGCCGTGGTCCATCAGCTCCAGGAAGTAATTGTCCTTGCCGTAGATGTCCTGCCACATCGCCGCGGCCTCCAGGGCCTCGTCGAACTGTCCCAGACGCAGACGGGTCTGCACGTCGCCGGACGGGCAGCCGGTGGTGGCGATGATGCCGTCGGCGCGCTCCGCGATCAGCTCCGCGTCCATCCGCGGCCACTTGCCCAACTGACCTTCATACGAGGCCATCGACGACAAGTAGAACAGGTTGCGCAGGCCGGTGGCGTTTTCCGCCAGCATCGTCTGGTGCAGGTACGCGCCGGACGCCGAAACGTCGTCACGCTTCTGGTCGGGCGTGCCCCAGCGGACACGCTTTTTGTTGAACCGCGATTCCGGCGCCATGTACGACTCGATGCCGATGATCGGCTTGACCCCGGCTTCGGTCATCTTGCGGTAAAACGCGTTCGACCCGAACATGTTGCCGTGGTCCGTGATCCCCACGGCGGGCATGCCCTGCCGGTCGACCTCGTCGGCGAGCATGTCGATCTTGGCCATGCCGTCGAGCATGGAATATTCGGTGTGGTTGTGCAGATGCACGAATGACGACTTCTTCCCCATGAAGGTCATCCTATCCGCCGAAGAACACGTTGGGAATCCACCGATCGGCCCTCAAGGACGATACGGAAAGTCCCGACGCTGACGCGCGTCAATCTGCGCCTGCTCCGACCAGGCGATGACGGCGAAGGTCCGCACGACGCTGATCTTCTCGGCCAGCCCGGCGCGGTCACGCACCTGCGCCAGCCGTTCGGCGAAGACGTCGTTGCGGGTCAGTTCACCGTGGACGGTCGTGACGAAGTTGTGTTCCGTCAATCCGGTCAGGGCGCGGATCCGCTGGTCCTGGATGGGATACAGGTGGGGGCGTTTGCGCGCGATGAGTTTGCTGGCGATGACCGGGCCAATGCCCACGATCTCCTGCAGCGCCCGGTTCAGCTTCTCCGCGGGCCACCCCGGTCCGAGTTCCGCCACGGGCACGGTCGCCAGGTCACGGTCATGCCCGATCTCGATGAGCAGTCGGGACAGCTCGTCGGAACGCTCGTAGAGGATGCGGACGATCGCCGACCAGTTGTCGATGGGCGCATCGAGGAACTGCACCGCCACGACGTCTTCGGCGGTGAAGACGTTCGGGCGGGGATCTTCCGGGGCCCAGTGGTCGAAAAACGCGCCGTCGAAAAGCATGCGCTCGTCCTCCGGCACCGACTCCAACCGCGCCGAATAGTAGCGGCGCAGATGCTCGACGGCCCGCTCGGCGTCGCCGCGCAGGGACTGCGGAAGAGTAATTCCAGTCACACTGTCCATGTCCCCACTCTAGCCAACCCGCGCGGTCGAAAAGGGGGAGGTCTACGGTTAGTCGCATGCTCAATACCGTCCTGGCCTACCTGCTGTGGGGGTTCTTCCCGGCGTTTTTCCCGTTGCTGCTGCCGGCCTCGCCGCTGGAGATCATCGCCCACCGCGTGATCTGGACGGCGGTGTTGATGGTGTTGGTCATCCTGATCAACGGCGCGTGGCGTGAACTGCGCGACGCGTCGGCGAAAACCTGGGGTTACCTGGCGCTGGCCGGGGTGCTGATCACCGCCAACTGGGGCATCTACGTCCTGGCGGTCAACACCGACCACGTCGCCGACGCCGCGCTGGGGTATTTCATCAACCCGCTGCTGTCGGTGCTGCTGGCCACCCTCGTGCTGCGGGAGACGCTGCGGAAAAGACAGGTCCGGGCCATCGCCGTCGCCGGCGTCGGCGTGGTGGTGCTGATCTTCCTGGCCGGCCAGCCCCCGGTCATGGCGCTGGGGATGGCGCTGACCTTCGCTTTCTACGGTCTGATCAAAAAGCAGATCACCGTCTCCGCCACCGCCTCCGTCGCGGCGGAAACCCTCGTCGTCGCCCCCGCCGGCGTCGCCTATCTGATCTGGCTGTCCGGCCGGGACGAGTCGACGTTTCTCACCGAAGGGCCCACGCACGCCGGGATGCTGATGCTCGCCGGCGTGGTCACGGCGCTGCCGCTGCTGTTTTACGGCAGTGGGGCGAAACAGCTCCCGCTGACCACGATCGGCATGCTGCAGTACATCACCCCCACCATGCAGATGCTGTGGGCGTTGTTCGTCACCCAGGAATACCTGTCCCCGGCGCGCTGGCTCGGCTACATCATCATCTGGATCGCGGTGGCGATCTATCTCAGCGACCTGCTCGCCCAGCGCCGGGAAAGACGCTCGGCCGCGGCGGGCTAGCGTCCCACCAGTTCCGCCGGGTCGACGCCGGGCACCTGGACCGGTCGCACCCCGAAACGCCCCCAGGCGGCGTCCGGCGGCAACGTCTCCACCGCCGCGACGTCGGCGTCCTCGGCCACCGAGCGCAACGCCTCCCCGTCGTCGTAGGCGATGACGGCGGTCATCCGCTCTGGCACGGGAACGTCTCCGACGCCCTCGAGGGAATCCGCGATGCGGGAAAACTGCCGGTCGAACACGTCCGTGCGAGTCTCCCCTGCCGTCGGCTCCGGCAACCCGTAGGGGGCGGACATGCCGATGATCATCGCGTTGACGCGTCGCAGCCCGTCGGTCACCCGGTCGGCCTCCGGGCTGGCCAGCGGTTCGGTGAAGGTGATCAGCCCGAAGACCTCCTCCCCCGCCGGGGCGGCCGCCAGGGACTCTGCGGCGCGGCGTTGGTACTCCCCGAAACTCTCCTCGGGGTCCATGCCCAGCATGTCGCCGTTGATCTCCGCCACGGGCCGGCCCGTAGCGTCATCGTTGTAGGCGAAGACCACCACCCCCAACGCCACCAGGACGGCGACGATGACGGCGGCCAGCGTCCCCTTGCTGCGTGTCATCCGCGGATCACCTCCAACGCGTGGTGCAGGTCATCCGGGTACGGTGCCTCGATCTCCACCCATTCGCCGTTGGCCGGGTGATGGAAGCCCAGCTTCACGGCATGCAGCCACTGCCGGATCAGCCCCAGCCGCTTGCCCAGGTTCGGATCGGAGCCGTACATCGGGTCACCGCAGCACGGATGCCCCGTGGCTGACATGTGCACCCTAATCTGGTGGGTGCGCCCGGTCTCCAGCTGAATCTCCACCAGGCTCGCCTCCCGGAACGCCTCGACCACCTTGTAGTGAGTGATCGCCTCCTTGCCGTCGGCGGTGACGGCGAACTTCCACCCCGCCGACGGGTGTCGCCCGATCGGCGCGTCAATGGTGCCCGACAACGGATCCGGCAGCCCCTGGACCAACGCGTGATACGTCTTTTCCACGGTGCGTTCCTTGAACGCCCGCTTCAACACCGAATAACCGCGCTCGCTGGCCGCCACCACCATCACCCCGGAGGTGCCGACGTCCAGGCGCTGCACGATGCCCTTGCGCTCTGGCGGGCCGGACGTCGAAATCCGGAAACCGGCGGCCGCCAACCCGCCCAACACCGTCGGGCCCTCCCACCCCACCGTGGGATGCGCCGCCACCCCCACCGGCTTATGCACCGCAATCAGGTCGGAGTCCGAATAAATGACGTCCAACCCCTCCACCACCTCCGCCTTCGGCAGCAACGGCTCCTCCGGCGCCGGCAGGGTCACCTCCAGCATCACCCCGGAGCTGAGGCGGTCGGACTTCATCGCCGCGGAATGATCGATCAACACGTCGCCGTCAGCGATCAACTCCGCCGCCGCCGACCTGGAAATACCGAACAACCGGGAGACCGCGGCGTCGACACGCATCCCCTCCAGCCCTTCCGGCACCGGCAACCTACGCACTTCACGACTCATCGATCCACATCCTTCCGGCCCGGGGCACCGTCATCGGCGCCCTCCGCCTCCTGTGTCTGCGCCGCCTTCGCGGCGTCAGACTGCCGCTTATCGTCGAGAACCATGGCGAGGACAAACACCCCCACCCCCACTGAAATCGACGCGTCCGCGATGTTGAACACCGCAAAATCACCGATGGAGATGTAATCCACGACGTGACCGAACCAAAACCCCGGCTCCCGGAACAACCGGTCCACCAAATTGCCCAAGGCGCCGCCGCCGATCATCGCCAACCCCACGGCCGTCCACTTCTCGCGCATGAACGGGGCCGCGATCAGCACGCCGACGACGAACACGAGCTGGATGGTGGTGAACAACCACGTGGCGTCCTCCCCCATCCCGAACGCCGCACCCGGATTGAACAGCAAAAACAGCCGGAACCAGTCGCCGAGGACCGGGACCGGGACGCCGGGCTCCAAGTTATTGAGCATCCATTGCTTGACCAGCTGATCGACTACTGCCACGCCGACGACGACACTAAGCATCAACGGGACCAGACGGCCTCGGGAACGGCGCGGGGAAGCTGCGTTAGGGGTGCTCACCCCTCCCATTATCACCGTTGAGCCCTGTGTCTTCCACACCGGGGCGCACGGTAGATTAAACAGTGTGTCTTTTTCGCGTCTTTCCCGCCGGATCCTCACCACCACCGTGACCGTCGCACTCGCGGCCCCGCTGCTGGCGGCCTGCGCCGATGAAGGCGGTGACCAGTTCAGCGACCACGGCGACGCCCTGGAACAGGCCGTCGCCCTGCCCGTCGACGCCGCCCGCGTCAACGTCGCCGACGCCGGGGCAGGCGAGACCCGGGTGTTGTCCTACCTCGACGTCGACGACGAACGGCCCGACCAGGAGGTCACGGTGTCCGTGTCCGACGGGTTCGATCAGACCGTGATGCGCGCCGACGCCGTCGACACGCAGGCCCCGCTGGACGCGCACGTCGACACGCTCACCCTGCCGCTGACCGGGGTGGCCGCGCCGGCGGACGAACCGCTCGAAGGCGAACAGGAGGCCACCCGCGACGTCACCTTCCGGCTGAGCTCCCCGGAAGCCTCCGACCTGGACTTGATGGAAGACCTGCGCACCACCGACGGCTTCCGCTTCGGCTGGCGCGCCGAGGACACCGGGCAGGTCTCCACCGTGGAACTCGCCGCCCCCGAGGACGCCAGCGACGAAGGCCGCGCCCTGGTCGAGGCCGCGGTGATGAAGGTCATCTCCTCCCCGGTGATTTTCCCGGAGGAGGAGATCGGCGTGGGCGCCGTCTGGTCCGTCGACTCGCGGGTGACCGGCGACTCCACCATGCTGCGCACCACCACCTACACCGTCACCGCGCTCGACGGCGACCGGGTGGAACTCGACGTGGACGTCCAGCAGCGCCCGGCGCTCGGCGCACTGTCGCTGGAGGGCGTGGCCGGGGCGGAAGACCTGGAGGAGCAGTCCCTTTCGGTGCTGAACTCCAACACCGCCTCCGAGGGCGCCCTCACCGTGGACCTGACGCAGCCGCTGCCCGTCGACGGCGAGCTCACCTTCACCACCCGCGTCATCTACGGCGGCGCCGACGACGCCCGCATCGTCCAGGACACCACGACGGCGCTGGAGTTCTCCGCGGGCCTCGACGGCTAGCGGAAAGCTACTGGGCCGGAGCCTCCGCCGGCTCCTCGGCCGGGGCGTCCTCGGCGGCCGGTTCCTCGGCCGGGGCCTGCTCCTCAGCCGGAGCGGCGTCCTCCTCCGGCACGGCGTTCGGATCCACGCACATCGTCGGCACCTGCTCCGGAGCGACCGTGTTGGTGACCAGGGTGCACGCCCAGGACTGCGAGAGCTTCCAGCGGTCGTCCTCATAGACGAATTCGACGTTCTCTGCGACCTGCGGCTCCATGTCCGGCAGCGTGAAATTCACCGTGGTCAGGACGGAATCTGGCGTGTAGCCCGGCAGCACCGGGTCCACCACCTGGAACTGGGCGCCCGACTCCTGCTGAGAGGCGACCATGGTGTCGAAGAGCTCCTGGTCGACGGTCTCGCCGCCCTGCACGGTCTCACGGCGCTCCTCAATGGGCGCCTCCGGGTTCGTGGCGGTGGTCAGCACCTCGTTGAGGTCCGCAGCGGCCGGCATCTCCGCGACCGCGGTTTCGGTGGCGGTGGTCTCTGCCGTGGTTTCCGCGGTGGTGGTGTCCTCGGAGCCGGCGTCGTCGCCGCAGGCGGCCAGCGCGGTGCTCGCGGCGACGGCCGCCACCAGCGCGGTCAGTTTGGTCAGCTTCATCGTCAGTTCTCCTTGTGCTCTTAACGTCGTTGAGTGCCCAGTCGGTGCGACGGCGCGCCACCCAATAATTCTCCGCGTAAGTCTACCCGCCCGCCGCCCGGGCGCCGCACACCCTCCCCACGTGTTTCCCGCCACCACGGCCACCGCCGACCCCGGTTATGGCAAGCTGACACGCATGAACGGCCCGATTCATCTGTTGACCACCGGCGGCACCATCGCCTGCACCCGCGACGCCGACGGTGCGCTCGTGCCCACCATGTCCGCCCGCGACCTGGTGGCCGCGGCGGGGCTGCGCGACGCCGAGGTCACCGCCCGCGACCTGACCCGGCTGGACTCCTCCTCCATCACCCTCGCCGACCTCGATCACGTCCTCGCCGCAGTGCGCGAGGCCATCGACCACGGCGCATCCGGCGTCGTGCTCACCCACGGCACCGACTCCCTGGAAGACACCGCACTGGCCCTCGACCTGGTCCACGACTCGGACGCCCCGGTGGTGCTCACCGGCGCGCAACGGGCCTTCGACCATCCGGAGGGTGACGGCCGGGACAACCTGCTGGGCGCGGCGGCCGCCGCCGCGGACCCCGCCAACCGCGGCCGCGGCGTGCTGGTGTTCTTCGGCGGGCGGCTGCTGCCCGCCCGCGGCCTGATCAAAACACATACCAGTGACCTGGCCGGTTTCACCCTCGCCGGCGACGCCGGCCCCCGCCCCGCGCCCGTCGCCCACGAGGGACTGACGGGCCTGCGGATACCGATCCTCGCCGCCTGGCCCGGTGCGGGGGCCGAGTTCGTCGACGCCTGCCTCTCCCCCACCGCCCCCGCCGACGGCGTGGTGATCGAGGCGCTCGGTTCCGGGAACATGGGCTCCGCCATGGGCGAAGGCGTCGCCCGGGTGCTGGCGGCGGGTGTGCCGACGGTGATCTCCACCCGGGTGCCCTTCGGGGCAGTGTCGCTGGCCTACGGCGGCGCCGGCGGCGGGGCGAGCCTGAAGGCCCGCGGTGCGATCGGGGCGGGGGTGCTCTCCCCCGGCCAGGCCCGCATCACCCTGGCCACCGCGCTGGCCGCCGGCGTCGACCCGGCCGGGCTGTTCTAGTCCTCCGCGGCGGCCTCGGCCGCCAGCCACTCCTCCCACGCCAGCGAGTCCAGCGGGTCGGCGGGGACCAGGTCGGGGTCGTCGACGCGGAAGGTGCGCGTTATGCCCGGGCCGGTGGCGCGCGTTTCAAAGCGCACGGACATCACCCCTTTGCCGGTGCCCTGCACCCAGCCGTGGCCATGTTCGGGGTGATGGACGTCCTGGGTCGCCCGCCACCCCGCCGCGACGGCCATGCCGTCGGTTTCCGTGACCGTGACCGGGGCGGGCTCGGCGTGGTCGGACACGCCGGTCTCATAGTCGGTCTCCACGGGCTCCGGGCGCACGATCTGGCGGTCGAGTTCGGGAAAGAGCACGTTTTGCAGCGTCTCCTCCAGCCCGGAGTAGCTGACCCCCACCAGTCGGATGGGGCCGACCTCGTCCGGGTAGCGCACCAGCCGGAAAGCGGTGGCCACCAGGGTGTCGGGGTCGTCGGTGGCATAACCCAGCGTCGCCGAGCGGGACTCGATGTGGAAATCCGCCATCCGTAGTTTCACGGTGACGGTTCGCGCCCCGCGGCCGTCTGTGAGCAGCCGACGGTGGGCGCCGGCGGCCGCGCGCCGCAGCGCCGCGTCCACCTCCGCCGGGGTCGTCAGATCCGCCGGGTAGGTGTGCTCGGAGGAGATCTGTTTGGCTTCCGCTCGCGGGGCGACGGGACGATCGTCGACGCCGCGGGCCAGTTCCCACAGCGCCAGACCGTTCGCCCCGCCCAGGGAGATCTCCACCTCCCGTTCACTCAGCGCCGCCAGGTCGCCGATCGTCTCGATGCCGACCGCGGTCAGCTTCGCCTCCGTCACCGGGCCGACGCCCCACAAGTTGCTCACCGCCATGGGGTCGAGGATCTCCTGCTGGCGCTGCGCCGGAATCACGAACGTGCCGTCGGGCTTGGCCTCGTCGGAGGCGATTTTGGCGTATTGTTTGCCGGCGCCCGCCCCCACTGACGACGGCAGCCCCGTCACCGCGCGGATCTCGGCGCGCAGGCGTTCCGCCCACGCCCGCACCTCCTCGGCGTCGGCACCGACGAGCTCCTCCGGCTCCATGAACCCCTCGTCGATGGACAGCTGCTCCACCACCCCGACGCGGGAAGCGATGAGGGAAAACACCCGGCGGGAGGCCGCCGCATAGACCTCCTTGCGCGGGGCGACCACGACCGCCCGCGGGCCGACGAGGTTGAGCGCCCGGTAGGTGGGCATCGCCGAGTGCGCCCCGTAGGCGCGCGCTTCGTAGGAGGCCCCGGCGACTACGCCGCGACCGGAGACCCCGCCGACGAGCACTGGGCGACCGCGCAGGGTGGGGCGGGTCAGTTGCTCGACGGAGGCGAAAAACGCGTCCATGTCGATGTGGAGGACCCAGCGTTGCATGTCTTCCGAGTCTATCCGTTCGGGTCAGGGACGTTTGACCACCACGGCCACCACGACCAGGGCGATGCCGGCGACCTCGGCGAGGCTGAGCCATTGGCCCAGCGCCAGAGCGCCGACGATCGCCGCCACCACCGGCAGGATCGCCTGCAGCACGGCGAAGTAGGCGGGCCCGGCCATGCGCATGACCACCTGGTCCAGCGAGTACGGGACCACCGAGGAGAAAAAGCCCAGCCCCAGGGCCAGCAGCAAGATCGTGGTTCCTGCCATAGCCACGTCCTCCGGCCACAAAACCACGACCAGCGGGATCGCCGCCACGGACGCCCAGGTGAAACCGACGGCCATGGATGTCCCGGAAGAACCTCCGGAACCGGCGATGCGGGAGCCGGTGACGATGTAGGCGGCCCACATGGCGCCGGCCAGCAGGGCAAACAGCACGCCGGAGGCGGAATCCGCCCAGCTCGCCCCGGAAATGACGAGGACCCCGGCGGCGGCGAAGAATAAGGCCAGCCAGTCGCGCCCGCTGCGCGAGCCGACGGCGGCGATGAGGATGGGACCTAAGAATTCGACGGCGACGGCGGTGCCCAGCGGGATGCGGGCGATGGCCTCGTAGAACGTCATGTTCATCGCCATCGTCGCCACGCCGTAGACGGCGGCGTTGCGGCCGGCGACGCCGAAGAAGTCGCGGGGCCGCGGGCGGAAGATCGCCAGCAGGACCAGCGCGCCGGCGGAGATGCGCAGCCAGGCCACGACGGTGGGCGGCAAGACGTCGAAAAGCCCGACGGCCAGGGCCGCGCCGAGGTACATCGACACGCCGGAGCCGACGAGCAGGGACGGGGACAGCAGCCGGGTGCGCCAGGAGTCAGGTGTGGTGTTCATGGGATCTTCCCGTTAGGCTACCCCGAACATGGCCTACGACATTGTTCTCCTCGACCCGGCGCAGGTCCCCACCGACGCCGCGGAATTCCAGGCGTGGTTTCACGCCTGCCTGCTGCGCCCGGCCCCTGCGGCGGAGGCTCACCTGCCGCTGGCGGCGGTGGCCGAGACACTGCCGGGCGACTGCCTCGTCGACGTCGACCACATCGCGGTCTGCCTGCCGTGGGCCGGACTGCAGGACAACCTCGACGACATCAAGCTTATCGCCGCGCACCACGGCCTCGCGGTCTACGACCACTCAGGCTCGGGGCGGTTGAGCATGCCCAGCACCTCCCCGGTGCTGCGGGCGCTCGAGGCCCGCGGCACCGGTCAGGCCTGCCGTACCCGCGGCAGTTAGGACTGCTTGACGACGCTCGCCTGCACGCCCTTGACCACCTGGTGGGCGGTGCCCTCGGTGATCTCGTCGACGGTGACGGTGAAGCCGGTGGACAGGGTTTCCGCGGCGATGTGCTCCGCGTGGCGCTCGGCCCAGTCCTTCTTGTCGGCCGGAACGGACAGCACCGTGGCGATCCGGTCGGAGACCGCGAAGTCCTCCGCCTTACGCGCGTCCTGCAGGCCGCGGATGACGTCCGCCGCCCAGCCCTCGGCTTCGAGCTCCTCGGTGACGGTCATGTCGAGCACGACCAGGCCGCCCAGGCCGTCGATGGCCGCCGTGGAGGCCGGGTCGGCCGCCACGAGACGCTCGGTGAACTCGCCGTCGTTGAGCTCGATGCCGCCGGCCACCACCGTCTCACCCTCGCGCTGGTAGTCGCCGGACTTCACGGCCTTGATCACGGTCTGGACGTCGCGGCCCAGCCGCGGTCCCGCGACCTTGGCGTTGACCACGACCTCGAAGGTGCCTACCGCGTCGACGTCGTCGGTGAGGGTGACCTCCTTGACGTTGACCTCGTCGCGGATGACCGCGGTGAACGGCTCCAACTGCGCGGAATCGTCCAGCGCCACGGTCAACCCCGGCAGCGGCAGGCGGTTGCGCAGCTTATTCGACTTGCGCACCGAGGACGCCGCCGAGCACACCCCGCGCACCGCGTCCATCGCGGACACCAGCTGGGCGTCGGCCGGAATCTTCGCCGCGTCCGGGAAGTCCGTCAGGTGCACCGAGCGGCCGCCGGTCAGGGCGCGCCAGATGACCTCGGTGACGTACGGCAGCAGCGGCGCCACGGTGCGGGTGAGCACCTCCAGGACCGTGTACAACGTGTTGAAGGCCTCCGGGTGCTCCTCCTGGCCCGCCCAGAAACGGTCGCGGGAACGTCGCACGTACCAGTTGGTCAGCACGTCGGCGAACAGGCGCACCTCTTCGGTGGCCGCCGCGATGTCGGTGCCGTCCAAACTCTTTTCCACGGATTCGACCAGGTCATGCAGCTTCGCCAGGATGTAGCGGTCCAGCACGTCCTCGGAGTCGAAGGAGAACTCCGCCTCCTGCGAGGCGTAGAGCTGCAGGAAGGTGTACGCGTTCCAGATCGGCAGAATCGCCTGGCGCACGCCCTCGCGGATGCCCTGCTCCGTGACGATCAGGTTGCCGCCGCGCAGGATCGGCGAGCTCATCAAGAACCAGCGCATCGCGTCTGAGCCGTCGCGGTCGAAGACCTCGTTGACGTTCGGGTAGTTGCCCTTGGACTTCGACATCTTCTGCCCGTCGTCGCCGAGCACGATGCCGTGGGCGACGACCTTCTTGAACGCCGGGCGGTCGAACAGCGCCACCGACAGCACGTGCAGCAGGTAGAACCAGCCGCGGGTCTGGCCGATGTACTCGACGATGAAGTCCGCCGGGTGGTGGGACTCGAAGAACTCCTTGTTCTCGAAGGGGTAGTGGAACTGCGCGAACGGCATCGCGCCGGAGTCGAACCACACGTCGAGGACGTCCGTGACGCGCCGCATGGTGGACTTGCCGGTCGGGTCGTCCGGGTTCGGACGGGTCAGCTCGTCGATGTACGGGCGGTGCAGCGACTCGGGGCGCACCCCGAAGTCGGCCTCCAGCTCGTCCAGGGAGCCGTAGACGTCGATGCGCGGGTAGTTCTCGTCGTCGGAGACCCACGCGGGGATCGGCGATCCCCAGTAGCGGGTACGCGAGATGTTCCAGTCGCGGGCGTTTTCCAGCCACTTGCCGAACTGCCCGTCGCGCACGTGCCCCGGCAACCACTCGATGCCCTCGTGGTTGAGCTCGACCATGCGGTCGCGGATCTTGGTCACGTCGACGAACCACGACGGCAGCGCCATGTAGATCAGCGGCTCGCCGGAACGCCAGGAGTGCGGGTAGGAGTGCTCGATGGTCTGGTGGCGCAGCACCCGGCCGGCGGACTTCAGGTCCTTGATGATGTCCTTGTTCGCGTCGAAGACCAGCTGGCCCTCGTACGGCGGCACCAAGGAGGTGAACTGGCCGTCCATGTCCACCGGGATCACCAGCTCGATGCCGTAGTCCTTGCAGCTCTCCATGTCCTCTTCACCGAAGGCCGGGGCCTGGTGGACGATGCCCGTGCCGTCCTCGGTGGTGACGTAGTCGGCCACGATGATCTGGAAGGAGTTCGGGTTGTCGGCGAAGAAGTCGAAGACCGGCTCGTAGACCAGGCCCTCCAGCTCCGCGCCGGCAAACGTCGCGACGACCTCGCGCTCCTCCCCCAGCTCCTTGGCGTAGGCGCCGACCAGCGGCTCCGCCAGGATGAGGTGGCTGCCCGCGAACTCGGCCTCGGAGGAGTCCGCGCCGACCTTGACCACGGCGTAGGTGACCTCCGGGTGCACCGCCAGCGCCAGGTTCGACGGCAGGGTCCAGGGGGTGGTCGTCCACGCCAGGGCGGCGGTCTCCGCCAGCACCGGGTTATCGGCAAGGGTCTTCTCCCCGGCCGTGCCCTCCCGGGCGCCGGTGAGCGGCAGCGTGACCGTCAGCGTCGGGTCTTGGCGCATCTTGTAGGAGTCGTCGAGGCGGGTCTCCTGGTTCGACAGCGGGGTGTGCTCCGCCCACGAGTACGGCAGCACCCGGAAGCCCTGGTAGACCAGGCCCTTGTCGTAGAGCTGCTTGAACGCCCAGATGACGGACTCCATGTAGCTCAAGTCCATCGTCTTGTAGCCGTTGTCGAAGTCCACCCAGCGCGCCTGACGGGTGACGTACTCCTTCCACTCCTCCGTGTACTTCAGCACGGAGGTGGCGCAGTACTCGTTGAACTTCGCCAGGCCCATCTCCTCGATCTGGCCTTTGTCGGTGATGCCCAGCTGCTTTTCCGCCTCCAGCTCCGCGGGCAGGCCGTGGGTGTCCCAGCCGAACACGCGCGGCACGTGGTAACCGGCCATGGTGCGGTAGCGCGGGATGATGTCCTTGACGTAACCGGTGAGCAGGTGGCCGTAGTGCGGCAGCCCGTTGGCGAAAGGCGGGCCGTCGTAGAAGACGTACTCCTCGTTGCCTTCCCGGTTCTTCAACGACGCCTGGAAAGTATCGTCTTCCTGCCAGTACCGCAGGACCTGCTCCTCCATCTGCGGGAAGCGGGAGGAGCCGCCGGTCATGTCGACCTTGGGGTAGGCGCTGCCTACTGCTCCGGTGGTGTTTTGCGCGTCAGTCATTTAAGCGAAATCTTCCTTCACGTGCACAACGGGAATGGTTGGGGCCAATCGTCGCGGGGACGCCGGCCCGGGGACAGTGCCCCGAATCTGCGCGGTACCACCCCGCTTGAGCAACGTCCCCGTGGCCGGAGACCGCTCCGCTTCGTTGTGTGGTGAAGGTGTGTGACGGTCCCACCCGTCCGGTTCTACTGGGCCGCGGCCAGGCCGCGCCGTTCTTCCGGAAGCTCCCCGGTGATGGCCGGATCAGCGCTTGTCTGTGCCCATCATAACCCCACCGCCTCCTCCTTGGCCCAACCGGGCGCGAAGAGCCGGGAAAAGCATGACGCTCCCCGGCTGACCGGAGGGCGGTCAGCGAGGGAGCGTGGTGGCTGCGGCGTTACTGAGTGTTGCTGTTGCTCGGGTCCGCGTTCGGTGCGGAGGAGCCGCGCGACTCGAGTTCGTCGAGCTGGGACTGCAGCAGCGTCTGGAGACGGGTGCGGTATTCCTTCTCGAAGGTGCGCAGTTCGGCGATGCGCTGCTCCAGCGCGGTCTGCTGCTGCTTTACCGTGTTCATGATCTCGGCGTGCTTGCGCTCGGCGTCGGCCTGCAGGGACGCGGCCTTCTCCTCGGCCTGCTTGATCTGGGCCTCGGCGCGGGCGTTGGCCTGCGAGGTTGTTTCCTCGGCCTTGCGGTGCGCCTCAGACGTCGTCTGCTCCGCCTGCTTCTGCGCCTGCGTCGTGGTCTCTTCGGCCTTGCGCTGCGCCTCGGAGGTGACCTGGTCGGCCTGCTTCTGCGCCTGCGAGGTGGTTTCCTCGGCCTTGCGCTGCGCCTCAGACGTCGTCTGCTCCGCCTGCTTACGGGCGTTCTCCAGCTGGCTACGCGACTGGGTGTCGGCGTCGGTGAGCTGCTTCTCCGCGGACGTGCGGGCCTCATCCAGCATGGAGCGGGACTCGGCCTGCGCCTCGGAGGTCAGACGGTCCGCCATCTCCTGGGCCAGGCCCAGAACCTTGGCGGCCTGCATGTGGGTGTCCACGTTCGCGGCGCCGGAGGCCGCTGCAGCGGGAGCGGCGGCCGGAGCCGGAGCCGGGGCCTTGCTCTGCTGTGCGGAAGCGCGCTGCGCCTCATCGGCGGCCTTGCGCGCCTTCTCCGCGTCGGCCTTGGCGGACTTGGCCTCTGCCTCGGCCTTCTCCGTGGAACGCTTGGCGTCGGCGAGCTTGGCCTCGTACTCGCCACGCAGCTTCGCCTCGACCTCGCGGCGCAGCTCAGCCTCATCGACCTTGGAGTCGGAGTCCTGCGACTTCGCGGCGTCGGCGCCGGCGCCAGCGCCGGCCCGCAGCTTCTCATTGTCATCAATGAGCTGCGCAAGCGTGTCTTCCACGAGGTCGAGGAACTGGTCGACCTCGTCCTCGTTGTAGCCTCGCTTGCCGATCGGCGGCTTACTGAAAGCGACATTGTGCACGTCAGCTGGTGTCAGCGGCATTCGCGTTCCCTTCGAGTCTGTATCCGTCCATGCCACCCTAGCGGGTGAGGTGGGGTTGTGTGCGGAGACACGACCCCACCGGAGACATTTCTATTCATAATACCGGTTGTTTCCACCAAGTGTAGCGGTAGGCGGCGCACTTTTTCCGGCGGGGTCGGCCTGAACCCCTGGCCGGGGTCGACCCTTTTCACTACTGTCCGCGCAGCGGTCAGAAGAACACGACCTGCGTGATGATGAGCAGGATCTGGAGGATGAAAAACAACACCAGAACACTGAGATCCAGGGATACTCCCCCCATGCGCAGGGGAGGAATCCACCTGCGCAGCATCCGCACCGGCGGATCCGTCAGCACGAAAATGGGTTCCGCCACCATCATGAACCACCGCGGGGGTGAGAATGAGCGGGAGAAGGCCTGAATCATTTCGGTGATCAGGCGCGCGATGAGGATCAGGATGAGGATATTCAGAACGATGTACAAGAGAGCGCCGATGAGTGTCACCCTGAAAATCCTAACTTATATCGAGGCCGGAACAACCAACGCCCTGATCCACGACCGCGCCAGAGCGTGGAAAACGGCCGGATGCGGGAAGAAACTACCGCAGCCCGGCTGCGTGACGCAGTTCGTTCATCGGGGTGTCGTCGTCCTCTGGAACGAGCGCGAAGACGCGACGGTCGTTGTCGACGCCCTTGGACAGGTTGCGCATCTGGCCGCGGGAGGCGAAGCACAGGCCGGCGGCGAAATCAATGATCCGCTTGGCCACGGCATGGTCGGTGCCCGTGATCTCGAAGATGACGATGTCGCCGTCCCGGAACGGCTCCCCGATCTCGGTGGCGTCCGCGTAGCTCGCCGGGGCGACCTTGACGATCATCGGGGTGTACTTCGGGGCGGAGCGGGCCACCGGAGCGGGCGCGGGGGCCGGCGCCTGCGGCTCGGGCGTGTAAGGTTCACGTGGCTCACGCTCATACCGTGGCGCGTACGCGGCGGCCCCGTCATCGCCGTAGCGGGGCTCGTCGTAGTAAGCGTCGTCGCGGACATCGTCCTCGGTGGGCGCGAGGCCAAAGAATTCTTTGACGCCTCGGGTAAATGACATCTTCTCTCCCTTACAGTGTGGCTGGACCCGACCGTTTAACTGGCCTGACCTGCAGAAGGTGACCTAATGAACTTAGGCTAACGGCCTGTGCCCCATCACGTCGGTTCCGACACGCACGACGTCAGATCCCGCGGCCACGGCGGCTTCGAGATCTCCCGACATGCCGGCCGAGAGGCGGAGCGGTCGACCTAGTCTTTCTCCCATCTCATCAGCCATGATACGCGTTTTTTCGAACACGGGGGTCGGGTCCTCACCCAAGGGCGGCACCACCATCAGGCCGGCCAGCTCCAGGTGCTCGCTGTCCGACACGGCGTCGGCCAGTTCGTCGAGGTCCGCGGCCGGGACTCCCCCGCGCGCCCCGTCGCCGTCCACCGACACCTGCAGATACACCGGCAGGACGGCATTATCCTCCCCGCGTTCCCCGCGCTCCAGCGCCAGCGCCATGCCGCGCTCCAGCCCCGTCGCCAGCTTCAGGGAGTCCAGGGAGTGCACCGCCCCCGCCCATCGGGCCACGGCGTTGGCTTTCTTGCTTTGAATCTGTCCGATCATGTGAAACCGCAGCGCGGGGATGGCCTCGGCCTTGGCGCGCGCCTCCTGCTCCCGGTTCTCCGCGACGTCCGTGATCCCCAACTCCGCCAACAGCGCCACGTGCTCGGCGGGGTGGAATTTCGTCACCGGCAGCAGGTCGACGCTGCCTTCTGTCCGGCCGGCGGCGCGTTCAGCCGCGGCGATGCGGCGACGCACCGCCGCCAGGTTCTCCCGCAACGCCTCTATGTGTTGGGCCGTGTCCGTCATGAGCTCACACCTCCGAATTCAACCAGACGACGCCGGCCTGGCGACCGGTCGTCCCCTGGCGTCGATAAGAAAAGAAATCGTCGTCCTCAATCGTGCACCGCGGGTCCGACTCGATCGCGGTGATCCCCAGCGACATCAATTGCCGAATCAGCCCCGCCCGGACGTCGATGCCCCAGGTGCCCTGGGACGTGCGGGTCCGGGACCCCGGCAGCCGTCGCTCCACGTCGTCGGCCATCTCCTGCGGCACCTCGTAGTTGCGCCCGGCGGCCGCCGCGCCCATCACCGCCTGGATGCCGCTGGGCTGTGCGCCGAGCTCCACCATCTTCGCGACCGTGGCGGGCACGATCCCGTTGCGGGCGCCCATTCGCCCCGCATGCACGGCGGCGACCACGCCGTTGGCCTGATCGGCGAGCAGCAGCGGCACGCAGTCCGCCACCAGCACCGCCAGCGCCAGCCCCGGGGTGGTGGTCACCAGGGCGTCCGTCGCCTCCACCGGGTCAGATTGAGCCGAATCGACCACGGTGACGGTGTTGGTGTGCAACTGTTCCATCCACACGAGCGCACCCGGCGTCAACCCCAGCGAGTCCGCGAGGCGGGCGCGGTTCGCGTCCACGGCCGTCGGGTCGTCGCCCACGTGGTGGGCCAGGTTAAAAGATTCGTACGGAGACGCCGACGCCCCGCCGGCACGGGTGGTGAACACCATGCGGACGGGGCGGTGGGTGGGGGAAGCTGTCATGGCCTCCAGGCTAGCTGATCAGTTCTGCCGGTCCTGCTAGCGCATGAAGGACGGCACGTCCAGATCGTCGTCGTCTTCGTCGTCGCGCGGATCGATGCGCTCGGAGCGACGTCCGTCGGTGAACAACCCGCCGGAGCGGTCGCCGCGGCTCGGGCGCTCATCGTAGCGGTGTCGGCCCGGGTAGTTTTCCTCGCCGCCGCGCTGCTCGCGGGCGGACTCGAAGAGCGAACCGCGGGTGGAGCCGGAGCCCTGGGCGGGCTGCTGCGTCGGGGCCGGGGTCGGGTCCTGGCGCTGGGCCTGCTCCTGCTCGGACTGCGGCGCGGAGCCGCCGTGGTCCAGCTGGTTGGCGGCGGCGTCGAAGCCGGTGGCGATGATGGTCACGCGCACCTCGTCGCCGAGGTTGTCGTCGATGATGGTGCCGAAGATGATGTTGGCGTCCTCGTCGGCCTGCTCCTCCACGATGGAGGCGGCGGCGTTGACTTCCTGCAGCCCCAGGTCGGAGCCGCCGGCCACGGACAGCAGAATGCCGGTCGCGCCTTCCATGGTGGTCTCCAGCAGCGGGGAGTTTATCGCTTGGACGGTGGCCTCCATGACGCGGTTGTCGCCGCGGGCGGAGCCCACGCCCATGAGCGCGGAGCCGGCGTCGGCCATGACGGAGCGGACGTCGGCGAAGTCCACGTTGATCACGCCGGGGATGGTGATGAGGTTGGTGATGCCCTGCACACCGTTGTGCAGAACCTTGTCGGCGGCGTGGAACGCCTCCATCATCGTCAGGTCCTGATCGCCCAGCTGCAGCAGACGGTCGTTCGGGATGACGATGACGGTGTCGCAGACCTCCTTGAGGTTCGCGATGCCCTCCAGGGCCTGGCGGGTGCGGCGCTTGCCTTCGAAGGAGAACGGGCGGGTGACCACGCCGATGGTCAACGCGCCCATCTTCTTGGCCATGCCGGCGACGACCGGGGCGGCGCCGGTGCCGGTGCCGCCACCTTCGCCGGCGGTGACGAAGACCATGTCGGACCCCTTGAGAGTCTCCTCGATCTCGTTCTTGTGGTCCTCCGCGGAGGTGCGTCCGACCTCCGGGTTGGCGCCGGCGCCGAGGCCGCGCGTGGCCTCGCGGCCGATGTCGAGCTTGGTGTCGGCGTCGGAGAAGAGCAGAGCCTGGGAGTCGGTGTTGATCGCGACGAACTCGACACCCTTGAGCCCTTCCTCGATCATGCGGTTGACGGCGTTGACGCCGCCGCCGCCTACACCGACGACCTTAATGACGGCGAGGTAGTTGTTCGGGGAAGTCATAGGGAGTTAGCTCGCCTTTCAGTTCGGGGATAAGGGGCTGGCGCCGAAAAGGCGACCAAAAATAACGCTGTGTCCATCATCGGCGACACGGGTGTGATTTTAAGGCACATTCTAGCGGCGTGTCGGCACCCTCAAGCTTTACTTTAGGGTTTTGGCCTGGGGTTTTCTTTTGACCTGCCGCACGGTCAACGCACCGTCACCAACTCCGGGTTGGAGATGTCCCACTCGGAGCCGTCGCGGTGGAGCACAGTCTCCATCGCCAGCGCTTTGTTCGCGTTGTCCGTGCTGGCGCCCCAGTAAACGCGCCGACCGTCATGCAGGACAAAAGTGTAGCTGCGAGGACTCTCAGCTTCCAAGGTGGCCACCTGCTCCCGAACTTCCGCCGGGATCGCCGCCGCGATATCCACCGCTCCGGCCAGAACGGGCTCCTCGTCGGCGGCGTCGCCGGTGACCAGGACCGCCCCCTCCGGGGGTGACTCGACGATGAACGGGGCGCCCTCGGAGTCGATGAGCACCGGGCCGTCGTCGCCCTCTCGGTAAGCGACCACCGTGCGCTCCTCCAGCTCCACCTTCAGAGTGGACGGCAGTTGGCGGGTCACCGTCGCAGCGCTGACCCAGGGGTCGGAGACCACCCCGGAGGCCGCCGCCACGGTGTCGACCCGCAACAGGTTCTCCCCCTCCGGCACCCCCGTCAACTCCCACACGGTCTCTTCGGTCACCCGCTCATTGCCGGTGACCTCGATCGCCGAGACCTTGAACACCGGAAACGCCCACACCACGACGGCGGCGATCGCCGCCACCGCCACCGCGGCGACCACGAGCAGGGCGATGCGACGCCCGCCCCGGCCACGGCGCTGATCCTGCGCAGCCGACGTGGACATTATCCGCCGAGCTCGCTGAGGATTTCCGGGGCGAGCATCGTGACGGTGCCCGCGCCCATCGTGATCACCAGGTCACCGGGCTCCGTCATCGACGCCACGGTCGCCGGTGCGTCGATGAAGCTGGCCTCGTAGGCGACCCGGACGCCGTCGTCGGTGATGCGGTCGGTGATGATGCGGCTGCTCACGCCCTCGACGGGAGTCTCGCGGGCGCCGAAGATGTCGAGCACGACCACCGCGTCGGCCAACGACAGCGCCTGGGCGAATTCCTCCGCGAACTCGATGGTGCGGGAATACAGGTGCGGCTGGAAACACGCCACGACCCGGCCGCGGTCGCGGGTGCCCTCGTCGTCGGCGACCTCCGCCTCCACCGTCTGGCGGGCGGCCTTGAGCACCGCTTCCACCTCCGTCGGGTGGTGCGCGTAATCGTCGTAGACGCGCACGCCGGCGTACACCCCCTCTGCCACGGTGCCGTGGTACTCGAAACGACGGCGCACGCCGGTGAACTCCCCCAGCCCGCGAATGATCTCGTCGTCGCCGCCGCCGGCCAGCACGCCGGCCAGCAACGCCGCCGCGGAGTTCAACGCCATGTGCTCGCCCGGCATCGCCAGAGCGTAGGCCTGCTCCACCGGCTCCGCCAGGCGCGTGCCCCGCCCGTCGACCCACAGACGCACGGAGATCTCCGAACCGGTCTCCGTCGGGCGCAGCCCCGTGATCTCCACGCCCGGCGCGATGTCGGGGTGGCGCTGCAGGGCGGCGGTCGTGCCGTAGCCGAGGACGGCCATGCCGCGCGCCGCTGCCTGGGAGCCGAGCCCGGCGGCGTTGTCGTCGTCGAGGCAGACGACCAGGTGGCCGGAGTCGGTGACGCGTTCGGCGAAGTCGGCGAAGACCTGGAAGTAGGCTTCCTGGGTTTTAAAGTAGTCCAGGTGGTCGGGCTCGATGTTGGTCACCACGGCCACGTCCGGCCGGTAGCCGAGCAGGGAGGCGTCCGATTCGTCGGCTTCGGCGACGAAGGAGTCGCCGGTGCCGTGGTGGGCGTTGGTGCCAGCCTTGTTCAGTTGCCCGCCGATGGCGAAGGAGGGGTCCAGCCCGGCGGCCTGCATGGCGACGACCGCCATCGACGTCGTGGAGGTCTTGCCGTGGGTGCCGGCGAAGAGCACCTGGCGGCTGCCCGCCATCAATTCGGCGAGCAGCTCGGAGCGGCGGATGACCGGGATGCCGTGGTCGCGGGCGGCGACGAGCTCGGGGTTGTCCTGCGGGATTGCGGCGAAGGAGGTCACTACGACGGTGGGCGGCTGCCCGGTCAGCGAGAGGTTGCCCGCGTCGTGGCCCACGGCGATGTGGGCGCCGGCTTGTTCGAGGAGGCGTACGGGGCGGGAGTCCTTCGCGTCGGAGCCGGAGACGACGGAGCCCCGGTCTATGAGGATGCGGGCGACGCCGGACATGCCGGATCCGCCGATGCCGACGAGGTGCACGCGGGACAGGTCGATTCCTGGGGTGGTCACTGGAAGTTCTCCTTGGGTGAGGCGGTGGCGGCGATGCGGTCGGCCAGGGTCGCGGCGACGTCGCCGGCGCCGGTGGAGTCGTAGGCGGTCCGCATCTCTGCCAGACGGCCCGGTTCGGTGAAGATCTTGTCCACTTCCCCGGCCAGCCAGTCGCCTGTCAGCGTCTCGTCGGCGACGCGCAAGGCGGCGCCTGCGGCGACGACTTCGTCGGCGTTGAGTCCCTGCTCGCCGTTGCCGTGCGGCAGGGGCACATAGATGGCGGGCAGGCGGGCGGCGGTGACCTCGGCGACGGTCATGGCCCCGGCGCGGCAGACGATGAGGTCGGCCGCGGCGTAGGCGGCGGCCATGTCCTCGATGTAGGGCACGGCGATATGGTACGCGAGTTCGGCCGGCGCCTCGTTCTTCTTCCCGTAGGCGTGGAGGATCTGGTAGCCGGAGGCGATGAGCCGCTCCCGGGCGTCGGCGACGGCCTCGTTGAGCGACGCCGCGCCTTGGGAGCCGCCGGTGACCAGGACGACGGGGCGGTCCGGGTCGAGCCCCCATCGCTCGCGTCCGCGGGCGGCGGCCTCCCCGTCTGGGTCGTCCCCGAGGCCCGGGCGCACCGGAACACCGACGACCTGGCCCGACATGCCGGAGTCGGCGACGGCGTTGAAACCGACGCCGCCGAGTTTGACGCCGAGTTTGTTGGCGGCGCCGGCGATGGCGTTGCTCTCATGGACGTAAAACGGCAGTCGCAGGGATTTGGCGGCCAGGTAGGCCGGCGCGGAGACGTAGCCGCCGGTGCCGAACACGGCGTCGACGCCTTCCCGGGTGAAGATGCGGCGGGCTTGCCACACCGAGCGTGCCACCTTGAACGGCAACGCCAGGAGGTCCGCGGAGATCTTCCTGGGCACCGGCACCGGCTGGATCAGGTGCAGGGCGAAGCCGCGGTCGGGGACGATGTCGGTCTCCAGGCCGCGTTCGGTGCCCAGTGCGATGACCGTGGCGTCGTGGCGGGTCTGCAGGGCCTCGCCGACGGCGAGCGCCGGTTCGATGTGGCCGGCCGTGCCTCCGCCGGCCAGGGCGACGGTGAAAGTCATGGGTGCTAGCGCCTCCTCGGGCGTCGGGCGTCGCCGCCCCGGGTGGGGCGGGGGCGCTGAGGCTGATAATCCGATTCGACGCTACCACCAGGGTGTCGCGCCTCCGTGCGCTGCTCCGCCCGGGGACGTACCGCGGTGACTGGTTCACCGAAGCGCCGTTCATTGTTTTTCTTGGTGCGGTCCTCGGGGCGTTTCTTCTCGCCCTCCAGGCCGGGCTCGCGGAGGAAGAAGAGGCGGTCGAAGAGCGGGCGTCCGTAGCTCTGCATCCCGGAGACGCACTGCGGCTCGTGACGCGCCACCGAGGCCAACAGCCCCATCGACGCCAGCGTGATGATCGCCGCGGTGCCGCCGGCGGAGATCATCGGCAGCTGCACGCCGGTGACCGGCAGCAGGCCCACGACGTAGCCGATGTTGATGAACGCCTGGGAGACCACGCCGATGGTCAGGGTGCCGGCCAGCAGCGCCTGGAACTGGTTCTGGGCGCGCAGCGCGGTACGCAGGCCGAAGATGCCCAGGAGGCAGAACAGCAGGATCACCAGTCCGCCGCCGATCAGTCCGAGTTCTTCCCCGATGATGGCGAAGATGAAGTCGTTTTTGGCCTCGGGCAAGTAGAACCACTTGGCGCGGGACTGCCCCAGGCCCACGCCGGTCAACGAACCGTCCGCCAGCGACAAAAAGCCTTGGTAGGACTGGAACGCCGAACCTTGGGTGTCCTGGAAATTACCGGAGAAAGCGTCGAAGTAGGTGTGGAAGCGGGCCGCGCGGAAACCGCCGCCGACGAACACCGCCACCAGCCCTAAGACCGCGATCACTAAGGCGGCGGCGACCAGGCGCCAATCCACGCCGGCGAAGATCAGGGTGAAAGCCACGACCACGCCGAAGGACATGGCCATGCCCAAATCGCCCTGGGCGATGATCAGGCCGAAGCAGAGGATCGCGACCAGCGTGTACCAGGTGAACGGGCTGCGCAGGTTCGTCGCGGTGTGTCGGTGTCCCGCCAGAAACGACGCCCCCCAGATGGCGAAGGTGACCCTGGCGACCTCCGAGGGCTGGATTTGGACGGGGCCGATCGGCAGCCACGACTGCGAGCCGACCGATTCTCTGCCCACGCCCAACGGGGTGAGCACCAGGATCAGCAGGATGATCGTGAGGATCATCAGCCACGGCGCCAGCATCCGCACCCATCTGAGCGGGATTTTCAGCGCCGCCCAGAAGGCGACCAGTCCGACGAAGACCATGAGGGCGTGGCGGGTGGCCTCTCCCCAGACGGTGGCGCCGTCGAGGGCGGACCACGTCATGGAGGAGGAGAAGACCATGACCACGCCGATGCCGGTCAGCGCCAGCACGATGATGCGGATCATGAGGTAATCCAGTCCCGGCTGACGGGACATGTGGGCGGCGACGGCGCCGAACGCACCCGCGGAACGGCCGCGGTTCTGGCCGGGGGCGGGTTCTCGGGTGGTGGTCATGGCTGGTTACTTCCTTTGGGGCTGGTCGTGTCGGCGGGCGGCGACGGCGAAGACGTCGCCGCGGTGTCCCATGCCGGTGAACATGTCCAGGGAGGCCGCGGCGGGGGCCAGCAGGACCGTCTGCTCGTCGGTGACCCGGCCCGCGGCCCATCCCACCGCCTCGTTCATGGCCTGTTCCGGGTCCGTGGCGTCGGAGATGAAGACCTCCACGTCGGGGGCGTGCGCCGCCAGCGCGTCGGCCAGGATCTGCCGGTCCACGCCGAGCAGGGCGGCGCCGCTGAGTCGGTGGGCGTGTTCGCGGATCAGGTTCTCCACGTCGGCGCCCTTGAGTTGGCCGCCGGCGATCCAGAGCACTTTGTCCCGCCCGGCCAGCGCCGCGGCGGCGGCGTGCGGGTTGGTGGCCTTGGAGTTGTCCACCCACTGCCCCACTCCGCGGTGCACGACGGCGCCGCGGTGGCCGTCGACGGTGAACTCCGCCAGTGCGCGGGCGATGGTGTCCCCGCCCACCCCCTGGGTGCGGGCGATCGCGGCGGCGGCCAGGGCGTCGAGTTGCCCGGCGGGCCCCGCCGGTTCCAGCCCCTCCGCGGGGCCCAGGTCGACGTCGTCGCCGGTGCGGTCGACGAGGCGTCCATCGACGATTCCGAGCTGGCCCGCGGCGGGTGCGCCGAGGGTGAAGCCCACGACGTCGTCGCGGCCGGTGGCGTCCGCCAGGCGGCGGACTTCGGCGTCGTCGGCGCCGATGACGGCGTGTTTGCCGCGCAGCACCTTGGCCTTGGCGGCCGCGTAGTCAGCGAAGGAGCCGTGCCAGTCGATGTGGTCCTCGGCGAGGTTGAGCAGCACGCCGGCGCCGGGGGTCAGTTCGCTCGACCAGTGCAGCTGAAAGCTGGACAGCTCCGCGGCGAGCACGTCCACGCGCGGGACGGCGGTCAGGGCGTCGGCGACGGCGAGTCCGATGTTGCCGACGGCCTGGGCGCGCAGCCCGGTCGTGGCGGAGTGGGCGGCCATGATGTCGGCGAGCATCGCGGTGGTGGTGGTCTTGCCGTTGGTGCCGGTGACCACGAGCCAGGTGCGCGGGGCGCCGAAAGCTCCGGCGCGGTCCAGGCGGTAGGCCAGCTCCACGTCGCCGAGGATGTCCAGGCCCACCTGCTGGGCGTAGGTCAGCAGGGGCGTGTCCGGCCGCCAGCCGGGTGAGGTGACCACCGCGGAGACGACCTCCGAGTCGATGAAGATGCGGGCGTCGTCGGTGGAGGCGGGGCGGGCGCCGGTGGCCTCGCAGGCGGTGATCCGGGCGTGGACGTCGTCGTCGACGAGCACGACGGAGCAGCCCAGGTCGACCAACAGGCGGGAGACGCCGACGCCGGAGACGCCGGCGCCGGTGACCAGCACGTGGCCGGCGCGTAGTCGGGTCAACACGTCCATGTCGCTACACCCCCGCCGCGGCGAGCCAGTCGCCGTAGAAGATGGCCACGCCGGCCAGGGCGGCCAGGGCGGCGATCAGCCAGAAGCGCACGACGACGGTGGTCTCCGGCCAACCGCCCTTCTCGAAGTGATGGTGGAAGGGGGCCATGCGGAAGACACGCTTGCCGCTGACCTTGAACACCGCCACTTGGATGGCCACGGAGGCGACCTCCATGACGAACAGGGCGCCGACGATGATCATGAGCAGTTCCGTGCGGGAGGCGACGGACAAGCCGGCGACCAGGCCGCCGAGGGCCAGGGAGCCGGTGTCGCCCATGAAGATTTTCGCGGGGGAGGCGTTCCACCACAAAAAGCCGGCGCAGGCGCCCAGCCCAGCGGCGGCCAGCACCGCGAGGTCCAGCGGGTCGCGGACGTTGTAGCAGCCCGCCACGGCCTCTTCGGCGCAGGAGTTGCGGAACTGCCAGAAGGTGATCAGCGTGTAGGCGCCCATCACGATGGCGGTGGAGCCGGCGGCCAGTCCGTCGAGTCCGTCGGTCAGGTTGACCGCGTTGGACCAGGCGGCGATGAGGATGAAGATGAAGATCAGGAAGAGGATGACGCCGATGATCCCGCCGCCGACGGCGATGTCGACGGTGTCGATGTCGCGGAGGAACGACAGCTGCGTCGAGCCCGGGGTCAGCCCGTTTTCATCGGGGAACTGCAGGATCAGCAGGCCGAAGATGACCGCGATGAGCAGCTGGGCGAGCAGCTTCTGCCCCGAATTCAGGCCGAGGTTACGGCCCTGGAACAGTTTGATGAAGTCGTCGGCGAAACCGACCGCGCCGAGCGACAGGGTCAGCCCGAGGATCAGCCAACCGGTGGCGGTGAATCCGCCGCTGCCGGTGGCCATGGCGTAAAAGCCGCTGGCGAGGTAGGCCACGGTGATGCCGGCCAAGATCGCGATGCCGCCCATGGTGGGGGTGCCGCGTTTGCTCAGGTGTGTCTGTGGCCCGTCCTCGCGGATCTCTTGTCCGATGCCCTCGGAAGAGAAATACCGGATCAGCCCGGGGGTCAGGAAGATGGCCGTCAGGAAGGCCACGACTCCCGCGATGATGATCTGTGTCACTGAAATGTCCTAATCTTTCTTCGGTATCACTGCTGAGGGACCGTCATTGCCGGCCGAGGAGAGCGTCCGCCACGTGCCACAGGCCGATGGCGTTGGAGGCCTTGACCAACACGACGTCGCCGTCGGCCTCGGCCTGCGGCACATCCGGGTTGGGGGTGCGCAGGATCTCCTCGACCTCCCGGACGGCCTCGTCGACGTCGTGGGCGACGCAAGTAGTTATACCCTGCTTGTCCGCCGAGGTGGCCATGGCGCGGGCGTCGGGAGAGGTTCCCACGACCACGAGGTGGCTGACGTTGAAGCGGGCCAGCTCGTCGCCGACGCGTTCGTGCGCGGCGGCGGAGTCGTCGCCGAGTTCACCCATTTCACCGAGGACCGCGATCGCGCGGGCGCCGCGGCGGGCGGAGGCGGTGTAGGCCAGCGCGGCGACGCCGGCGCGCATGGAGTCCGGGTTGGCGTTGTAGGAGTCGTTGATGACGGTGAGGCCGTCGGAACGGCTGGCCACGTCCATGCGGTTGGCCGACGCCGCGTGGTGCTCGGACAGCGCCTCGGCCACCTGCGCCACGCTCATGCCGGATTCGAGGCCGGCGGCCGCGGCGGCCAGGGCGTTGCCGACCTGGTGCGCGCCGAAGACCCGCAGGCGCACCCGCACGGGGTCGCCGGCCGGGGTGTGCATGGTGAAGGAGGCGCGGGCGACGTCGTCGAGGACGACGTCCGTGGCGTAGTAGTCCGCCCCCGGGGCGACGGGCTGGGCGGCGGAGTAGGTGACCACGCGCGCCGTCGTGCGCGGGGCCATGGCCGCGACGAAGGGGTCGTCGGCGTTGAGGATGGCCACCCCGCCGTCCGCGGCCGCGGGCAGCGCCTCGATCAGCTCGCCCTTGGCGCGGGCGATGTTGTCGCGGGAACCGAATTCGCCCAGGTGCGCGGTGCCCACGTTGAGCACCACGCCGATCTGCGGGCGGGCGATGCCGGCCAGATGCGCGATGTGGCCGACGCCGCGGGCGGACATCTCCGCGACCAAAAAGTCCGTGTCGCCGGTGCAGCGCAGCACGGTGTAGGGGTGGCCGATCTCGTTGTTGAAGGAGCCGGGCGGGGCAACGGTCTCGCCGGCCCGGCCGAGCACGGCGGCGAGCAGGTCCTTGGTGGAGGTTTTGCCGGCGGAGCCGGTGACGCCCACGATGCGCAGGCCGTGCTCGACGGTCAGCGTGGTGGACACATGCCGGGCCAGGGCGCTCATGGCGTCCACGACGGCCTGGGCCACCGCTTCGTCAGTCTGATCGGCAGACGTGACGACGATCGCCGGGGCGTCCACTGCACGCGCCGCCAACACGGCGATGGCGCCGTCGGCGACCGCGCGCGCGGCGAAGTCGTGGCCGTCGACGCGTTCGCCCGGCAGCGCGACGAACAGGCCGCCGTCGCCGAGCTTGCGGGAGTCGAATTCGACGCCGCCGGTGACCCGCGCCTGCGGGTCCGTGACGTTGTGCAGCTCTCCGCCGGTCAGCTCGGCGATCTGGGAGAGAGTCAGGTCGATCATGGTTACTGCCCCTTCTCCTGGGTCGCGCGCTCGGTCAGGGCGCGACGCACTTCCTCACGGTCATCGAAATGGCGGGTCTCGGACCCGACGATCTGACCGATCTCATGGCCCTTGCCGGTGACCACGACCGTGTCACCGGGCCGGGCCCAGGCCACGAGCGCCTCGATGGCCTCGGCCCGGTCGGCGATCTCGCGGATCTCCGCCCCGGAGCCGACCTCGCGGGCGCCGGCGACGACCGCGGCCCGGATCGGCGCGGGTTCTTCGGTGCGCGGGTTGTCGTCCGTCACGATCACCAGGTCGGCGCGGCGGGCGGCTTCGGCGCCCATGACCGCACGCTTCGAGGCGTCGCGGTCACCGCCCGCGCCGAGGGCGATGCCCACCCGGCCGCCGCCGCTCTGCGCGCGCAACGTGTCCAGCACCGCGGCCACCGCCGCCGGCTTATGGGCGTAGTCGACCACGGCGGTGAAGTCCTGCCCCTCCGCGATGGCCTCCATCCGGCCCGGGACCGCCACCTGCTCCAACCCCCGGGTAAAGGCGGCGAGGTCGACGTCGACGGCGGCCGCCAGACCGACCGCCACGGCGGCGTTGGCGATGTTGAAGTCACCCGGCAGCGGCAGGTCGACCTCCAGTGTCCGCTCCCCGCGGGTGAGGGCAATGCGTTGCGCGCCGGTGGCGTCCTGCGAAAGCTGGCGGGCGGTGACGTCCTCTGGGCCCAACCCCGCCTGGCCCCGGGTGGCCACCTTCATCGCGTCACCGGCGCGCCGCGCCATCGTTTGGCCCCACTCGTCGTCGACGCACACCACGGCCCGGCGAGCGCGGATGGCCGAAGCCGGGTCGAAGAACAACGCCTTGGCCTCGAAGTAATCGTCCATCGTCGGGTGGAAGTCGAGGTGGTCCTGCGACAGGTTCGTGAACCCGGCGGCGTCGAACTCCACCGCGCCCACCCGACCCAGCTCCAGCGCGTGCGAAGACACCTCCATCACCACGTGGGTGATACCGTCGTCGGCCATGTCCTTGAACAGCCGCTGCAGCGTGGTGGCCTCCGGGGTGGTCAGCGTGGTGGGCACCTCACGGCCATCGATGCGCGTGCCGGTCGTGCCGATCAACCCGACCTTGTGCCCGGCGGCCATCAGGCCGCGCTCCAGCAGGTAGGTGGTGGTGGTCTTGCCGGAGGTGCCGGTCACGCCGATGACCGTCATGCGGCGGGTCGGGTGCCCGTAGACCTCCGCGGCCACGGCGCCCAGCACGCGGCGGACGTCCTCGACGACCAAGATCGGCCGGCGCTCGTCCGTCTGGCCGAGCAGCGCCAGGCCGTCTTCGTCCGTGAGGATCGCGCCGGCGGGCGAGTCGAAGGCGTAGGAGGCGCCGTGGACGCGGGTGCCGGGCACCGCGGCGAACAGCGCACCCGGCTCCAGCTTCGTGGAGTCGAGGTCGACGGCCGTGACCGGCGCGGCCAGCGCCGACGGCGACTCGCCGACGATGCGGGCCCCGGCGAGCTCTGCCAGGCGGGCCAGGGTCGGGGGCTGATGCTGGCCCGGAGTGGTGCCTGCCATGAGTGTCCTCCTAGAAAATCAGTGGGAATAAAAGATTAGCGCTGCAGAACCAGAGGCTCTGTCTCGGGGGACGGGGGAATGTTGTCGCGGTCGAGCAGCCAGGACGCCACCGCCTGGAAAATCGGGCCCGCCGACTGGCCGCCGGCGCCGCCTTCCATCACGCCGCGCGCCGGGTTGTCCACCATCACGGCGACCACGAAACGCGGATCGTCGGCCGGGGCGATGCCCGCGAACGTAATCCAGTACTCGCTGTTGGAGTAGGCGCCGGTGTCCTCGTCGACTTTCTGGGCGGTGCCCGTCTTGCCGGAGGTCTGGTACCCCTCGATCGCCGAGGCTCCGGCGGTGCCGGACTGGTCGCCGCCGGCGGGGTCGGTCTGCATGGTGGCCCGGAACATGTCCGTCACCGTCCGCGCCGCCTCCGGGCTGATGACCTGGGTGCTCTCCGGGAGGTTGTCCTCGACCGCCTCTCCGGCGTCGCCGTCGGAGCCGTCGGCGCCCTCCACGTCCGCGACGATGCGCGGCTCGATGCGCTCGCCCTCGTTGGCGATCGCCTGGTACACGCTCGCCATCTGCAGGGTGGTCCAGCTCATGCCCTGGCCGATCGGCAGGTTGGCGAACGTGCCGCCCGACCACTGCTCCAGCGGCGGCAGCAGCCCCGCGGACTCGTTCGGCAGCTCCACCCCGGTGGGCGCGCCCAGGCCGAAGTCGGCCAGGTACTCGGCGAACTTCTCCTCCCCCAATCGCTCGGCGAGCATGAGGGTGCCCACGTTGGAGGACTTACCGAAGATGCCGGTCGTCGTGTACGGCAGGACGCCGTGTTCCCAGGCGTCGCCGACGGTCACGCCGGCCATGTCGATGGTGCCCGGCACCTGGTGCACCTCGTCCGGGGTGGTCAACCCCTCGTTGATCGTGGCGGCGGCCGTGATGATCTTGGCCACCGACCCCGGCTCGTACGGGTGCGATATCGACTTGTTCTCGAAGTCCTTGCCGTCGGCGAGCTGCTCCTCGATGTCGCCGTTCGGGTCGATCGTGTCCGTGTTCGCCATCGCCAAGATCTCGGCGGTCTCCACGTCGAGGACCACCGCCTCCGCGGACTCCGCGCCCGAGTTGGTCTTGGCCTGCTCCAGCAGCTGCTGCAGGTACGTCTGCAGGTCGATGTCCAGCGTCAGCCGCACGTCCTGGCCGTCCACGGCCGGAACGACGTCGCGCAACGTGCCCGGAATCGCCTGACCCGTGGTCGCGACGTCCTCGGTGGAGCGGCCGTTGATGCCGGACAGCAGCGAATCCGCGGACGTCTCGAACCCGAACTGGCCCTGCCCGTCCATGGACACGCGCCCGAGGACGTTCTCCCCCACCGCGCCGTTGGGGTACTGGCGGATGTTCTGGTGGTCGGCGGCGACGCCGTGGAACTCCTGCGCGATCTCGACGGCGACGTCCGGATCCACGTTGCGCACCAGCACCTCGTAGCTGGAATCCGCCTGCAGCTTGTCCAGGATCTCGGAATCGTCGACGTCGTCGGAAGAGGCGCCCGTCTCCGAGATCATCTGCGGAATGCGGGTGGCCATGTCCTCGAGCACCGCGGTGACCCGAGTGTTGAGTTCGGCGTTGTACTGCTCCGGGGAATGCTCCTCCGCGTCGCCCTCCACCCGCATCTCCAGGTCCTGCTGTTCGCGCAGCTCATCGCGCAGCACATTCGGCGACACCGTCAGGCTGCGGGCGTACATGGTGTAGGCCAGCTCGTTGCCCGACCGGTCGACGACCGTGCCGCGGCGCGCGGGTTCCGTGTAGACGCGGGCGCGCTGCTCCTGCGCCTGGGCCGCCAGGTCCGGCCCCCAGACGATCTGCACCCACGCGAGGCGGCCGACGAGAATCACGGCGAGAATGACCGTGAACACGAGGATGGCGCGGATGCGTCGGGTCATCGTGTGCTTCTGCGTCGGCGACTTCGCGTCGGCGTCCGTGCGGGGTGGCCTGGACGGGCGGGCGCCGGGGCGCGCATCACTGGTTCGGGGGCGTGACGACGCACGGCCGGACGCGGAGCTGCCTCCGCGCCCGGACCGTCCATAACGCTGTCCCGAGGTGCTGCGTCGTGTCACAGCCCGCCCTCACCTGCCTGTTCCGGGGTCTGCTCAGTGTTCTCGATGTTTTCGTCGGCCGGAGCCGGGGCTGGGGCTGGGGCCCCGCCGTTGCCGTTGTTGCTGTACGGGGCGACCGCCGGGACGTCGGCGTTCGGCGCCGGCGGGGCGGGCGCCGGGGCCTGATTGTCCGGCACCGTGGCCAGGCTGTCGACCAGCTCATCGGTACGGTCCGGGTCGCTGGACGCCTGGCCCGGTCGCACCGGGGCGCCGTTGACGTCGATGACGGGGCTCGTTCCGGGGCCCGCCGGGCGGAGCTCCTCGACCTGGCCGGGCTGCCCGGCCTCGAGGATGCCCGGCTGCTGCGGCACCACCATGCCCAAGTCGCTGGCTCGACGAGCCACCTCGGCGGAGGAGCTGACGTTCTCCAGATCGCGGTGCAGCGTCTCCAGCTGATTCGACAGCTGTGCCTCCTGGGAAGACAGCTGCTGGAGCCGGAAAGTCTGCTGGGTCGCGAGGCCGGAGAGCCACATCGCCACGGCGACGCCGGTGACCAACATCACGATGGCCACGACGCTGACGCGCGCCAGGGAGCTGGCCTTCTTGGCCGGGGCGACCCGGCGGCCGCGGACGGAGACGACCTGACGGGACCCCAACCGTCGGTTGTTGCGTCCCGGCGCGCCGGTGCGTTCCGTGTCAGGAGCGACGTCCGTCCTGCTTGGCCGAGCCGGGGCGGTGGTGCGGGCGTTGACGTCGGCGGAATCGGCCGCCCGGCGGGGATGGCTGACCCGGTCCCGCTCCAAGACGCCCGTGGCGCCGGTCGGGGTTCCGGTGGTGAAATCTCGGCTGGCTCCCATGGCGCGCGGCCCCTTTCTGTTCGGGTGGGTGTGTTCGGTGGTCATCGGTCGCCTCCCGGGGGAAGAGGGTCGTCGGGCAGAACCCGCTCGAGTGCACGTACGCGCACAGGGGCGGCGCGGGGGTTTTCTTCGATCTCTTGCTCCGTCGCCTTCTCTGCGCCGCGGGTGACCGTGCGGAACTTGGCGGCGGTGCCCGGCAAGTCCATCGGCAGCCCCGGCGGGGTCTTCGAGGTCGACAGGTCCGTGAAGCATCGCTTGACGATGCGGTCTTCCAACGACTGGTAACTCATGAACACGGCCCTGCCGCCCACGCCCAACAGGCCGGTGATGGCGGGGACGGCCTTCTCCACGGCCTCGAGTTCGGCGTTGACCTCGATGCGCAAGGCTTGGAAGGTGCGCTTGGCGGGGTGACCGCCGGTGCGCCGAGTCGCGGCGGGGATCACACCATAGAGCAGTTCCACCAACCGGGCGGAGGTGGTGAAAGGTTCCTTGTCCCGCTCACGCAGAACTGCGGAAGCGATTTTTCCCGCGAAACGCTCGTCGCCGTAGGTCTTCAGGATGCGGGCGAGGTCGCCGTGGCCGTAGGTGTTGAGCACGTCCGCCGCGGTGATCCCCTGCGTGGGGTCCATGCGCATGTCCAGGGGAGCGTCGGTGCGGTACGCGAAACCGCGGTCGACCTGGTCGAGCTGCATCGATGACACGCCGAGATCGTAGAGCGCCCCGGCGACGCCGTGGGCGCGGGCGAGGTTGAAGGCCTCTCCGGCGCCGCTGTCGACGACCCGGTCGACGTCATCGAAACGCGCCTGCGCCGGGGCGAAGCGGTCGCCGAAGCCGGCGAGCCGCTCACTGGCCTCACGCAGCGCGTTCGGGTCACGGTCGATGCCGATGACATACGCCTCCGGGAACAGCGTGAGAAAATGTTCGGTGTGGCCGCCGGCGCCCAAGGTGCCGTCGACGATGACGGCGGCGCCATGCTCGGCGGCCGCCGTCCCCACTGCCGGGGCGAGCAGTTCCGCCATCCGGTCACGCATCACGGGAACGTGCCCGTGGTTGGCTGCTTCGCCGCTGTCCGCCACGCCCGCCCCCTTCTGGTTTCTCAACCTATGAGCCGTTGATATGTAAATGGTCCACTGGGGCGCGTATAGGGCTCTGCCCGAAGCGGGGATCTGATGTCGGGGAAGTACACCAGAGCACCCGGCCTCGAGCAGAGTCCGTACACGCGCTCCGCGGGTTCCGGCCTTCTAGAGAAGACCGGCGAGGAATTCGTCTGCGTCCGCCGCCGAATAGGCGGCTTCCGTCTCCTTTTGGTATTCGGCCCAGGATTCGGAATCCCAGATTTCCAGAAAGTCCACCGACCCGATGACCACGCATTCCTTGGTCAACCGCGCATATTCGCGGTGGGCGGCCGACAAAGTGACCCGTCCGTGCCCGTCCGGCCGCTGCTCGTCAGCGCTGGCTGCGAGGTTGCGGATGAACGCGCGGGCTCGAGGGTTGGTCCGGGAGATCGCGGCCGCTTTGCGGGCGCGTTCCTCGAACTCAACCTTCGGGTAGACCGCAAGACTGTGGTCCTGCCCTTTCGTGATCACCATTCCGCCGACCAAATCCTCACGAAACTTGGCCGGCAGAGTCAACCGCCCTTTGTCGTCGAGCTTCGGGGTGTAGGTGCCGAGAAACATCCTCGGTGCCCCTTCCCTTGGCCCGCCGACGGGAACGTTTGATCAATAGCTCGGATTCATTTCTCAGTGCCTCACCCGGAGAACAATTGCGAAGTGTTTTCCGTGTTCGCCACTGGCCCCACTTTAACCCACTTCGCCCCACAATCAACAGGCAACCCGCCCGGCGATCCGCCGAATATCCCCATCACCCCTGCTTGCCCCGGAAACAGGACGCGGAAAGTGATGGACGGACACTCAGCCAGGGGCCGCCGCCGCAAGTTTCCCCGCCCACACCACCGCCGTGCACATCCGCGTCGACCAGCAGTTTTTTGGCCCGTTCATCGCCCGCCCGGCGCTTAAATGGAACCTGGCCGGGGCATGACCGGGCGGACAGTGCGTCACACGAAAATTGGCAGGGTTTTGGAAGGGTTCCCCGCGCGTGTCGCGCGGTGGGGGGAGGTGGGTGGCCTTGCGCGGAGGAAAGTGGGAAAGCACGTGCTGCCGTCGACCCGGGCGGGGTCGACGGCAGCACGTGCCGGGGCGGGCCGAGGTGGGCCTCCGCTCAGTGAAGGGTTACTGGTTGCCTTCGAATCGACGGCGGAAGTTTTCCTCCAACTTCGAGGGCGATGAACCGTCACGGGGCTGACGCCCGCCACGCTTACCCTCCGCCTCGCCGGAGCCCCCCGTGTTCGGGGTCCGCAGCATCCAGACGCCGGCACCGAGCATGACGAGGAATCCAGCGATGCTGAGGGCGATGAACCAGAAACTGACCTGGGCGAGAGCGACGCCCGCGATCAGCAGAATGAGCCCCACGACAGCGATGGCGACACCACGCAGCGTCACCGAGCCACGGCCGCCGGAAAAAGTACTGTCGGCGGCCACAGACGCGCCGAACTTAGGATCGTCAGCGAGAAGGGAGCGCTCAATCTCCCTGAGTGCCCGCTGCTCCTGCTCTGATAGCGACACTGTTCCTCCAGGTTGTCGTGTGATTCGAACTTAGCCCCGGTAACCGTTCCACCGCGGTCGAATTACCGTCTACTTTACTAACGTCCAGCGTATCTACTTTGTTCCCTCCAATACCAATGATGGATTCTTTCTTTTGTGCGACACGCCCCACCGGCGTCCCCTATCTGCGCACGACCACCGTTTTTAGGCGGCGTCCCCATCGGACGACCGCCACCCGGCGCCCACTTCGACCTCCGCAAGAAATGCCTCCGCGCGGTCGAGTAAGTCGCCGACGAGCCCGGCGTCCGGGTCACGTTCGACGCCGGAGCCCACGCGGGAACGCCAGGCGGAGTAGTCGGAGAATTCCTGCGACCGGGCAAAGCCCGCGCCGTCCACCAGCGCCAGTTTGTCCCAGGCGCTCGACGGCAACCGCTTACGTTTAGCCAGGACTTCGGAGACCGCGATGCGGGCGCCCGCGGTGCGTAGCGCCGCCAGGTAGGCGTTTTCCAGCGCCAGCCCGGCCTCGCTGCGGGAAAGGTGGTCGCGGGCCTGGTCGAGCAATGTCCGCGCGGCAAAGAGATGGCGGTCGCGCGCACTCACTCGGTGGCCGACGCGGGTCGTGGCAGAGATGATCTGGGCCATGCGGGTCGCCTTCTTGCGGTCGAACCGGCCGGGGCGCCGGTTTCCTTCTGCCCTCACAGTAGAAACAGCGCCGGACATCACCACCCCGCAAATAGAACACCTATTCGAACCCCTGCCCGGTGGTGGCCCCCACCCGGAAGCTCTGGTTCGATGGGGACGTGAATATTTCGATCCGCCGCATCTCCGGGCCTGAATTCTCCATCGCCGCCCCGCGACTGGTGGACATCTACATCGCCGCCATGGGTTACAGCCCCTCCGTCCGCAACCAGCGCATCCGCGCCTGGCGGGAGGACACCCGCTTACCCGGGTTCACCGCCATCGTCGCCGCCACCCACAACGACGTCATCGGCCTGGCCTACGGCTTCCTCGGCACCCGCGAAACCTGGTGGGACCGGCAACTGCGCAAGGGATTACAGGCGGACGGACATGACGACGAGGCGATCAGGGACATCGCCGGCGACTACTTTGAAATCGCCGAGATCCACGTGCGGCCGGGCCTGCAGGGCGCCGGCGTCGGCCGCCGCCTACTGACCGACCTGCTGTGGAACGCCCCCGCCCGGATCGCGCTGTTGTCCACGCCTGAGATCCCCGGCGAAGACAACAACGCCTTCGGCCTGTACCGCTCTTTCGGCTTCCACGATGTGCTGCGCCACTTCCACTTCGACGGAGACACCCGCCCCTTCGCCGTCCTCGGCGTCCCGCTGCCCCTGGAACACCCCTCCTCCCGCCGGGACCGCTAGCTTCCGGCCCAGTGCCCCGCTCGGTAGAGTGAGATCGTTCCATCTCCGGCCGGATCCCACCATGTAAGGAAACCTTCCCCCGTGACTCACCCCGACGCCGCCACCCTGTCCCTTGACCAGATCCCCGAGGCGGCCCGCCAGGTCCTCGCCGAGTTCATCGACTCCCGGCGCGCCCAGGTCGCGGAGATCGGTCCCGCCGTGACCACGGCGATGTCGTATCTGGAAGATTTCGTCCTCGGCGGCGGCAAGCGTGTCCGCCCCCTCTTCGCCTGGGCCGGTTTCGTGGGCGCCGGCGGGCTGGACGGCGAGGAGGATCCGGACGCGGTGCTGCGGGCCGTGAGCTCGTTGGAGTTCATTCAGGCTTGTGCCCTGATCCACGACGACATCATCGATTCCTCCGACACCCGGCGCGGCAATCCGACGGTGCACCGGGCCGCGGCGGCCGCACACCGGGGCCACGGCTGGCACGGCGACGCGGATCATTTCGGTGAGTCCGTCGCGATTCTGGCCGGCGACCTCGCGTTGATCTGGGCGGAGGACATGCTGCAGGATTCTGGGCTGTCCCCGGCGGCGTTGGCCCGGGTTCGAGCGCCGTGGGTGGGGATGCGCACGGAGGTCATCGGCGGGCAGTTGCTCGACATCTACCTGGAGAACACAGGCTCCGAGGATGTGGACAGCGCGCAGTCGGTCAACCGTTTCAAGACCGCGGCGTACACGATCGAGCGTCCGTTACATCTGGGCGCCGCCATCGCGGACGCCCCGGACCGTCTCGTCGAGGCGTTCCGCGGTTACGGCCGGGACATCGGCGTCGCTTTCCAGTTGCGCGACGATCAGCTCGGTGTCTTCGGCGACCCGGAGGTCACCGGTAAACCCGCGAACGACGATTTGCGTGAGGGTAAGCGCACGGTGCTGTTGGCCACCGCCCTGCAGCGTGCGGACGCCGACGCCCCGGAGGCCGCCGCCCAGCTACGTGCCGGGGTGGGCGTCGCCGTCGATCCGGCGGAGCTTTCTCGCCTGGCGCAGTTGATCGCGGCCACCGGCGCTCCGGAGGTCGTGGAGGAGATGATCACGGAGCTGACTGAGTCCGGGCTGGCGCACTTGGCGGAGGCCGAGGTCTCCCCTGATGTGACGGAGACGTTGCGCGACCTCGCCGTCCGTGCGACCGAACGTCGCAGCTGACCCCATGGCTGTGTTGCAGAGCGGCCGCTGGCGGTTGGAGAACCTCGCCCGTCGGTTGCCTTCTCCGGCGGTGCTCGGGGTCATCGGGTCGGCGCTCATCGCGTTGGGCTCTTTCGGTGCGGGCGCGACCCGGAACCGAGGCGGGCTGTTGGAGGCGCTCGACCTTGAGTTTCTGACCTTCGGCCACGGCGCCGGCATGTCTGCGGCGGTGTTGTGGGTCGGCATTCTCGTGCTGCTGCTGTCCTGGGTGTTGCTGGGCAGGTCCGCGGTGGTGGACTCCCCCGCCGACGACGCTGCGCGCACCGCCACGGTGCGCAGGTCGTTGGTGGCGTGGGTGGCGCCGTTGGTGGTGGCCGCCCCGATCCTGTCCCGCGACGTGTATTCGTATCTGATGCAGGGCGCGATGGTCCGCGACGGCTTCGACCCTTATTCGGAGGGCGCGGCCGTCAACCCCGGCCCGTATCTGTTGGAGGTCTCGCACGACTGGCGGAACACGACCACCCCGTACGGGCCGCTGCATCTGTGGATGGGCAGCGGCGTCACCGGGGTGGTGGGCGACAACGTCGCCGCCGGGCTGATCGTGTACAAGCTGATTTCGCTGGCGGGTTTCACCGCGATCGCGTGGGCGGTGCCGCGCATCGCCCGGCGGTTGGGCGGGGATCCCGCGATGGCGTTGTGGCTGGGGGTGGCCAACCCGGTGATGGTGCTGCACCTGGTGGGCGGCATGCACAACGAGTCCGTCATGGTCGGGCTCGTCTCCGTCGGGCTGCTCGCGTGCCTGCGTCGGCGCTTCATCCTCGGCACCGCCCTCATCGCGGTGGCGGTGGCCCTGAAGGCCACGGCGGCCATCGCGTTGCCTTTTGTCGTGTGGATGGCCACTAACCATTACGCGGGCGACCGCCCCACGTGGGCCCGGCGGGCCGTCGCTTTCGTGGCCACCGGCGCGGCCGGGGTGGCGGTCACGCTGGCGGTGATTTCGGCGGTGACTTGGCTGTCCGGCTCCTCGTGGGGCTGGCTGCAGGAGATCTCGGGAAACTCCAAGGTGATCAACCCGCTGGCGGGGCCGACCCTCCTCACGGAGCTGACGCTGCCGTTCATCCAGCTGTTCGCCCCCTCCTTCGACTACAACGTCCTGCTGGGGGTGTTCCGGCCGCTGGGCACGGTGCTGATGCTGACCGGGCTGGTGGTCGTGTGGTGGCTGTTTCGGCAGGACGATCGTCGCGCGGTGATGGGCACGACGCTGGCCTACCAGGTGGCGTTCATGACGAACTCGGTCACGCTGCCGTGGTACTACGCGTCCGTGGTGTCGCTGGCGGGAACGTTCACCCCGCCGCGGTGGGTGTTGAAGCTGACGGTCGGGGCGTCGGTGTTCCTCACCTTGTCCTTCGAGGGCAGCGGCAACCACCAGCTGTACAACCTGGCGTGGGTGGCGGCGTCGCTGATCCTCGCCTGGGTGCTGACGGTGTACGTCTTCCCCCTGGACGCCCATCTGCGGCCCGGCCTCGACCGGAGCGGGGACGCGGCGCCGGGGACGGAACGGCCGGCGTCCGTTACAGCGCCATAGCCTGCGCGCGGCGGATGACTTCGCGGGCGCCGTGGCCGTGCAGGGCGTCGACGGGCCGGCCCGGCAGCGTGTCGTCGGCGGTGAAGAGGTACTCGAGGATTTCTTCGTCGGTGTAGCCGCCGTCGGCGAGCACCGTGATGGCGCCGGCCACGAACTTGCTGGGGTGGTCGCCGTCGCCCACCAGCGCGGCGGGGACGGTCTTTCGGCCGTCGACGCGGAAGGCGACCAGTTTGCGGTCGGTCAGCAGGTCGCCGACCTTGGTGACGGGCATGTTGAACTGTTCGGCGACGGCGGGCAGGCTGAGCAGCACTTCGTCGGCGAGCAGGGCAGTCAGGGCGGTGTTGTTCTGGCTCACGCCGATCAGTGTACGACGCGGGCTTCCCAAGTTTCGCTCGGGGTGAGAATTCGGCCATACTGTTGACCATGAGTCAGCTCGCAGTCGGGGACGTCCTGGAACGCCGGTACCGCATCGATCATCCGATCGCGCGTGGCGGCATGTCGACGGTCTACCGGTGCGTGGATCTGCGCCTCAGCCGCGAAGTCGCCGCCAAGGTGATGGACGCGCGGTTCGTCGACGACCCCGTGTTCCGGGACCGGTTCCGTCGGGAAGCTCAGGCCATGGCCCAGCTCAAGCACCCGAACCTGGTGGACGTCTACGATTTCTCCTCCGAGGACGACGACGTCTACCTGGTCATGGAGCTGATCACGGGCGGCACGTTGCGCGAGTTGCTCGCCGAGCGCGGGCCGATGCCCCCGCACGCGGCCACCGCCGTGATGCGTTTCGTGCTCACCGGTTTATCCGTCGCGCACGCCAAGGGGATGGTCCACCGCGACATCAAGCCCGACAACGTGTTGATCAACGGCGATCACAGCGTGAAGCTCGGCGACTTCGGACTCGTGCGCGGCATTTCCGCCGCGGCGACGAACAACGAGATCATCGGCACCGTCGCCTACCTCTCCCCCGAGCAGGTCGACGGTTCGGAGATCTCGCCCGCCTCGGACGTCTATTCCGCCGGCATCGTGATGTTCGAGCTGTTGACCGGCACGACCCCGTTTTCCGGTGGCGCCGACTATGCGCACGCGATGGCTCGGCTGGAGGAGGACATGCCGCTGGCCAGCTCGCGCATCGACGGCATCCCCCCGCTGTTCGACGAGTTGGTCGCCACCGCCACCCGGCGCGACCCGGAGGATCGTTTCACCGATGCGGGGGAATTCCTCGCCGCCCTCGACGACGTGGCCGAGGAGCTGCGGCTGCCGTCCTACACCGTGCCGATTCCGCGCAACTCCGCCGCCCACCGCGCCACCGAGGTGCCCACGGACACCACCGGCGTGATCGGTGCGACCGGCGTCATTCCGCGCGGCGGCGACGTGGCGGATCAGGGCCCGACCGAGGTCGTCGACGACGCCACCGGGGTCCTGCCCGCCGCGGGGCAAGAGCCGCTGGAGCAGACGCGCGTGGTGGGTGCGGCGCCCGTCGCCCCGGAGCCGGCGCCGGTGCAGGGCCCGCTCGAGGAGATCGGCGCCGACGCCCCCGCCACGCAGGTCTCCGACGAGCACACGGAGCGGGGTGACGCTCCCCCGCCCGTGAGCAACCGCTCCCCGGGGCGGTTGATCGTCGGTCTGCTCATGGTGGCGGTGCTCGTCGCCGCCGTCGGTCTGGGTGGCTGGTGGTTCGGTTCCGGCCGCTACGGCGAAATCCCCCAGGTGTTCGGCGCCGACCGGGCCGCCGCCGTCGCCCAGGTGGAGGAGGCGGGTTTCGTGTCGGCCACCCGCATCGTCTACCACGATGAGGTTCCCGCGGATCAGACGGTGGGGACGGAGCCGCCGGGCGGGACGGGTCTGCTGCCCGGTGAGCAGGTCGTCGTCTTAGTCTCTCAGGGGCAGCCGACGGTGCCGGAGATCCCCGGCGGGGTCAGCGTGGAGGATTACCGGGCGTTGGCGGGGGAACGCACCTTAAGCGTGGAGACCGGCGAGTCGGTCTACTCTTCCGACGTGCCCGTCGGCGCGGTCGCGGACGCCTCCCCCGCCCCGGGCACGCCCGTGCCGATGAACTCGACGGTGACGGTGGCCATCTCCCAGGGCCCGCAGCCGGCCACCGTGCCTGAAGTCGAGGGACAGGGGCTCGCCGAGGCCCGGCGCATGCTGGACGAGGCCGGCCTGAACGTCGGCGAGGTGACCGAGGAGTTCGACGACAGGATCTTCGGCGGCAACGTCGTCTCCGTTGATCCGGGCCCGGGCACGAACCTGGAGCGCGGGGACCGCGTCGACCTGGTGCTCTCCACGGCGGTGCGGGTGCCGGATCTGGCCGGGACGTCGCTCGACGACGCCGTGGACGCGCTCGAGGACGAGGGCTTCGACGTCGACACCACCCGTGACCGCGACGCCGCCGGCGTCGATTTCGACGCCGTGGTGGGGATCTCCCCCGACCCGGGCACGTTGCTGGACCCGGAGGAGGACATGGAGGTCACGGTCACCGTGCCGGGGAGGATCCCGGCGCCGAATGTCGTGGGGCTCAGCGTCGCCGACGCCCGGGAAGTCCTGGAAGACGCGGGCCTGCGGATCAGCGGCGCGTCCCGCCGCGACGACCCCGACACCGTCCAGTCTCAGAATCCCGCGGCCGGCGAGGACGTGTCGCAGCGCGCACGTATCCGCGTCGAACACGAGTAGTCAGACGAGATGAGCCCGGGGCCCCTGCCGGGGCCCCGGGCTCGGTGCTGCGACCGTTAGTTGCGCAGCATCTCGGCGACCAGGAAGGACAGCTCGAGGGCCTGCTGGGTGTTCAGGCGCGGGTCGCAGGCGGACTCGTAGCGGCCCGGCAGATCCACGTCGGTGATGTCCATGGCGCCGCCGAGGCACTCGGTGACGTCCTCGCCGGTCAGCTCGATGTGCACGCCGCCCGGGTGGGTGCCCAGTGCGCGGTGGACCTCGAAGAAGCCCTGCACTTCGTCGATGACCTTGTCAAAGTGGCGCGTCTTGTAGCCGTTGGAGGCGGTGAAGGTGTTGCCGTGCATCGGGTCCGACTGCCAGATGACCTTGTGGCCCTCGGCCTCGACGGCCTGGACGACGGCCGGCAGGACGTCGCGGACCTTGTCGTGGCCCATGCGGGCGACGAAGGTCAGGCGACCCGGCTCGCGCTCCGGGTCGAGCTTCGCCGCGTAGGCGACCGCTTCCTCCGGGGTGACCGTCGGACCGATCTTCAAGCCGATCGGGTTGGCGATCATCGACGCGAAGTTGACGTGGAAGTCGTCGACGCCGCGGGTGCGCTCGCCGATCCACAGCTGGTGTGCGGACAGGTCGTAGAGGCGGGTCACGCCGTCCTCGTCCTCGTGCAGGCGCAGCATGGCGCGCTCGTAGTCCACCAGCAGCGCCTCATGGGAGGCGTAGATGTCGGAGGTGCGCAGCGATTCGTCGTTGACGCCGGCGGCGTCCATGAACCGCAGGCCGGCCTCGATCTCGTTGGCCAGCGCCTGGTAGCGCGCGCCCGCCGGGGAGGCGGCGACGAACTCGCGGTTCCACTCGTGCAGGCGGTACAGATCGGCGGTGCCCGAGGAGGTCAGGGCACGGACCAGGTTCATCGCCGCCGCCGAGTTGGCGTAGGCGCGGATCATGCGGGTCGGGTCGTGCTTGCGCGCCTCCGGGGTCGGTTCCACGCCGTTGACGATGTCGCCGCGGTAGTTCGGCAGCCCGCTGGCGTCCAGGTCGGAGGAACGCGGCTTGGCGTACTGGCCGGCGATGCGCGCCAGCTTGATCACCGGGGTGGAGGCGCCGTAGGTGAGCACGACGGCCATCTGCAGCAGGGTCTTGATGTTCGAGCGGATGTGCGGCTCGGTGTTGGACTCGAAGGTCTCGGCGCAGTCGCCGCCCTGCAGGAGGAAGGCCTCGCCGTTGGCCACGTCGGCCAGCTTGCGCTTGAGCTCCGTGACTTCCGGCGCGACGACAATCGGCGGCACGGACTCGAGCACCGCCCGCACATTGTCGGCTTGCTTCTGGTCCCAGGTGGGCTGCTGCTTGGCGTCCCGGGAAATGACGTCCTTGAACTGCGCGTCCAGTTCCGCGGGCAAGGGCGGGAGGTCCGGCAGCAAGGCTTCGGGGATATCGATTGTCCAACTCACACCCTTAGTTCTATCACGGGGTGTGCTGGGAATACACGCCCAACCGGTTCCGGTCAGCGCCGGACCTGGTTTCCGCCGTCCAGCGGCAACGCTTCCATGCAGGCGCGGAATTTAGCCAGGTTGTGCCGTGCGTCGACGAGTGCGTCGTGGTTGCCGAGGGGGGCTTTCGGCAGCCGCGGGCGGCCGGCCATGTACCAGTACTGCTTGAGCTCGTGGGTGAACCGGGGGATGTCGCGGGGTAAGGCCGCCATGTCCCCGAACAGCTGCGCCAGCAGCACGTGGTCGTAGGCGCCGACCCAGGCCCACAGGTCGGGGGCGCCGTCCCGGGTGAGGAAGGCCAGCACTTCTTCGCGGATGGTGCGTTCGGACTTCCACACCGGGTCGCTCGGGCTGGGCAATTTGGCCAGCACTTTTTCGCGGACCCAGGCGTTGGCCCGCGAAGAGTCGAAGTCGGTGGAGACCGCGTAATATTCGCGCCCGTCCTCCGCCACAATGCCGATGGAGACCAGTTCGATCGTGGTGCCGTCTTCGATGAATTCGGTGTCGTAGAAATACCGCACGTCGCCGGTATCCTTCCTAAACTCACGCGGGCGCGGTGCACCGCGGTTGCCCTCCCACACTAACCGCCTTCGCCTCGACCATATTCGCCGGGGTCCGCAGCCACTGCCCTATGGTTAGCGGGTGACTACTGTGCAGACGACGCCCCGACTCCGGATCGTGGCCGGAGCCGGCCTCCTCATTTCCTTGGCAATGGCCGTGCTTTACCTCGCCACCGTCGGCGCCGGCGGCTTGACCTGGCGGTTTTACATCGACGCCGCCGTCTATCGGGCCGGCGGCCAATTCGTCCTCGACGGCGCGCAGCTCTACCACGAGCAGCTGTTCGTCGGCGGGGAGGAGACCGGCTTCCCGCAGACGTCGCTGCCGTTTACCTATCCCCCGTTCGCGTCGCTGCTGTTTGTGCCGCTGGCGCTGGTCAGCCAGACGACCGCCGGCCTGATCATCGCCGTCGGCAACCTGGTCTTGGCGTGGTCGGTCACCGCCTTACTCATCGACGCCGTCGCCTCCGCCCGGTGGCGCGGGCGACGGGCGGCGGCGCTGGCGACGGCGGTGCTGCCGCTGGTGCTGCTGGCGGAGCCGGTGCGCGAGACCATCTTCTTCGGCCAGATCAACCTGGTGCTGATGCTGCTGGTCGTCGTGGGCACGGTGGCGCGTACCCCGTGGTCGCGCAGCTGGGCGGGAGGCGTGTTCGTGGGTCTCGCCGCGGCGATCAAGCTCACTCCCGCCGTGTTCGGCCTCTACTTCCTCGTCCACCGCCGGTGGGCCGCGGCGGCCGCGACGGTGGCCTCCTTCCTCGCTTTCACGGGGGCGGCGGCGCTGATCCTGCCCCGCGACTCCGTGGACTACTGGGCTTCCACGCTGGCCGACACCGACCGCATCGGCGGCACCGCCTACGCCTCCAACCAGTCGGTCAAAGGCGTGCTCGCCCGGCTGCTCGGCCCGGAGCACCCGGCGGAATCTTGGCTGTGGCTGCTTATCGTGGGGGCGTTGCTCGTCCTGATCACCGCCGCCATGCTTCGGCTCCATCGCACCGGCGGGGACGTGGGCCGGTCCGGCCGGGTGGCGTCGTTGACGGTGGCCTCAATGATCGCGGGGCTGTGCTCCCCCGTCTCCTGGAGCCACCACTGGGTGTGGCTGATCGCGGCGGCCGTCGTGTTCGTCGCGGCCGCGCTGCGCACCACGGGTCCGGCGCGGCTCACGGCGGGTGCCCTGGCCGCGCTCACCGGGCTGGTGGGTCTGATTGGGCCGCACTGGCTGCTTCCCCACCGCGACGGCGCAGAACTGTTGTGGCCCTGGTGGGCGCAGCTGACCGGCAGTTCCTACGTGGTCCTCGGCGTGCTGACGATTCTCACCGCGGTGGTGCTCCCCCGCGCGTTGACCGGCGCGGCGGGCGTCGACGACGCACTCGCCCGGGTCTGGTCCCGGGTGATTCTCGTCTGCGCGGTGCTGCTGGCGATCGGCGTCGTGGCCGCGGCGGTCACGGGCGGGTGACGGCCTAGGTGTGGCGGGGGCTGTCCACCGGGGCGTCGACGGACTGGCGCGGCGCGGCGGAGGCCACCGTCTTCGGTGCGCGGCGGCCCGGCTCCGGCAGCTTCGGCGGAGTCAGCGTCCAGCCCAGCACCGGGGTGCGGCTGATGGCCTGGAACACCAGCGCCCCGATCACGGAGAGGGCGAAGAGGTAGAGCATCCAGAACTGCGTGGTGTGCCACCACACGTCGGCGTCGCGGGCGATCACGATCTCCAGCTGCGCCTGCAGGTAGTGGTAGCCGATGGTGAAGGCGATCGGATGCGAGAGGTAGATGATCAGCGTGTTGCGGCCGAGGTTCTGCAGCCCCTGCGCCAGGTACGGGATCTTCGCGATGATCACCGTCAGCGCGATCGCGGTGGGCAGCATGAGCAGCTGCACCACCGACATCACCGGCAGGCGCACTTCCGAGGTTCCGATCGTGTCGGCGAACAGCAACGGCCACGGCAGCTCGAATGAGTCGCCGGATCCCGCCGCGAAACGGTTCCAGGCGACCATCAGGCCCAGCCCGGCGGCGTAGGTGCCGGCCGCGAACAGCAGGCGCCACGGCGTCAACGCCATCTCCGCGAAGCGGGTGATCGTGGGCCGCAGGTAGGCGCCGGCCAGGAAGACCGGCAGGTAGAGCACCGCCTTGCCGGCCATGTGCCAGTCGTAGTGCACGGGCAGCAGCAACAGCGGGCTGAGCGCGACCAGGGCCACTCCCCAGCGCGGCATCCGCCGGGTCAACCAGAGGATGACGTTGAACAGCACCAACGCGTAGAGGAACCACGCCATGTTCTTGCCCTGCAGCACATGCGCCGCATACCCGCTCCACGGCAAGGGGTCGGTGCCGAAGACCATGGCGTATTCACGGTATTTCAGCCACAGTTCGACCGGCACCCACACCAGGTAGGGCACGAGGAAAAACCACAGCCGGCGCGCGAAGAGCTGGCTGAAGGTGAAAGTGAAGATCTTGGTGGCGAAGAATCCGCTGACCAGGAAGAACAACGGCATGCGGAGCGGGTCCAGCAGCGTGTTGATCTTCGCCAACGTGGTGTCCATGCCCTCGGGGACGGCGAGCCCCACATGCAGGGTGACCACCCCGAGAATGGAAATCCCCTTGGCGATGTCTGGCCAAGCCATGCGTGTCTTCGTCGTTGCCAACGGATCCTCCTGGTCGATGTCCCCCGACCCCTCGCCGACCTCACTCGGCCAGTCCCCGTCGGCGTTACTACATCCTGAAATCCTATTAGGAATACTTATGGTAGCAGAGCACTGCCAGGGAAACAATAGGGTTAACCTCGTGTTTCGAGCTCTCCGCCCCGCTCCGCCCCCGCCGGATACCCGTCCCCGGCCGCCAGTGACTTCTTCACGTCCGTGGCGTAGACGTCCACGTACGGCTGGCCGGTCAGCTCCGCCAGCACCGCCATGACATGGTCCGTGAACTGCCGCATCACCGCGCGGTCGGTGTGGTCCAGCCCCTCCTGCGCGGCCCAGGCGTGCGGGTCAATGGCCTCGCCGACGATGATGCGCACCTTCGCCGGACGCAGCAGCCAAGTCCCGATGGGGTTGGCCTTGCGGGAGTCGATCATCGCGATCGGCACCACCGGGTGCCCCGTCGCCATCGCGATGCGGGCCATGCCGGTGCGGCCCTTGTACAGGCGGCCGTCCGGGGAACGGGTGCCCTCCGGGTAAATGCCGAGGAGGTCGCCGCGGTCGAGGACGGAACGGGCCGCGGTGACCATCGCCTGGCCCGCGTCGGTGGCGTCGCGGTCCACCGGGATCTGCCCTGCCGCCCGGAAGAACCACGCCCGCGCCCGCCCCAATGGTCCGGGGGTGGTGAAGTACTCGGCCTTCGCGGGAAAAGTGATCTGCCGGTCCACCAGCAACGGCAGGTAAATGGAGTCCATGACGGCCTGATGGTTGGAGGCCAAGATGGCGGCGCCGTCGTCCGGGATGTGCTCGACCCCGTCGATCTCCGGCCGGTTCCAGACATGAAAAGTCCACCCGACGAGTGCCTTGGCGATCGCGTACATCTTACTGGGCATGGCTCGGGGTCTCCTTGAGTGGGAACGACACAGGTGTGCGGGGTATATGTGCTCAGGCCTGGCGGCGGGCCAAATCAGCCACGCCAATCATACCCGCATCGGGTCCGAGCTCGGCCGTCGCGATGCGGGGCACCGGGCGAAATCCCGCCCCGACCACCTGCCGTGCCACCGCTTCGCGCGCCCGGCCAAGGTACAGGTCCGCGTCGTCGGACAGGCCGCCGCCCAGCACGATCAGCTCCGGGTCCAGCACATCGGCCACGACGGAGAAACCTTGGCCCAGCCAGTCCGCGAAATCTTCGAGCACCGCCCGTCCCAGCGCGTCTCCTGCCCGGGCGGCGGTGACCACGGCGTGGCTGGTGACCTCCTCCGGGACCTCGGCCAGTGCCTGCGCCAGGGCGGAACCGGCGCCGACCCCGCGGCCGGCCAGTTCCCGGGCGGTGGGCACCAGCGCCGTGCCCGAGGCGTAACGCTCCAGGCAGCCGCTCTTTCCGCACGAGCAGACCCGCCCGCCCGGCACCACCGTGAGGTGACCGAATTCCGGGGCCGTGCCGTAGGCGCCGCGGTAGATCTCGCCGTCCACCATCAAGGTGGCGCCGATGCCGGTGCCCACCGCGAAAAACACCCACGTGTGCACCCCCGCCCCCGCCCCGAAGCGGTATTCGCCCCAGGCGGCGGCGTTCGCGTCGTGTTCGAGGACGACCGGGACGTCCAGACGCGCCTGCAACCGCTCGTACAGGGGCGTGCCCCGAAACGGCAGGTGCGGGGCGAAGCGGACGACGGTGCGTTCGACGTTAAGGAAGCCGGCCAGCGCCAGCCCCACGGCGGCGACGTCCGGGTGGTCGGCGCGCAGGGCGGCGACCAGATCGACGACGGCGTCCTCCACGGCCCCGGCACTGCCGGGGGTCAGCACGGAGCGGGATTCGCGCAGGGAGCCGTCGGCGTCGACGACGCCGGCCCGGAGGTTGGTGCCGCCGATGTCGAAGCCGATGGTCGGGGCCGTCGTGTGCGTGCTCGGGCGCATGGTCCTGCTTTCGTTGGTGCCGCGTCGCCGCCGCACGCAGGCGGTGTGTGCCTGCGGGGAAGGAGATCGCTTGAAACTTTGGGGTTATGGTCCGCAAGAAAATATACCCGGCGGCCCGGCCCCGTCCATTAATGTGTGATCATATCGTTCAGGCGCTGGCCCATGATCTCCCACGTCCACCGGGCCTGAACGTGGGCCCTGCCCGCACGCCCCATGCGGGCGCGCAGGGAGGCGTCGGCAAGCACGCGATCGAGCGCCGCGACGAGGTCGCGCACGCTGCGTCCGTCCACGACCAGACCGGTGTCCGGGGTGACGGTCTCCGGGGCGCCGCCCGAATCGCCGGCGACGACCGGCACACCGCAGGCCTGCGCCTCCAGGTACACGATGCCCAGGCCCTCCACGTCGAGCCCGGCGCCACGGGTGCGCGCCGGCATGGCGAACACGTCCGCCGCGGCCAGCAGGTCACGCATGTCGGTGAAGGACAGCGCCCCGGTGAACAGCACCGCGCCCGGCGTCGCCTCATTGACGGGGCGGGCCAGCACCCGCAGCGTCGATTCGTAGGAGCCGGTGCCGACGATCGCCAACCGCGTCCCCGGGTGTCGCCGACGCAGCTCCGGCAACGCCCGGATCAGCTGGTCCTGCCCCTTTCTGGGCACCAACCGCGAAATACACACGATCAGCGGTTCCTCGCCGAGGCCGAACCGGGCGCGGGTCTGGGCGCGCTGCTGCTCCGTGGCGGGCCGAAATATCTCGACGTCCACCCCGGACGGCAGATGCTCGTAGCGGGCGCGCTCCCCGATCGCCGGACGGATCCGGCCGAGCGTGTAGTCGGAGATGTAGGTGACCACGTCGACCCCGTCACCGATGCGCCGCAGCACCTGCCGGGCGCCGGGCAGCATCGACCACCCCACCTCGTGTCCGTGGGTGGAGGCGATCGTGCGGGTGGCCCCGGCGGCGCGCGCGTGCGGGGCCAGCACGGCCAACGGGGCGGCGGCGCCGAACCAGACGGTGTCAATCTCGCGGTCGACGATGATCTCCGTCATCCGCTTCGCGACGCCGGGCGTCGGCGCCATCAGCCAGTGCGGCCACCGAATGACCTCGTGGGCGACGGCCGCGTCGTGGTGCTCCGCCGCTGCCGCATCCTGCGTGGACGCGAAGACCACCGTGTTCTCCGGGTCGAGCGTGGCGACGAAATCACGCAGGTACGACTGAATTCCGCCGATCTTCGGCGGGTAGTCATTGGTCACGAGCAACGTGCGGGACATGCAAGCAGCTTAGCGGCGCAGGCTAGTAGCGCGAAGCCCCCGCCCACGGCATGGAGTCGACGCTGACCACCTGCACCGGGACCCCGTAGTCGGAGGCGTGGACGAGCTGGCCGTTGCCGATGTACATGCCCACGTGCGTCACCCCGGGGTAGAACCCGACGATGTCGCCGGGCTGCAACTCCGCGCGGCTGACGGAGGCGCCGCCGGCGATCTGCGCCTGGGAGGTCCGCGGGATGTTCTGCCCCATCTGTTGGTAGGCCCACACCATCAGCCCGGAGCAGTCGAAAGCGCTCGGACCCGTGGCGCCCCATCCGTAGGGAGAGCCGAGCTGGGCCAACGCCGCCGCCACGACGCCGGACGCGTCCGCCGGCGCGGCCGGCGCCTCCGGCTGGTTCTTGTTCTCCCACCGCTCGGCTGCCGCACCGTCCAGGGCGTTGATCCGCGCCTCGATCGACCCGATCTGATCCTGCAGCTGCAGGCGCTCCTCGTCGAGCTCGCGGTGCTTCGCCGCCAGCTGGGAGCGGTTGAAGTCAGCCGCGGCCACCGCCGCGTGGGCGGCCGAGGCCTCCCGCGCCGCCGCGGTCACGGCCTCCTCCAAGTCGGCGAGGCCCTGCGCGGAGTCCCGGCCGAGCGCCCCCAGGTAGGCGGAACGGTCGATCATGTTCTGCGGGTTGTTCGCGGCCGCCAGACTCACCGCTGAGTCCACGGCCACGCCGCGGTACTTGGCCGACGCCAGGCCGTCGACCTCTTCCTGGAAGAGGGCATGCAGCTGGCTCGCCTCGGCGGCCTTCTCCCCCGCCGTCACGGCGCGGGCTTCCAGCTCCTCGAGCGTACGGCCGCTGGCCGCGACGTCGTCCTCGAGTTGCTTGACGTCTTCGTTCTTCGCGCTGACTTGCTCGGAGACGCCGTCCAGTTCGGCGATCAGGTCGTCGACCTCGTCCGCTCCGGCGGTGCCCGCCACCACGGCGCCCGTCATCAACGTGAGAAACGCGGTGGACGATGCGACAATGCCCCGCCGACGACGGAACGACTTCGAAGAGTGCATGGATTCCTCTGTGCCTTTATTCATGAATGACAAACCTGGATCAGTATAAAGCTCATCCCCCGCCCCCGCGTAACCGCACGGTGAACGGGCGCCGGCCCCCTGCCGGGCGGATGAGAAAACCCGCTTCCCGACGCACTCGTACGGGTGCGGGGAAACGGGTCCATGCCTGCGCGGGCGGCTGTTAGAAGCGGACCGCGGAGTGGATCGGCATGTAGTGCAGCGGACGCTCGGCGACCGGGGTGCCGCTGTTCAGTGCGTCGATGATGGTGCCGTTGCCGGTGTAGATGCCCACGTGGGAGGCGCCGGAGTAGTAGGCGATGATGTCACCCGGCTGCAGCTGGTCCAGCGGCACGTTCATGCCGGCGGAGGCCTGGGCGCCGGAGGTGCGCGGGATGTTCTTGCCGGCCTGCTGGTAGGCCCAGGTGGTCAGTCCGGAGCAGTCGAAGGCGTTCGGGCCCGTGGCGCCCCAGGCATAGGGTGCGCCGAGCTTAGAGCGGGCGGCGTCGACGATGGCCTGGCCGGTGCTGGCGACCGGAGCGACGGCGGGCTGCATGGCGGCGGCCGCCTGGGTCACTGCCGGGGTGTTGGCCGGGGCGACGTCCTGGGCGGCGCTGTCCAGAAAGTCCTGGAAGCCCGGGATCGCGGAGGAGCCCGGCATCGCGCGAACCTGGTCGATGGTGGACTGCACGTCGGTGTTGGCGTAGGTCGAGCCCTGCAGGGACGGGATCCACTGTTCGATGCCCGGGATGGACTCGATGCCGGGGACGTTCTCGATGCCCGGAACCTCAACGGCGATGCCGGTGTTCGGGATGTTGACCTCTGCTGCGGATGCGAAGCCCGGGGTCAGCACAGCGACGCTCGCTGCGGCCACGGTGGCCGCGGCGAAACGACGGGTGTTGCTGTTGCTCTGGCGATGCGTAGCCACGAATAAAACTCCAAGTTCTCTGTGCGTCTGCCGAGTTAGCTGTCGGGTGAGGAAACAGAATTTTCCCTCCCGCGTCCTCCGTGCCGACGATCGCTCGCGATCTTCGTGCACCCCGTCCGCGGAATGAACCCCTGGGTGTGTCTGGGTCCCCGGCTCTCGTGCGGGCATCCGGCGGATCTGCCGTCGGTCGCTCGCCGAGATTCGACTGCGTTGTGTTCAGTTCGTACCATTCGGTCCCGGTGGGATCCGCAATGTCTCGAACAGGTTACGAAACTGCAACGAAGGATGTCCAGCGGGGCACGAAAAACCGGCCCGTTATTGCGCTGTTACCGTTCTGAAACCAAGCGGGAGCCCATTCTCTCTTTCGCAGAATTTTTCCCGCGCCTCCATGACGCCGCTGAATAAATGCGTGACGGCCAGCACGGATGACGGCGCTTTTCCGGACCCCGGCACTCGCCTTCACGACGCCGGGACGCCCCGACCCCTCCACCAAGGCGCCAAAGGTGACTTTACCCACACCCCAGCCACAATCACCCCTTTCAGCGCTCTCCTCCCTTCTTTCGCACTCGTCGTTACCTACTCCCGACCACCTTCCCGCTCCGGCTGAGGCAATCGTGGACTATCCGCGCGCATAGTAGGGCGGACCCGGCGATCTGACGGGCTCGCTGCCCCCTGAACCGCCGAGACGGTCCTCACGTCACGCTCTCCTTCCCTCGTGGCGCCCTCTCCCCCTGCAGGGCCGTCCTATGGGCCTCCTGCCGACCCGCCAAGACACGAGCCCCATAGAGAAGGCATGAGACAAGGCCGCAGCCCCCGGAACCATGTCCGGGGGCTGCGGCCTTGTGAGCGCTTTACAGCATGTTACTGACGCGAATACTAGTCGTTCAGACCCTTGCGATCGTCCGCTTCGCGGTTCGCACGGTTGAGCTCCTGGTACATCTGCGCCTCTTCGCGGGCGTTTTCCTCATGAGTGCGGATGCGCTTCTCGACGATCGAGGGGTCATCCGGGCTGAAGAAGGAGCCCTGCGGGGCAGCGTCGGCGTAACCGAGCTCGTTGAGCTGCTTCGGCACCTTGGCGCCGGCGTAGTCGAGCGGAACCGGGTTACCGTTCTCGTCGACCGGGCCGAGCGGCTGGTGGACCTCGACGAAGGCGCCGTTGGGCAGCTGCTTGATGACGCCGGTCTCCAGGCCGTGCTCCAGCACCTCGCGGTCCGCGCGCTGCAGGGAGACACAGATGCGGTAGGTGATGAAGTACGCCAGCGGCGGCAGGACGATCAGACCGATGCGGCCCAGCCAGGTCATCGCGTTCAGCGAGACCTGGAAGAAGTGGGCGATGTGGTCGTTGCCGCCGGAGATGGTGGTCAGCATGAAGAACACGATGGCCATGGCGCCGATGCCGGAGCGAACCGGCACGTCGCGCGGACGCTGCAGAAGGTTGTGGTGGGCGTCGTCGCCCGTCGCCTTCTTCTCGATCCACGGATAGGCCATGAGCAGGACGACCATGACCACGGCGAGGATCAGCACCCAGACTGCGCCCGAAATCGTGTAGTTGCCGATGTAGAGTTCCCACGCCGGCATGACACGGGCCAGGCCGTCGGTCCAGAGCATGTACACGTCAGGCTGAGAACCCGCCGAAACCTGCGACGGGTTGTAGGGGCCCAGGTTCCAGATCGGGTTAATGGTGGTCAGACCGGACATCAGCGCAAGGATACCGGCGACGAAGAAGCCCATGCCTATCGCCTTCGTCGCGAACACCGGCATGATTCTGATGCCCACCACGTTGTCTTCGGTGCGGCCCGGCCCCGGGAACTGGGTGTGCTTCTGGTACCAGACCAAAAGCAGGTGGGCCGCGATCAACGCCAGGATGATGCCCGGCAGAACCAGCACGTGGAGGATGTAGAAACGGTCCAACATCAGATCCGACGGGAAGTCGCCGCCGAAGATCGCCCAGTGCAGCCAGGTGCCGATGATCGGGGCAGCCATGATCATGGCGGACATGATGCGCAGGCCGGTGCCGGAGAGCAGCTCGTCCGGCAGGGAGTAGCCGAGGAAGCCTTCGACCATGCCCAGCAGAATCAGGGTGACGCCGATGATCCAGTTGGCCTCACGCGGCCGACGGAACGCGCCGGTGAAGAAGATGCGCAGCATGTGCGCGACCATGGCCATCATGAACATCAGGGCGGCCCAGTGGTGCATCTGGCGGACGAACAACCCGCCACGGACGTCGAAGGAAATGTCCAGGGCCGTCGCGTAGGCACGCGACATCTCCACGCCGTTGAGCGGGAGGTAGGCGCCGTCGTAAATCACCTTGGTGATCGACGGGTCGAAGAACAGCGCCAGGTAGACGCCGGTCAGAAGCAGGATGATGAAGCTGTACAGGGCGATCTCGCCGAGCATGAACGACCAGTGGGTCGGGAAGACCTTGTTCAGCTGCGGGCGGAGGAATCCTGCGACAGTGAAACGCGAATCAACGGCGTTGCCGAAGTTCGCTCCTGCGCGGTTATCAGTTTTAGTGCTCATTACGACTTACGCTCCCAGAATGCCGGGCCAAGGGGCTCAATGAAGTTGTCCCTGGCGATGAGGTAGCCCTCTTCGTCAATGGTGATCGGCAGCTGCGGCAGTGCGCGTGCGGCGGGGCCGAAGACCGGCTTGCCGTACTGCAGTGCGTCGAACTGCGACTGGTGGCACGGGCACAGAATGCGGTTGGTCTGAGCCTCATAGAGCGAGGTCGGGCAGCCGATGTGCGTGCAAATCTTCGAGTAGGCGTAGTAATCGCCGTAGTGGAAGTCTTCCTGTCCCTCACGCTCGATCACGCGCTCGGCGTCAGAGGTGCGCAGACGAATCAGCATGACCGGGTTACGCGGTCCATGGATCGAGTGCATGTGGTTCTCGTAGACGTCGCGGGCCGGATCGTAACGATCGCCGTCGTTGACGTCTTCGTCGGCGAGCGGGAAGACCGTCTCCATGCCGCCGGCGTCCAGGTCCTCCGGGCGAACACGCATGAGGCGGGACACGCCGGTGGTGGTGTAGTGGGTGCCGCCCTCGCCCTCGTGCTCTTCGGCGATGGCGCCGATGTCGCGGGCGAGGTAGAGCTTCACGCCCTGCTCGTGCAGGGTCCAGCCGGAGGTCCACAGGGTGCCGTCGCCGTAGTAGTCCATTTCGCGGGCGCGCCACGGGTTCTTGATGGCGCCGCCCAGCGGGGCGATGACGACCAGGCCGAAGAGCACGCCGGCGGTGCCGAGCATGCCCTTGATCGTGGCGCGGCGGCCGAGCGTGGAGGTGCTCCAGGCATCGTTGAGCAGCGCGGTGATCGTGCGACGGTCGACCTCCTCGGAGGGGCCGTCGTGACGGCGCTGCACCGAGATCTCTTCCGGGATGAACTTCTTGACGTACAGGATCACGGCCATGCCGAGGGCAAGGATCGAGATGCCGGACGTCAGGCCGAGTGCCGGGGTGTAGAACGTGTGCCAGAGGTGGCCTTCTTCACCGAGGTTGCGGAACTCCCACGGCCAGAACAGGTAGACCACGAGGAACGCGATGGCCATGATGATGGAGACGCCCAGCCAGATCGCGATGCCGTTGGCGGCGCGCTTCTCCGCCGGATCGTTCTCGACCGGCCAGCGGTTCTTGCGGTACGCGACGGTGACGCCGTCGAGTTCGGTGCCGAGGCGGGCGAGCTCTTCATTGCTCATCGACGCGAGTTCGCGGTCGGTGTAATCCTTCTTCACTTCATTGCTCATGAACGCGATCCAATCCACAGTGCAGCGCCGATCAGCGCGGTGATACCGATAACCCACATTGCGACGCCCTCAGCGACCGGGCCCAGGCCACCGATGCTCCAGCCACCCGGGTTCGGAGTCTCCTTGGCTGCCTTGATGTACGCGATGATGTCTTCCTTCTCGTCGGCGCTGAGCTGACGATCGGAGAACTTCGGCATGTTCTGTGGGCCGGTGAGCATGGCCTGGTAGATCTCCTGCTCATTGGCCGGGTCAAGGCCCGGAGCGTACTTACCGGACGACAGTGCGCCACCACGGCCGGTGAAGTTGTGGCAGGAGGCGCAGTTCAGGCGGAACAGCTCGCCACCACGGGCGATGTCCTCGGCCTGAATCTGGCCGTTGTAGTTGGAGCCTCGCAGCTCCTCCATGGCGATGCTGCCGTCCTCGTTGTACACGAGCTCTGGGCCGCCACCGTTGGCTGCGACGTAGGCGGAGAGCGCCAGCGTCTGCTGCTCGGTGTAGCGCGGGGTCTTGCGCTCGGCCTGGGCGTCGTTGGACATCATCGGCATGCGTCCGGAGTGCACCTGGAAGTACACGGAGCCTTCGCCGACGCCGATCAAGGACGGGCCGCGGTCCTGGACGCCCTGCAAGTTGGCGCCGTGGCAGGTGATGCAAGCGACGTCGTAGATGTCCTTGCCCTCCTGGATGAGCGCCTGGTCGTCGCGCTGGGCGGTGGCGACCTGTGCGTCAGGGGTCAAGGCGGAGCCGAGGACGCCTGCGCCGGTCAGTCCGACGGTCAGCGCAAAGGCTCCGGCCGCGGTGCGGCGGAACTTGCGGCGGCGACGGGCCTTTTTGGCCGGGGTAGCCGCACCGGACTCAGCCGGTGTGGGGGTGGGATTGTTATCCATCATTTTCCTAGTTCGTTTCTGTCCGTGAGTGGAAAGTGAAGGGGCGTCGGCGGCGAGGGCGCCTAAGCGCCCTCAGCGGACGACCGCCTTATTGGATGAGGTACAGGATGATGAAGACGCCGATCCAGATGACGTCGACGAAGTGCCAGTAGTAGGACACGCCCATTGCGGCGGTTGCCTGCGCCGGGGTGAACTTCGACTTCGTCACTCGCATGATCACGACGATGAAGGCGATGATGCCGGCGGCGACGTGCAGCATGTGGAAGCCGGTGATTATGTAGAACACCGATCCGTAAACGCTGGACTGGATAGTCACGCCGTGGACGATCATCTCGTACCACTCGAATCCGACCAGGCCCAGGAAGATAACTCCTAGGACGACCGTGATTGTGAACCACTTGCGGAGGCCATATACATCCCCCCTTTCGGCCGCGAACACGCCGAACTGTGCGGTAACGGAAGAGGTGACCAGGATGATCGTGATGACCAGTCCGTAGATGACGTTCAGGTTCGAAACCTGTTCCGCCCAATCACCTGCTTGACCGTTAGCCCGCGATGTGAAGTACATCGCGAACAGTCCGGCGAAAAACATCAATTCCTGCGACAGGAACGCGATGGTACCCACACTGACAATATTGGGACGGTTCAGTGTGGGCACACGCTGCGGTGTCGCCATGCTGGGGTTAGAAACTGCGCTCGTCACGCCTGCAAGTATGGCCCGAATCGGAGGCAAAGTCACTTTGCCTACCCCCGACATTTCTTCTCCGAAAAGCCATTCACCTGGCATTTTAGGGAATTGAGAACTTCTGGGGGCTCCTTTCGACACCCCCGGGAACTTTTGCGGCGAGCTATCCGACACCCGGGTTTTCGCAGGTCACTTCGACCATCACCGCACCGGCGACACTCTCCTCCCGGCCACCCACCCCCTGCCGGAAAAGAAAATTGAGCCCTGACCTGGCCCGATCCCACCGGAGAGAAAGTTCACAAAAGGGCCCGCACATTCCCGCAGGAAACCTACTTTCGGTTGACCCCTACGCTTTCGGACATTCACCTTCTGGGAGTTTCCTGTGCCCGTTATGCTTCTCGGCCGCCGCCACTAGGAGGAAGTCTCATCATTGCCATAGAAAACACAGACGGGGCGCCCCACTCAGCCGTGCACGGCTGAGTGGGGCGCCCGCGAGAGTGTGGGAAGGCAGATCGTGCCTTCGGCGGGGCTCCCCCGCCGAAGGGATTTAAACTAGTGCTTTTCCTTCGGCATGCCGTACTGCAGGGACAGCATGGTGGTGGCCCAGATCAGCATGAGGGCGCCGAGCGCGATCATCCAGTAGTAGAGGAACACGATGCCGAAACCGAGGACGCCGATGGCCATCGTCATGGCGAAGGGCCAGATGGAGCCCGGCGAGAAGAAGCCCAGCACGCCGGCCTTGTCCTCCACCTCGGCCTCCTCCCAGTCCTCCGGCAGCACGTCGATGCGGTTCGAGGTGAACTGAAGGTAGGTGCCCAGCATCATGGCGAGGCCGAAGGCCAGCACGATGGCGGTGACGCCGGCCCACTCCACGCCGTAGAGGTAAGCATCGTCCTGCAGCCACATCGTGCCGAAGATGTACACGAGCGCGACCAAGCCGAGGAACGCGGCGATGGCGAACATTACTTTTGCACCAGGACGCATTTGATCTTCTCCTTAAGCCTTAATTAAATGGGTTAGACGTTTGCGTTGTTGTCGACGAAGTTCTCACCGTCACGGGTCTGACGGTCGGCGACGAACGGTGCAGTGGTGACGGCGTACGGGTCTTCGCCGATGGCCGCCAGCGCCTCAGAGTTCGGTGCCTCGGGGTTGTCCTGACGGAACTCCAGGTAGTCCGTGAAGGCCTCCGGAGAGACGACGCGGAGCTCGAAGTTCATCATCGCGTGGTAGGTGCCACACATCTCGGCACAGCGACCCACAAAGGCGCCTTCCTCGATGGACTCGACCTGGAACGCACGCTGCTGCTGGTTGTTCTCCGGGTGGGCGAACGCGTCACGCTTGAACAGGAACTCCGGGACCCAGAAGGAGTGGGCGACGTCGCCGGAGGCGAGCTGGAACTCGATCGGGGTTTCGGACGGGAGAACCAGAACCGGAACCTCTTCCGTGGAGCCCACGGTCTCGATCTCGTTGAAGTTCAGGTAGGTCTGGTCACCCTTGGACTGGCCGTGAATCGGGTTCGGGTTTTCGACGGAGCCGTCCTCCGGGTCAAACCTGGTTTCCTCGGCGAGGGCGGTGCGTTCCTCGTCGATGCCGTTGTACGCCGAGCCGGTGGGGCTGAGTTCCGCGGCGACGTTCTGGTAGCCGAACTTCCAGTTCCACTGGAAGGCGGTGACGTCGACGGTCACGTCCGGGTCCTTGTCCAGGGCCACGACCTTTTGCTGGGTTTGGACGGTAAAGAAGAACAGCACCATGACGATGGCGATGGGGACGCCCGTCAGCACCAGCTCAAGGGGAACGTTGTACTGCAGCTGCTTCGGGAATTCACCCTTGCCCTGCTTCTCCTGACGCTTGCGGTTCCACCGCACGATGGCGGTGATCATGAGGGCCCACATGATGATGCCGATGGTCCAGGCGGTGAGCCAGACCCAAATCCAGAAGTTGTACATGGACTCGCCCTCCGGAGTAACCGGATCCGGCCAGCCCATGTCCAGAACGTTGGCCAACGCTCCCGGAGGGGCCACCTCACAACCAGTCAACGCGAGTGCGCCAAACGCAATCGCGCCACCAAGGGCTGCCTTCCGGGCGGTGCCACGCTTCTTACGCTGTTCCACGTGTGTCTGCCTTCCTGTCCACACAAACCTCGAATGCCCTAATGCGACATTCCTACTCGCCCAGACTATCCCACCCCCGCCCCACTTCCGGCCTCAGCTCAGGAATCCGCGCGAACAGACATCCCCCAAGCTAGATCGAAAGTTCCACCCACCCCGAACCACTCCCGCAGGTGGCGCCCCACACAGTGGCCGCGGGCAGGGAAAACCATGTGAGGGACTACACAGCGAGCCGAGCCGGCATCATACGAAAGTTCCCACCCTTTCGGGCGGGTTCACAAGATTGAGAGGCACATCCCCCTCCTGCCCCCTGCCCGCTCACGGAAAAACGACGCGACGTCCCCACAAACATTGATCGCTCCTGTCCCCCGCATGGCCGTTACGCGCTGGACGCTCCCCCGCCCTAAAGTGGGGAGCATACTTATGCCATCCTGGCGCGGCCCCGAGCCTCGTCAGGGCCTTATATATTAAGGAGTAATTCAGGACTATGTGCGGTCTACTCGCAATGCTGGCCTCCAAGGGTGACGCCGGCAGTTACGCCGGCGCCGTCGAGGCCGGCCTCCCCTGCATGCACCACCGCGGTCCGGATGCGGCCGGAACCTGGCACGATGACGACGCCCTCTTCGGCTTCAACCGTCTGTCGATCATCGACCTCGAGCACTCCCACCAGCCGCTGCGCTGGGGGCCGGAGGGCAACGCCGAACGCTACGCCATGACCTTCAACGGTGAAATCTACAACTTCATCGAACTCCGAGAGGAGCTCACCGGACTCGGTTACGAGTTCGCCACCGCCGGCGACTCGGAAACCATCGCGGTGGGCTACCACCACTGGGGCGAGAAGGTGGTCGAGCGCCTCCGCGGCATGTTCGCCTTCGCCATCTGGGACACGGAGACCAAGACGATGTTCGCGGCGCGTGACCAGTTCGGCATCAAGCCGCTGTACTACGCCACCACCGCAGCCGGCACGGTCTTCGCCTCCGAGAAGAAGTCCATCCTGGAGATGGCCGACGCCATCGGTCTAGGCACGGAACTTGACCGTCGTGCGATTCAGCACTACGTCGCCCTGCAGTACACGCCGGAACCGGAGAGCCTGCACCGGGAAATCCGCCGTGTGGAGGCGGGCTGCACGGTCACCTTGAAACCGGGCGGCGACGTCGAGGCGAAGCGTTACTTCAAGCCGGCCTTCGAGGTCACTCCAGTACCCAAGGGCGGCGAACAGCGGCTCTTCGACAAGATCGCGGAGGCGCTGGAGGATTCCGTCGCCAAGCACATGCGCGCCGACGTCACCGTCGGGTCGTTCCTCTCCGGCGGCATCGACTCCACCGCCATCGCGGCGCTGGCCAAGCGCCACAACCCGGACCTGCTGACCTTCACCACCGGCTTCGAGCGCGAAGGTTACTCCGAGGTCGACGTCGCCGCGGAGTCGGCGGAGGCCATCGGCGTCGAGCACATCGTCAAGATCGTCTCCCCCGAGGAGTACGCCGACGCGATCCCGAAGATCATGTGGTACCTCGACGACCCGGTCGCCGACCCCTCCCTGGTGCCGCTGTTCTTCGTCGCCCAGGAAGCTCGCAAGCACGTCAAGGTCGTGCTCTCCGGCGAAGGCGCGGACGAGCTGTTCGGCGGCTACACCATCTATCAGGAACCGCTGTCGCTCGCGCCCTTCGAAAAAGTCCCTTCTGCCCTGCTCAAGGGATTGCGTAAACTGGGCGAGGTGCTGCCGGAGGGCATGAAGGGCAAGTCGCTGCTGGAGCGCGGCACCCAGCCGATGGAGACCCGCTATTACGGCAACGCCCGCAACTTCAACTTCGAGCAGCTGCAGCGCGTGCTGCCCTGGGCGAAGCCCGAGTGGGATCACCGCGAGGTCACCGCCCCGATCTATCAGGTCAGCGAAGAACTCGGCATGGACCCGGTGGCCCGCATGCAGCACCTGGACCTGTTCACCTGGATGCGCGGCGACATTCTGGTCAAGGCCGACAAGATCAACATGGCCAACTCCCTGGAACTGCGCGTGCCGTTTTTGGACAAAGAGGTCTTCCGCGTCGCGCAGACCATCCCGCACGATCTGAAGATCGCGAACGGCACCACCAAGTACGCGCTGCGCAAGGCGCTGGAGCAGATCGTGCCCGGCCATGTGCTGCACCGCAAGAAGCTCGGCTTCCCCGTGCCCATGCGCCACTGGCTGGCCGGCGACGAGCTCTTCGGCTGGGCGCAGGACACGATCACTGAGTCGCAGACCGAGGACATCTTCAACAAGCCGCAGGTCCTGGAAATGCTCAAGGAACACCGCGACGGCGTGGCCGACCACTCGCGCCGCCTGTGGACGGTGCTGTGCTTCATGGTCTGGCACGGCATTTTCGTGGAGAAGCGCATCGATCCGAAGATCGAACAGAAGGACTACCCGGTCGACCTGTAATGAGCATGTCCGCCCGTTCAGAGGAACGCGTCCGCGTCGCGGTCATGGCCGTGACCGGCGTCCTCGCCGGCGTGGCCGCCGGTTTCTTCACCACGTGGTGGCACGCCCCCGCCTACGGGTGGGGCGTCGCCGCGCTGACGTTCAGCGTCTTGGCCTGGCGGTCGATCACGGGGGCGAGTGCGACGGACACTCGCAGCCACGCCACCGGCGAGTCGCCGAGCCTGCGAGCCAGGCAGATGTTCCTGCTGGTCTCCTCGATATTTTCGCTCGCGGCCATCGTGCTGCTGCTCTTTCACGCTCAGGCGGAAGGAGGGGTCGTCGCCATTTTCGAGGCGGTGGTCGCGTTGGCGGTGGTCGTGGCCAGTTGGGTGCAGGTGCACATGGTGTACACCCTGCGCTATGCCAGCGTGCACTACGACGAGGACGATGACGGGACGGTCGACTTCCCCGGCACCGAGGAGCCCCGGTACCTCGACTTCGCGTACCTGGCTTTCACCGTGGGCATGACCTACGCGGCCTCGGACATGAGTTTCACGGGCAGCGAGATGCGACGCACCGCCCTGACGCATGCGTTGTATTCCTTCATGTTCGGCACGGTCATCCTGGCGATGGTGGTCAACCTGGCCGTCAGCGTGATCTGACGCGGGGCGTCGGCAAGCATCACGGGCCCCGGCTCACCCTTACACAGGGTGGGTCGGGGCCCGTGGTGGGAAGGCTGCGGCTTAGTTGAAGGAGTCGCCGCACGCGCAGGCGCCGCCTGCGTTGGGGTTGTCGATGGTGAATCCCTGCGCCTCGATCGTGTCCGAGAAGTCGATGGCCGCGCCGGCCAGGTAAGGAACAGACATCTTGTCGACGACCATGCGGACGCCGCCGACCTCGTCGACTTTGTCACCGTCCAAAGTGCGGTCGTCGAAGTACAGCTGGTAGCGCAGACCGGCGCAGCCGCCCGGCTGCACGGCGATGCGCAGCGCCAGGTCGTCGCGGCCTTCCTGGTCCAGCAGCGCCTTGGCCTTCGCGGCCGCGGCCTCACTGAGGTTGACGCCGGTGTTGGAGGTGGGAGCGGTCATGATTTTTCTCCTAAGCCTTCCTGAAGGGGACTTGTCGTGGGTCTTAATTTGTCCCGCTTTTAATCGGGTAAATCATTGTCTGAGGCCAACCATACTCCAGTTTCCCGGAGTGCGTAAACCCCTCCGGACGTGCCGGAAGCACGACCTGTGGGACAACGCGGCAGGCACAGCGCCCGGGCCCGGCACTGCGGCCGAGAGGCAGGACGCCACCGGCCTCATCCGCATACAACCGCCCTGCGGCGCACTCTATTCCCGAATTCCCTAAAACACTCCGGCAACTTGTAACGTGGAGGCTGTGAAACTCCCTTGGCAAAAGTCAGACAGCTCCACTGATGCGTCTTCGTCCACCGGCGCCGGCTCCACCGCCGCCACGCCGGAGATGACCGACGCCGTCGAGGCGCCCGAGGAGGTCAAGTACCCGAAGGGCTACACCCCGCCAAAGGGGCGCCCCACCCCCACCCGCCGCGAGCAGGAAATCGCCGCCGGCGTCATCCGCGACCCCAACGCCGCCTCCTCGCACCAGGCCGCTCAGCGCCGCAAGGAGCTGAAAAAGACCCTGAGCAAGGAGGAGTGGAAGGAGTACAAGCGCAAGGAGCGCGAGGAGAACCGGGAGCGCAACCGCGAGTACCAGAAGCGCATGAACGCGGGTGACGAGCGCTACCTGCCGGAGACCGACCGCGGCCCGGAACGCCGCTACGTCCGTGACTGGGTCGACTCCCGTCGTTCCTTCAACAACTACGTCATGCCCATCGCGCTGGCCCTGCTCGTCGTGATGTTCATCGGCATGGTGGCCCCGCTCGTCGCCAACGTGCTGTCCATCGCCGCCATGGCCGTCATCCTCATCTTCTTCATCGAGGGCATCATGATCGGGCGCGGCGCGAACCGCGCCGTGCGCGCCAAGTTCCCGGAGACGTCCGCCACCGGCTTCGGCCTGGGCATGTACGCTTACTCGCGTTCCACCCAGCTGCGCCGCTGGCGCACCCCCAAGCCGCAGGTGGAGCTCGGCGACAAGGTGTAGGTCGCAGCGAGCCACAGAGATACGTGAAGCTCCGTCGCAGCCGACTAGGCTGGATGGAGCTTTTCTTCATTTTTCCCCGGTAACAGGAGTGTGTCATGGACGCCGCCGCCCAGTTCGCCCCCGTCGATTCGCCCGACGCCGACGCACGGCAACGGATGCTGGAGGTCTTCGCCGCCAGCCCCCGCGGGCTGTCCTACGGGCGGCTGATCGGCGTGGCCGGGGACCTCGCCGGGTGGCAGGGACGCGTGCCGCCGGCGCCGTTGCAGCAGCCGCGCGTGGTGATCTTCGCCGGCGACCACGGCGTGTCCGCGCGCGGGCTGTCCGCCTACGCCCCCAGCGCGTCGGTGGAGCAGGCCACGGAGCTGCAGGCCGGCGGTGGTCCCGCCCACATCTTCGCCCGCGCCACCGGCGCCTCGGTGCGGCTCATCGACGTCTCCCTCGACCACGACGCCTGGAGCGAGGAACGCGTCTGCCGCTCCAGCGGGGCCATCGACGTCGAGGACGCCATGACGGAACCGGAGCTGGAGCGCGCCCTCGAGGTGGGCAGGCGGGTGGCGGACCAGGAGGTCGACGCGGGCGCGGACATCCTCATCCCCGGGGATCTGGGGGTGGGCGTCACCACTGTCGCGGCGGCGTTGATGGGCACGTACTCCCGCACTGAACCGGTGGCGGTGGTCGGTCCCGGATCCGGGATCAACGACGACATGTGGAAAGTCAAGGTCTCCGTCATCCGCGACGCGATGTTCCGCGCCCGCAATCTGCGCGCCCAGCCCGTGGAGGTGCTGCGCCGCATCGGCTCTCCGGATTTGGCGGCCCTGGTCGGCTTCATCGGGCAGGCGGCCTCACGACGCACCCCGGTGCTGCTCGACGGCGCGCCCGTCACCGTCGCCGCGTACATCGCTTTCCGGCTGAGCAAGAACGTCCGGGACTGGCTGGTCGCCGGGCAGCTCTCCCCCGAGCCCGCCCACCTGCTGGCCCTGCAGCGGCTGGAGTTGACCCCGCTCATCGCCCTGGAGATGTCGACCGGGCAGGGTTCCGGGGCGTTGGCGGCGTTGCCGCTGATCATCGCGGCCAGCGAACTGGCGGCCGATGAGGCGGAGGCGTTCGACGCCGCCGTCGCCGAAATCCAGGAGTAGGACTCCGGGACCAAGGCGACCTACTTGGCCGGGACCAGGGTGTGCAGCCAGCCGTGGACGTCCTCGGCCACGCCGCGCTGGATGGAGGTCAGGCGCTCCCGCATGCGCATGGTCACGGAGCCGGCCTCGTTGCCGCCGACGAGAAACTCACCGTCGTTGGACAGCACGCGCCCGACCGGGGTGATCACGGCCGCCGTGCCGCAGGCCATGGCCTCGGTCATCGCGCCGGAGGTGGCGTCGTCGCGCCATTCATCGGTGCTGATGCGGCGTTCCTCGGTCTCGTGGCCCAAGTCGCGGGCGACCTGCAGCAACGAGTCCCGGGTGATGCCCGCCAGCAGGGAGCCGGACAGCGCCGGGGTGACGACCTTGGCGTCTTCTCCGGAGCCGTAGACGAACATGAGGTTCATGCCGCCCATTTCCTCGATGTACTTGTGCTCGAGGGCGTCGAGCCAGACGACCTGGTCGCAGCCCTTTTCCTCTGCCTGGGCCTGCGCCAGCAGGGAGGCGGCGTAGTTGCCGGCGAACTTGGCGGCGCCGGTGCCGCCCGGGGCGGCGCGGACGTAGTCCTCGGACAACCACACGGAGACGGGCTTGACCCCGCCCTTGAAGTAGGCGCCGGAGGGGGAGGCGATGACCAGGTAGGTGTACTTGTTCGCCGGGCTGACGCCCAGGGAGACCTCGGTGGAGATCATGAAGGGGCGCAGGTACAGCGCGGCCTCGCCGCCGGCTTCGGGAACCCAGGCGCTGTCGACGTCGACGAGCTGACGCAGCGACTCCAGGAAGTCCTCGACGGGCAGCTGGGGCATGGCCATGCGCTCGGCGGAGCGCTGCATGCGCTCGGCGTTGGCCTCCGGGCGGAAGGTCGCGATGGAGCCGTCCGGCTGGCGGTAGGCCTTGATTCCCTCGAAGATCGCCTGGCCGTAATGGAACACGGTGGTGGCCGGGTCCATGGGCAGGGCTTCGTAGGGGCGGACGCGCGCGTCGTGCCAGCCCTTGTCCTCGGTCCACTCGATGGTGACCATGTGGTCGGTGAAGTTTTTGCCGAACGCCGGATTGGCCAGCACGGCATCGCGTCGCTCGTCTGTCGCGGGCCGGGGATTTCTTTCAACGGAGAAGTTCAGGTTCGTCATAACCTCTCAACTTACTCGGCGGTCCGGAAGCGTGGATAAGCTGGTCGTGTAGTCCATTCACGATGAGACCACGGTTCTAGGAGGAATCTATGGCTAAAACTACTTTCGACCTTCCCGCCCGCGGCACCGTCAGCGAGGTCGTGCTGACGAAGAAGTCCCCGAAGCAGGCGGACGTTCTGCTGATCGGGTTGTTCTCCGGTGAAGACTCCGCCGAGCTGCCCGCCAACGAGGCCTTCGACGACGCCTCCGCCCGCGCCGCCTATGAGGCGCTGACCGCGGTCGGCGCGACCGGCAAGGCCAACGAGGTCACCCGCATCCCCGCCCCGGACAAGGTGAAGGCCGACCAGGTCGTCGCCGTCGGGCTCGGCGATCCGGAGGACTTCGACGACGAGACCATGCGCCGCGCCGCCGCCACCGCCATCCGGGCGCTGTCCGGCGAAGAAACCGTCGTGACCACCCTCGGCGAGCAGGCCCTGGGCGCCGCCGTCGAGGGCCTGATCCTGGGCAGCTACTCCTACTCCGGGCTGCGCTCCGAGGAGGACGAGGACCCGACCCGGCAGACGGTCCACGTGCTTGCCGACGCCCGCGACAAGGAGATCAAGGAAGAGTTCACCGTCGCGCAGATCACCGCGGAGTCCGTGGTGCTCGCCCGCGACCTGGTCAACACCCCCTCCTCCCACCTGTACCCGGAGTCCTACGCGGAGCTGCTCTCCGCGGAGGGCACGAAGAACGGCTTGAAGGTGGAGGTCCTCGACGAGAAGGAGCTGGAGAAGCAGGGCTTCGGCGGACTGGTGTCCGTCGGCGGCGGCTCCTCCCGCCCGCCACGCCTGGTGCGTCTGACCTGGTCCCCGCGTCGCTCCGCCTCGAAGGTGGCGCTGGTGGGCAAGGGCGTCACCTTCGACACCGGCGGCATCTCCCTGAAGCCGCCGGCGAAGATGGAGAACATGATCTCGGACATGGGCGGTTCCGCGGCCATGGTCGGCGCGGTCATCGCCGCCGCCCGCCTCAGCCTCCCCGTCGAAGTCACCGCTACCCTGCCGTTGGCGGAGAACATGCCGTCCGGCACCGCCACCCGCCCGGGTGACGTCATCACCCACTACGGCGGCCTCACCTCCGAGATCCTCAACACCGACGCGGAGGGCCGTCTGGTGTTGGCCGACGCCATCGCGCGCGCCAGCGAGGATGACCCGGAGTACCTCATCGAGACCTCCACTCTGACCGGCGCGCAGCTCGTCGCCCTGGGCGCACGCACCGCCGCCGTCATGGGCAGCGACGAGTTCCGCGACCGAGTCGCCGAGACCGGCCGCGCCGTCGGCGAAAACGCCTGGGCGATGCCGCTGTTGGAGGAACACGAGGAAGAGATCAAGTCCCCCGTCGCGGACATCCGCAACACCCACAACTCCCGCAACGGCGGGATGCTCTTCGCCGGCACCTACCTGTCGAAGTTCGTGGGCGAGGACATCGAGTGGGCGCACATCGACATCGCCGGCCCGTCCTGGAACGACGGCGGCGCCAAGGGCTACACCCCGAAGCGCGCCACCGGCTCCCCGGTGCGCACCGTCGTCGCCGTGCTGCGTGAGCTCGCGGACAAGAAGTAGGGCCCTGCCCCTCTAGGAATAGGGGTTTTCGCCGCGTTCGAACTTGGCGCGGCGTTCCCGCTGTTCCGCGCGTTTGCGCAAGATACGCTGGCGTTCGATGCGTTTGCGCATCCGATCGGGGTATCCCGTCTCCTCCGCGTCGTACAACGGGATCTGCAGAACTTTGGCCACGGCGTCGATCCCCTTCGGTCCCCCGATGCGGCGACGGATGAACTCCCCCGTGTCGTCGACCAAAACGACGCTCATCTCGTTGACCATCGTCTCCGGCTCCACGAAGCCCTCCACGAAAGCACGGCCGCGCACCCACTCCTGCAACGCCTGCTGGTCTGCGGGCCGGATGGTGTCCCCCGGCCCGCGGGGCGGCTTGATCGAAGTGCGGGAACGTCGACGGCCGAAAAGATTAAACACGGTTTCTACTCTACGGAAGAGAAACTGCCCCCGGTATTCTCCCCCGCCACTTCACCCCATTCCCTGGATCGGGTGGGGAGTCATCTGCAGATCTTCGGTGATGACCGGTACGCTGAGTGGCATTAGTATCCAAACTCTTTATGACTTGCGAGGAGTCTGAACACATGGCGTACTCCGTTGAGATGCCCGAGCTGGGCGAATCCGTCACCGAAGGCACCGTCACCCAGTGGCTGAAGTCCGTCGGCGACACCGTCGAGGTCGACGAACCGTTGCTCGAGGTATCCACCGACAAGGTCGACACCGAGATCCCCTCCCCGGTGGCCGGCGTGCTGTTGGAAATCAAGGCGGAAGAAGACGACGAAGTCGAGGTCGGAGCCGTGATCGCCGTCATCGGCGACGAGGGCGAGTCCGCCGAGGACGACTCTTCCGACGACGCCGAGGAATCCGACGACGCTGAGGAACAGGACGAGCCGGCCGAGGAGAAGGACGAGGAGCCGAAGGAAGAGCCGAAGAAGGACGAGAAGAAGTCCTCCGGCGGCGGTTCCGGCGAGTCCACCGACGTCGAAATGCCGGAGCTGGGCGAATCCGTCACCGAAGGCACCGTCACCCAGTGGCTGAAGTCCGTCGGCGACACCGTCGAGGTCGACGAACCGTTGCTCGAGGTATCCACCGACAAGGTCGACACCGAGATCCCCTCCCCGGTCGCCGGCACCATCGTTGAAATCCTCGTCGAGGAAGACGACGAAGTCGAGGTCGGAGCCGTCATCGCCCGCATCGGCGACGAAAGCGCCGCCGCTGAGGAACCGGCCGACGAGCCGGAGGATGAACCCGAGGAGAAGGACGAGCCGGCTGAGGAGAAGGCCGAGGAACCGAAGAAGGACGAGAAGAAGTCCTCCGGCGGCGGTTCCGGCGAGTCCACCGACGTCGAAATGCCGGAGCTGGGCGAATCCGTCACCGAAGGCACCGTCACCCAGTGGCTGAAGTCCGTCGGCGACACCGTCGAGGTCGACGAGCCGCTGCTCGAGGTATCCACCGACAAGGTCGACACCGAGATCCCCTCCCCGGTCGCCGGCACCATCGTTGAAATCCTCGTCGAGGAAGACGACGAAGTCGAGGTCGGAGCCGTCATCGCCCGCATCGGCGACGAAAGCGCCACCCCGGCCGACTCCGAGGACAACGCCGTCGAGGAGCAGCAGGAGCAGGCCAAGGAACTCGCCGAGGACAAGGCCGAGCCGAAGAAGGACGAGAAGAAGTCCGAAGACAAGCCGAAGAAGGAGAAGAAGGAGGAGGAGCCGAAGAAGGAGGCTCCGAAGTCTGAGTCCACCGGCTCCTCCACCAAGGTCGACAATGACGGCAAGGTCCCGTACGTGACCCCGCTGGTGCGCAAGCTCGCGGAGAAGCACGGCGTCGACCTGAACGCCATCGAGGGCACCGGCGTCGGCGGACGCATCCGCAAGCAGGACGTCCTCGCAGCCGCTGAGGGCGACGCCCCGGCGCAGGACGACTCCGCCGCAGAATCCGCGGACCAGGGAGCCCGCGCGAACTGGTCCACCAAGTCCGTGGACCCGGAGAAGGCTGAGCTGATCGGCACGACCCAGAAGGTCAACCGCATCCGCCAGATCACGGCGGAGAAGATGGTCGAGTCCCTGCAGACCACCGCGCAGCTGACCCACGTGCAGGAAATCGACATGACCCGCATTTGGGACCTGCGCCAGGAGAAGAAGCAGGAGTTCATCGACAAGCACGGCGTCAACGTGACCTTCCTGGGCTTCATCGTCAAGGCCACCGCCGAGGCCCTGGTCTCCCACCCGAACGTCAACGCGTCCTACAACGCGGAGTCCAAGGAGATGACCTACCACGCGGACGTCAACATCGGCATCGCCGTGGATACCCCGCAGGGCCTGCTGGTCCCGGTCGTCAAGAAGGCCCAGGAGAAGTCGCTGGTCGAGATCGCCCAGGACATCGTCGACCTGGCCGACCGCGCCCGCAACAAGAAGCTGCGCCCGGACGACCTGTCCGGCGGCACCTTCACGGTGACCAACATCGGCTCCGAGGGCGCCCTGCTGGACACCCCGGTGCTCACCCCGCCGCAGGCCGGCATCCTGGGCACCGCGGCCATCGAGAAGCGTCCGGTCGTCGTCACCGACGAGGGCGTCGATTCGATCGCCATCCGTCAGATGTCCTACCTGCCGTTCACCTACGACCACCAGGTGGTCGACGGCGCTGACGCAGGTCGCTTCATCACCACGATCAAGGATCGTCTGGAGACCGCCGACTTCGAGTCCGACCTGGACCTCTAAGCCACGGTAGTCAGCCCTCACTGACCGACGGCCGCCCGCACTTACGCGGGCGGCCGTTCGTCGTCTGCGGGGCCCGGCCCTCGACGGCGTGGGGTTCCGAAAGCGCACCGCGGTGCGCTTTCCACGGTGCAAAAGTCTGCGCCACCACTGGGCGTATGCCGGGGTAAAACACGGCAAGCGGCACAATCGTGCGGACTTGTGCAGGGGTGGAACGCACACCAGGTGCCGTGGCGTATTCTCAAGACCATCATGACTGCTCCCCGTGCCCCCTTCTTCCCCGCAGACCAGTCCATCCGCGCCTCCCGCCGACCGCTGGAAGTCCAGCGCCTGGGGGTGCTCGACTACGAAGAATCCTGGACGCTGCAGGCCCGCCTCGCCGCCGAGCGCGCCCGCGACGAGATCGATGACCAGCTGCTGCTGTTGGAGCACCCCAACGTCTACACCGCCGGCAAGCGCACCCAGGACGCCGACCGTCCGACTAACGGCCTGCCGGTCGTGGACGTGGACCGGGGCGGGCGCATCACCTGGCACGGCGAAGGGCAGCTGGTGGCATATCCCATCATCAAGCTGGCCGAGCCGGTGGACGTGGTCGACTACGTCCGCCGCCTCGAAGAAGCCATCATCCAGGTGGTCCGCGACGTGGGCGTCACGGCCGCCGGGCGCATCGACGGCCGCTCCGGCGTGTGGGCGCCCCATGACGCGCCCGCCGCGGATCCTGCCGCTCCGCGCCGCGACCGGAAGCTCGCGGCCCTGGGCATCCGCATCACCCGCGGGGTGACGATGCACGGCCTGGCGATCAATTGCTCCAACACGCTGGAGTACTACGACCACATCGTGGCGTGCGGCATCGACGACGCGGACAACTCCACCCTGTCGTTGGAGCTGGGCCGTAAGGTGGCCCCGGCGGACGTCGAGGAGCCGCTCGTGGCGGCGCTGACCGACGCCCTGGAAGGACGGCTGGTGGTCGCGGACCACACTTTCGCCACCGCCCCCGACCCCACGAGGGCCTGAGCACGCTCCGCCCCACCCCCGAGCCGGGCGCGGGCGCTCCGCCAAACTACGTAGACTGAGCCAAATACTCGACTCTTGAATTACTAACGGATAACTTGAAGATTGTGACTATCGCACCAGAAGGACGCAAGATGTTGCGCATCGAGCAGCGCAACTCCCAGACCCCCATCGAGTCCAAGCCGCGGTGGATCCGCAACGCGGTGAAGAACGGTCCTGAATACCAGGACATGAAAGAGAAGGTGAAGGGCGCTTCCCTGCACACCGTGTGCCAGGAGGCGGGCTGCCCCAACATCCACGAATGTTGGGAATCCCGTGAAGCCACATTCCTCATCGGCGGTTCCGTGTGCTCGCGTCGTTGTGATTTCTGCGACATCGCCACCGGCAAGCCCAGCCCGCTGGATCTCGACGAACCGCGCCGCGTGGCCGAGTCGATCCAGGAAATGGAACTGAACTACGCCACCATCACCGGTGTCACCCGCGACGACCTCCAGGATGAGGGCGCCTGGCTCTACGCCGAGGTCGTGCGCAAGATCCACGAGCTCAACCCGCACACCGGCGTGGAGAACCTCACCCCGGACTTCTCCGGCAAGCCGGACCTGCTGGCCGAGGTCTTCGAGGCCCGCCCGGAGGTCTTCGCCCACAACGTCGAGACGGTGCCGCGCATCTTCAAGCGCATTCGCCCGGCGTTCCGCTTCGACCGTTCCCTCGACGTGATCAACCAAGCCCACAAGTTCGGGCTGATCACCAAGTCGAACCTCATCCTCGGCATGGGCGAGACCCCCGAGGAGGTTCAGGAGGCACTGACCGAGATGCGTGAAGCCGGCACCGACATCATCACCATCACCCAGTACCTGCGCCCGGGCCCGACCTACCACCCCATCGAGCGCTGGGTGAAGCCGGAAGAGTTCATCGAGCACCGCGACGCCGCCGAAGAGATGGGCTTCACCGTCATGGCCGGCCCGCTCGTGCGGTCCTCCTACCGCGCCGGCAAACTCTACGTCGAGGCGATGCGCAAGCGCGGCCGCGAACTGCCGGACAATCTCAAGCATCTGGCAGAGACCTCTGAGGGCGCCACCACGCAGGAGGCGTCCACGCTGCTGGACAAGTACGGGCCTTCCGCGGATCACCCGATCGCCGACCAGTAGGAAACTCGGTGGTTGATTGCCTCGTGCGTCGGTGGCTCGCCTAGAGTAGAGACCATGGCAGACGAGGCAAAGAAGAAGGCGAAGGCCGCCGAGAAGGCGGCCAAGAAGCAGGAGCGCTCCGCAAAGCGTGAAAAGCGCAATCAGACCTGGAAGCAGGTCTGGCAGGCGTTCAACATGCTGCGCAAGAAGGACAAGAAGCTTGTCCCCTACATGCTGATCATCTGGATCGGCATTGCGCTGCTGATGTTCGCCATTGGCTCCCTGTGGGGCGGCCACTGGTGGATGCTGGTCCTGGGCATCGTGCTCGGCTTCGCCGTGGCGATGTGGTTCTTCAGCAAGCGCCTGGAGAACAACATGTACGACCAGGTCGACAACTCCCCGGGCGCCGCCGGCTGGGCGCTGGAGAACATGCGCAACACCATGGGCATCGCCTGGGTGGTCGAGAACGGCGTCGCGGGGACCACCCAGATGGACGTCGTGCACCGCGTGGTGGGCAACCCGGGCGTCATCTTCGTCGGCGAGGGTAACCCGAACCGCCTGAAGCCGCTGATGAACCAGCAGGTCAAGCGCGCCGATCGCTTGCTCGCCGGGGTGCCGATCTACCAGGTCATCGTGGGCGACGACACCGAGGCCGGGCAGGTGCCGCTGAAGAAGCTGCAGCGCCACATGCTGAAGTTCCCGCGCAACTACAAGAAGGGCGAGGTCATGGGCGTCGCCGCGAAGGTCGAGGCCCTCGACCACGTCCGCGGCGGCCAGCAGGCCGGGCTACCCAAGGGGCCGGTCCCGAAGCAGGCGCAGAACATGGCGGGCATGAACCGCCGCATGCGCCGCGCAAGCGAACGCTCGAAGAAGAAGTAGCGTCCCACCGCACGCCGCCTCTCCCCCGTTATGCGTCCCGCACAGCCACGGTTGCCTTCCGTGGCGGTGCGGGACATTATGCTTTCGCAGCCTCCTGGGGCGCCGCAGGCACAGAAAAATCCCGCCGCCGCACCGAAGTGCGTCGACGGGATGAAGGCGTGACGGCGGGCGTCGTCACGCCATGATGACCGCGGTGCCGGTGGCGCGGTCGTGCATGCCCCGGCCGTCCTGGTCCACCAGCGCCGCCGGCAGCACGAAGGCGGTGAGCAGGGTGCGCACCGCCGCGCGCCAGAGCCCCACCCGGGTCCCGCCCACGTCCACGCGGGCGACGCCCATGCGGAGGAACATCATCCCCGGGGTGCGGGCGAACAGCCAGCCGCCGACGACGCCCAACAGCATCCACAGCAGCAGCGTCACCGTGGAGACGCTGCCGAGCGCATCAGTGAATCTCACCACAAACGAGGCGATGAACCAGCAGAAGACCCAGTCGATCAACACCGCCATCGCACGGCGACCGACGGACGCCATCGCCCCCGCCCCGGACTGAGGAAGTCCCATCTTATCCCCAGGCCACCTGCCCGGGTTGCTGGGATCATCGTCAAATTCCGCCGGAATTTCCGGCCCGTCGAGCCAGCTCCGCTTGTTCTTGTGCGCCATGTGACGCAAGCCTAGCCGGAGCCACAGGCAGGAAGAAATAGGTAGACGCGGTTCTTTGCCGAACGCCAGGATCGTTTACGCTGGGGCTCATCACTTATTGCCTAACACGCGGAGGAAGTCACCGTGGCCTTCGAATCCACCCAGGATATCGTCAACTACATCGCTGACGAAGGCGTCGAGTTCGTCGACGTCCGCTTTACCGACGTCCCTGGCACTGAGCACCATTTTTCGATCCCGGCCTCCGAATTCACCGTCGAGGCGGCAGAAGACGGCCTCGCCTTCGACGGTTCCTCCATCCGCGGTTTCACCACCGTCGACGAGTCCGACATGGTGCTCCTGCCCGATCCCGCCACCGCGAAGATCGATCCCTTCCGCTCCTCGCGGACGCTGAACATCCAGTTCTTCGTCAACGACCCGTTCACCCTGGAGCCGTTTTCCCGCGACCCGCGCAACATCGCCAAGAAGGCCGAGGAGTACCTCGCCTCCACGGGCATCGCAGACTCCGCCTCCTTCGGCCTGGAGGCGGAGTTCTACGTCTTCGACAAGGTCCGCTACTCCGCGGAGGCCAACGCCGCCTTCTACGAGGTCGACTCCGACGAAGGCTGGTGGAACCGCGGCGAGCACACCGACCTCGGCGGCGGCCACAACCTCGGCTACAAGAACCGCATGAAGGGCGGCTACTTCCCCACCGCCCCGCACGACCAGACCGTCGAGATCCGCGACGCCATGGTGCGCAAGCTCATGGGCGCCGGCTTCGACATCGAGCGCTTCCACCACGAGGTGGGCACCGGCGGCCAGCAGGAGATCAACTACCGCTTCAACACCCTGCTGCACGCCGCCGACGACCTGCAGGTGTTCAAGTACATCATCAAAAACACCGCCATGGAGTGGGGCAAGTCCGCCACCTTCATGCCTAAGCCGCTGGCCGGGGACAACGGTTCCGGCATGCACGCGCACCAGTCGCTGTGGAAGGACGGCGAGCCGCTGTTCTACGACGAGTCCGGTTACGGCGGCCTGTCGGACATCGCCCGCTACTACATCGGCGGCCTGCTGTACCACGCCTCCGCCGTGCAGGCGTTCACCAACCCCACCCTGAACTCCTACCACCGCCTGGTCAAGGGCTTCGAGGCCCCGATCAACCTCGTGTACTCGCAGCGCAACCGCTCCGCCGCGATCCGTATCCCGATCACCGGCTCCAACCCGAAGGCCAAGCGCGTGGAGTTCCGCACCCCGGACCCGTCGGGCAACGCCTACCTGGGCCTGGCCGCCATGTTGATGGCCGGCATCGACGGCATCAAGAACCGCATCGATCCGGGCGACCCGGTGGACAAGGACCTCTACGAGCTGCCCGCCGCGGAGGCCGCCGCGATCCCGCAGGGCCCGACCTCTCTGGAAGGCGCGCTGGAGGCGCTGCGCAAGGACCACGAGTTCCTGCTGGAGGGCGGCGTGTTCACCAAGGACCTCATCGACACCTACATCGACCTCAAGATGGAAACGGAAGTCCTGCCGGCCCGCCTGCGTCCGACGCCGCTGGAGTTTGAGATGTACTACGACTGCTAGTTTCTCTCGCTCTTCCGCGACTCTCCCCGTGCCCGCCGCTTTCCGCGGTGAGCACGGGGATTTTTCGTGCTCAAAGCTTATCGACGTGCGCAGGTGCCTGGTTGCCCCGCACCGTCATCGTCGCCGAGCAGGCGCCCGCCCAGACGCCCTCTGCTCGGCATGTGCCGGAGAACCTTGCCCGCTGCCTCGCGTCAGCGTTCAATGGAGGCCATGAACCTGAAATCCGCTGGCCGGCAGGGCCAAGACGCAGCCCGGCAGGTCAAAAACCATCCGGCGCTGTCCGCCGTCGCCCGCTTCGGCTACGTGGTGATGGGACTGCTCAACATTCTCCTCGGCTGGCTGGTTCTCCAGATCGCGTTGGGTTTCGGTGGCGAGGAGGCCTCCAATGCGGGGGCGTTGTCGAATATCGCCCAGGCCCCGGGCGGGCGCGTGGCGCTGTGGGTGGCCGTGGCCGGGTTGGTGGCGCTGGGCCTGTGGCGGTTGTTGCAGGCGGTGGTGGGACCGGAGTGGTCGACCCGGATAAAGGGCGCAGTGCTGGCGGTGGTGTATCTGTCGCTGGCGTGGACGGCGTCGACTTTCGCGCGCGGGGATTCGACGTCGGAAGGAGACACCGCCACCGACGTCACGGCGACGGCGCTGGAGCAGCCGGCGGGAGTGGCGCTGGTGGTCGTGGCGGGGCTCGTGATCGTCGGAGTGGGGGTCGGCAGCGTGTTTCTGGGTGTGACACGCAGGTTCACCAAGCAGCTGGAAGCCGGCGCCGAGGCGGGCAAGGTCGGCTCCGCGATCGTGGTGGTCGGTGTGCTGGGGTATGTGGCCCGCGGGGTGGCGTTCGCCGTCTTGGGCGGGTTGGTGGTGTGGGCGGCGCTGACCCGCGACCCGGAGAAGGCCGCCGGGTTGGACGCGGCCTTCCGGTATATCGGGCAGCAGCCTTTCGGGGCGGTGCTGCTGGTGGTCATCGGGGTCGGGTTGGGGTTGTACGGGGTGTTTTGTCTGGGCCGGGCGCGCTACGCCGACGCGTCCTGAGCGGATCTGCTTTCAGTCTTTCGGTCTACTCCACTACGGGTGGCGGTGCGGATTCCGCGCGGGTGGCCTTTAGCATCGGGGACAAACCCCACTTCCGGAAGGTGGACGCTATGAGACACAAAGCTGACCAGGACGAATACCTGGCCCGACTCGTTGAACGAGAAATCGCGCATGCACGCGCCATGAGCCTCGCCGAAGAGGTCCGCCCCGTCGACGATCCGATGTCGAAGTATGTGCCGTGGATCTTTGTCGCGGTGATTCTGCTCGCCACCGTGGCGACGGGCGCGTCACTGCTCGCCGTCGTCTTCGCCTGAGGCTACATCGGCCAGGCGCGAAAACCGATGGCGCAGTCCGTGGAGCCGTCCTCGACGGCACGGGCACATTCTGTGGCCATCTCGGTGAGCATCGCCCTCGGCGCCGGATGGTCCGGGAGATCCGCCAGGTAGGCCTCATGGGCCTCGAGGGAGGCAACGCCCTTTTCCAGGGCCTCGCCGGTGACGTCGACGTACGTGTCCGGCTCCGCCACGCCACCGACGAGGAAGAGGTCGGCCTTCCACGGCTCCAGACCCTCGTCGAGCAGATCCGTGAAGATCCAGCGGTTGTCGGCGTCGCGGATGGAGTCGGCGGTGGCCTCGCCGGTGACCCGGTGGTCGATGTGGTTGATCCCCCACGGCACCTCGAGGTCGAAGTTGGAGGTGACCACGATGTTCGGGCGCAGCGTGCGGATCTGCTTCGCGATCGCCTTGCGCACCGTCGGCCCCGGCTCCATCAGCCCGTCCGGGAAGTCCAGGATGGTGAGGTCGTTGACGCCGACGACGTCGCAGGCGGCGCGCTGCTCCCGGGCGCGCAGCGGGCCCGCTTCGGCCGGGGCGCGCCGCATCCCGGCTTCGCCCGCGGTCATCAGCAGATAGTCGACCTGGATGTCGGCGGCAGTCCAGGCGGCCACCGCCGCGGAGATGCCGTATTCCAGGTCGTCCGGGTGGGCGACGACGCATAAGATGCGCTCGACGCCGTCGGTGTCCAATTTCTGCAGGGGCGAGTCAGGCATGTATTTCCTTCGCTCAAGTGGGATTTTCTTCCCAGCGTAGTTACCCGGGGTGGTCCTCGCCCAGCTGCCTGAACAGCGCGGCGTTGCAGGCGAAGGCCTGGTTGGCCTCGGACAGCAGCTCCTGCGTTTGCCGCGCGGTCATGGGCAGCGTGTCCATGAGCGCGCGGTAGTCCGCCAGGTAGCGCTGCGGGCATCCCAACGCCGCAAAGTCGGAGAAGTTGCGCCCCTGCTCGCCGACGCCGTAGTGGCGGGCGACCTGTTCGCTGATGCGTTGCCCGCCGGTCAGGTCCCCCAGGTAGCGGACGTAGTGGTGGGCGATGACGGCCGGTTCGTCGTTTCCGATGCGAAAGAGGCGGTCGACGTAGACCGTGGTGGCGGGGCGCGGGACGATGGTTTCCAGCCAGTTCTCGCCGACGAGGTGGACGAGGTCGGCTTCCAGGGCGTGAGTGCGCTGCAGCCGGGAGTCGGCGAGGCAGGACAGCAGTGCCCCGGTTTCGGCGTGGCAGACGGTTTCCTCGAGCGCGGTGTAGACGTACCAGAGTTGGCTGAGCCAGTCGGTGTACGCTTCCCGGCTGAGGTCGCCACTGGTCAGCCGGGTGAGAAAATCGCCGTGGGCCACGGCGTCGTGGTGGCTCAGCGTATGTTGCCGGAGTCGCTGTGACAGCAGTGCGGTGGAGGAGATCATGACGGGCTCCTTTCTTGGGCCAGGGGGCGGGGTCAGGGACGGGCGAGAGATCCGGTGAAGTGCATGACCGGCGGGGCGGTGACGGTGCGGGGCATGAGGGACCTTTCGACACAGCATTTTAGGACAACCTAACAAACTAAAGGCATGCCTAACCTATCCGCGCGTGAGGGAACGCACAATACCTCTCCGGAAATTCAACCGAAAGTTTGCCTCACCGGCCGGGGAGCGCCGCCCCGCTACGATCGCGGGCATGACCACGCTGACCTTCACCGCACTCGAGGCCCCCGCCGACGTCCCCGCCGTCCGGGAGGTCCTGGCCGCGCACGGGCTCGCCGCCCCAGAACACGGGCCGCTGCTGGTGGACGAGCGCAGCGGAGCGCCGAGCTCCTTCGAGGCCTCTTTTTTGGGCCCCGGCGCGACGACCTTCTACGGCACGCTGTTTCACGCCTCCCCCGCCGACGCCGAGCTCGTCTACGACCTGGCCGCGGCAGGAGGACTACTCGTCACCGCCACCCCCGGGCCGCCGCACATCATCGTCTGCGGGCGCACCCACGACGCGGTGGACGTCACCGATGAATCCGTGCCCCCGTGGCTGGAAATCATCTGCTTCGTCGACTCCCCCGCCGAGCTGCGCGACGCGCTGGGCGGCGGCTGGCGGCGGCACCGCTCCCCCTTCGCCGACCGCTATTGGGGCGGGCCCGAGAAGTGGCCGGAGGAGCACCGCTGACGGCATGTCCTTATTTGCCGACGGCCGCGTGCGCCGCCTCGTACTCGTCGTCGGTGACGCGGGCGCCCCAGTCGGCGAAGTCGCCGTCGGCGTCCTTCAGGTTGGCCACGACGTGCACCATGCCGGCGTCGCGGGTGGCGCCGTGCCAGTGGTTGACGTTCGGGCCGGCCCAGGCGGTGTCGCCGGCCTTGATCAGCCGCGGCTCTTGGCCTTCTTCCTGGTAGAAACCTTCGCCGGCGACCACGACGATGAGTTGGCCGACCTGGTGGGTGTGCCAGTTGGTGCGGCCGCCGGCCGCGAAGGTGACGTTGGCCGCCTGCAGTTCGGCGGGCTCCTGCATCGACGCCATGTGCACCTCGCCGGTGAACCAGGCGGGGTTGGCGGGCTTGCCTAAGGGAAATGTGGTGTCCATGGCCACCAGGCTAGTTGCGCTTGTGGAACCCCGTCCGCGGCGTGAACCCGGACGGGTGCTTGCGCTGGGCGGCGGCGTCAGCGACCATCATGCGAAACTGCGGGTTGGTCACCGGCATCCGCGCGACCGAGAACCAGCCCGCCTCGACGTTTTCCTCGTCACCGACCACCGGGGCGTCGTCACCGATGACGCTCAGCCGCAGCGCGATCGACATGTACGTGGCCTGATCTCCGTTGGCGTGCACCACCGGGCTCATCGCCCCGACGCCCAACAGGGCGTCCATCCGCACGTCCAAGCCCGTCTCTTCTTTGACCTCGCGCACGGCCGTGGCGTCGGGGTTTTCCCCCGGTTCGCAGATGCCGGTCACCGGGGTCCACGCGCCGTTGTCGGCGCGCTTGACCAGCAGCACCTCCGGCACCGCCCACGGGGAATCGTCGGTGGAATCGCGCAGCACCACGGCCGTGACGGCCGGGAGCCACAGCGGGTCGTGGCCGATCTTCTCGCGGAGGGTGCGGATGAAATCCGGGGCAGACACTGAAATGGGGCTCCTTGCTTGTCGAGGTCGCCGAGGAAAAGTCGGCTACGCGCCGATTCTAGCTGCCGGGTCTCGTGGCCCGACTCGACTACACTCTGATGCCATAATGAGCAGCCCCTCCTCCGCCCTGCCCGTCAGCGCCACCCACGCCCCGCGGGACGGCGCCCCAGCACCCGCCCGGTCGTCGCGCCGGCGTAACCTCGCCGGACGTGTCGTCACGGTGGCCGCCGCCGTGGCCGTCGCCGTCGGCGCGGTCAGCCTCGGCGCGTGGGAGAGCACCCGCGAGCACGCCGTTGTCGACGCCAGGGACCCCGGCGCGGTCAACGCAGAACCGCCCCCGCCCCCGCCCCCGGCGGATCCTGCGCCGGTGCTCGCCCGGCTGAACCCGCAGTTCATCACGGGCGCCGAGGTCGCCCAGTCCCCCACCGGGCTGACGGTGACCGGCACGGTCCCGGAAGCTACGGTGGCCACGGAGAGCTCCACCCGGGCGCTGGCCGCGCACCTGAACACCTTGACGCGGGATGCCTGCGCCGACAGCGTCTCCGTGACCACCGCCGAGAACTTAAGGATCGACCTGTGGGGGTTCTGCTTCTCCGCGGTGCCGGACGAGGAGCTGGCCGACCTGCTGGTCTACGCGGTCGAGAGCGAGGCGACGCACATCGCGGTCGCCGAGAGCCCCTCCCCGAACTTCCAGCGCCACGCCACCTTGACGTGGATGCCAGCGTCGTCCGTGTCTTATGACCGGGCGCTGGACAGCTGGGAGGAGCTGACCAAGCCGGAGTCGCTGGGCTACATCGCCCTGGCCGCCCACGGCACGGGGCGCATGGGCGAATACATGGACTCCGCCGACGTCACCGCCGACGGGCTGATCTGGGGCTGGAACTCCACCTCCCCACGCCACCCGGTCGACTAAGGCCGGGCGAGCAGCGCCTCCGGGACGACGTCGGAGAGGACGTCCACGATCGTCGGGGTCGGGGTGTACGACAGGGTCATGCCGGCGGCGGCCGGATCGGCGCAGTCCTCGACGGGTGCGCCGTCGGCGCGGGTGCCGGAGACCAGCCCCACGATGACGCGGCGGCCATCGACGGTGGCGGTGACGGGGCCGCCGCTGTCCCCGCGGGCGGCGCACAGCGCGGCGGTGCGGCCCTCTGTGACGGCGAAACCGCCGTCGTCGACGTGCAGCTGCTGACGCTCTTGCCCGCCCGCGACGCCGCAGGTGACGTCCGTGGTGCCGCCGATCTTGCACACCCGCTCGCCCTCGAGTCGGGCGGGCTCGCCCAACAGCAGGTCCGCTGGCTGGTCGGCGGAGCCGGCGAAAGTCATGGGGCGGGTGGAATCGGTGATCTCGATGAGCCCGACGTCGTGGTAGACGTCCGCGGTCAGCGTCAGGTCGGTGTAGATGACGCGGCCGACCTCGGCGGCGAAGTCGGCCACGGTGCTGGCCGTGGTCGGCCACACCAAGTCACCGGCTTCCCCGCAATGCCCGGCCGTGACCGCGTAGGCGCGGCCCGTGGCGTCGGCGAAGCTGAAGGTCGCCGTGCATTCGGTGACGTTAAAGGGCACCCCGGGTGAGGGGTAGGCGTCGGTCAGGTGGAAGGTGGTGCCCGGCGCCCACGGCCCGCCTTCTGCCACGGCGACGTCCGCGGCCGGCGTCGCCTCCCCCGGATCCAGCTCCGTCGCGGCCGACGCCCCGGCTCGGGGATCGGCCGCGTCCAGCCGCTCCGAGGTGTGGTTCAGCCCGGCCCACGCGGTGGCGGCGGCGAGCGCGCCGACGATCACGACGGCGCACAGCCACAGCGCCCACGAGACCGCCCGGCCGCGGTCACGCGTCGTCGTCATCACCCTCGACGGCGGCGTCGTCGTTGTCCTCCGCCTTATCCGCCTCGGCCTGAGCCTTCAGGTCGCGGACGAATTTCTCGGGGTCGAACTCCGTGAAATACTCCGGCCCGCCGAAGAACTCCTGCCCCATGACTAGACCTCCGTGCCCGCGATGGACTCGGCGATGAACGTCTTGACGGTCTCCGCGTCGTTCGGCAGCTCCGTCACGTGACGCTCGGCGTCCAGGATGCCGGCGAAACGCTCCGGCGTCTCCGGCGCCTGGCCGATGGCCTCGGCGATGGTCTCGGAGAACTTCACCGGCAGTGCGGTCTCCAGGCAGACGATCGGGCCGTCGACCCGGCCCGCCCACTCGCGGGCGGCCTTGACACCGTCGGCGGTGTGCGGGTCCATCAGGTAACCCAGCCGCTCGTGGGCGTCGCGGATCGTGTCCACCCGGTCGGCGTGGCTGGAGGTGGCGGACAGGAAGCCGTACTTCTGCGCGGCGTCGGGGAAAGCCTCGTCCTCGCTGAGCGAGAAACCGCCCGCGCGCACCTGCACCCCGAAGAACTCGGCGGTGCGCTCGGCGTCGCGGCCGATAAGGTCGAAGACGAAGCGCTCGAAGTTCGAGGCGCGCGAGATGTCCATCGACGGGCTGGAGGTCTCCTGCGTCTCCGCGGAAGACCGCGGGCGATAGTCGCCGGTGCGGAAGAACTCGTCGAGGACGTCGTTTTCGTTGGTGGCCACGATCAGCTTGTCGATCGGCAGCCCCATCTGGCGGGCGATGTGACCGGCGCAAATGTCGCCGAAGTTGCCCGTGGGCACGCTGAAGGAGACCTGCTGGTCATTCGATTCGGTCACCTTGAGGTAGGAGGAGACGTAGTAGACGATCTGGGCCATCAGGCGGGCCCAGTTGATGGAGTTCACGGCGCCAATCTTGTACCGCGCCTTGAAGTCCGCGTCCGCGTTGACGGCCTTGACCACGTCCTGGCAGTCGTCGAACACGCCGTCCAGGGCGATGTTGAACACGTTCGGATCATCCAGGCCGAACATCTGCGCCTGCTGGAACGGGGTCATGCGCCCGGCCGGGGTGAGCATGAACACGCGGATGTTGTCGCGCCCGCGCATCGCGTACTCGGCCGCCGAGCCCGTGTCGCCGGAGGTGGCGCCGAGGATGTTCAGCTCCTCGCCGCGGCGGCCCAGCTCATACTCGAAGAGCTCGCCGAGCAGCTGCATCGCCATGTCCTTGAAGGCGGCCGTCGGCCCCTGCGAGAGGTGCCCGACGTACAGGCCGTCCTCCAGCTTCGTCACCGGCACGATTTCCTCGTGGTCGAAGACCGGGGTGCGGTAGGCGCGCTTGGCGATCGCCTCGATGTCGTCGGCCGGAATGTCGTCGATGAACAACTTGAGAACTTCAGCGGCGATGACCGCGTAGCCCTGCTCCGCGAGGAGCGCACGCCACGTGTTCAACTCCGCCTCATTGATTTTCGGGTACTCGGCCGGAAGGTAAAGACCGCCGTCGGGGGCCAGGCCGCCGAGCAGGATGTCGGTGAACTTGGCCGGTGTGCGGTTGCTGTCGCGCGTCGAAATGTAATCCACGCCCTCCACCTTATCCCTCCCGGGCACGGGTGTGCGATGCAGGGACTACGGTGTGATCTATGGAAACTGGTGCCACAGACCCCCGGACCCGCCTCACTCGCAGGGCGGTCATCGTCTGGTCCGGCGCGGTGCTGTTCTACATCGTGGCGATCACCGGCCGCACCTCCTTCGGCGTCGCCGGCGTCCACGCCATCGAGCGTTTCGAGGTCGACGCCTCCCGCATCGCCGTGTTCACCGTCGTCCAGGTCGGCGTCTACGCCCTCGCCCAGATCCCGACGGGCCTGCTCATCGACCGTTTCGGACCCAAGCGCGTCCTGTTGACCGGCGCGCTGATCATGGCCGTCGGCCAAATGCTGCTCGGCTTCACCGACGTCTACTGGGTCGCACTGCTCGCCCGCGTACTGATCGGCGCGGGCGACGCCTCCGCCTTCCTGTCGGTCATGCGGATCCTTCCCTACTGGTTCCCGCTGCGCTGGACCCCGCTGTTCACCCAACTGACCGCCAGCCTGGGGCAGCTCGGCCAGTTCATCTCGGCGGTGCCCTTTTTGGCGCTGCTCAATGCCCAAGGCTGGTCGACCGCCTTTATCTCGCTTGGCGCGGTGGGCATACTCGTCGCCCTGGCCGCCGGGGTGGCGGTCTCCGACAACCCCGACGCCGGATCCGACGGCGACCGGGACGACGCCACGGGCGACGACTCAGGCCCGGGTGAGGCGCAGACCGAGATCGAGGCGACCCGCTCCTTCTGGGAGAACCTCGCCTTCGTGCTGCGCCACCCCGTGTGTTGGCAGGCGTTTTTCATCCACTACTCCAGCATGCTGTTCCAGATCATCTTCACCCTGTTGTGGGGCAGCCCCCTGATCCTGCTGGGCATGGGCATGGGCTCCGCGGAGGTCGGGCTGGTGCTGACGATCAACACCGTCACCAGCGTGCTCGCCGGCCCGGTGATGGGCTTCGTCTCCCAGCGCACCGGCCGCAACCGCGACATCGCCGCCTTCCTCTCCGCCCTGACCATCGGTCTCACCTGGATCGTGTTCTTCCTGCCCACCGAGCCGCGGGGGCTGGTGGCGCTGATCGTGGTGAACGTCATCATGGCGTTTTTCACCACCACCTCGAACTTCGGTTTCGACGGCGTGCGCGAAAGACTGCCCCGCACCTCGGTGGCCACCGGCACCGGCCTGGGCAACATGGGTGGATTCGTCGCCGCCATGATCGCCTCCCAGCTGGTCGGACTGCTGCTGGATTTCTCCTCCGACGGCCAGGCCTACGGCTGGGAAGACTTCCGCCTCGCCTGGGGCGCGGTCGTGGGCATGTGGGCCTTAGGCATGATCGGCAGCCTCGTCTCCCGTGCCGCGGTCAAACGCCGCGACCGCGGCACTCCGCCGATCAAGGTCGTCGACGAAGGGTAGACGCCGCTTATTCCACCAGGTACCGCGCCGTTCCCGCGGGATCGGCGAGGAATTCCCGGGTCGCGGCCACGGATTCGAGGTCCTCGAAAGACGTCGGCGTCAGGCCGGCCTCGTTGATTTCCACGATCTGGGCGCCCGGCACCGCCGGCAGGATGGGCGAGTGCGTGGCGATGACGAACTGCGCTCCCCTGCCCGCGGCATGGTGGATCTCAGCGAGCAAGGCCATCTGGCGGATGACGGACAAACCCGCCTCTGGCTCGTCCAACAGATAGATCCCCTCCCCGTGGACGTGTTCGGCGACTAAGTCGAGGATCGATTCGCCGTGGGAGCGCTGTTGCAACCGGGAACGCGGATCAAGCGTGTTGCGCCCGGCCTTCGCTGTCGCGTCGTCGGCGTCGCGGACCAGGTCGAAGTGCGTTTCAGAGCGGAGATAGAACCCGCGCAGGATCGGGGCGGCGGTGCGCACCACGAGTTGGCGGTGCAGCGCGGATTCGGTGCCGGTGCGCCGGGGCCTGCGGGTGGGGTCGAAGCCACCGAGGGGCCCGCCGGTGGCGTCGAAACCCAGGGCCAGCGCAAGGGCCTCCACGAGGGTGGATTTGCCGGCGCCGTTGTCGCCGACGAGGAAAGTCACGGGGGCACGCAGCTCGAGCGCGTTCAGGCGGGCAAGGTGGCGCACGGCCGGCAAGTGGAGCAGGTAGGGCTCGAGGACGTCCTCGAGGGGCGGATGGGAACGAAGACGCAGCGCGGTGACCAGCATGGCCGCCATTATCGCCCGTCCGGCCCCTTTTCGCGCAGATCCTCGATGAGTTCTGCGCCCAGGCCGACGCCCGGCGTGGCGGCGGCGGAGGCGGATGTGTCGGGCACGGGTGAGGTCAGGGAGTCGTTGGAGAGCGCGGCCACGCCTGCTCCGGCCAGCAACGGCAAAGCGGCGAGGCCGGCGGCGACAAAGGTGGCCAGCCGGTCGCGGCGGCGGGTGCGCGGGGTGCGGTCAGTGGTGTTCACGGTGGCGGGGTCCTTCCGGGGGTTGAGGTCCCGCCCAGCTTAAAAGCGCAGGCTAGGAACAGGCCGGTGCCACAATGGCAGCGCCCTGCGGGTTGTCTGGTGAAAGCTTCAGCGGCGGCGGGTGTCGTTCGGGCCGCCCTTGAGCAGTTCGGCGATCAGGCGCAGCGCGGCGTCGGAACCGGTGGTGACGGTGCTGCGCACCTGGTCGGAGATCTGGCCGGCGGCGTCGATGAACTCGTCGGTGTCTTCGCTGGCGCGCCGCGCGATCTTGTCGGCCTGCTGCTCGAGGGTGCTCGGGCCGGTGGTGGGTTCGTCGACGACGATGCTCAGGGTGACCTCGGAACGGTCGTCGCCTTCGGTGCGGACGGTGACGGCGGTGTCGTTGCCGGCGCCAGCCTGCTTGGCGGCTTCGACGATGGCGGCGAGGTCGGCGAAGGTGGCGTCGGTGAGGTTGACGGAAAGGTTCAGGGCCATGGGGATCAGCTCCAAATATGGTCGGGCGTGGGTACTTGTGCCCCCACGCTAACCGAGTCGGGGCACTGGTGGCCCGGGCTCCGGGCGAAAGTCAGGGTCTTTTCAGGGTCTTCCCGCAGTCCCGCGACTAGGTGTATTCGTGGCTGGCGGGCTCGCCCCAGAAGATTTCCTCAACGACGTTGTGCGCCCGGCGGGTCATGCGCAGGTAGGTCTCCAGGAACTCGTGCGGCTGATCCGCGTCGTGCCCGGCGGCGCCGGCGACCTGCGCCAGTTGCGGGCCGGGTTGCGGCAGCTGGTCGTGGCGTTTGCCGCGCACGAGCACCAGCGCGTTGCGGGCGTTGGTGGCCATGAGCCAGGCGTCGCGCAGGATGCGGACCTTCTCGGCGGAGATGATGGCCGGGTCGTCGCGGTGCTCGAGGACGTCGAGGATCTCCAGGGTGGAGGTGTTGTGCAGCTCCGGGATCTCGTGGGCATGCATCATCGTCAACAGCTGCACGGTCCATTCGATGTCGGTGAGCCCGCCGCGGCCGAGTTTGGTGTGGGTGGTGCGGTCCGCGCCACGGGGCAGGCGTTCGTCGTCGATGCGGGCTTTCATGCGGCGGACTTCGCGCACTTGGTCCTCGCCGACGCCGGCGTCGGGATAGCGGAACGGGTCGACGGCGTGCAGGAAGGCGCGGCCGACGTCCGCGTCGCCGGCGACGTGGGCGGCGCGCAGCAACGCCTGTAGCTCCCACGTGTCACCCCACTTGCGGTAGTAGCGGGCGTAGGAGGCGACGGTGCGCACCACCGGCCCGGAGCGGCCTTCGGGCCGTAGCCCCAAGTCGACTTCCAACGGCGGGTCGTTGGAGGGCTTGGCCAGGCGTCGGCGCAGGGATTCGACGATGCCGGAGGCCCAGCGCACGGCTTCGGAGTCTTCGACGCCGTCGGCGGATTCGATGACGAACATGACGTCGGCGTCGGAGCCGTAGCCGAGTTCCTCGCCGCCGAGTCGGCCCATGCCGATCACGGAGATGCGGGCGGGTGGTTCCTCCCACTCGCCGTGGGCGAGGCTGTAGCGGATTTCGGCGCGCAGGGCGGCCTCGAGCACCGCGTTCCACACCAGCGACAGCTCCAGGCACACCTGGTCGACGTCCATGAACCCGAGCAGGTCGGCGATGGCGATGCGCGCCAGCTCCGCCCGGCGCAGCGAGCGCGCGACGGACACGGCCCTGTTCGGGTCGGCGTAGCGCTTGGAGGCGGCGACCAGCGAGCGTGAGACCTGGTCCGGGGCGGGGTCCATCAGCTTCGGGCCGGTGGAGCCGTCGGACAACAGCTTGACGACGTCCGGGGACGCGATGATCAGGTCCGAGGCATAGGGGCTGGTGCCGAGCACGAGCATGAGCCGTTCGGCCACCACCCCTTCGTCGCGCAGGGTGCGCAAAAACCACGTCTTGTCGAAGGCCGCCTCCGACAGTTTCCGGTAGTTGAGCAAGCCGGCGTCCGGATCCGCGGTATCGCCCAAAAACTCCAGGAGGCTCGGCAACAAGATGGCCTGCAGTTTCGCCTTGCGGGAGGTGCCGGACGCCAGGGCGGACAGGTGCTGAAACGCCCGGTCCGGGTGGCGGTAGCCCAGCGCGCCCAGTTGCAGCGTGGCGGCCTGCTTGGACAGCGCGAGTTCGTCGACGCTCATCGTGACCACGGAGTTCAGCAGCGGGCGGTAGAAGAGTTTGGCGTGCAGGTTGGCCACGGTGCGGCGGCGTTGGCGCAGGTCGCGCTCAAGTTCCTCGACGGCGGAGCGCTGCGCCGTGGCGGTGTAGCCGGTGGCGGCGGCCAGCCAGGCCCATTCGTAGTCGTCGTCCTCCGCGGGCAGCGCGTGGGTGCGCCGCAGTCGCTGCAGCTGCAGGCGGTGTTCCAGCAGGCGGAGGAATTCATAGGCGTCGATCAGGGCGGTGCCGTCCTCGCGGCCGATGTAGCCGCCGGTGACCAGCGCGCGCAGCGCTTCCGTGGTGGTGGTCACGCGCAGGGTCTCGTCGCTGCGGCCGTGGACCAGCTGGAGCAGCTGGACGGCGAACTCCACGTCGCGCAGCCCGCCGGCGCCGAGTTTGAGTTCGCGCCTTTGCATGTCGCCGGGCACGTTTTCCAGCACGCGACCACGCATGGCCTGGACGTCGTCGACGAAGGACTCGCGCTGCGAGGCGGTCCAGACCAGCGGGTCGACGATCGCCTTGTATTCGGCGCCCAAGGCCATGTCCCCGGTCATGGGGCGTGCCTTGAGCAGGGCCTGGAACTCCCAGGTCTCCGCCCAGCGCCGGTAGTAGGCGCGGTGGCTGTCGAGGGTGCGCACCAAGGCGCCGGAGCGGCCCTCCGGGCGCAGGTTCGGGTCGACCTCGAAGAAGCAGGCGGAGCTGAGTTTGTTGAATTCCGCGGCCAGGCGGTTCGCCCGTGGGGTGGCGGGCTCGGCGACGAAGATGACGTCGACGTCGGAGATGTAGTTCAGCTCCAGGGCGCCGCACTTGCCCATCGCGATGACCGCCAGGCTGGTGTCCGGGTCGGCGTCGCCGTAGACGGTGCGCACCGCCACGGCCAGCGCGGCGGTCAGCGCGGCGTCGGCCAGCGACGTCAGCAGGCGGGTGACCGTGGTGAAGTCCAGCTCCGGCTGCCCCGCCCCCACCCCGCGGCGGGCGGCGAAGGTGCCGGCCAGGTCGCAGGCGGCGATGCGCATGATCAGGGTGCGGTAGGTCAGCTGCAGCGCCAGCTTCGCCTTCCCGCCGCTGAGCCCGGCGCGGTAGGTGCCCGGGGCGCTCAAGTCGGCGGCGCCGTCGATGGGTTCGGCCTCGACGCTGCGCAGCATCATGGCCATCATCTCGTGGGCTTCGGGGATGGGTTCGGCCAGTTCCACCCAGATCTCCGGGTTGGCGATGAGGTGGTCGCCCAGCAGGGTGGAGCCGCCGGAGAGTGCGAAGAGCCGCACGCGGAGCACGTCGTCGCGTCGCAGCGCGGCGTCGAGGTAGGCTGCGTCGTCGCCGAGGGCCGTCATCAGGCGCCGCAGGGTGTTTAAGGTCATGTCGGGGTCGCCGGCGCCGGCGAGGGTCCACAACAGTTCCACGGAGTCGTCGTTGGCCCACCCCAGCCATTCCAGGTCCTCGGCGGCGTGCGGGCCGGTCAGTCCCAGGGTGGCGGGCGACGGGACGGTGCGCTTGGCAACCACTGCTGTTGTCCTTCTCTTCGATCAGTAGTGCAGGGTGGTGTCGAGTTCGAACGGGGTGATTTGCTCGGTGTAGTTGTGCCATTCATCCCATTTGGAGCGCAGGAAGAACTCGAAGATGTGCTCCCCCATCACCTCGGCCATGAATTCGGAGCGTTCCAGTTCGCGCAGGGCGTCGTCCAGGCTGGTGGGCAGGTCGCGGTAGCCCATGGCGCGGCGTTCGCGGTGGGTCAGGGAGGTCACGTCGTCTTCGGCGGGGTCGTCGAGTTCGTATTCTTCGCGGATGCCCTTGAGTCCGGCGGCGAGCACGGCGGCGTAGGCCAGGTAGGGGTTGGCTCCGGCGTCGAGGGAGCGGATCTCCGCCCGGCGCGAGACGGCTTTGTGCAGGCGGTAGGTGGGCACGCGCACCAGGGCGGAGCGGTTGGAGACGCCCCAGGTGGCGGCGGTGGGCGCTTCGCTGCCGAATTGCAGGCGTTTGTAGGAGTTGACCCATTGGTTGGTCACCGCGGAGATCTCGGGGGCGTGTTCCAAGACGCCGGCGATGAATTGCCGGCCGGTGCGCGACAGCGAGATTTCGTCGTCCGGGTCGTGGAAGGCGTTGTCGTCGCCTTCGAACAGCGAGAAGTGGGTGTGCATGGCGCTGCCGGCGTGTTCTTGGAAGGGTTTGGGCATGAAGGTGGCGTGGACGTTGTCTTGTGCGGCGACCTGTTTGAGGATGTAGCGGAAGGTCATGACGTGGTCGGCCATGGTCAGCACGTCGGCGTGCCGCAGGTCGATTTCTTGTTGGCTGGGCGCGGTTTCGTGGTGGGCGAACTCGGTGGAGATGCCCATGGCTTCCAGGGCGTGCATGGCGCGGCGGCGGAGCATGGGGGATTTTTGGTTGACGGACTGGTCGAAGTAGCCGCCGGTGTCGGTGCGGCGGATCGCCCCGGTGTGAGGGTCGATGTCGAGGACGTAGAACTCGAGTTCCGGGGAGGCCATGCAGGAAAAGCCGTCGTCGGCGGCGGCGGTGACTTGGCGGCCGAGGATGTAGCGGGGGTCCGCCAGTGAGGGCTGTCCGTCGGGGTTGATCACGTTGCAGAACATGCGGGCGGTCTGCAGTTCGGGTTCGTCGTCGTCGAAGGGCAGCACCTGGAAGGTGGAGGGGTCCGGCAGCAGGAGGGTGTCGGATTCGCTGATCCGGGAGAAGCCTTCGATGGAGGAGCCGTCGAAGCCGGCGCCTTCCTCGAAGGTGCCTTCGAGTTCGGAGGAACTCATCATCACGGATTTCAGGCGGCCGAAGATGTCGGTGAACCAGAGCCGGATGAACCGGATGTCGCGTTCGGCGACGGTGCGGAGCACGAATTCCTGTTGTGAGTTCATGTTTCCCACCATACTGAAGGTGTGTTCGGGCAGGTAGGCTGGTTGATAATGCAGTTTCGTCCCGTTAAGGAGCGACATGTCGATCAACAAGTTTTTCGAAGTGGAAGCCAAATTCGCCGTCTCCGCGGACACCGCCGTGCCCGATCTGCTGCGGTTGCCGCAGGTAAAGGCGCTCGGTGAGCCGCGCGTGCACGAGTTGTCCGCGATCTACTACGACACCGAGGATCTGCGGTTGAGCCGCGAGAAGATCACGTTGCGGCGTCGCACCGGCGGCGAGGACGACGGGTGGCATCTGAAGTTGCCGGCCACGGGCGGGCGCGTGGAGTTGCACGCGGAGCTCGGCGAGCCGGTCGACGGCCAGTTCGCCGTGCCGGAGGAGCTGCTGGCGCAGGTGCGTTCGGTGGTGCGCAATCATCCGTTGGCGCCGGTGGCGCAGGTGGACAACCACCGCACGGAGTCCGCGGTGACGGGGGCGGACGACCTGCCGTGGGCGCAGTTGTGCGACGACCGTGTCACCGCGCACTCGTTGTTGCCGGGCGGAACATCGAGCACGTGGCGGGAGTGGGAGTTCGAGCTCAGCGAGCAGTTGGCCGGGGAGCCGGAGGGCGCCCGGTTGCTGCAGGCCGCGACGGGGTTGTTCATCGGGGCGGGGGCGCGGGTGTCGTCCTCACCGTCCAAGCTCACCAGCGCGTTGGGTGAGTCGGCGAATGACGCGCCGCTGCCGACGCACCTGCGGGATCCGGGGATCGACGAGGACTCCGCGGTGGCCGGCGTCTTAGAGGCGCTGCGCGCCAACCGCGACAAGCTCGTGGCCTACGACCCGCGGGTCCGCCGCGACGAGTGGGATTCGGTGCACCAGATGCGGGTGGCCACCCGCGAGCTGCGCAGCCACCTCGGCACGTTCAGCGGGGTGCTCGCCGGGGAGCACGTCGACCGGGTGCAGGACGAGTTGAAGATGCTGGCCCGGATCCTGGGGCAGGCACGCGACGCGGAGGTCGTGGAAGAGCGGTTCGTGTCGCTGTTGGAGGCCGAGGACTCCGGCACGGTCGATGAGCAGGCGCGTCGTCATGTGCGCGAGGACATGGGCGCCGAGTACGCCCGCGCGCACCGTCGGGTGGTGGCGGCGTTGAATTCGGACCGGTATCTGCAGTTGCTCGACGATCTCGACCTGCTGCTCGCTGAGCCGCATACGGTGGCGCCTGCCCCGGCGCAGCCGGCCGAGCGTCCGAAGAAGTCCTCCCCGGAGCGGGTGTTGCTGGAGCAGCTGGAGCAGGCCTACCGGAAGCTGCTGAAGCGTCATCGCGACGCGGTGGACAGCCGGTACAACGAGAAGGTGCCGCTGCCCGTCCGGGAGGAGAAGTTCCACGACGTGCGGAAATCCGCCAAGAAGCTGCGCTATGCGGCGGAGGCGGTCGGGGCGGCCACCGCGGTGAAAACCAAGCGGTTGTACCGGGCCTGCAAGTCGTTGCAGTCTTCGCTGGGGGATTTTCAGGACGCGGCCACCAGCCGCGACAAGCTGCTGGAACTCGCCCGCGCCGCGCACCGCCGCGGCGAGGACACCTTCGGCTACGGACTGCTCTACCAGCGGGAGCGCGAGGTCGGCCGGGCGGCGCTGCGTGAGTACGCCGAAGGGGTGGAGGAGATCCGCGCCGCCTACGACAGGATCACGCGGCGGACGCGGGGAAAGAAGTAGCGGCTACTTCTCCCAGGAGGCGGGCTCGCCCCAGTCGTCCTCGGCCTCTTCCTCGGCGTCCGCCTGCGCGGTGCGCTGCCGGGCGATGCGCAGCGCGTCCTCGGCTTCCGCACGGCTGTCGTACGGGCCCATGCGCTTGTCCCAGCCGGAGACCTTCCCTTGCTCGATGCCGCCGGTCGACGGGTCGAAAAACCACTTTTCTTCGATCGCCATGTCGTCCTCCTCAATATGATTCAGGTGTTCGGATACGGCCCCAGGCTACCCGCGGAGCGCCGGGCGGGGTCGGCGAGGAAGTAATGTCGGAGGGGTTGTCCCAAGGTTTCGTCGAAGGAGTCCTGCCCCTATGCCGTCCTGGCCCATCCCCACCGTGTCCGCCGCTGAGCGCGTCGCTCAGGCCCACCGGAAGGCGGTCGGTGAGCCCGCCGCCGTCGCCGACGCCCCGGCGACCTACCCGGTGATCGGTGAGCACGTCGACCACTACGGGGGCGCCGCGGTGATGGGGTTGTCCTCGTTGCGGGCCGCCGTGGCCTACTCCCCGCGTGCCGACGACCGCGTCACCGTCACCACGCACCGGCCCGGCGCGCAGCCCGTCACCGACGAGATCAGCGACGAGGAGATCCGCCGGCGCGGCGCGCAGCAGCAGCCGGGCGTCGACGACCACGGCCGCCCCACCGTCGCTCCCGTCCCGGTCGGGGGCGCGGCCGCGCGGCTGGGCGGGCTGGTGTGGACGTTGATCCACCGGCAGCTGCTCTCCCGCGACACCGGCGGGTTGGACGTCACGGTGGTCAACGACATTCCCCGCGGGGTGGGCCTGGGCGCGGACGCCGCGGTCGACGCCGCCGTGGCGCTGGCGCTGCAGGCCGGCGACGCAGAGATCGACCAGGCGCCGGTGCGCACCCGGCTGGCCGAGACCTGCGCGCAGAGCAACGAGATGTTCTCCGCCTTTCCCCCGCTGCGCGCCCGGCACACGGCGACGCTGCGCGGGCTGGGTGAGACCGTCAGCGTCATCGATTACGCTGACGGCTCCGTCACCCAGGCGCCCCACCCGGTGGACGCCGCACACCGCGCCTTTGTCGTCGGGCTGCCGGAGGACCGCCAGCCGGACCACTCGCCGGGCGTGGACACGGTGCGCCGCCACCGCCGCTTCGTCGACGACGCCTGCAAGGCCTTCGGCGCGGAGTCGCTGCGGTCGCTTCCCGACGCCCCCGGGCGCGTGCTCGACTGGTTGCGCGCCGTGCACAAGGTGCGCGGCGTCGACGGCACCCCCAGCGTCGCGGAGGCCGCCGGCTGGCTGAACTTCGACGAGGCGGAGACCCGCCGCGCGCTGTCGACCGCGCGTGCCCTGCGTTCGCGCCGCGGCGAGGACATCGGCCGGCTGCTCGCCGAGTCGCAGCGGCAGCTGCACCCGCTGCTGGGCGTCGACGCCTGCGACGAGCTCGCCGCCCTGTGCCTGACCCGCGGCGCCGTCGCCGCCCGCGCCACCGCCGCGGGCCTGGCCTCCGGGGTGTGGGCGCTCGTGCCGGAGAAGGCGGCCGGAAATTTCGCCGCCGACTTGGCCGAGGACGGTCTGCTGGTCGTCGAGCTGCACCGTGGGGAACGCGCCGGGGTCATCACCCCGGCTGAGGCCTAGTCCGCGGGCCAGGCGAAGAGCACCTCCCGGCTGTCGGTGTCCGCCTTGATCAGCGACGCCGTGATCCGGGTGCCGTCCGCGGGGTTGCCGAGCGTGTGCGCCAACACCGGCGGCTCGTGCACGAAAATCCGGGAGTGGCCGCGGCGCCGGTCTGAGTGCAGCACCGTGGCCGCGAAATTATGGTCCAGCCACGGCGCCAGCACGGTCGCCTCCGTGAGGTTCAGACACGCCCGGTCCACGGTGTTCGCCAGCTGCGAGGTCCTGCTCATCGTGCCCGCCGCCTGCGCCACGGTCTGCGTCGCCCACGCCGGCGGTTCGTAGCCGCCGGAGATCGCCAGGCAGTATTCGGCGGCGAAACGGTCGATGAGCCGGCGCAGCGGGGCCGTCACATGCGCATAGTACCCGCCGATGCCGGCGTGGACCTCCGCGCCGTCGTCGTCCACCAGTCCGTAGCCCGCGCCCCGCAACAGCTTCTGCGCTTCCCGCATCACCGCCATCCCCGCGGGGGCGTCCGCGTCCACGCCGGCGAGGAAATGCCCGACGTGGTCGTCGTCGGCGAGCCGGTAGCCCAGCGCGCGGGCCTCCTGGCGGAACATCTCCTCCGCGCCGTCGCCCGCCGGCCGCAGGGTGCGCAGCGGGCCCTGCCCCGCCGAGACCATCATCTGCCCCGCGCACATGCCCGTTAGCAGGGAGATCTCCGAGTTGTAGTCCATCACCGGGTGCCGCGGCTCAATGACCAGCTCATAGCGGCCGTCGCCGTTGCGGCGCACCCGCTGCGAGGGGATGCGCAGATTCACCGCGTCCCGGCGCAGGCTCGACGCCTGCCGCAGCCGGCCGACCTCGCCCAATAGCGCTATCGCCGCCGGCGCCTGGCCCACCTGCGTCGCCGCGTGCACCGAGTCGTAGTCCAGCTGCGCGCGCGAGCGCACCAGCGCCCGCTCCACCGAGACGTCCTCGACCTCCCCTGCGGCGTCCAGATCCATCGTCCACAGCACCGCCGGCCGGTCCACCCCGGGCAGCAGCGACGCCGAGCCTTCCGACAGCACCGCCGGGTGCAGGCGCGCGGGCTCATCCGGCAGGTAAATCGTCTGCCCGCGGCGCAGCGACTCCGCCTCCACTGCCCCGCCCGGGGCCACGAACGCCGCGACGTCCGCGATCGCGTAGCGCACCCGGTAACCGTCGCCGCGGCGGGTGATGCACACCGCCTGATCCAGATCCCGCGAGCCGGGCGGGTCGACGGTGACGAAGGGAAGGTCGCGGGCGTCGCGGCGGCGGGCGGCGAACCTGTCGCGCGCTGCGGCCGCGGCCTTATGCACGGCAGGGGAAAAATCGGTGGGCACCCGGAATTCTTCGGCCACCCGCCGGAAATTCAGCGCTGCCGCGTACAGCCTCATACCGCACCATTGTGGCACGCGCCCGCCCGCTGCGCCGAGAGAAAAAGTGGGACGCGAATGAGCCGGCGTATAAGCCGGATTCTGTGCCGCTGGCGGCGGTGATCATCCATCTGGGCCACCCATCGCTGGGCGCCTCAAGCAGCTACCTTCAGGCTCGGGCGAGCAGCCCTCCAACACCTGATCGGGCCTGCCGTGTGGCAGGCCGTGATGCCTTGCTCCCGGTGGGGTTTACCTGGCCGCGGCAGTCACCTGCCACGCCGGTGCGCTCTTACCGCACCCTTTCACCCTTACCCGGTCAAAAACCGGGCGGTCTACTCTCTGTTGCACATGCCCGCGGGTCACCCCGGGTTGCCGTTAGCAACCACCGTGCTCTTCGGAGTCCGGACTTTCCTCGGCTCCTGCCTGCCCGCATCACGCGGGCGGTTCATTCGCCGCGATCACCCGGCCGACTCATTCGCGTAAAAAACTTTACCCCTCGGCCCGGCCGGGCGCGTAATCCCGGGGTCGCTGCGCTGCCGCGGCGGGCCGGCGTGAACGTGGGCTGGGGCGTCTCCGGGGGCGTCGCGGGCGCCGGACCGGCAGCTGCGGAACACTGATTGATGAATAACCGGGACCGGACCGGTTCCCTGCTCAGCCGACCGGTGGTTTTTCACCATCCAGTTTTCACCACACTCCGCAGCGGCGGCGACGCCTACCGCAGGTGCGCGGTGGCGTTGAAGCTCTGCAGCACCGGGGTCACCTCGGCGACCTCGGGGAAGAAGTCCACGACGCAGATCGACGCCAGATCCAGGTGCATGCGCTGGTAGATGCCGGCGTCTGCGCCGAGCGCCTGGCGCACGAGTGACTTGATGGGGTTGACGTGGCTGACCACCAGCACGGTCTGGCCGGGATACTCCTCGACCAGCTGGCGGCGCACCCGGGTGATGCGGTCGTTGACCTGCTCGTAGGATTCCCCGCCGGGAGGGCAGAGCGTGCCGTCGGCGACCCAGGCGGCGTGGTGGGCAGGGTCGTCGTCCTGGGCTTCCGCGAAGGTCAGGCCGTCCCAGTCGCCGAAGTCGCATTCCTGCAGGTCTTCGATGGTGCGGGTCCGCAGGCCCAACTTCTGCCCCACGGCGTCGGCGGTGGCGCTGCAGCGCGCCAGCGGGGAGGACACGATCGCGTCGATGCCACCCTCGGCCGCCAGGGCCTGGGCCGCGGCCGCCGCCTGGGTGCGCCCGGTGGCGTTGAGCTCGGCGTCGTGGCGGCCGGCGTAGCGCTTGTGCAACGAATAGTCGGTCTGGCCGTGGCGCAGCAGCACCAGCCGGGTCGGCGGGTGGGAGGTGTCCTTCCACCAGTCGACCGCGCCGGCCCGCTCCGCCGGCGCCGCCGGTTCCGCGGGGGCGGCGGGCTCCGGTGCAACGGGTCGCTCGGCGGGCGCGTCCCCGCCGACCACCCCGGGTTCATGCCCCGCGGCGGCCGCGTCCATCGCGTCGTTGGAGAGCTTGTCGGCGATCTCGTTCTGGGCGCGCGGAATCCAGGTGTAGGCCACCCGGTCAAAACGCTCCGCGAGCTTACGCCCCTGCGCCGCCAGCTTCTGCATGTCCGGGTGCTTGATCTTCCAGCGCCCGGACATCTGCTCGACCACCAGCTTGGAGTCCATGAACACGTAGACCTCGCTGGCGCCCAGCTCAGCGGCGGCCTCTAACCCCCGCAACAGTCCGTGGTACTCGGCGACGTTGTTGGTCGCCTTCTTGCCCACCACGTAGACGATCTCCCGGAGCAACTCATTGGTCGCGGCGTCGAACACGGCCGTGCCGGAACCCGCCACCCCGGGGTTGCCGCGTGAGCCGCCGTCGGCGTAAATGCTCAGCTTCATTTGCTGCGCACCAGGTAGGAGCCGCAGTTCGGGCACTGAGGCAGCTCGTCGGCGGGCGCGCGCCCGATGACGGAGCGATCCCCCGCCGGCAGGACGAGGAAGCAGGAGCCGCAGGTGCGGGAGTTGAAGTAGGCCACGCCGACCTCGTTTTCCGCCCGCTGCTCGTCGTAGGCGGTGACCACCTCAGCCGGCAACTTCGCGCGCAGCTCATCGATATGGGTCTGCGGATCCTCGATGTGGCTGGCGGCCTCGTTGGCGGCCTCCGCGGCCCGCTCGGCGAGCCCGATCTGGCGGAGATTTTCATCCACGTGGGCGGCGTGGACGTCGCGGTTGTTGCGCAGCGCGGCGATCTCGTTGTGGGCTTCCATCAGCTCACCCATCAGATCGGCGATGCGCGACTTCGCGGAATAGCGGTCGTGCTCCAGGTCGCGGCGACGCTCCGCGTCGGTTTCGGCCTCGAGCTGCTTCTTGTTGTCGCGCTCGCGGCGACGCAGCTTGCGCTCGTCTTCCTGGATGCGCAGGATCTCGGATTCCATGTCGTCGACGGCCATCTGGGCGGCGCTGAACGCGGAACGCAGGCGCTTCTGCTCTGCCTGCAACTTCTCGAGCTCCTGCTGCTCCGGAGTCACCAGCGCTTCCGGCGCCGCAGTCAAGGTGCGCTGGGTCTGGGCGAGCTCGAGCAAGACGGGATGGAGGGCGGGATCGAGTTTCATCGAAGACCACCCCTGGAAACCCCTGCCTTGAGGCATGGGGAGGAAAGGGGTGGGCTAGACGTTGCGCTGGTTTTCGACATAGTGCTTGACAACCTCCAGGGTTGTGCCGCCGACAGTGGCGACAAAGTACGAGTTGGTCCACAGTGTGGGGAGTCTGGACGTAAGGGGAAGAAATTCTTGGCGCAGGGCACGAGAGGATCCTTCCTTTGATCTGATTGATGAATCGGTAGATACCGTATTACGGGCCACATTCAACCAGTAAGTCTACGTGATCGGGTATGGTGCCCAGCTCGATGATGATGCGTTCTCGTTCGGCGGCGACCTCCCCGGTGGGATTTGGATGAGCCTGCCCGCCATTCCGGCACTACACAGCGTGGATATCTATCATTGTGGGTGTGGAAGAGATCGTGCGCTACACCTACCGCCTGCGCCCCGGCGCACACGCGCAGCGCGCCCTCCTCTACGAATGGGGACGCTGCCGATTCCTGTGGAACGAAGCCGTCCATCAACGGAAAATCGGCAACAAGCCGACCCTGGCGAAGCTGGGCAAGCTGCTGACCGAGCTGCGCAAGAACAACTCGTGGATGCGGAACGGCTCGCAGGTCGCCCAGCAGGCGATCCTGCGCACCTACGCGCAGGCGCTGCAGCACTCGTTCACAGTGAAGGGTCGGGGCACACCCACCGTCAAGACGAAGAAACGTGCGCTGCCCTCCCTGGAATACAGCATCAGGGGATTTTCTCTCCGGGAAGGCCGCCTGCGGCTGCCCAAGGGTGTGTCCATCCCTGTGGTGTGGTCGCGGGAACTTCCTTCCCCACCCAAAAGTGTGCGTGTTTACCAGGACAGTCTGGGGCACTGGTACGCCTCGTTTGTCACTCGCCGCGAAAAGGAACAGGCACCGGAAGCCGATGCGGGTATCGGTATCGACTGGGGCGTGTCCACCACCGCGACCACCACCGATGAGAAGCATGATCTGCCCTACCTGGGGCACCGGAAGCGGTGTGCCGCCGAGCTTGCGAAAGCACAGCGGAAGATGGCGCGTCGCCACCGCAAGGGACGCAAACAGTCGAACGGCTACAAGCGTGCCTGTCGGCAGGCGGCGAAACTGCACAAGAAGGCTGCCCGGCAGACGCAGCATGACTCCCGGGGGTGGGCGAAGAAAATCACCGATAACCACGGCCTGATCGCGGTGGAAGATTTCAACCCTGCCTTCCTCGCCAAGTCCACGATGGCCAGAAAGTCCGCTGACGCGGCTATTGGTGCGGCCAAACGTGCGCTGATTACCAACGCCGCGCGGGCTGGCCGGAAGGTGGTGCTGGTTACGCCCGCCTATACGACGATGACGTGTTCTGAGTGTTTCGCGAGAGCCAAGCAAGCACTCGGACTCGGAGAACGAACCCTCCGGTGCGAAGCCTGTGACTATACCGCGGGTCGGGACCGCAACGCCGCCAGGGTGATCTTGGCTGTGGCAGAACGGGGCCACACTAGTGTTGAGGACATAAGACATGTGCAACCTCCCTCCGGGGGCGTTGTGCGTGCGGTCTGAGCTAGAAATCCCCCGGATTTATCCGGGGGGACCGTTAAACTTCCTATTTCTACCCGTTGGGGTGTGCGGAAACGGTCCATGGGTCCGTGCGGAGGGGGATCACCAGCGTATCGACGCCCGCCTCATCCTCCACAATCTCACTGACCTGCATGGTCCACGGGTATTCGCTGGCCCAATGGGCGGCGTCGATCACCGCGCACCCCCCGGCGCGCAGATGCTCGTCCACCGGGTGATGACGCAGGTCAGAGGTCACCAGCACATCGGCGCCCAACGACGTCGCCGGCCCCATCATCGAATCACCCGCCCCGGACGCCACCGCGACGGTGCTGACCAGCTGCTCCGGATCCCCGGCGGCGCGCACGCCCCACACCGTCTCCGGCAAGGCGTCGGCGACCTGCTGGGTGAACTCCCGCAGAGTCATCGGCTCCGGCAGCACGCCCACCCGGCCCAGCCCCGTGGCCGTGGCCAGGTCGACGTCCTGGGCCAACTCCACGACGTCGAAGGCGGGCTCCTCATACGGGTGTGCGCCGCGCAGGACGTCGATCAGCGTGTGACGCAGACGGCGCGGCGCCACAAACTCCACGCGCAGCTCGGGGCTGCGGTAATTCTCGCCCACCGCGCCTTCAGTGGGATCCGCACCGGGCAGCGGGGTGAACTGGCCGGTGCCCTCGATGTCGAAGGAGCATTCGGCGTAGTCGCCGATGTGGCCGGCGCCGGCGGTGAACAAGGCGTTTTTGACGGTCTCGGCGTCCTTGGCCAGGACGTGGACGCCCCACTTGTCGGTGGCGCCCAGCAGCACCGGCTTGATCGGCCGACCCGGGGTGATCCCGACGAGTTCGGCGAGTTTGTCGTTGACGCCGGGACGCGCGGAGTCGGCGTTGGTGTGCGCGGCGAACAGCGCGCAGCCGCCCTTGATCAGGGTGTGGATGACCGAGCCCTTGGCGGTGTCGGCGGCCACGGAGTCCACCCCGCGCATGAGCAGGGGGTGGTGGACGACGAGCAGCTGGGCGCCGGCCTCGACGGCGGCGTCGGCCACGGCGTTCGTGGCCTCGAGGGCGAAGGCGACGAGTTCGACGTCGTCGGCGGGGTCGCCGCAGATCAGGCCGACGGAGTCCCAGGACTCGGCGAGGGCGGGCGGATACGTGGCGTCGAGAAGCTTCGTCAGGTCGGCAACGGTAGTCATGGGCACCTAGTCTACGTTTCTGCCACACTATGGCCATGAACTTTTCCGTGCCCGCTGGTCGCAGCATCATTTTCCTGGACGTCGACGGCACCGTCATCGACTCCTTCCCCGGCATCCGCGCCGGCTTCCTCCACGCCCTCGACGCCGTCGGCGTGCCGCGCCCCTCGGAGGACTTCACGGCGAAGATCCCCGGCCCGCCGATGGAAAACACCCTGGGCCGGCTGATGGACGCAGACCTGGTGCCGGCGGCCTTCGACGCCTACATGGCCTTCACCCGCGGCGGCGGCTGGAGCCAGGCACAGCCTTTCGAGGGCATGGTGGACTTCATCGCCCGGCTCAAAGACGCCGGCTACTTCGTGGCCACGGCCACCAGCAAAGGCGAAAGCTTCGCCCGGGGCATCCTGGAGCAGATCGGGGTGTTGGGACACATCGACTTCTTAGGCGCGGCGGAGGAATACGGGGACCGGCGGTCGAAATCCGCGGTGATTCAGCACGTTGTGGACTCGGTGGGGATCGCCGACCGGACCTCGGATACCCTCATGGTCGGCGACCGCTCCCACGACATCGAGGGGGCAGCGCACTTTGGCATCGATACCGTCGCCGTGACGTGGGGATACGGCGACGAAGCTGAGTGGGCGCAGGCCGCCTACACCGCAACGACCGTGACAGAATTGGAGGCCGTCATTCGTGACTGGTCAGACTGAACATAAGGAACGACCCATTCACATCGACTTCATTTGCACCGGAAACATCTGTCGTTCCCCGATGGCCGAGGTCATCGTCCGCGACAAAATCGAGGACGCCGGTCTGGCCGACAAGGTGAAGATCACCTCCGCCGGCATGGGCGGCTGGCACGTCGGCCAGGGTGCGGACCGTCGCGCCGTGGAGGAGCTGCGCAAGGCCGGCTACGACGGCGCCACCCATATCGCCAGCCAGGTCGGCCCGGCCACCCTTGCCGCCGACCTGATCGTGGCGCTGGACACCGGACACCGCTCCGAGCTCATCGCCAGCGGCGCCGAGGAAGACAAGGTGGCCCTGCTGCGCGACTTCGACCCGGCCGCGGAAGACAACGCGTCTGTCGCCGACCCCTACTACGGTGGGCCGGAGGGTTTCCGCACCACCCGCGATCAGATCGAGGCCGCCGCCCCCGGCATCGTGGACTGGATCCGCGCGCGCCTCTAATTCCGCTGCTTGGGGGCGATGGCCCCCGTGGGTAGAGTAAGAGCCGTGAGTACCACAGTGGAGAAGCGTTACGGAACTGGGCGCGGCAAGAAGCGGTCGGCGGGGTGGAAGCAATTCCTCAAGCCGAACTGGTTCATCCTGGCCGCGCTCATTCTCGCGCTCTCTTACTTCGCGTTCACCGCCTTGGCCCCCTGGCAGTTGAACAAGGACGACGACATCGTCGCCCGCAACGAGCAGATCGAGGCCGCCTACGACCGCGACCCCGTCCCCGTCACCGAGGTCATGGACGGCACCGGCGCGATCTCCGACGAGCAGGAATGGACCCGCGTCGTCCTGCAGGGACGCTACTTGCCCGACGACGAGGTGCTGCTACGCATGCGCCCCGTCGACAAAAACCCCGCCTTTCAGTCGCTGACGCCTTTCGAACTGTCCAGCGGGGAACAGATCCTGGTCCACCGCGGCTGGGCGCCTACCGGCGACGGCGTCACCGTCCCGGAGATCGAGCCGGCGCCCACCGGCACCGTCTCCCTGGTGGGCATGGTCCGCCAGGGCGAGCAGGTCTCCGCCACCCGCGCGCCGCTGCAGGAGCAGGGCTACCAGCAGGTCTATTCCATCAGCACTGAGCAAATCGGCGAGCTGACCGGCACCGACCTGGCCGAGGACTACGTGCAGCTCTCCGACGGCGAGCCCGGCGTACTGTACGCGATGCCGGTGCCCAAGCTCGACCGGGGCTCCCACCTGAGCTACGGCTTCCAGTGGATCGCCATCGGCATCATGGGGCCGTTGGGCCTGATGTACTTGGTCTACGCCGAGATCAAGGAACGTCGCAAAGTCGACGACGAAAAGGACGAGATCAGCGAGGACGCCGCCTCCTCCCCCGCCGGCGACCCCGACCCGGGCGCCGGGGTGGGCGCCGGGGTGGACGAGGACGCGTGGCTCGCCGACGACCCGGACGGCATGACCCGCCAGGTGGTGCGTTCGCGCAACGTCCGCGACCGCTATGGCGACGCCAAGCCGGACTTCTACGGGCGCCTGGGCAAACGCGACCGCGAACGTTTCTGACCCGGGCTGGCCCCGGCCAGCGCATTGGCCTGCCAACCCGGTCGCGACTGATTAGCCTGGGAGCATGGCCAAGAAGAAGCGCACGAACAAAAAGCGTCCCGCCGGGCAGGTCTCCCCCGCCCAGCGCATCACCACGTCCAGCAACGACCAGAGCCCCGGGCACCAGGCCGGGGTGACGTTGACCGCAGAAACCGTCGACACGACCCCGGGCGCCGACGACACCCGGCTGCTCACCGAGTCCCTGGCCACGCTCACCGACGCCGGCTTCCCGCCCCGCCGCGAGGTGACCTTCGAGGACGTGGTCGCCGACTCCGCCTGCGGCATGAGCCGCTTCCGCCGCTACCCGCTGGTCTCCCTGTTGGGCTTGCGCGACCTGGACGAGGAGCAGCTCTTCGAGCGCGTCTACTACGACCACTCCGCCGTCCAGCGCACTACCCCGGAAGAGATCCTCGAGCTGGTCCCCGCCTATGCCCGTGCCGCGGGCACCGCCGATCAGGTCGGCGACGTCAACCTGATGCTGGATCCGGGATCGACGACCTCCGGCAGCTTCCGCTTCACCAACGGCGACCGCGTCAACGACGTCGCCTTCGACTTGGACGCCGATTTCGGCGACGAGGACGCCGAGATGCAGATCGCGACGGACGTCTCCCCCGAGGGTTACGAGCCGCACGTCTTGTTCGCGGGCGACACCGCCCGGCCGGTGGTGCTCTGGGCGCCGCGGGGAGCGGACCTCTCGGCGCTGGATGTGGTGCTGGAGGAAGGGGCTTAAGCCGCTGTCGGGCGGTGCCGGGCTTGTGCTGCCAACGACGCCCTGCGGCCCGTGCCCCTGTGCCACCCTGCAAGTTTTGTGGTCACTGCTGGGCGTGTGCAGCCCTAAAACACACAATCGACCCGACGACTGTGGACTTTTGCGCACCTAAAACACGGGTGCGCTCGCGCGCAGTGAACTGCACCGCCCCTTTAAGTCTCCCGCAGGGAAAAGCCCAGCCTCTTCTCGGAGAAGAGCATGATCAACGCGATGCCGATCGCACCAGCCGTCGCGGTCAGCCACCAGGAGGTGTGCCAGCCCTGGGACTGGGTCGCCAGCCACGCCAGCAAGATGGGGCCGAAGAAGTTGCCGCTGTTCTGCAGCTGCTGCATCAGCCCGACCACGCCGGGCGCCGAACCCCCGGGTGGCGCCAGATCCACGGCGATACGGTACATGGAGGTCGGGATCAGGGCGCCGACCATGGAAAAGACACAGACCAGCACGAACTGCGGGATGAACGTGCCGGGCAGCTCGGACCAGTTGACGGCGTAGACGCCGACGGAGGCGACCCCCATGACCACGAACGCGGTGACGACCATCGGGCGCACGGGCAATCCCCGGCGCAACAGCAACCCGGACAGCACCGCGCCCACGGCGTTGACGCCGCCGGCCACCGCAGACAGTGCCCCGCCCACCATGGTGCTGACGCCGTACTCCTCATAGACGGTGGGCAGGAACCCGACGACGGCGGTCCACTGGACGGTGTAGCAGGCAAACACTGCACCGGCGACCCACGGCTTCCAGCTGCGCACCGTCACCCACACCCGGCCGAAAGCCGCTCCGACCCCGCCTTCCCGCTGGGGATCCGGGGCAGTGTACTTCAAAAGCAGCGGAATCCCCACGGCGGTGACCGCGGCCATGATCCAGTACCACGTGCGCCAGTCGGTGGCCTCCAACAACAACGAGCCGCCCAGCACAGCGATGAAGGTGGCCATCCCCTGGAATCCCGTCCAGGCTCCCATCGCCATGGTCAGCCGGTCGGTCGGGGTTTCGCGGCGGATCAATGCCGGCGCCATCACCACGACCGCGAGATAGCCCACGCCTTCCAGCGCGCGGGCGGCCATCATCATCTCTGAGGTGGTCGCCAGCGCACTGATCGCCGTGCCCGCCACCAGCAGGAGCAGCCCTAAGACCACGGTTCGGCGTAGGCCGACGCGCTCGCCGATGATGGACGCCGGGATCCCGCCGAGCATGCCCGCCAGCTGCACCAGTCCCAGCAGCACGCCGGCCTGCACCAAGTCGATGCTTAGAGCGGACTGCACGTCGGTGAGCGCGCTGGGCAGTTTCCAGATGTGCATCGCCGCGATGACACCGCACACCACCACCACGATCCACGTCGCGTTTCCAGACCGGGGGCGGGCGGGGGCAAGCGGCTGGGAGACGATGGTCATGGCCGTGAAGCTCCTGGCGTAGGAAGTCGGTATAGACCGGTGACCCTAGCCCAGCGCCGCGGGCGTCACCGGCGTTTTGTGCGGAACGGAACCTAAGGATGACCCCGCCGCTGAATATTCCTTGACCACGGCGTCGCGCCTCCCTGGGGTAGACAATGACGCATGAGAACCTTTCCCGGATTCGAGTCGGACATGGACTCCCTTCTGGTGCCGCACCGATTACGCCGACGACGCGGTCTGGCGGCAGACTCTTGTGGCCGCGACGGCCCCTACGGGGAAGAGGGCTTCCAGGCGAGCTTCTTTCCCGTGGACGACACTGACTGGGCGGAAGCCAGGGAGGATGAGATCCGCGAGATCGCCGCAGCGGAGGGCCTGCGAGAGCAGGCGATCTTTGTAGTCGACTCCCACGCTGTGCTCGCTCCGCAGGAGATTCTGGTGCTCGTCCTGGAAGACGGCCAGGGATCCTTCCGGTGCCCCGCAGACAAGGTTGCGGAGCCGCAGAACAACCTGGCTTTAGGAAACCTGGGCTTCGGGGAGTATGCCGGGGCCGTCGATCACGGCGGCGTGTACCGCGGCTTCGATTAAGCTCCAGCGCTCCCTGTGGCGGGTGCGATGTGCTTCCTTGCGGCGTCTTGGCCCCTGACAGTAAATCCCCACAATGTGCCCACGGACGAGAAAACAGGCCACGATAAGTAATCGAAAACCTACCGTGACCTGCTGCAATAGTGGTGGGCCCTGACGGGTTCGAACCGCCGACCTACTGGGTGTAAACCAGGCGCTCTTCCAGCTGAGCTAAGGGCCCTGATGAACCGACCGCCGGGATGGGCGGTGGGAACAGAAAAATAGGATAGCACGCTCTCCGCCGGGGCGAAAAACGCGCTGGCCTGGAGCTACTTCTTGCCGCCTTGGGCGACCAGGCGGGTGCCCTGCCAGTCGCCGAAGCGTTCGGAGGTGGTGCTCACCATGCCCGACAGCTGTGCGGCTTCGTTGATCTCGCCGGGGGCGATGGTGCCGGTCTGGCCGGCGCCCGGGGTGAGGAGCCAGACGATGCCTTCCTCGGAGAGGCTGCGACCGGAGTCGACCAGTGCGTCGACCAGGTCTCCGTCTTCTTCCCTGAACCACAGCAGCACTGCATCAACGAGCTCGTCGGTGTCGAAGTCGACCAGCTCCTCGCCGATGAAGTCCTCGACCGCCTCGGACAGCGATGAGTCGCAGTCCTCGTCCCAGCCGAGTTCCTGGACGATCATGTCCGACTGGAGCCCCAGCCGCTGTACATTGTCCTGGGCGTTCTCGTTGTTCACGGCGCCCGGAGCGTCCACCACTGTGTTGTTCCTCCTTTATGCTTGTCCGGCGGATTTTCCGCTGGACGATATGTCTTTTCGCGGGTTCAGTGTGACCCACGCAATCATAGGATACAAGCTGTAGCGCCCCTTTTCCCATATTCGGCCGTAAATGACGGCGGCGTGGCGGAAGGAAAATCCCCCGGCAGCCACCCCCTGAAGGGCTGTCCGCGCCCTGCCGCGAGACCTCGAGAACCCTCCATCCCATCCGACGGAGTGTGACCTACGCCCGCCCCGGTTCATGAATGTTGCGCATCGTCTGGCCGGCTTTAGACGTATCCTGGGAGTGATGACGCGCCACCCACCTATTCCGGCGCGCCCTAATTCACATACAGTCGACCCCCACAGGAGGAGAGACAATGGCTGATCCCCAGGACGTACGCCGCGATGATTCCAATTTTCCGCTGATCCGCGACGGTGTCGCGTCGTACCTGCACGACAACGACCCGGAGGAGACCCGCGAGTGGATGGACTCCCTCGACGGGCTGCTTTCGGAGTCTTCTCCGGACCGCGCGCGTTACCTGATGCTGCGTCTGCTGGAGCGTGCCTCCGCGAAGCGTGTTCCGTTGCCGTCGCTGACGTCGACGGACTTCGTGAACACCATCCCCACCACGATGGAGCCGGAGTTCCCGGGCGACGAGGAAATTGAGAAGCGTTACCGCCGCTGGATGCGGTGGAACGCGGCGATCATGGTCCACCGTGCGCAGCGTCCGGGGATCGAGGTCGGCGGGCACATTTCCAGCTACGCGTCCGCAGCGGCGTTGTATGAGGTCGGTTTCAACCACTTCTTCCGCGGCAAGGATCACCCGGGCGGCGGCGACCACATCTTCTTCCAGGGCCACGCGTCGCCGGGAATGTACGCCCGCGCGTACCTGGAGGGTCGCCTGGACGAGGACGACTTGGACGGCTTCCGCCAGGAAGTCTCCCGCGGCAAGAACAACGGTCTGCCGTCCTACCCGCACCCGCACGGCATGCCGGAGTTCTGGGAGTTCCCGACCGTGTCCATGGGCATCGGCCCGATGAACGCGATCTACCAGGCTCGCTTCAACAAGTACTTGAACGACCGGGGCATCAAGGACACCACGGATCAGCACGTGTGGGCGTTTTTGGGTGACGGCGAGATGGATGAGCCGGAGTCGCGCGGTCTGCTGCAGATGGCCCCGCTGTACGGCCTGGACAACCTCACCTTCGTGGTCAACTGCAACCTGCAGCGCCTCGACGGCCCGGTGCGCGGCAACACGCAGATCATCCAGGAGCTGGAGTCGTTCTTCACCGGCGCCGGCTGGAACGTGGTCAAGGTCGTGTGGGGCCGCGAGTGGGACGAGCTGCTGGAGAAGGACAAGGAGGGTGCTCTGGTCAACGTCATGAACACCACTCCGGACGGCGACTACCAGACCTACAAGGCCAACGACGGCGCGTACGTGCGCGAGCACTTCTTCGGCCGCGACGAGCGCACCCTGAAGCTGGTCGAAGACCTGTCCGACGACGAGATCTGGGCGCTGCGCCGCGGCGGCCACGACTACCGCAAGGTCTACGCCGCCTACAAGCGCGCGCTGGAGACCAAGGGCAAGCCGACGGTCATCCTGGCCCACACCATCAAGGGCTACGGCCTGGGGCACAACTTCGAGGGCCGTAACGCGACCCACCAGATGAAGAAGCTGACCCTGGACGATCTCAAGCTCTTCCGCGACAAGCAGGACATCCCGATCTCCGATGAGGAGCTGGAGAAGGATCCGTACCTGCCGCCCTACTACCACCCGGGCGAGGACGCGGATGAAATCAAGTACCTGAAGGAGCGTCGCGCGGAGCTCGGTGGCGCGCTGCCGGAGCGCCGCGAGAAGTACGAGCCGGTGAGCGTGCCGGACATCGATAAGCTGCGCGTGGTCCGTAAGGGCTCGGGCAAGCAGCAGGTGGCCACCACCATGGCGTTGGTGCGTACCTTCAAGGAGCTGATGCGCGACAAGGATCTGGCCAAGCGCGTCGTGCCGATCATCCCGGACGAGGCCCGCACCTTCGGCATGGACTCCTGGTTCCCGACGCTGAAGATCTACAACCCGGCCGGCCAGAACTACGTGCCGGTGGACCACGATCTGATGCTGTCCTATCGCGAGGCCACCGACGGCCAGATCCTGCACGAGGGCATCAACGAGGACGGTTCGACCGCCTCGTTCATCGCCGCCGGCACCTCGTATGCCACCCACGGTGAGCCGATGATCCCGCTGTACATCTTCTACTCGATGTTCGGCTTCCAGCGCACCGGCGACGTCATGTGGGCGGCCGCCGACCAGATGACCCGTGGCTTCCTCATCGGTGCGACCGCCGGCCGCACCACGCTGACGGGCGAGGGACTGCAGCACATGGACGGCCACTCGCAGATCCTGGCGTCGACGAACCCGGCAGTGGTCTCCTACGACCCGGCGTTTTCCTACGAGGTCGCGCACCTGCTGCGCGAGGGCGTGGACCGCATGTACGGCGAGGGCCGCGGCGAGAACGTCATCTACTACCTGACCGTCTACAACGAGCCGATCCACCAGCCGGCCGAGCCGGAGGACCTGGACGTGGAGGGCCTGCACAAGGGCATCTACCTCTACTCCCGCGGCGAGGAGGGCACCCACGAGGTGTCCCTGCTGGCTTCGGGCGTGGGCATGCAGTGGGCGCTGCAGGCCCAACAGCTGTTGGCTGAGGAGCACGACGTCAAGGCGCACGTCTACTCGGTGACTTCCTGGACGGAGCTCGCCCGCGACGGCCACCGCGCCGCCGAGCAGGATCTGCTCAACCCCTCGGAGGAGAAGGCCGAAGCCTTCGCCACGAAGCAGCTCAAGCAGACGGAAGGCCCGTACGTGGCGGTCTCGGACTTCGCGTCCGACCTGCAGGAATCCATCCGCCATACGGTTCCGGGCCAGTACATCACCCTGGGCGCCGACGGCTTCGGCTTCTCGGACACCCGTGAGGCCGCGCGTCGTTACTTCAACATCGACGCCGAGTCGATCGTGGTCGCTTCCCTGCTGGGCCTGGCCCGCGACGGGAAGCTCGACTACTCCGTCGCACAAGACGCGGCAAAGAAGTACGACATCGACGACCCGACCAAGGCGTAACCGCCACAGCGCCACTGAGCGTGACGACGCCCGGCCCCGCCCCTCACATCGAGGGGCGGGGCCGGGCGTTTGTCACCGTCGAGACAATTACGCCGTCGGCAGAGCCGTGCCGCCGAGTATCATCAACACAAACATCACAGCGATGACCATCCCCCAGCGACGCTTCGGCAGCAACGGCGGCGGGTCGGGCTGACCGAGCAGATCCCTTTCCCGGCCCACCAGCATGTGCGCCAGTTGTTCGCGGGATTTCTCCCGCTCCACCCACCCCTGGACGGTGAGCTGGTCGCTGTTGTTGCGCAGCAGCCAGTACGCCCCGGGCAGCGCGAGCATCGCGACCAGCAGCACGCTGCCCAGCAGGTAGCGCACCATGTCCCCGCCCGTGTAGCCCCCGTCAGTGAAAGACGTCAGCAAAGCGATGGCGGCGAAGCCGACGGAGATCCACGAGGCCGTCTTCTTCAGCGCGGTGGGTCGGTATTTCTTCAACCGCTCGGCGGCGCTGGCGCTCGTGGCGCCGGGAGATTGATGTGTGTGATCGCCCCACGTCGCCGCGATCTGGTCGCGGAGGTGGCGGTCGTGGTGGGTCATGGCGTCTTTCCTGTCAGGCCGGTGTGCTCTGCCTGTCATCCTGCCACGGTCGGGGCGGGTTTTAGCTACCCTGGTGAGGCCAACTCCATCTGCGAAAGGTGTGCCTGCCCGTGGCCCTCGACTTCCGTTTCTCTCGCCCCGACGACCATGAGCAGATTCAGGACGTGTTCGACGACGGTTTCGTCTTTTCCCGCAGCCAGCTCACCGGCGAGTGGATCCCCGAGGTGGAGGCCGCCAACGGGTTGCTCGTGGCTCTCGAAGGGGATCTGATTGTCGCTGCGCTGGTCATCACCCTGCCTGACGCGCAGCGAGGTCCGGTGCCGCCGGGGGCGCTGATGGAGTACATGGCGGCGGAGCACCCGAAACGCACGTGGGCGATGTTGGGGCCGCTGGGGATCCGCCGTAGCTACCGGGGTCAGGGGCTGGGGCTGCGGATCATCACGCAGGCGACCGCCCGGTTCGCGGAGTACGACCTGCACGTATCCGTCACGGAGAGCCACGGAGAGAGCTACACCGACATGGCCATGGTCGAGGACGGTCACCTGCGGCAGAATTCCCGCGGCTTCACCGTCTACCGTTTCGCCGGTTGACCCGGGCGCGCCCGTCTCTTATCCGCGCGAAGACGGCCGGCTGGATTAGGCTGGGCGACATGGAAGGATCATTGGCGGATCAGCTGGCGGCCAAACTGCAGCAAGAAGAACAAGTCGACTCCCCCACCACCACGCTGGGCAGGATCGGCGAGATCGTGGAGAAAGCCACCGGCGTCGAGTCGGAGCAGGTGACGGCGGGGACGTCTCCCTCGGATCTGGGCGTCGACTCGTTGTCGATGATCGAGATCACCGTCCGCTGCGAGGAGGCCTTCGGTGTGCGGCTGGATGACGCCACGGTGCTGGGTTTCAGCACCGTCGGCGAGTTCGCGGACTATCTGGACGAGCACGCCGCCGCGGAGGCCTAGTCCAGCAACTGCACGGCGCCGTCGAAGTCGTGCTCTTCGGCGAGGATATCCATGGCTTGGGCGAATTGGCGCAGCTCTGTCTCGACGCCGGAGAGCAGTTGGCAGCAGGACAGCGCGTAGCAGTCGGTGACGGCGCGGTCGCGCTGCCACTGGGTGCACAGGTCGGTGGTCAGCGGGTCTGCGCCGGTGGGGTGGACGCCGGTTTCACTGGGCAGGCTGTAGGCCATCGCGGATTCGACGGCGGGGCGCAGCTTCTTGGGCATGCGGGAAATCCGCAACACGGCGGTGCGGTTCACAGGCATGGTCAGGGCGCCCCACTCAGCGGTGTCAGCCGAAGGAAACTTCGGCTGGACAGGTGCGTGGGTACGGGTGGTCGCAGTTGTCACGTCGGCGTCCTTTCGGCAGCGTGAAGCACCACCCGTACGCGATGTGCAGGTGGTGCTTAAGACGAGGATCGTCTTCCCCAACGGCCTCGGTCTTGAGCTGTCAGCACTTCGGGGATCGTGAGTCCCTGAAGTTGGACACCACCAATCTTGTCCCCACTCCAGTCACACCAGCAACTCTCAAGTAATACTTCAACCCCCGTTTATTAAAGCTCAGGTTGAGAGTGAGGAGGGAAGAACCGCGGACTCCCCCAGCCCGCGCCGCGCCTTCCAGGACGCGCACAGGAGAAAGGTAGCAGAACGGAAGGGGTGTCCCCGCCCTCGACGCGCCCCGCGTGTCGCGGAAGGACGGCACGGAGGCGACGCCGGTGGTCCAGCGGCCCCCTGCACAGGCCCTGCAGTAGCTTGGAAAAGAATCCGGCGATCACGCCGGTTGGTGGCGCGGAGGAGTGAGCGGTGAAGACAGGCATCGTCCTTGGGGTGGGGTCGGCGGTCAGCCTCCTCGCACTTTTCCTGTCGGACACGGCCGCCTTCGGAGAGTTGTTGGCGCGGGTGGCGCCGATCCTGGGCTTTGTGGCGGCGATGTCCGTCGTCGTCAACGCCGCGGAGACGGAAAACACTTTCGCCGGGCTTCTCCTCTCCCTTCAACGACGGCTGGGCATAGGCGCGGAGGGAACACGCAGCGACCAGCTGAAGTCCTGGCTGTTGATCATTATCTCCTGCGTGCTGACCACGATCTTCTTCTCCCTCGACACCACCGCGATCTTGTTGACCCCGTTGGCGATCAAGATGGCCAGGCACGCCGGCCTCAACGTACTGGGCGCGACTTTCGCGGTGGTGTGGACGGCCAACCTGGGCTCGCTGTTGCTGCCGATCTCGAATCTGACGAATCTGCTCGCGTTGCAGACGGAGTATGTCCAAGGGCTGGTGGACTACCTCAGGCAGTCCTGGTTGCCGTCGCTCGCGCTGATTCTCGTAGCCGCGGCCTGCCCCCTCCTGCTGCGGGAGGCCACGAATTCCCGGACCGGCGCCACACCGCTGACCGGAGAGCTCAACCCCCGGGCCAGGGTCTTCGCCCTCCTCATCGGGGCACTGTTGATCCTGTTGCTCACGCCCCTCGCTTTCTGGGTCCCCACCACCGTCGCCGCGGTGGTCTCAGTGTGGCTGTTGTATCGCTGGACCCCACAGGAGGTGCGCTGGAACCTCATCCCCTGGAACACCCTCGCCTTTGCGCTGTTGCTGACCACCCTGGCAGCTCTGGTGCACCACGCGGGACTGCTGGACCCGCTCCTCGAGTGGCTGGGCGGACAAGGCGACGGCGCCAGGGGCGCATTCGTCTTGGCGCTGACAGGTGGCGCAGTGGCGAACCTGATCAACAACATCCCCGCCTATCTCGCGCTGGAACCGGCCGTCGACTCCGCCCGTGGCCTGATGGCTTTGCTGGTGGGCGTCAACGCCGCGCCCATCGTCACCCCGTGGGCGTCGCTGGCCACCTTGCTGTGGGCCGATCAAGCCCGGCGGCAGGGGGTGCAGGTTCGCTGGCGCACCTTCATTTTGCTGGGCCTAGTCATCGCCCCGGTGGCGGTAGTCGTCGGCACCGGCGCGATCGTCGTCATGACGCCGTAGCGTCCCTTTCACACGGTCGTGCGGAAGGTATTGCGTGTGGGCACGCCATAAGAGGTGGTCAGCGAGAAAGCAGGGTGAACCGTTGGGAAGGGGTCAGCCGGTGGACCTCCCCGCCCACACATGATTGCCCGGATGTTCAGTCGCCTCCCTTCCTGACCCCGTAATCCGCCGCCCCGCGGAAAGGCAGACAGTGGGGACGGCAGGAACAATCGCGCCACGCGAGTGCCCATACTCCCGCCGACGACGCGGGGTGTCGCGTCGGAGGACTATTCGCCGCTTCCCGCCCCCACGTTCCCCACGTTCCCCACGTCTACCGTGCTCCGCTGCCATGATTCACGCAGGGCAATAGCCGCACCCACGCCAATGTGATCCACTTCATGAATTTTTACCAAATGTTAACTATGGTGGAATATGCAGATTAAGTGAGTACCCTCACTTCCCCTTATTGCCCTTGTGGGCGGGAGGCATCATGAGTTTTTCAGTGAAGGACGCGCTCGTGGCGCGTGACATCCATCCCTCTGCGGAGCACCTCGAGAAGCTCGAGGCGAAGTGGAAGGAGATCCAGGGGCTGAAGAAGAACCTGGACGTCGTCACCCTCGATGACGCAGACATCGCGGTGCGCAACATCCCTGGAGGAGATCACGTTGAGTAAAGACTTGCTGCAGAAGTCCGCCGTCGAGGTCGGCAAGATGATCGCCGACAAGGAGATCTCCCCGGTCGAGGTGACGCAGTCGCTGTTGGATCATGCCCACGCCCTCAACGATAAGGTGAACGCCTACGTCAGCTTCCGCGACGACAAGTCGCTGGCGGAGGCCAAGCAAGCCGAAGAGGAAATTCAGGCCGGGCAGGCCCGGGGTCCCTTGCACGGCGTGCCGATGGCGATCAAGGACAATCTCTATGTCGGCGGGGAGACCACCACGATGGCCTCCAAGATCCACAAGGATTTCGTACCGAAGGAAGACGCCTCCTCGGTGGCCCGGATGAAAGACGCCGGCATCGTGCTGACCGGCAAGCTCAACATGCACGAGTACGCCTGGGGCATCGACAACAACAATCCCCACTTTGGCGCCGCCCACAACCCTTGGGACCTGGAGAAAACTCCCGGCGGATCCAGTGGCGGCTCCGGAGCCGCGGTAGCCGCAGACATGAGCTTTTCCACCCTGGGCACCGATACCGCCGGCTCCATTCGCATCCCGTCCTCGGCCTGCGGCCTGGTGGGACTCAAACCCACCCATGGGCGGGTGGCTAAAGACGGGTGCTTCCCCCTCGCCTGGACACTTGATCACATCGGCCCCATGTCCAAAACCGTCGAAGACGCAGCCGCCCTGCTACAGGTGATCGCGGGCTTCAGCCCGAAGGACCCCACCGCCGTCGACGTGCCCGTGGGCGACTACCTGTCGAACCTGGACCGAGACCCTTCCGAATTGATCATCGGTGTAGAGGAAGACTACTTCTTCCGCGCCGTTGACTCCGAGATCGAACGGCTCGTACGCGCCCAGATCGACGCCCTCGTTGAACAAGGCGCGCAACTCAAGACAGTGAAGATCCCCGCATTGGCTGTCTCCGAATGGGCGGAACTGGCGATCAGCCTCTCCGAAGCCTCCGCTATCCACCACAACGACCTGGTCAACCGGGCGGATGACTTCGGAGCCGACATCCGCTTCCTCTTCGAGTTGGGCGAGCTGTTCTCCTCCGTGGACTACTTGCAGGCGCAACAGGCCCGCCGTCAGATCAAGCAGGAGTTCGCGTCGGCGCTTACCGACGTAGACGTCATCATCACCCCCACCCTGCCGGTGACGCCTCCCAAGCTCGGCTCCGCCACCGCCGACCTCAACGGCGAACAGGTGGATCTGATCGATAACTTCATCCGCTACACCGGCCCTTCCAACCTGACCGGTTTGCCGACGTTGAGTGTGCCCGCCGGACTCAAAGACGGCATGCCGGTGGGGCTGCAAGTCATCGGTCGTGCCTTCGATGAGCAAACACTGCTGCAGGTGGGCCGCATGGTGGAGAAAAACGACCCCCTGGGAGGGAAAAGAGCGCCAGTGAAGTAGCGAGGGATCACTGTGCGGGCCTATGGCTGACGAAGTAGGCCCGCATTCCTCGTCACTCAAGGGGCGGCCGGATAACACCAATCCTCGTTGGGCCATACGGCATGTAACACCATCTAAGACAGCTCCCAGGCCGGGGCGAAGGAGTCCATCGAATCGCGCGCCTGCTCCGGGGTGGCGCCTTCGAAGTTGATCAGCAGCTCGTCCGCGCGCGCCTGCTCGGCGAAGTCCTCCAGGTACGCGGCGGCCTTGCCCCCGGTGCCCACGCCTGCGAAGCGCAAGGTGGTCCGCCCCCGCGGGCCGAGGCGTCGCACCCGCTTGGCCACGACGTCCTGGTACTTCTCCTGCGCGGCCTCATCAGTGCCGGCGGCGACGACGTTGACGCCGGCCAGCACGTAGGGCTCGGCCAGGTCCTCGGAGGGCCGGAAGTTCTCCCGGTAGTAGTTCACCGCGTCCTGCAGGTGCTCGCCGGCGAAGTGCGAGGCGAAGGCGTACGGCAGCCCCAGCGCCGCAGCCAACGAGGCGCCGTACATCGATGACCCCAGGACGTAGATCGGGACGTTCGTGCCCACGCCCGGGTAGGCCTGCACGCCGGGGATCTGCGAGGAACCCTTGAGGTAGTGGTTCAGCTCGACGACGTCCTGGGGGAAGTTGTCCGAGGCGTCGAAAGGCCGCCGCAGCGCGCGCCCCACGGTCTTCGCGTCGGTGCCCGGCGCACGGCCGAGGCCTAAGTCGATGCGGCCGGGGTACATCTCGGCGAGGGTGCCGAATTGCTCGGCGACGGAGTACGGCGCGTGGTTGGGAAGCATCACCCCGCCCGCGCCGAGGCGGATGGTGCTGGTCTGGGCGCCGACGTGCGCGATGAGCAGGGACGGGACGGAGGAGGCGCGGTCGGCGGCGTTGTGGTGCTCGGCGTACCAGATGCGGTTGAAGCCGTGTTCTTCGGCGCGTTGGGCCAGGGCGACGGAGGTGGCGATCGCGTCGTGGGCGCTCTGTTCGGGGTAGATGGTGGCGAAGTCGATGACCGACAGCGGGAAGGTGCGAGGCATTCCGGGCCTTTCTGCGGGATGGAGGGCGGTGTTACCTCAGGTTATCGCCCCCTGCCTCCGCGCTCGGCGGGTCAGTCGTCGAGCTCTGCGAGCAGGGTGCGGACGCGGGCGTGGATGTCGTCGCGAATCAGACGCATGCGTTCCATGCCGTCGACGCCGCGCTCGGCGGGTTCGTCGGTGAGCCAGCGCTCGCAGGTGCCGCGGGCGTCGGCGGGCAGTGTGAGGTGGGCGTCCCCGCCGAGGAGGACGGTGCGGTCCACCGCGCGCAGCAACTGCTCATCGACGCCCTTCGGGACACCGCCGGACATGTCGGCGCCGGCTTCGGCGATAGCGGCGACGGACTCGGCGTTGAGTTTGGTGCCCGGGGTGGTGCCGGCGGAGTGGATCTCGACGCGGTCGCCGACTTCGGCGACGGCGAGGGCGGCGGCCATCTGGGATTTTCCGCCGTTGCCGACGCAGACGAACAGGACGGCGGGACGGGAGGTCATGCGGTCACACTTTCTTTCTTCGGGGTGGGCGCCTGCCGGGAGGCGGGCAGGCTCGGGTCGCCGGGGAAAAGTTTCGGCCCCGCCCACAGCATGACGTAGACCAGGCCGACGAGGACGGGGACTTCGATGAGCGGGCCGATGGTGCCGGCCAGGGCCTGTCCGGAGGTGGCGCCGAAGGTGGCGATGGAGACGGCGATCGCGAGTTCGAAGTTGTTGCCCGCGGCGGTGAACGCCACGGAGGCGGATTGGGCGTAGTTCATGCCCGCGGCTTTGGCGGTGAACAAGGAGAGGAAGAACATGCCGACGAAGTAGATCAGCAGCGGCACGGCCAGGCGGGCGACTGCCCAGGGGTTGGCGGCGATCTGTTCGCCCTGCAGGGCGAAGAGCAGCACGATCGTGTACAGCAGGCCGATCAGCGACAGCGGGGAGATTCTGGGCAGGAACGTCTTTTCGTACCAGGCGCGTCCTTTGACCTTCTCCCCGACCACTCGGGATACGGCGCCGGCCAGCAGCGGGACGCCCAAAAAGACGAGCACGGAGGTGACGATCGCACCGAAGGAAAAGGCGGCGGAGGTGGTCTCCAGGCCCAGCCAGGAGGGCAGGACCTGCAGGTAAAACCAGCCGAGCGCGCCGAACATGACCACCTGGAACACGGAGTTGATGGCCACGAGCACGGCGGTGGTCTCCCGGTCGGCGCACGAGAGGTCGGACCAGACGAGGATCATGGCGATGCAGCGGGCCAGCCCGACGATGATCAGGCCCGTGCGCAGCTCCGGTTCATCGGGCAGGAAGATCCAGGCCAGGGCGAACATCACCGCCGGCCCGACGACCCAGTTGAGCAACAGGGAGACCGTGAGCAGGCGCTTGTCGGCGGCGATCTCGCGGGTTTTGTCGTAGCGGACTTTCGCCAGGGGCGGGTACATCATCACCAGCAGGCCCAGGGCGATCGGCAGGGAGATCCCGCCGACCTCCAGGGAGCTGAGGAAAGGCCCCAGGCCCGGGACGCTGCGTCCGAGGGCGAGTCCCAGCGCCATGGCCAGCATGATCCAGAGTCCTAGGTAGCGATCCAAAAAGCTCATTTTGGCAGGTGCGGTGGCTGTGGGCATGGCCCGCCTTTCGCGTCATATCGATGAGTGTCGATGCAAAGCGTACTTCCCATATCGACATCGGCCAATATAACCTGAAGGGTATGACCGTGCCGCAGATCCTTCCCCCCGTCGGCCTCAGCGGCTGCTGCTCTCTGGGCAGCGGCCCGCTCACCGAGGCCGACGCCGAACGCTACGCCGGGCTGTTCAAAGTGCTCGCCGACCCCACCCGCCTGCAGATCCTCTCCCGCCTGGCGGCCGGCGGCTGCGGGCCCGCCACCGTCGGCGAGCTCACCGAGCTGGTGGGCATCAGCCAGCCGACCGTGTCGCACCACCTGAAAAAACTCACCGACGCCGGTCTCCTGGATCGCCGCCGCGACGGGCGCAGCGTCACCCACACCGTCCGCCCGGAGATCTTCGCGCAGCTGCGCACCGTCCTGGAGATGGGGTAGGCCATGGCTGACACGCACATCTACGGCGCCATCGTCATCGGCGCCGGGCAATCGGGCCTGGCCACCGCGTACTACCTGCGCAAGCACGGGGTGGACGGGATACTCATCGACGACCAGCCCTCCCCCGGCGGCGCTTGGCGCCACGTATGGCCGTCGATGACGCTGTTTTCCACCGCGGAATTTTCCAACCTGCCGGGCATCCCCATGCCGAAGTACCCGGGCTACCCGCCGGCCAGCCACGTGGTGGACTACCTCACCGCCTACGAAGAGCGCTACGACTTCCCCATCGAGCGCCCCGTGCACGTGGACACGGTCGACTACGCCAACGGGATCTACACCGTCCGCGGCGGCGGGAAGACCTGGCGAGCGCGCACCGTGGTGGCGGCCACCGGCACCTGGTCCGCGCCGTTCGTGCCGTCGTACCCGGGCACTTTCGTCGGCACGCAGTGGCACTCGGCGAACTACCCCGGACCGGAACCTTTCCGTGACTCCTCGGTGGCGGTGGTCGGGGCGGCGAATTCCGGCGCCCAGATCGCCGCGGAACTCACCCGCGTCGCCGACGTCACCTGGTACACCCGCGACCGCCCGCGATGGATGCCCGATGACGTGGACGGTCGCGCCCTCTTCCGCCGCAGCCGCGAGCGCACCCTGTCCATCCTGCGCGGACACGGCGATCCCGGCGCGGATCCGCACCTGGGTGACATCGTCACCCTCCCGGAGGTGCGTCACGCGCGCCGGTCCGGGGACTTGCAGGCCACGCCGATCTTTGGCTCGCTCAGCGAGGTCGACGCGGAGCATCTGATCTGGTGCACCGGTTTTCGCCCGGCGCTGCGCCCCATCCGGCCTCTGTTGCGCGGGCGCAGGCCAAAGCATTCGGGCCTGTTCCTGGTCGGTTACGGAGACTGGACCGGGCCCGGCTCGGCGACGCTGGCGGGGGTGGGGCCGTCGGCGAAGGCCACCGCCCGGAAGGTCGCTGACTTGCTGGCTACGGTGGAGTCATGACGATCACGTTCCGCCTTTCTTCGCCCGGCGACCGGGCGGGTGTTCTCGCCGTGCTTGCCGCCTCCCGCGGTGAGGGGTTGAGCGCGCAGGAGCGCGCGCAGCAGGGCTTCGTGCAGGGCAGTTTCACGGAAGAGATGCTCGCCCGCGTGGAGGCCGGGCCCGGCGTGGTGGTCGGCGTGGATGACTCCGGTGCGGTCGTGGCCGTGGCGATGACCATGACCCAGACTCCGGCCGGCGGCCCGCCCGCTTCCCTGGGGCTGTATATGCGGCGCCATCACGACGATAAGCGGTGGGCGATGTACGGCCCGGTGGCCATCGCGTCGTCGCACCGCGGCCGCGGGCTGATGCGCCCGCTGCTCGCCGAGGTGTCCCGGAGGCTGGACGGCTACGAGCTGGCCGCCGGATTCATCGACGCCGACAACGCCAAATCGATGGCGGTGCACACAGCCGTGGGGATGACGGTCGACGGCTACTTCACCGTCAATGCCCGTCGTTTCGCGGTGGTCACCTTCCGCCCCGGGGAGAACTTCTCGCCTACGGAGTGAGCCCGGCCGTCACGTCAGTTCCGGGACCTCGAAGCGGTGCCGCCCGAGGACCATGTATTCCGCCTGCGCCGGCATGACCCACGTCTGTCCCAGCGGGCGGGTCTGCCCCTCCTCCAGCGGGTGGGTCCACTTCTCCTGTTCAGAGGCCCGGCACGGGGAGGTCATCGCGGCGTCCTCGATGGGGCCGAGGGCGTCCTCGAAGCTGGGTCGGCGGAAGGTGTGGAAGTGCTCGTCCTGCGCGGTGCGCACCGCGGTGGCCTCGCCCTCAACGGTGATCAGCAGTCGCCCCTCCCCCACGGGGGCGTGGAAATCGGAACGGCCCTCCTCACACGACAAGGAGACGCGGATGTCGTCGACCCGGAAGCCCACCTCGCAGGGCATCGCCGGGGAGCAACCGAGCACCAGGTCCTCCCCCAGCGCGGCGTCCGGCGGGAGGGCCTCGGTGTTCGCGGGTTCTGACGTCTGTGCGCTGGTGGCCTGCGCTGGTTCCACCTGCCGGGGAGTATTGCAGGCCGCCAGCAGCAGCGGCGCGGCCAGCGCCGCCGCCAGCAGGACGACGCCCTGCCGGCGGAAGACTGCAAGATAAGAGAACATGGGCGACCCCTCAGGAGATTAACAGCCACTTATGTCTCGGAACGGTAACAGATTTGTTTCCGAAACAATGATTAGACGAGAGTTTTATTCACTCAAGCCACAAGGGGCGCTCCCCCAACCGTCGCCTCGCCGCCACCGCAGCGGCACCGGCAAACCCCCTGGACATGGGGTCGCCACCCCACGCCGTCACCGACGCCCCTGCCCAGCCAGCCACCCGCCCGCAGCGTCACGACGCTGTCAAACCACGACATTTCCCACCCGCCCCGCACACAAAGAGCATGATGAATGAGGTGAAGACAAAGATCCTCGCCATGGCCACGGCATTTACGCTGTCCATCACGTTCGTCTCGTCGCCGATCGCCACCAAGAAATCAGGCACCGGCCGGCTCCGGGACATCACGCTGCCGGTCATCGCCACCCCCGCCGACGGACCCCCTTCGGGCCCTGCTTAGGCGCGATCAGCCACCCCAGCCGCGCCAGGCGACGTCAACGACGCTCACCACTGATGCGCCCGCCGAGGGACAAAGCCTCCCAGGCCCTCGACGGCCATGACCTGGCCGCGCACCGGGCACTGGGACCGCTCTCGCCAGCGAGTTCACCGCCACCGCCCGGCGCGTCGCCGCGGCCTCTTTCCCTCCCCTGACAACAGCTTCGCGCTCCGGGATTAAGCCAGAAGCCTTTCCTCCCGCGCAGCAACCCCACACCAGCCGGATGTGCATGGCCGCGAACGAGCCCGGGGCGCGGTCGGGGAATCAGGGCATCGTCGAACTCGTCGAGGACTGCGCCAGCTGCAGATAGGCGAACACGGGTGCCCGCACGCTGAGCGGGACGTCCGCCAGATAGTCCACGAAGACGGGCAAGGACGTGGCCTGAGCGGTCTGATCCGGGAACGCGACGACGACCGGGATCTCATAGTCGCCTTCCGCGTGACGGGGCGCAGTCACGGTCAGGACGCTGTCCGCGACGGAGACGGTCCATCCTTCTGCCCGAAGCGCGGCAAGTGCTTCCCCCTCGTCGAGCGTTAGGGCAGTCCCGGCGGGAAGGTCCTCACGCAACGGGGCGAAGGCGTCAGTCTCGCCCTGGAGAAGGTAAAGACGGGGGTAAGCGAACAACTGCGTCTCAGGGGCCTCCGGGGAAGCCTGCGCGGTCTCCGCGGCCGGGGCCAGGGGCGCAGCGACGACGGGAGCGGCCAGGACGCCGCCGCTGACGGCGAAGGCAGCGAGCATGGCGGATAGTTTTCGACAGAACACGGTCATCAGACTCCTCGGGAGAATCAAGCTGCCGCGCCGGGATACGCGAGCACTCAGAAAACCCTACCCGGGGCCACAGGTGCGTACCGGGCGGCACCGGGTTCCAAACCACCACGACCGGCGAGTGAACCATCTACCTGCTTGGGGCGCCCGCGAGGTGCCGCAACAACCGGTCCACCGCCGCGTTCACGCTCTTCGGCGCCTCCAGCGGCAGCATGTGCCCCGCGCCGTGCGCCATCTGCAACCACGCCTTCGGCCACTCCCGCCCGATCCGCTCTGATTGGGCGATCGGGGTGACCAGGTCTTTCTGCCCCACCAGCACAAAACCGGGCAGCCTCTGCAGCCTCGGCGCGGCGGCGAGCTCCTGATGCACACGCAGATCGTCGAAGAAGCCGACCAGGGTGCGCGTCGGGGTCTCGTTGATCAACGCCGCGTGAAATTCAATCAGCTCGTCGTCGGTCTCCCGCATGAAAAACCCGATGGCCAGCACCGGGGCGATCAATCCCGCGATGCGCTCCCGCAGCCGCCACGCGCCCCGCGGCTTAGAGTGCAGGAAATCAAACACCAGGTGGGCGATCTTCGTGTTGAGGATGCGTGCCAGGCCGGCGGCGGCCAGCTCCTCAATCGCGGAGGACACCTGGATCACCCCGGCCACCCGGTCGTACAGCTCCTGCGGTGCGCGGCGCAGCACGGCCAGCGACACCGGCCCGCCCAACGAGTGCCCGAGCACAATGACCCGCCCCGTGTGCACGCGCTCGGCCAGCACCCGCAGCACGTCGTGCGCGGCGGCGTCGACGCTGCACTGCGCGGCCGACGGTTTATCGCTCATCCCGTGGCCGCGCAGATCCATCAATAGCAACCGCACCCCCGGCCATCGCTTGCGCAGATACTCCGTCTGCAGGTGAAATGACTCCGCAGCCAGCGTGTAGCCGTGGATCAATACCACGGTGGTCTCCGCGTCCTCGGGGCCGTATTCGTACCAGGCGATGCGCACGCCGTCGGAGTCGGTGAACCCGCGCCGGTCGACGTCGGTCAGATACCGCTTCCGGCGCTTGGACAGCGCGCGGCCGCGACCCAGCACCGCCCACCGTCGGCCGGCTCTTCGACGATATGTGTTCATCTGACTGAGTCTAGCCAGTCAGCGCTCCAGCTCCTGCCAGATCGCGTCGTTGGTCTCCGCCCACAACGGCTTCGCCCACGGACCGAAGTTCCGGTCGGTCAACGCCACCATCGCGCGCTGCGTCGGGCGATGCGCCCAGATATAGGTGCCGAACTGGCCGAAGTGCCCGGCCACGTCCTCCGGCATCGACGGCCCCGTCCAGTGCGGGTCCTTCTGCCCACGCATCTCAAACCCCAGGCCCCAAGGGCACGGCCTCTGCCGGCCATAGCCCGGCACGATGCCGTCCAGATCCGGGTACTGCACCGTAAAGGTCTCCTCCACGGTCGACGAATGCAGCAACTGCGGGTCCAGCACCTCCTGCAGGAACGTGGTCAGATCCTCCACCGTCGAGGTCATGTGGTGGCCTGCCGAGCCATACAGTTCCGTGTTGTCCATGCCCAGCTGATCGAAGACCGCTTCCTTCAAGTACTCGGAGAACCACATCCCGGAGCCTTCCTCCACCGCCTCGGCGAGGATCTCGAAGCCGGCGGACGAGTAGATGCGGCGCTCCTCCGGGGCCCGCTCCGCCTCCCGGCTGTCCATGGGCACCCCCGAAGCATGCGCCAGCAGATGCCGGACGGTGGAGCCCTCCGGCCCCAACGGGTCGTCGAGTTCGAAGACTCCTTCCTCCACCGCGATGAGAAAACCCCACGTGGCGACGGGTTTGGTCACACTCGCCAGGCGGAAAAGGCGGTTGGTGTCACCGGTTTTTTCCACTCGGCCGTCGGCGATCACCGCCGCCGACGCGTTCTTTACGGGCCATTGTCTTACCTGCTGCAGAGCGCTCATGTCGCCCATCCTAGCGAGGTGCGTTATGCATGCTTATCCGCACAACCGCCGGGATTTTCATTATCCTCGCGGGAAGAGACCTTATTGCACGCTTGACGACGATTGGATCCCCATGGCCCAGCCGCAGCCCGACCCCAACAACCCGCCCGAAGGCTTTCACAACGAACTGCCCGACAACGCCCGCCCGCCGCGCAAGCGCCCCGCCGGCTGCGGCATCTGGGTCGCGATCCTGGTGGCCATCTTCATCGTCATCGCCATCTTCGCCCGCCCCGACGACGACCCGGACAACCCGGGTGGCACCCAGGAGTCGGAGACCGCTGTGACCACGGTGCAGGGAGACGACGACGTGGAGACCACCGAGTAAGTGGGCGCTAGCCCTCCCCGTTCTTCTCCCGGTATGTGCGCTCCAGCCGGCTGAGCAGATCATCGGTGAGCTTGTCATCGGCCAGGATCATGTCCACCAGCTCCTGGCTGAAGCGCTGCCCGTCAAACGTGCCGACTGAATCCTCCGCGACGGCGGCGTGGTCCTCGCCGGAGTCGGCGTCGTAGTCGTCGTAGGAATCCCCGCCGATGTCCATCCCGAAGCCCGACGCCGTCGCCCCAGTGTCCCCCGCCTCGGAGGAGACGGCCTCAAACTCGGTGGTGAACTCATCCAGCAGATCCTGGGCGTCGGACTCCGCCTGCGCGGGTTTCTTGCCGCGCCGCACATCCCGGTCGATGCGGCGCTGCAAGGCCTTTTCCATCTGCTGGTGGCGCCACGCCCGCGCCCGCGACGGCTCCAGCTTACGCCCGACCCGGCGGCCCTTTTCCTCCGCTTTCTTCGCCGCCGACGCCAACTGCACCGCACCCTCATTCACCGGCGCGAACTCCGGGTCCGTGCTGATCCGCCATCCGGCCCAGTAGCCGTAGACAGACAACGCGATGCTCAGCACCGGGCCCAACAGCATGCCCACCGCCAGGTATCCGAATTGATCGCTGATCAGCACGGTGGAGGTGGCCACGATCGCGGGAATCACCGTCGGCTGATTGTCGCCGAACACACCCGGCACCTGGCCGGTCACCACGTCGCGGATCATGCCGCCGCCGACCGCCGTGAAAATGCCCATCATCACGCACGCCACCGCCGGCAGCCCGAACGTCAACGCCTTCACGCACCCGGTAGCCGCCCACAACCCGGAGACCACCGCGTCACCGTGCGCCTGGAAGATTTCCCACGCCCGGCCCTTGAAGTACACGAAGCGGGCGATGATCGCGCCGGTGAACGCCAGGATGAGGTACTCGCGCTGCGCCATCGCCGCGACCGTGCCCTCATTAATCAGCACGTCGCGGATCATGCCGCCGCCGAGCGCGGAGAACAGCGCGATGAAGAAGAAACCGATGATGTCGTAACCGCGCTGGCGGGCGACCGTGCCGCCGATCATGCCCATCAGCAGCACACCGACCACGTCGGAGAGACGGTAGATCGTCAAAATCTGGGGATCAACGTCAGGGGACATGGCACAAGAGTGTATGTCCCGGCTGCACAGAGCGCTTATCGACGTCCCTGGGACACCACCCGCTAACAGTCCGGGCCCTCAATATCCGTACGGGTCATTGCTCTTATAGGGGTCGTAGTCCCTGTCGTCGGGCGTTACCCGGACCATAAAGTCATGGGCCAGTTACCTGGGCGGTGACTTCTCCGCGAGAGTGCTTCATCAATTCGCCCACCCCTCATCCCCTGTTTCCCCGTCCCGGCGGGGCTTTCGAGACAGCAGAGTTTTTCCGCCGGTCTTTACTGTCACCCCGCCTGGGTGTTTCAGGTACCGCAGCGTGCCCGGCCCACTTGGAAGTCTTCGAAATAACCCGCTCCAACGGGCCTTGCCTGAACAGGATACTCCAGGCGAGCCCAACAATGATGGCCGCGGTGATCTGCAGCAGCGTCCAGAACACGGGGTAGCTGTAGACGGGGGCGAAGGCCATCAACACCAGGTGTGCGCTGTACATCGTGAAAGTCATGGAACCCGGCGCCGCCAGAAACGCCAACGCGCGCTCTGCAAAAGTTCCGAGGAACAAGAACACCCCCAAGACCGACACTGCGATCGCCGCCGTCGACAGCAGCGACAGGGGAGTATTCGTGTGCGGCCCATTGACGGCCATCCACCACCAGGAATCGATCGGGAGGGGCCCACCGAACTCCAGGATTTCCGTGATCTCAGCGTCGGTGAGCCACGACTGCTCAAGCAACCGTCCAGGAATGTCGAACCAGCGCACCAATAGCGATGAAATGACCACCGTCACGCCTGCGACTAGGGCACCCCCGAACATCATGAGGTAGTGGACCCGTCGACGGCTCAGATCCATTCTTCCCAGCGCCATGCCTAGGAGAATGTAGGCCATCCACGTAAGCGCCGGGTAGTAACCGACGGCGACGAGGGAAACGATCACATCTAGGGGCTCACTCACTGCTGTCACCAGAGTGGGCGCAGAAATTGACTCAAACGCCTCAGACTGGCCGACTGCATGCGCCAAGAAAGGTCCGAATAAGGCAAAAGACCCCGCCCAGAGCCATAACGTGTAAGACCTGGCTCCCACGAACAAAATTCCCATCAAAAAGTAGATCCCATAAAAGGGGAGAATGCTGAAAACCGGCAACGGCATGAAGTTTAAGGCCATACCGAATACCAACAGCACTAATGCCCGGGTCATGATCATCACGCGGTCACAACGCAGGCGACGCCCGTCATGCGCAGTGGCGCCACCTGTGAGTAACGCGAGGGACACGCCCGCCAATAGAGCAAAAAGCGGGGCAGCATGCCCGGAAAAAATCTGGTGGAGGAGGGACACCCCGCCAGTGTCCGGGTTACGGCTGGGCATGCTGTGAACGATGATCATGCCGATGAGGGCGAATCCGCGTGCCGCATCCAGGCCCTGAATTCGGCGTGGCCGCGGGTGAACGGCAACTTCCCTTTCTTTCCTCGGAGCAGATAAGGCCCTACTCCCTCCAACTGCAGGGGATCCGGAGTTCGTCACTGGTTCACGGGCGATCATGTCGGTGTCCTGTCGTCCAGGTCGCACAGGAGTGCGCGTCTGCGCCGACTCAAAGAGATCGACGAGCAAATGATTGAATCTGACTTAGTACGGGTGGGAGAATCGCGGAACATCGTCCGGCCAGGCCGCTTCGTCTCCCCGGATGGATGGTGTTGACCGCTGTGCCGACGTGCGTGAAGAGTACAGGCTGGGGCGGAATCAGCACGCTCGACGCCGTGATGTTTCCCTGCGGATCAGACGGGATAGAAACTAAACGGCCTCCCTCGCCGTGATGCCTCAGATCATGAGCTGCGCCCACATGACCGCCACTTAGTCGGGGTACACCATGACGAAGGTGACAACGGAGTAAGTTCCGCTGGAAATGAAGGGGTATTTTCCGGCGGGACCCCTGCCACACTGCCGGTTGCAGATGGCTCCAAAGGGATGGACGAGGTCACCGGGCAGCGACCTCCCCCCCCCAGGGCAGGGTCTAAATGGTGTTCACCGAACTGTACGGCATCTGCACGTCAGCCAGTCCCACCTCGGGCTCATCATCGACTGCGGGCGACGTATTCGAGTCAACGAGCCGCCCGTCGTCGACCCACGCGTTGCCTTGCAGGAAGTCAGAGACCCCCCATGGACGTCGTACCAGGGTCAGGGCGTCGCTGCTTCGCACGTAGACCGCCGGCAGGTACTCGATGAACATCGACTGGTAGCACATGGTGTATCCGCCGACCTTGGAAAAAACGATGCGGTCCCCGATCTGCAGAGCAGGGGCATCCTCCAGCGTGGTCAGACGATCATCGTCCATGCAGGTGAACCCACCGACAATCTGCGTTGGGAGAGTGTGCGTCGAATTAGTCTCGAGGTCCACCGCGAAGGGGCGGCGACGCCGGAACAACGGGTCGATGTCGGTTCGGCTGGCGTCGGTGACCAGATAGGTTTTCCCGTTGATCTCTTTGACGTCAAGGACGCTGGCGTGGAATTCCATCGGGACCGCGACTAGGGAGCCACCCGGTTCGACGATAAGGCGGGTCTTGTCCACGTCGACCACCGGCTCCAATACTTTCCGGATCACTGAGACGTAGTCGTCGAAAGTGGGGCTGCCTTCCACACTGCCGAAGAAGCCGCCGCCGACGTCGACCCAATCCAGCTCTAGCTCGCGGGAAGTGATCAGCTCCGCGGCCACCGTGGCCGACGCCTGGAAGACCTCCAGGCTCTGGTGGAAGGAATTGCGGTGCATGTGCAGCCCGGAGACCCTCACGCCTGCCGCCCGCAACTCGGCAATCGCGTCATCGAACTCGTCATTTTGGTAGTCGAAGCCGAACCGGCCGTCGTCCTTGTCCCCCACGACGCTTTCTCCGGGAACACGGGACGCCAGGTCCCAGTTGACGCGCAGCCCGACCGCAAACTCCTCCTCCGGCCACTGACGGGCGAGTTCGGCGGTCCAAGCCACCTCGCGCTTGGAATCGAGGTTGATGATCGAGCCTTCCTGCAGGGCGCGACGCAGTCGCTCGCGCCCCTTGATGGGCCCGTTATAGACAATGCGGTCGGGAGCATACCCGAGCCGAAGAGCCAATTCGTACTCGGTGTCCGACACGACTTCCGCCCACGCCCCACGGTCGCGCATGAACGAAATCAGCCACGGCAGCGAGTTGGTCTTGAACGAATACCCCAGAATCGAATTCGGCCAGTGCTTCTCCAAGGCCCGCTGGAAGTTGCCGAGGAATCGGCCCAGCAGCGGCTCATCCACCACCCAGGCAGGTGTGGTCGGGGGTTTCAAGTCGGTGAAAAGTTCGGAACGGTCCACGGCAAAGACTCCCTGCAGTTGTAAAGACATCTTGAGGTACGGCATGAGTATTACATAACAGCACAAGAATTTCAGCTAAGTTTCAGCCAACGTTGAAAATGGGCCCCCGGTCCCGCCAGAAGAGACAGGCCGCCGACCACGCAACGTCCCCTATCCGCGAGCGACGCCCTCAACCGTAACGGCCCTTTCAGCCTGCGTGCCCTGTTCCGCCAACGTCCCCCAGAACTCCGACATCGTGCCGAGCCCCTCCTCCGCGACCCCCTCGCGCTTCAGCACGACACCGACGGTGCGCAGCAGAATACGCAAATCCAGTGCCAGCGACTGATTGTCCACGTATTCCACATCCAGGTCGATGCGCTCCTCCCAGCTCAGGGCGTTCCGGCCCGACACCTGCGACAGGCCCGTCAGTCCCGGGCGCGCGTCGTGCCGACGAGCTTGTTGCGGCGTATATCGGTCCAGGTACTGCATCAACAACGGACGGGGGCCGACCAGGCTCATGTCGCCACGCAGCACGTTCCACAGGGTGGGAAGCTCGTCAATGCTGGTGGCGCGAATAAACTTGCCCACCCTGGTCAACCGGTAGGTTTCATCGTCCGAGTCAGCGAGGGCCGGATCCTCGGGCAGCATGGAACGAAATTTCAACATCGTGAAAGGGGTGCCGCCCAGGCCGGGCCGCTCCTGGCGGAACAACACCGGCCCGCCCAGGGAGAGACGGACGGCGACGGCCGTGGCCGCCATTACCGGCGACGCAACGATCAGGGCGGGGACAGCCACCGCGACGTCCAGCGCTCGCTTGAGAGTGGAACGGGTAATTTTCATTGTCAGGTACTCGCTCAGGTTCGAAGGTGAAAGCGCAGCGAATTGGGTGCAGGCAGTCCGCCGGCACCCCGCGCGTGACGGGCTCAATGATAAGTATGCGGGCGCCACAATTCCATACATGTCACTACAAGATTTGTTTTATCGAAGGGAAGCACCCCCTCCCACCCCCGAGATGGGGCGGAAGGCACTCGATGCCGCGCCAGCGCCTACCGGACGAACACGCCGCCCCGGGAGATGACCGTGAACTCTTCTCGGCGGACGGTGGTCACGCCTGGTTCGTACTCCAGCAGCTCCGGGTCATGGGGGAGGCCGCGTGCGCTACGAATCAGCGCCGCCGGCATGTCCGCGCCCGCGCGGTGGCAGTAGGGGTACCCGCCGCCCAACCTGGGGTTGACGTCAATGACACGAGCCACCCCATGGACATCCTCACGCACGTCGATGTTGATGGATCCGCTGGGCCGTAAGACCTCCCCGACCTGGGCGATCACTTCTCGGAACGGCTCCGGCGACGCAGTCGTCGCCACATCCGGATCCCCGTCCCGCATCTTATCTACCCGCCGCGCCAACACACCGAGCAGTTCGGAGCTGCCGTCGAGGGAAAACACCCCGTCGACGCCGTGTTCGTTACCGGGAAGAAACTCCTGTACAAGGACGGCCGCAGGGTTGTTTTCGGCGGACCGGCCGTCCTCCCCCAGCGCAGACCGGGCAGACCGAGCGACCGCCTCACGCAGACCGTCGAGCTCCGGAAACTCCAGGCCGGACGAGCCGCTGCCGATGCGATGCTTGACCACGAACCGGGAACCTCGCGGGGCCGTCTCCACGACCTCGTCGACGTCGGACCCCAGCCAGGTGGCCGGGGTGGGGATTCCGCGTTTCTTAAATTCCATCGTCATCCGGTACTTGTCGAGGACGAGGGCCTGCCTTTCCGGGGTAAGCACAGTGACCAGGCACCCCAACTCGCGCAACTCGTCGGCGAGGCTGCCGGACAACGCCTGGATCTCATAGTCGTTCATGCAGAAAAACAGGTCTGGGCGCTCCTCGGCGAACCAACTCCGGATCGCCTCCGGGTATTCCGCACTGTTGTAGGCCGGCATCCGGACAGCCTGATCTGCGAGGCCGAAACCCGGGCTAGTGTCTCGATACTCCATGGCGATGACCTCACCGTCGATGCCTTGGGCGTTTAGCGCATCCCGGAACCATTCCAGGTAATGAGCGCGCCGTCCAGCAGAGGCGATGACGATCTTCATGGGGGTGGCGCTTCCCACTGCAGACTCCTTATGTTGTGGCTGTGACCTGAGGCGTCTACCGGGAGACCCGGCAAACACATTCAGCAAAAGTGAACCATACACCACGCCGACTTACATGTTTTTACATATTATTTTTAAGTTTTGATCGGAAATCCACAACTCGACGGTGGAGAAACCGATCCTTCCCCCGCCCTCGAGGCGGCGAGCGCCGCCGAACCCCTGAGACACTCCCAGGGCCGCCTCCCCACCGAGTACAGCAATAACCGTTAGCCGCGCTACACGACTTCGAGCAGTAGGAACGGTCCAAAATCCTTGGCAGCTTGGCCCCTCCTCCGCCAGGAAGACTTCAGCCCACGGGGATGCAATGAACGCGGCTTCACCCAGCGGCACACAGGCAAGCGCCGATGACGTGCACCCCATCCAGGAGACCGGGTTCGGTCCCGTCACCAGCGCAGTCCCTGGTCGGCGGCCCGCCTACACCGTTGGGCTTGTATACACTGCGGCATCACACGCCCGCGGTGAGTGAGATACGGGCCGATGGGGATCGTTCCCGCCTTCCGCGTCCGGAGATTGCTGTAGTCGCTGGCGGCTGAGGCCCCTCCGGCGCTGACCGGATAGGGTTTCCCTGTCGAGTCCATCGAGGCGGGCGACACTAAATCCCTGGCCGTGCGCCGGCCGTCACGGCAGCGTGGCATGCGGGATGCCGCCGACCTGGCAAGATCACCCCCGGCATGGTTGCGTAAAGAAATGTTTCACGTAGCCCCCCAGCTCACGTGACACAAGGTACGGGGCTTGGCGCCAGTTCATGCTTTCAAGGCTGGCGACGGTCGGTTCCACGCTCGTGCATTGCTCGAAATTGAGACGCACCCGATAATGATGCGGGCGATTGGTCACCGCTACCGCGGTCTGCCACCCCTGCTCCTGCGACAGCTCCTCAAAGGTCTGCGCCTCGCCCGTCGTAGTGGAGGGGCGTGGCTGCATGCACCATATGTCGATGCGTTCCGGGACAGCTTCTCCGCGGCACAGGGCGTACCCCGCCGGGTCCTTCGTCGGTCCGCCCTGGTGGGAGACGACCAGATTGTCCGCAGTGCCCGCCTCGAGTAGCCCCACGGCCAGGTCATGCCGCCCGTCGTTAGCCCCCGCGATGACTACGACGACGTCAGCCGATTCTGGCCTGTGCTGCGGCGGGTTAAGGAGCAGGACGATGACGGCCACGAGCCCGATAAGCCCCACCCCAATGAGTGCCGTCACCACCTGGGCGGCCGTTCTCCGCCGCCTCCCCAGACGTCTGACCTGCCGCTGGCGTGATGGCTTTCGGGACGCGCGTTTGCCCCACCCTGATCTGCGTGGGTTCATCGGCACCGGCGCCCACCCCCGCGATCTCGGCCACACTCGCGAAGAGATCTGCGATCCCCCTGGGAGTGCGGGCGTCCGGTGGTCGGCGCTGACCACCGGCGCACCTGACGTGGGATCCGGATCTCTCCTGTCTGGTCGACCCGGGCCGTGCGGCGCGGCGCCAAACTCACCACAAGTCGCCGTGTGTCACGTTCTGCAGGTGAGGTCAATGTCATGGTCATATGCTCGCTCTACTCGTTCATGTTCGCCAGGCCGGGAGGCCGCGCGGATGGCATACGCCGACGGGAGGCGCTCACGCTTGCCCAAACTGAAAAAGTTGAATATACACCTACGCGCACTTGCGGAAACCTACGACTACCCGCCGACCGGCTCCCCCAAAGCTACCCCCACTGGGGAGATAGCTGCAGGAAAAGTAGAAAATAGACGCCTACCCGCCCCACCGACGCCGCGGCGGGCTAGGGTGTAATGTGCCCATTCTGGAAGAATTCTGTAGACAACTTGGCAACCTTGCGGCGAACCTTCCACGCTCCGGCAGACCGAACATGGCCCGACTCCCTGGCCCCGGCCGTCGAGGAGTCAGGTCGATTCGTTCCCAGGCAGTTCCAGCTCATCAGAAACGATCATGAGGAGCATCGCGTGAGATCATCCCACCCAGCTTGCAATCCATCCCTGAACGGCCCGGCCGCCGCCTCCCTTACGGCGGTGAGCACGCAGTGAGTCAGACCCTCACACTCGTCGGGGCTTCCGGCTTCCTCGGCTGGCACGTCGGCCTGCATGCCCGCTTACAAGGCCACCACGTGCGCACAGCATCGGCGCGCCCGGGGCAGGAGGCGGAGCTTCTCACCGCCGTCGACGGCGCCGACACGGTCATCCACCTGGCCGCTTGCAACCGTCCCGCGGAAGGCCAGACACCACAGGACGCAGCGGACCACACCCTGGCCGCGGCCCACCGGACCGCGACGGCCCTGCGCGAGGCCGGCTCCCCGCCGTCCCGTGTCGTCGTCGCCGGCACCACCCAATCCGGGACCGACTACGGCGAGGCCAAATCCTCCGGCGGCGACGCCATCGCCGCCGTGGCCGACGCCGTCGGCGCCACCGCGACCGAGTGGCTGCTACCCAATCTCTTCGGCGAGCACGGCCGTCCCCGCCACAACATGGTCACCGCCACGTTCATCGAGGCACTGCTCGACGGCGACGCCCCCACCGTCCACGGTGACACGCCGTTGACGCTGCTCGCCGCCCGCCACGCTGCGGAGCTGCTGCTGTCGGACGCCCCGGCCGGCCGCCGCGCGGTCACCGACGACGTCGCCCCGCTGCGCCACACCACGGTCCCCGACCTGCTCGCCCGCCTGCAGGCCATCCACGGACCCTACTCCGAGCGCGGCCAGCTGCCCGACCTGGCCGACGGGTTCACCTCCGAGCTCATGGCCGCGTACCTGTCGCATTCCTTCCTGCGCCGCCCCGCCATCCCTTTGGTCGCGCACTCCGACCCCCGCGGCAGCTTCTTCGAGACCGTCCGCGTCGCCGGCGGCGGGCAGACCAGCTTCTCCACCACCGTCCCGGGCATCACCCGCGGCGATCACCTGCACCTGCGCAAGATCGAGCGCTTCGTCGTGCTCTCCGGTTCCGCCCGCATCAGCATCCGCAGGTCCGGCACCGACGAGCGCGTCGATCTGGACGCCACCGGTGAGGAACCGGTGGCGGTGGACATGCCGATCGGCTGGAGCCACAACATCACCAACACCGGCGATGACACCCTGTACACCCAATTTTGGATCAGCGAGATGTACGACCCCGCAGATCCCGACACTTTCCCGGAAGAGGTATAACCGTGAGCGGACGCCTGAAAGTCATGACCGTGGTGGGCACCCGCCCCGAGATCATCCGGCTCTCCCGGATCATCACCGCCTTAAACGAATCAACGGACCACATCTTGGTCCACACCGGGCAGAACTGGGACGCCAACCTCAACCAGGTCTTCTTCGACGACCTCGGCCTGCCGCTACCGGACGTGCAGATGGATTCCGACCCGTCGTCGTTGGGATCCATGCTCGGCGACATCCTGCGCGGCACCGAGGCTGCGATCAAGGAGCACTCCCCCGACGCCATGGTGGTCCTCGGCGACACTAACTCCTGCATCTCCGCGCTGATGGCCCGGCGCATGAAGGTGCCCGTCTACCACTTGGAGGCCGGCAACCGTTCCTTCGATCCGAACGTGCCAGAGGAGATCAACCGCCACTTGGTGGATCATGTCGCCGACTACAACCTGACATACACGGAGCATTCCCGTCGGAACCTGCTGGCCGAGGGCATGCACCCCGGCAACGTGATCGTCATGGGCTCACCGATGCGTGAAGTCTTGGAGCACTACCGACCGCAGATTGAGGACTCGACCGTGCTGGCCGACCTCGGGCTGACCGCGGGCGGCTACATCCTGGCGTCCACGCACCGCGAGGAAAACGTCGACCGGGAAGACCGGCTCACCCAGGTCGTCGAATCCCTGGCCGCCATCGCCAACCACTTCGACTGCCCGGTGCTGGTGTCCACACACCCGCGCACGAAAAAGCGGCTCGAGCAGTACGACCTGAAGGCCGAGGGCGACGTCCGTTTCCACCCGGCGATGGGCTTCCACGACTACAACCACCTACAGCTCAACGCGAAGTGTGTGGTCTCCGACTCGGGCACGATCTCTGAGGAGTCGACGATCCTGGGTTTCCCGGCGGTCACGCTACGCGACGCCATCGAACGCCCCGAGGCCATCGACACCGGCGCGATCATCTGCACCGGACTTGCCCCGGTCGACGTGATCGACTCCATCGAGCTGACGCTGCGGCAGTGGGACGCCCAGGGCGCCACCGTCACGCCGGACGACTACCGCATCGCGGATTCTTCCCGACGCGTGCTCAACCTGATCCGATCCACCGCCACAACGCACCACATGCGCACCGGTGTGCGCGTATGACGGACGCTCACCAATCACCCCACCCTTTCACTTCGCACTAGGAGACGCTGTGGACACAGTGCCCCTCACCCTGACTCTCATCTTCACCGGAATCGCGTTTGCGCCCGCCCTGATCTGGCTCATCATTCTCTTCCATCGACGTCCGGCCTTCGCCCTGGCGCTGGGGCTGGGCCTGTCGTTGCTGTCTGTGACCCAATTCGGGCATCCCGCGATGCGTGTCGCTCTGGCCGTCGTGCTGCTGCCACACTTACCTGCGGCCATCAAAAAAATCCGGGAAACGACCCCCTCCGTCCTCCCGCCCCTGCTGCCCTTCAGCATCTTCACCGTGTTGGCTTTTGTCAGCCTGCTCTGGTCGAGGATGCCGATGGACACACTTACGGCGGCGGGGGCCTGGGTCATCCTGCTGTTGTTCCTGCTCACCTTCCGGACGCTGTTGAGCGCGGAGACCATCCGACGAACCGTCTTCCTGGTCCTCCTCGTCATCGTCGCGGTGTGCGCCGTCTTCCTTCTGCTGCCAGACGGCTGGTGGGAAGGCCGCGCCCGCGGCATGTTCACCAACGCCAACACGCTGGGCATCGTCACATTCCTCTTCGTCGGATCTTCGCTGTGGAGGGGCCTGAAAACCTGGCTCTGGGCGGTGCCGGCCGGCCTGGTGCTCATCACCGCCACCGGTTCGAGAGCGGCGCTCATGGCCGCCATCGTCACCTTGTTGGTGGTTCTCGGCGCCCAGCTCGGATGGCGTTACCGCATTGTCCTGGCCGGTGTGGCTATCCCGGTGCTCTACCCGCTGTACTTCTGGGTCACATGGGCGCTTGAGCAGCTCAGTGCTGACTCCACCTCCATTTTGCGCACCTCCAACACTAGGTCGGATCGATGGGAGGCGGCGGTCGAGTTCATCAGCGTCAATCGGTGGTTGGGAGCCGGCCATGGCGCGACGCCTTTCATGGTCGACCACAACTCGTATTTCCGGCTGTTCGCGGAGTTCGGGATGATCCTGTCCTTCGTCGGGGTGTTCGTCGTCCTCAGCTATGTCTGGTGGTCCCGCCGAGACCCGGTCATGCTGGCGTTGACGGTTGGCGTGCTCGTGAATACCTTCTTCGAGGATTGGTTGCTCTCCGCCGGCGCGTCCATGCTTGGCGTCTACCTCATCCTGCTGCTGTCTACGCCGCAGCGGGTGTCGGCCGATCCTGACGACGCAGTTAAGGCCCAGGTGGGTCAGCACCATCAGCCCACCTCTTTTTCCCCGGTGGCGGCAGGCAGATAAGACGCTTACCGCGCTAACGGAAGGAACATGACTAAAACCGTTTGCCCCGCATCCTCGGGCGAGGATGCGGGGCAAACGGTTTTAGGTTCGGCGCCCGGTCAGATCCGAACGGACTGCTGCCGGACTAACTCGAAGACGTGTCGCCCCTTCGGGGCGTTGCGCCAGGCGTCGTACGCGACGCCCGCGGCGTCGGTGGCGTCCGCCCACGCCTGCGCACCGCGGGCGGCGTAGCCGTTGAGCTCGGCGGTCCAGGCCTCAGGCGAGTTCGGCGCCACCGCGACGCCACCGCCAGCGGTGAGCGTCTCGGTCCAGGGTGTGTTCTCGCTGCACATGACCGGGCAGGACTCAGACAACGCCTCTGCGATGACGTGCCCGAAGTTTTCGCCGGTCGTCGGGAAGGCCATCATATCGGCGTGACGCATCTCGGCGAGGACCTCCTCGCGGGGCAGGCCGCCGCAGAAACGCACCGACACATTTTCCGGCAACTCCCGCACGAGAGCGTCACAGATCTGCTCGTACTCGTCGTCGGCGAAGGCCCCCACGATCCGCACTTCGACGGGTTCGGTGACCTCGGCGAGCGCCGTCAGCAGAATGTCCAGCCCCTTCTTCGGATGAAGCCGGCTAGCAAAGACCAGCCGCAACGGCCCCTGCTCCCGGGCCTGTCGCTGAGTCGCCGCACGGGGCAGAGAGGTCTCATTCTCGCGGACCGCAATGCGGGAGTCTGCGCCGAAGAGAGCGCGGATCTGCTGCGCCTCATCCTCCGTCGACGCGTGCCAGACCACTTTCTTGGGCAGCCCGAGCGCTTTGAACGCCCGGAGAAACAGTTGCTTCTTCCGTGGCTTCTGGGCCAACGCGCCCGGATACAACTCACCGCGCGGGGCGACCAGCACGTCGGCGTCTTTCCACCACCCCAAAGAACGCAGCGCCAGGGGCAGCAGCGAGAAAGTGGGGTTGAACAAGGAATTGAGATACACGACATCGGCGTCCGACGTGGCGCGGAACGCATCCACCAGCGGACGCATCCCGTCCTGCACGTAGCGCACGTCCGCGCGGCCGACCGTGTGCCATTCGTTCGGACGCTCCACCAGCGGCGCTGTCTCCCCGAGGTCGTGGTTGGCGCAGATGACCTTGGTGTCGAAGTTTTCCGGCGACTCCTCGATCAACGCTTTCAGCGTCTGAATTGGGCCGCCGCCCAGGAAAGCGGGCACATAAAACGCGGTGGGAATGACCACCCGGTAACGGTCAACGGATGCGGAGGTCTGTGATGAAGTCATAGTCTTAAGCTCCTGCAATAGAGGTGGCAAAGGGGTGATGTGGTGCTGGCTGCGGCCACGCGCTCAGTTCAGCGAAGCCACGTTCAGCGAGTCGAGGTCGACGTTGTGTTCCGGGACCATGAGCAATTTTTTGCCCCGGGTGCTGGGAATCATCTCGTCGATCAACGCCAACTGGACTGAGCCTTCTTTCAGTTCTGGGTAAGTGGACTGCACGGATTCAGCGGCGCGGCGCCGGTAGCGGCGTTCATCGATTCCCGGCGCGACGACCAGGATCGTCACGGAATCCTCGTGTTCGACGAGCTGGACGGCGTGGACGTCGGGCAGCTCGAGCACGGCTTCCGCCAGGCTCCATCCCTCGTAGGTGTGGTGGACGTCGTCACTGTCCGGGAGGGTGAGGATGTCCACCAGGCGTCCTTTGACCGGCCCGAGTTCGAGCACCGTGCCGCCTGGCCCGGTCAGCTCCGGTTCAATGGTGTCTCCGAGCTGGTAGTTGATCAGCGGGAAACCGCGCTCGGCGATGGTGGTCACCAAGGCGTTGCCTTCCGGGTCGGCGCGCAGGATGGTGTAGTGCCAGATGACCCGCATCGGCCAGGTCTGATCGGGCAACGACGCGGCGATCACCCCGAGTTCGACGGAGCCGTATTCGGAGAGGACTTGGGTGTCGAAACCCTCGGCCACGATCCGTACGTCTTCCTCGGTGATTCTTTCGCTGGTCAGGATGGTGTATCTGGGGGTGTAGTCGGCCTTGCGCAGGATGCCGGTCTCGTGGGCGCGTCGCGCCAGCCGGTTGAGCGAGTACGTGCGCCCGACCAGGTATTCCGGCCGTTTCCGGGTGAGACGGAGCAACTGTTCGTCGAGTTCGGATTCGTCCGTCGGCAGGGGCTCAAACATCCACGAGTTGTTCAACGTGTCTTTGAGCCGTTGTTTGAGCAGGTTGGCCTGGATGCCGACGCGGGAGGTCACCGACCCGGGGTGGATGTCGTGGAAAGCAGCGAAGCCGTCGAAGGGCGCCAGGCCGGCGGCCGCGCGGTAGGACCACATGGCGGAGTACCGGGGGGCGAAGTCGCGGTCGTCGGCGGGGAAACTGAAGGGCGTGGAGGTCGATCCCGAGGTCGTGTAGGCCCGGGAACGGTCCATTCCGTCCCACAGCAGCTCTTCGTGAGCGCGCAGCACGTCTTTGGTGATCACCGGCCATGCGTCCAACTCGTCCAACCCGGTGATGGCGGTCGGCAGGTCACGCTCGGCCGCTATCTTTTGGTAGAAGGGCAGCATCAGCGCGTGGGCCCACGTGCGATTGAATCCCTCGATCTGACGGCGGGCGATCTCCTCCGGGGACGGCGGGTGGAGGAAAAGGTCTTTGTCCTGTCGGCCGCGGCGGTATCTGCCGGCGCCCACGGTGTTGCGGACCAATGTTTTCGGGTATCCGGACACTTCGATTATCTTCACTTTCTGTGGCTGGTCGGTCGCTGTGGTTGAGCGACGCTGAGGGGTTCCGTGGCGGTGTACTCGCCGTCGACGTTGACCGCGGGCTTCTCGGATTCTTCGTCCGTGTTTTCCTCCGCGGCTTTCTGGATCGCCTGACGTCCGAGATCCCAGTAGCTGATCCACCAGATCACGGCGCTGATCACGGCGAAGAACGCCATCGCCCAAGCGGCACCGGCGACGCCCCACTGGTAGGCGCCGAACAGCACCACGAACGGGCGGGGGACGCCGAGACCGAAGCGGATCAACAGGCTCCGGGCCCCCGCGAAGTTGACGCGGTGACCGGAGATCGCGACGCCGGTGGCCACGGAGAAGATCGAGTCCAGGCTGAGGGGCAGGATGGCTAGGGCGGCGACCTGCCAGGTTTCGCCGAGCAACTGTTCGCCCAGGGAATCCGGGATGAATTGGACCACCACGAGCAGGGGGGCGAGGACGGCGACTTGCACCGCCACGGCGGCCAGGGCCGATCGACGCTGTTGGGCGGGATCGTCGTTGTCACGTGCCAAAAACGGCAGCATGAGTGAACTGGCGGTGGTGGCGATCAGGTTCATCGGCCCCAGCAGGGTGCCGGCTCCGCGCACGCCGCCGAGGACGCGGGCGTCGCCGACGATGCCGAGCAGGCCGGTGGTCAAATGGATGCCGCCCTGGCCGATCAGGTAGTCGCCCGAGAAGTATCCGGCCGCCTGGGTGTCGAGGCGTTCCCGCTGCCACATCGGCAACAGCGGCGCTTTGACGACGGCCATCGTGGCGTATCCGCAGAGGGCGCCGCTGAAGGCCCAGGCCGCGAACACCACGACCGGGTTGAGGCCGACGAAGATCGCGATCAGGCTGGCGCTCAACGAACCCAGCGCCCACAGGGAGGTCGCGGCCATGGCGCGCGCGGCGGAACCGGCGGCCGAGTCGAAGGTGCGCAGGAAGTCCATCATCAGCACCCCGTGGGCGGCGAAGCCGAAGATCAGCAGGTAGTCGTTGCCCGCGACCGCGCCCCAGGTCACCAGCACGACGGCGGTGACCAGGCCCAGCAGCGACGCTCGCTGGCAGGCCCGGGTGAAGGTGGCGGGGTCGTCCGGGCGTGACAGCGACGTGTCGGTCAGCGCGGCGTGCATCAGGCCGGAGGCGAAGAGGTATGCGACCAGCGCGAAAGAAAAGGCGCCGAACTCTTCGATGGAACTCGACCGGGCGACGGCAATGGACAGGGCAAAGCTGGCGAGGCTGAACATCCCGTTGCCGAACACGGCGAAGGCCACCCGCTGACTGCGGATCAGCCGAAGGACAAGGCTTTTAAACACGATGGCGACCTCTGATGTCGTGAAGGGCGTCGACGGCGTTCATGGGCTTCCTCGACTCCTTCGATGGTGGGCGGGTGCTGATCTAGTTGTTCTGCAGCTCTCGGACGCCCGCCGCGTCCACCAGGGTGGCCTCGATGGCGTCGAGGCCCGAGTGCAGCGAGAATTCCCGGTAGTAGGTCTCTCGGGTGCGGCGGCGCAACTCGTCGTAGCCGACGGCGGTCAACGCGGCGGCCTGACGCATGGCGGCGGCCAGGGAGGCGGGATCCTCCGACTCGGCGGTGAAGCCGAGGTCGAGGTCCTCGACCAGCCCCCGCAGATCGCCCTGCACCGTGGTGACCACGGGCAGACCCTCGGCCAGGGAGCTCTGGAACTTCGAGGGGATCGTCCCCCGGAAATTCGGCAAATCCTTGAGCGTGACCAGCGAGAAGTCGGCCTCAGCGTAGACGTCTGCCATGTCTTCGAGGGGCACGGGGTCACGGAATTCGACGTTGGTGACGTCGAGCTCCGCGGCGACCTTCTGCACCCGTTCCTTGGCCACTCCCCCGCCGATGACGGTGACCTTCACCGGCGCATCCTCCGCGAGTTTCGCTGCCCGCACGATGGTCTCCACGTCCTGCATGTCGCCGACGTTGCCGGCGTAGAGGAAGCGGACACGCGGATCGTCGGCGGGGCGCTTCTGATACTTCGAAGGGTCGTCTTCGTTGGCCCAGTTGTACACCAGGCTGGTCCGCTCGGCGGGGGCGCCCCGCTCGATCAGGGTTTCGACCATCGTCGGGGCGATGCCGATCACGCCGCCGGCGCGGCGGTAGACGTTGCGCAGCCACGGGTTAAGCGCCGCGTCAATCGCCTTGCCCGCCCGGGACCCCCCGACCAGGGAGGACCCGGTGATCGAGTCCGGCCATAGATCTTGGACGTGCAGCACGTACGGCGCCCCGCCGAGGATGCGCCACAGCCAGGGTCCCAGCGCCGGGGTCATCTGGGTGGCGTAGATGTAGACGACGTCGACGTCTTGGGCGAAGCTGCGCGCCGTCGCGGCGGACAGTCCGAAGGAGGCGTAGTTGGCGGTGCGTGCCACCGGGTTCAAGGAGTGGTCGGCAAACAGCGGCACGCGCAGCACGTCGACGTCGCCGTGACGCTCGTACTGGCGCCAGCGCTGCGGGTAGCCGTCGAAAATTTTGCCGTGCGGGTAGTTCGGGAACCCGGTCAGCACTCGCACCTCGTGGCCCCGGTAGGCCAGGTCATGGGCGATGGTGGCGGCGATGGTGGCGTCTTCCGGCGGGAAGTACTGGGAAACGAGGAGAACCTTCATGGCGATGTCTTTCTTGGTCTGGATGAACGAGCGGGGTTGCGACGAAGGCCGGGTCAGATGATCCGGACCGTCTCCACGTACTTGCCGGAGACGACGCCGGCGTCGGTCCGCAACCATTCGTCGGGCGCCGGCAGCCCGGCGGCCCAGGCGACGTAGGCGTGCGGGACGCGCGCGCCCGCCAAGTGTGAGAACGGGTAGCCGCCGCCGAAACGCGGGTTGACGTCGATGACGTACGGGGTGCCGTCGGCGTCGACCATGACGTCCACGTCGATGGTGCCCGCGTGCGGCACCACGTCAGCGAGTCGGCGTGCGACGTCGACGAAGTCGTCCGCGGCGACGGATTCGGCCCGGTCGGTTTCACCGGAGCGCATGTCGATCTTGCGCCGGGCGAGCACCCCGGCGTAGGTGTTGTCCAGGTCGCAGACGACGTCGAGGCCATATTCGGGGCCGACGATGCGGTCCTGGACGATAACCAGTTCGCGGGGGTCGATGGCGCGTTGTTCGTGGGCGGGGCGGCCCTGTTGGTCGGTGACTTCGCGGGTGGCCTCGGCGACGGCGGCGTTGAGCCCGGCGACGTCAGTGAAGCGCAGGCCACGGGACGCGCTGCCGAAGCGCCCCTTGACCACGAAGCCACAGCCCTCCCGGGTTTCGTCGACCGCCCGGCCGGTGGAGCCACCGAGCCAGGTCTGGGGCACGTTCATGCCCTGCTCCGCGAAAGCGAGGCTCATCGCGTATTTGTCCTCCACCAGGCGTTGGCTCTCGGCGGTCAGGCGCACGAGCGGGTCCCACTCGGGCGTGGTCGGCAGCTGGGCCCAGGTGGAGAGTTCGAAGTCGTTGATGGACACGGCGAGGCGGACCTCATGGTCGGCGAGGAAAGACTGCAGCCACTGTCGGTAACCGGGATCGGTCACCCGGGGGGCCTCGACAAAGTCGTCGGCGAACGCGCGGGAGGGCGAACGCGGATCCAGATCGGCGGCGATCACCTTGCCGTCGATGCCGTTGGCCGTCAACGCCTCACAGAACCAGCGCACCAGGTAGGGGCGCCGGCCCACAGAAGAGAGGAGGATGTTCATCGCCGCGCCGCCGCTACGTCGGCCGGCAGGAAGGCGTCGATGGCGTCGGTGATCCGCTGGATCTGCTCGTCGGTGAGCGCCGATCCGCTGGGCAGCGAGATCCCGGTCTCGAAGAGCCGCTCGCCAGTGCCGTCGACGAAGGCGCGGCGATGCGCGTGCACCGGCTGCAGGTGCATCGGCTTCCACAGCGGGCGGGCCTCGATGTTGTGCTCGGCGAGGTGGAGCTGGAGCTCCTCGGCGGTGAAGCCCGCCTCGGCCGGGTCGACGATGATCGAGGTCAGCCAGAAGTTATCCCGGGTGTCTCCCCCGGTCGCGCCGGAGGGTTCGCCGAACATGCTCACGCCGGGGACGTCGGCGAAGAGCTCGTGGTAGCGCAGGCGGTGCTGGCGGCGACGCTCGATCATTTCGTCGAGGCGCGACAGCTGCGCACGGCCCAGGGCGGCGAGAATGTTGGACAGCCGGTAGTTGTAGCCGACGTCGGTGTGCTCGTAGTGCACGACGGGCTGACGGGCCTGGGTGGCCAGGTAGCGCACATGGTCGGCGATGTCCGAGTGATCGGTCAGCAGGGCTCCGCCACCGGAGGTGGTCATGATCTTGTTGCCGTTGAAGGACACGGCGGCGGCGGAGCCAAAGCCCGCGGCGGGGCGTCCGTGACGAGTGGCGCCCAGGGATTCCGCGGCGTCGGAAAGCACGCCGGCGCCGTGGCGGGTGGCGATCTCACCGATGCGTTCGTGGTTGGCCACCTTGCCCAGCAGGTCGACCGGGACGACCACACACGAGCTCTCGCCCTCTGCCTCCAAGGTGGTGAAGGCCTCTTCCAGCAGGTCCGGGTTCATGTTGCCGGTCTCGTCGGCGTCGACGAACACGGGCTCCGCGCCGGTGTAGAGGATGGCGTTGGCCGTGGCGGCGAACGTCATCGAGGAGGTCAGGACCTTGTCGCCGGGCCCGACACCCATGGTCAGCAGCGCCAGGTGCAGCGCCGCGGTGCCCGACGACAAGGCCACGGCGTGGGCGCGCCCGCTGTATTCGGCCAGTTCCGCTTCGAAGGCGTTGACCTCAGGTCCGAGCGGGGCGATCCAACCGGAGCGCATGGCGCGGACCACGGCGGCTTCCTCTACTGAGGTCACGTCCGGGGAGGAGAGGTAGATTTTCGGGTTATCCATAGAGAAGGCATTCCTTTTCGTGATGCGAGCCGGGGGCCGGCCTGAGGTGAATCAACGGGACAGCGGAAAACAACCGCTAGCCCGGCCCATGCGGGGGCCGGGCTAGCGAAGAAGACTTAACGCGCCATCGCCCACTTCGAATCGCGACGGCTCGGATCCGGCACCAGGCAGCTCAAGTCCGTGCCGTACTTCTCGTCGAGGAGGTGAAGGTCGCGGCCGGCGTCGATGAGTTCTACCCGCAGCTCAGGAACCTCAAGCAGCTTGGCTCCGAGCGCCCGCACCGTCATCCGCTCAACGTTGTCGGAATCAAAATCCTCGCCGCGGTTAAGCCCCTCGACGCCGGCGGAGACGAAGTGGTCATAGTCGAGGCGCTTCTCGTCGACCGGCAAACGCAGATGGTCTCCGAAGTCCTCGGCGAAAGTCAGCTCCTCGCGGGTCGCCAGAGTCTCGTGCAGCTTCTCACCGTGACGCACGCCGATGCTCTCGTACGCGGGGGCGTGGCCGAACAGCTCACACATGACGTTGGCCAGGTCGCCGACCGTGGTGGCCGGCGCCTTCTGAATGAACACGTCGCCCTGGGTGGCGTCGCGGAAGGCACGCTCGACCAAGTCGACGGACTCGCGCAGGGTCATCATGAAACGGGTCATGGTGGGGTCCGTCACCGTCAGGGTCTTGCCGGCTTTCAGCTGATTGACGAACAACGGGATCACCGATCCGCGGGAGTACATGACGTTGCCGTAGCGCACGCAGGACACCGTGGTGGAGACGCCGTTGACGCGCCGGGCATGTGCTCGGGCGAGCTTCTCCATCAAGGCCTTGGTCATGCCCATGGCGTTGACCGGATAGACGGCCTTGTCGGTGGACAGACACACCACCGAGGTCACGCCGGCTTCTTCCGCCTCATTGATGATGTTGTGGGAGCCACGGACATTGGTGGCCACGGCCTGTTCGGGGAAGAACTCGCAGCTGGGGACCTGCTTGAGGGCCGCTGCGTGGAAGACGTGGTCGACGCCGCGCATGGCGCCGCGCACGGACGCCTCGTCTCGGACGTCGCCGATGATGTACTGGACCCGGTCGTCCCCGATGCGGTGGCGCATCTGATCCTGTTTGGCTTCGTCGCGGGAGAAGACGCGCACTTGTTTGACGTCGGTGCGCAGGATTCTTTCGACGACGGTGTGGCCGAAACTTCCAGTTCCGCCGCTGACCAGGACGGTCTTGCCGTCGTAGGTGGTGCCGTCGGTCGTGGGGAGGGTATGGATGGTCATAGCAGGCTCGGCTCCTCGCTGTGAGCAGTCCGTGCCAGGGCACGGAGAGTGTTGTTGGCGTCCGGTGCGCAATCCGGCAGCTGGGTCAGCGGCTCGACGCGTACTTCGGAGATCATGGGGTGGCGATCCGCACGGATAGGGTCCTCGCGGTCGTCGAGTAGTTCTTCGGACATTTTCTCGCCGGGGCGCAGACCCGTGTACACGATCTCGAGATCGTCGCGGCCGGCGATCTTCATCAGGCCCTGGGCCAGTTCGACGATGGGCATGGGGCTGCCCATGTCCAGGACCAGCGTTTCGCCGGATTCCCCGACGACCGCTGCTTGGAGCACCAGCTGGGCGGCCTCCGGAATGGTCATGAAGTAGCGACGCACCTCGGGGTGAGTGACGGTGACCGGCCCGCCGGTTTCGATCTGGCGGCGGAAGGTCTCGATGACCGAGCCGCGGGAGCCCAGCACGTTGCCGAAACGGACCGACACCCAGGTGCCGGGGTATTCCGCGCCGTAGGCGGCGGTGATCCGCTCGGCGATGCGCTTGGAGTCGCCTAGCGCGCAGACCGGGTTGGCGGCCTTGTCCGTGGAGACGTTGACCACGACCTCCGTGCGGCAAGCCACTGACGCGTCCAGCACGTTCCGGGTGCCTTCCACGTTGGTCAGCCAGGCTTCCTGCGGGTACATCTCCAGCAGGGGTTGGTGCTTGAGCGCCGCGGCGTGCAGGACGACTTCCGGTCGGCACTCGAGGAAGATCTCCTTGAGGCGAGCGGCATCGCGGATGTCGGCGAGCACGATGTTCTTCGAGTCGAGCATGGCGTGGCCGTAGATGGACAGCTGGGTGTGGTGCAGGCCGCCCTCATCGCGGTCGAGCATGATCAGCTCGCTGGGCCCGTACTTGTGGATCTGGCGGGCCAGTTCGGAGCCGATGGAGCCACCGGCGCCGGTGACCAGCACGCGCCGGCCACGGATCAGGCCGCTGATGGAGTCTTCGTCCAGGACGATCTGGTCACGTCCCATCAGCGAGGTCAGGTCCAGTTCCTGAAGTTCCAGCGAACCGATCCGGTTGATCTCCTCCATCGTCGGCACGACGAGGACCTTGAGTCCGAGTTCTGCGGCGACGGCAGTGATCTTGCTCTTGACGGTCGGGCCGAGGCCATTGATAGCGACGATCAGGGTCGTGGCCCCGGTCTGTGCCGCGACCTCCGAAATCTGATCGAGACCGCCCCGAACCTTGACGCCGTGGAGACGAGCGCCGTGCATGCGCGGGTTGTCGTCGAGGACGGCCTTGATCGCCATGTCGTTGCCCAGCTGCGGATCGCCGAGTTCGGCGATGATGTGGCGGCCCAGCAAACCGGCGCCGATGACGATGACTGGCTCCCGGCTGTGGAGCTGGTAGGTGTTCCAGGCCAGCAGGGCCGTACGCAGCAGGAAGGCGCCGAGGATGACGAGCAAGGCGGAGATCAACGGCACCGATCGAGGCAGTTCGACGACTGGGGCCGCCGAGAGGATCACGACCCCGACGATTCCGGCCACGGTGGCCGACAGGGCGATCACGCCAAGGCTCTGCCTGCCCAGGGGGTCGAAGCGAGTCTTGGGGGGATAAGCCCCGAGCAGTGATCCCATGAGCAGGTGGAGCACGGCCATAATCAGGAAGGTGCTGATTACCCAGCTGGTCAATCCGCTGATGACCAGCACGGTGAAATCGAGGCGCACCCAGGTGGCGAGAAGGCCGGCCGGCACCCACAGCAGCAGGTCGGCAAATGCCCAAGGCACGCTTCCCTCGCGGCGCCGTTTCTCAAAGTGGACGGTCACGTTGTCCTCCATAGGTAAGGTGTTTGTGTGCCAGATGTGATGTTTGTGTGTACGGCAAATATCTGCCGCTCCCCGATGGCAGAGGGGATTTGGAATTCGTTGGTCTGCTTCCCTCGGGCTTCCAGCATTGGAATCTGGGCTCGTCCGGGGCTAGTGATGGATTCTTCTGCGGCGGCCCAGCTGGCCGCCCGGGACGTCGATGCGAATCTCATCGACGCTTTTAGGTCCCGGCCGCTCACCGCCGCGGCGGTGGCGCGGGCGGGCTTGGTTCTCTGCATGGAAGATGCCCACGCGGAGGCGGTGGTCGCGCTGACTCCGGCGGCCGCGGACAAGACGTTCACGGTGCTGGAGTTGGCGGAGATTGTCCGGCGCCATCCGGGCGGTTCCTGGCGCGACCTGCGTCGGCTGCGGCAGGGTGTCCTCCGCGGTGACGTCGCCGACCCGTTCGGCCACCCGGAATCTGAGTTTGCTCTCGTGGCCGAGTGCATCGAAGACGCTCTCACCGCCATCGCGGGGTGGGAAGGGTGGGACGAATTCAGTTGGGCCATGAGGGATCAGTTTCCGACGTGACCGGCGGCGGTGGAACCGGCCGGGAGCTGGGCCGCTTCTTCCGTCGGAGTTGACCTGGTGGCGTACAGGGGCGCCACCTCCAGGTTCCCCGAACCGTAGGAGCCGTAGCGGAGGTTGAAGGAGCCCTGGAGCGCAGTGGCGCGCGACACGCCGTTAGCCACGATGCCGCTGGTGGACACTCCGGCGTTCGTGAGCAGCTGGAGCGTACGAGCCAGCCGCGGAGAGGCGCTGGAACCAATGCGGCTGACCACGATGACGGCGTCGACATGGGGTGCCAGGACGAGCGGGTCCGTGACGGCGACCACCGGGGACACGTCGATGAGGACGATGTCGTACTGCTTCCGCGCCTCGAGCAAAAGATGCTTCATCCGGTCCAGTCCGAGCAGCTCGGAAGGGTTTGCCGGAGTCGGACCGGTCGGGACGATGTCCGGGTCGCCGTTCTTGCCGGGGATGACCACGTCCTTGAGATCAACCTGGCCGGCCAAAACGTTGGAGAGGCCGGTGCGGCCGGAGACGTGGAAGATCTTCTCGATGGTCGGCGCCCGCAAATCAGCGTTGAGCAGCAGCACACGCTCGCCGGCCTCCACGAAGGAACGGGAGAGATTGCTGGTGACGAAGCTTTTGCCCTCCCCCGGCATGGCCGAAGTGACCATCATCACCTGTGGGCCGCCGCCGAGGAAGCGGATCTGAGTGCGCAGATTGCGCATTGCCTCCGCCACCGGGGAGTAACCACCTTGGAAGTCGACCAGCCCCTTCTCGCCGGCGCGCTTGCCTTCGGGGATTTCGCCGATGATCGGCGTGTCGGCGGCGATCTCGCGGATGTCTTCCGTGCGGCGGATGCGCTTGTCCAGGAAGTCGATGAGCAGCGCCAGCCCCAGGCCCAGCGCCAGCCCCGCGACCAGGCTGAGGATGATCAGCTGCGTATTCGTCGGGGGCAGGGGCGCCTCCAGCGGCCGGGCCGAATCCATCACGACGGCGTAGGCGAGCGGGCTGGAATCTGCGTTCGGAATTTCCAACTCGGCCACGAAATCCGGATAGGCGTCGGCGACGGCGTTGGCGCGGAGGACCGCGGCCTCCGGGGAGTGAGCGATGGCCCTGACATCGAAAAGGACGGTGTCCTCGAGCCGCTCAGTGCTCACGTTGACCCGGAGTTCTTCGGCGGAGAGGCCGGAGTTGACCGAAGCGATCTCCAGGAGCTGATCCGAACTGATCAGTTCCGAATAGGAGGCGACCTTCGACTCCGCCGCGAGAGAGCCCTGGTACAGCCCGGAGCTGTCGTCCGTGGTCGCCATGACCTGGATGCCCACGCGGGCGTTGGCTTCGTACAGTTCAAGGCGCTGCGCCACAACCGTGGCTCCGAGCGCAGTGACCGCTGCGGCCACGAGCACGATTACCCACCACCGCGAGCGGATCGCTCGAGTGATCATTTTCCATTCGTTCATCAACACCACATCCAGTTAGGAGAAGTTGTTCAGGGAAGTAAGTAGGGAAGCAACCTTGCAAAAGGTCTGGGATTGGCATGCATTCACGTCTGAACGGGAGTGCGATGCATCTCTGCCCCGGCGAGATCTCAGAAACAGCAAAGAAAAATCCTTACTTGCTGAGACTCCCCTGTCAGCGGGAACATCGATAGAGTAACACGGCAACTAGAGTTAGGAAGACAAGTTGGCAAACTTATCCACAACCCGCCCGCGCCACTCGCCTGGCGAAAACATCTCACCAAAAACGCCCTACGCTGCGGGAAAATTTATCTCCCCCGCAAAAGGAGCGTAATTTTTGAACGACGTCGACGCCTAGGAGCACCCGCCCTCACGGCCACCTGGCAAAACTATGTATACACAGCGATCCTGAGAGACACCCCCTCCACCGCATTTTCTATCCTCAAACTTCTTTCAGGCAGGAGAAAGGTGAATGAGAATACTTTTTAGATCAAATATATGAATGATCCGCGCGTAAATTAGCCGCGGCACCGCCCCCTCCGATCACCCCCGAAGAGTGCCCCTTGTTTCTGCGGCCCCACGGAACTCGCTCGACCGGCCCGCGGGCGCCGCTGATCAAAACAGCAAGCAATCGCGCCAGACATCCCGTCTGGGTGAAAGGAACTGGCTCTCCTGAGCCGGGCGAAAGGAGAGGATCTCCCACCGCAGAAAGGTGGGAGATCCTCTAATGCATGCCCGACGGGTCGGGACAGGACTTTAGTCGCGGTGGTAGATGTCGCGGGTGAACACCTTGTCCATCACATCCGCCAACTCAGGGGTGACGCGATTGGCGAGGATGACGTCCGACTCCCGCTTCAACTCTTCCAGGGAGTCGACCACGTCGAAATCGAATTCGGCGGGGTTCTCGATGGCCTCGTCGAAAACCAACACTCGAATACCGCGCTCCTGCAGCCCGCTGATGATGTCGAAGACCGACGAGGAACGGAAGTTATCGGAACCGGCCTTCATCGCCAAGGTGTTGACCCCGACGACAGCAGGGTTGTCGCAGGCGATGGCGTCCACGATGAACTTTTTACGCACGGCGTTGGAATCCACCGTCGCCGAGATCAGCGACTGCGGAACGCCAGCGTAGTTGGCCAGCAACTGGCGGCTGTCCTTCGGCAGGCAGTAACCGCCGTAACCGAAACTGGGATTGTTGTAGTAGTCGCCGATCCGGGAATCTAAGCTCACCCCCTTGATGATCGCCGAGGAATCCAACCCGTGCCGCAGCGCGTAGGTGTCCAGCTCATTGAAAAAGGACACGCGCGTGGCCAGGAAAGTATTGGCGAACAGCTTGATGGCCTCGGCCTCCGTCGAGGCGCATTGCAGGGTCGGCGGGTTTTCCATGTCGGTGCAGGAAACTAACAGCTCGGCGAAGGCTGCGCCCTCCGGATGCTCGTTCGACACGACGATCCGGTCAGGGTGGAGGTTGTCGTAGAGCGCCCTGCCCTCCCGCAAGAACTCCGGGCTGAAGATGAGCTTGACGTTAGAGCAGCGCTCCGCCATCCGGGCGGTGTAGCCGATCGGGATGGTGGATTTGATGACCACGGCCGTCGACGTGTCCTCGTCGTTGATCGACGTCAGGATCGCTTCCACCGACGAGGTGTCGAAGTAGTTGCGGTCGGGATCGTAGTTCGTCGGTGTCGCGATCACCACGAAGTCGAACTCACTGTGATCGGTCGGAGCCGTGGCGGTGGCGGTGATGGAGTCTGTGTACTGCGGCAGCTGCTCAACGATGTCCGCGTCGATCAGCGGGCTGACGCCCCGGGCGATCATGTCGATCTTATTCTCGTCGATGTCAATCGCGGTCACATTCGCTTTACGCGCCAGCAGGACCGCCATCGCCAGACCGACGTATCCCAGGCCGTACACGGCGACGCGGGGACGCGCCGAGGTCGTTTCACTCATAATTCCTCTTCAAAAGTTAGAGATATGTGGGGATGGCCCGTTACCTGAACATCCGGCTGTCGATGAAATAGTGCAGGGAAATGAAGACGGGGGAGAAGGTGTGAGGCGGTACGAGCCCATTATCGACCCGGCGACACCGACAGGGGTGATTCTGCGGCTTTTTCCACCAGCTCATCGGCCTCCGTCGTCGCCAGGCGCTCCTGCTCGGCCTCGAAGTCAGCGATGACCTGCTTGATGGAGCGATACAACGCCGGGCCATACTTGGGGTGACGCAGACCGAAGTCCACGTTCGCCGGAATGTACCCGGCCGGATTACCCAGATCATGCCGTTTACCCGTGTGCACCACCACGTGTACCGGGTGCCCTTCCTGAATCATCAGTTCAATCGCGTCCGTCAGCTGCAACTCGCCGCCTTTGCCCGGGGTGATGCGACGCAAGGCATCGAACACGGAACGGTCCAGCAAGTACCGCCCCGCAGCCGCCAACGTCGACGGGGCCGCCGCTGGCTCCGGCTTCTCCACCATCCCGGCCACCGACTTCACTAACTCACCCGGCAACCCGGACGCCCCGTCGATCTCCTCGACCTCGAAGACACCGTAATTGAACACCTCATCGCGCTCGACCTCGAACGCGCACAGCACGCTGCCGCCGAACTGCTGCCGCACCCGGCACATCAACTCCAGCACACCCGCGCCACCGGCCTCAGCCAACACCAGGTCATCCGGCAGCATGACCGCGAACGCATCTTCATCCTCATCGAGCGCGCTCTCCGCCAGCCCGACCGCATGTCCTAATCCCAGCGGCTGCTCCTGCTCCACGGCCACCGGCTGAATCAACTCACCGGCACGCTTGACCTTGGCCACCTGCTCGCCCTTGTCCCGGGACTCCAGCGTCTCCACCAAGCCCGAGAAATCACCGAAGTGCGCCAGCACCCCATCCTTGGACGGAGCGGTGATCACCGCCAAACGCGACGCCCCTAACTCCGCGGCCTCCTCCGCGATCAACTCGATGCCGGGGGTGTCCACCACCGGAAGCAGTTCCTTCGGCACCGTCTTCGTGGCCGGCAGAAACCGAGTGCCCATGCCAGCCGCCGGCACGACGACCGTCATGACGCCATTATGGTTACTGTGGTTTGTCTGAGTCATAATGCACAACCTACAGGTTGTCTACACATTTTTTGCAACATCAGCAGAAAGGCGTGATCAATACGTCAGGAAACCCGCACAGCGCTGGCAGAACACGCCCCACCCCAGGGATCCCCCCTCTAACCCCGAGCATTGAATCCGTGCGACTACGCAAGCGTTGCACCCCTTCCCCACCCATAGCGCCACGTAAGTGTCACGATCCTGAGAGGCCTCGGGCAGGCCATACGTAGGACAGGTTGACGCCCGCATGATGGACGCACGCGGACAGCTACCCGGAGAAGGTGAAGCGAATGCCCTTAGGCATGATGTGCACGGCTGTGAACTCCGGGTCCGCCTGCACCGCGTGCCACGCATCCTCCGGCAGGATCACCGATTCACCCTGCTCCAGGACGCGGTTTTCCTCGTCGAACTTCACCACGCACTGCCCGTGGGTCACGATCAGCGCCGACTCCCGGGACGCTTTATGCCGCGGCATCGTGGCGCCGCCGGTCGCGGACATCTGTTTTGTGTCGAATAGTTCGCCCTCTTCGAGCAACTTCGTCGTCGGCTTATTGGCAGCGGCCATCACGAGATTCCTTATCCTTTAGACGTTGTCCGCCAGCCTAGTCAGGATCCTGTGCTCGGCTGCGCCTCCGCCACCCCTGCGCCCTCATCTTTCAAGCCTTCACCTCCGAGCCAGCCACCGCCAGGAGCGAAACAAGCCCCAGCCCCCAGGGACGGGCAATGTACCGCGGCATTGACCCACTTCTGCAAGAACATCGAGGTCGGCCAAACCAGACAGACGACTACTGGGATGACGATGGCGTGCACGAAGCACCCTGGTGAGACCACCGGTCACTGGCGCTAAAGCCAGGTGCATAAGGGCGGGGCCTATGACCCTCACCTTTTGTCGGCAGCTACGCCAGCGGGGAGAGTGATCACGAGGTCCTTGTGCTCATCCAGGTCATCACATCAAAGACACGCAGGATGCTTATCGACGCCGGTAGCTCTGCCGCCGTCCGCAACTGCGCGCACAATGCACGCAAGGCCGGATTCTCCGTGAGTTCTTTCCGCAGCTCGTGAAATAGCCTTCGTTTCAGTCCCAGCTCTTCGACGACCACAGAATCGTAGATCGGATACAACCGGGGGCGTTTCCGGGCGATCAACTTCGCGGCGGTGGTCGCACCCACCTGGTCATAACACCGCAGCTCTTTTCCAGCTCGAGAGCCGACGTGACTGCGTGCTCCGCGCGCTCATCCGTTTCCCATAAGTCAACGTCTGTGGGGATCTGATCCAACATGTCGGCGAAGAATTCCTGTCTCCGTTCAACCAGGTCCACAGACCCCCAGCCTCGCACGCGCACGCTGAGCGTCTGCACCGCCAGAATGTCTTCTGCAGTGAACCGATCAGCGTCGGGATGCTCTATTCCTTCCGGCTCTCCATATTTCCACCGGTCGAACTACGCGCCGACGTAACCGCGGCTTGCCCTCGCCTTGTACCACGGTCCTTCAAGGTCATCGTCCTGCGCGCGGGACAAATAGTAGGCCCGTAAAAGCTCTACGGCCTGGGCCGGGTCAGTAAAACCCCACGGCACCGTCAGACCAGTCTTGAACGGTCGGGATGATGCGTGTACCCACGTAGTGACCCTCCTCATCGACCGCCTCATCGATGACGGCGTCAGCGTCGACGTTCTGCAGCTCTGCCAGATCACCGTCCGCGGCGTAACCCTCGAAGGTCGGGGAGTCAGCGGCCCACAGGACGTCGGCCTCGATCTGCCCGGTTTCCTTCTCCGTGGCGATGCGCGCGTTCAAGTCACCGGTGCCGGCGCGGTAGACCTCGACCTCAATGTCTGGGTTGGAGTCCATGAAGGCTCGGTTAATCTCGTCGACTTTGCTCTCCGGCTCGGAGGTGTAGACGGTCAGCGTGGTGGTCTCGCCACTGTCGGCGGCGCCGTTCGTCGCCGCGGTGTCCTCCACCGGCTCGGAGCAGGCGGTCAGCAGTGACGCGGATACACCCAGTGCAACGATGGAGAAGACGGAACGGTGGGTGAAACGAGACAAAGTAGGCCTCCAGGGATAGGCGAAACGATCACGGCTTGAGCCCACGAGACGCGAGCATACGGCCAGACCATATCGCCGAAAAGCCGCGTCCGATCCGCAGTCAAAAATCGATAGCTCCATCAGGACAGCTTACGGCGTTTCTGCCGGATTTGAATTAGTGCAGATTTCATTCCGGCTTAACTTAAGGGGTGACGAGGAGCAACAGACGGGGCCTTTACTACCAGCGTGGGCGGGACATAGGTCCCCGCCACGTGCAGGCCACCACCAGCGGTGAGGAGGGCAGCAACATACGGGCACGGAGAGCCACCGGCCGGTTACGACCTGACCAGGGCAGCAAGCTGATGAACCGCCAGACGTTGCTCTCTATGTTGGGAACCGTGTCTGCCAGGCAGGTGCCCACGGCTGATAAAAGCTACAGCGGAGCGTAGTTAGAGCAGAGGCGTCATCTGATACTCCTCGCAATCATTAACAACAGCTCTGGAAGCCGCGACACACAAAAATCGGCAGACCGCGTCCTGACACATTCAGAACGCCGTCTGCCGGTGTGTCCATCATGTCGCGACCGAGGACATTGGTGGGGCTAGCGGGACTTGAACCCGCGACCTACGAATTATGAGTCCGCGGCTCTAACCGACTGAGCTATAGCCCCTTATAAAACTCCTCTAGTATATCCGCATCCCTGTGACTGCCTGAACTTCGGGTGACCTCCGACGAGAGGGTCGCCTGCCGTAATGCACAAAGCTTTTGTTCGTGCCGGATACTGACACGTATGACTACGCATGATCAGCACCGTGACCCCACCACCCGTCGTCGTTTCCTGCAGGCCTCCTCCGCTGCCGGCGCCATGGCCGTGAGCTTCACCGCGGGCGCAAGTTCCACTCCTGCGCAGTCCTCCTCCGGGGAGCTGTCCTCCACCGCCGCCCAACCGGCGCCCAACCCGCAGGGTGACCTGCCCTTCCTGCATGGGGTGGCCTCCGGCGACCCGGTGCCGAACACGGTGATCCTGTGGACACGCGTGACCCCGTCCGCGGCCGCCGCGCCGGGTTCGGGTCTCGGACCTGACGTGACGCTTACGTGGACGGTGGCCCGGGACGGTGAGCTGATGGACGTCGTCAAGCAAGGACATGCCGTCGCCTCCGCCGCGCACGACCACACCGTGCACGTCGACCCGTGGGGTCTGGAACCGGACACGGAATACTTCTTCCGCTTCACCGTCGCCGACGGGCAGCATGCGGGCGCGGTCTCCCCCATCGGTCGCACTCACACCGCCCCAGCATTGAGTGCTTCCGTCGAGGAGATGAACATCGCGGTCGCCTCGTGTGCGAACTGGGAGTCGGGGTTCTTCTCCGCGTACTCGGACGTGGCCGTGCGCGCTCGGGCCGGCGATCTGGACCTGATGGTGTTCCTCGGCGACTACATCTACGAATACGGGCAGGGCGAGTATGCCGGCTTCGGGCCGTTCCGGCTGCTGGAGCCGGCGCATGAGATTGTCACGCTCGCCGACTACCGCACGCGCTACGGGCTGTACCGCACCGACCCGGAACTGCAGGCCGCGCACGGGGCGCTGCCGTGGGTGACGGTGTGGGACGACCACGAGATCGCCGACAACAACTGGCGGGGTGGCGCGGCCAATCACCAGCCAGAAACCGAAGGCGCGTGGACCACCCGGCGCGACGCGGCGATGCAAGCGTATTTCGAGTGGTTGCCCATCCGGGCGATCTCCCCGTCGGAGGGCGGGCACCTATATCGATCGTTCCAGTACGGGGATCTGGTGGAGCTGACGATGATGGATCTGCGCACCTACCGGGATCAGGCGGCCGACCTTTTCGATTTCGCGGCCGTGGTGGACCCGGCACGTACGATGGCGGGGTCGGAACAGTTCGAGTGGCTGCGGGCCAAGATCTCCACGTCCTCGGCGGTGTGGAATGTGCTGGGTAGTTCGGTGATGTTGTCGCCGATGAATCTGGTGACGTTGCGGGAGGATGAGCGCACTGTCCCGGTGGCGGAGTTTTTGTCGGAGCACCGGGTGGGCGCCTCGTCGGGGTCCTCGACAGGTTCGTCCGCTGATGTGGTGCGTGGCGGCGGGGTGTCGCTGAATCCGGATCAGTGGGACGGCTACGTCGCAGAGCAGCGCCGCCTGGTGGAGTTGCTGGCCTCGAGCGCTTCGACGACGTTGGTGCTGACCGGGGACATCCACACGGAGTGGGCGCACGCGCTGTCCCATGAGGGCCGGGAGTTCGGGTGCGAGTTGGTGACCTCCTCGGTGTCGGCGCCGAATGTGGATGAGATTCTGGGCCTCCCGAAAGGCAATGCGTTGTCGCAGGTGGCGCAGAAGTATCTGACGGCGGCGAATCCGCACCTGCGGCACGTGGAGCTGGATTCCCACGGGTACGCGATCGCGCGGGTGGGGCGCGATCAGGTGCGCATGCAGTTTCTGCGGACGCCAGACGTGACCAGACAGGGCGCCGGGGTGACGGTAGCCCACGAGATGGTGTGGCGGCAGGACGCGGGATTCGAGTAGAGCGGCTCACGAACCTGACCTCATCCAGCCGGGAAACCACTCACTGCACGTCCCTGCTACGGACTTTCCCCGCCCCGGGAATAAAGATGACCTGTGGTAGGTTACATAGTATGAAATTACTTTAAGTTTCAACATATCTGTGACGCGCCATGAAAGGACCACCCATGCCCATCTTCAAGCAAAACCCGCACCCCAGCTCCCTGATCGAACGCCCCGCCGAGGAGCTGCTCGCCGCCGGCACCACGATGGGCGCCGTCGAACTGCTGGTCCGCGACCTCGACGCCATGATCACGTTCTACAACGAGGGCATGCTTCTCGACGTCCTCCAGCAGACAGGCGAGGCAGCCGTGCTGGGCAAGAACTCCGAGCCGAGCGTCATCCTGCGCCAGGTCACTGACCTGCCGCCGTTTGATCCGCGCGGCGCCGGCCTGTTCCACACCGCCATCCTCTACGGCACCGAGACTGAGCTGTCCGCCGCCGTGCTCAACGTCGCCCAGCGCTACCCCAACTCCTTCACCGGCACCGGCGATCACATCTACTCCGAGGCGTTTTACTTCAACGACCCGGAAGGCAACGGCGTGGAGCTCTACCACGACCGCCCGAAGGACAAGTGGATCCGCGAGGATAACGGCCTCTACGCCCAGGCCACCAACCCGCTGGACCCCAACGACTACCTCCAAAGCCACGCCGACCAGAACGCGCTGAACGCGGCCAACTCCACCCTGGGGCACGTGCACCTGCAGGTCGGCGACACCGGCAAGGCGCGCGACTTCTACGCCGGCGTGCTCGGCTTCGAGGTCACCGGCGAGCTGGACACCGTCGTGTTCGTCGCCGCCGGCGGCTACCACCACCACATCGGACTGAACGTGTTCCGCTCCAAGGGGGCAGGCCCGCGCGCCGCCGCCTACGGTCTGGGCCGCGTCGACATCGACGTGCCCACCGAGGCCGACCGCGCAGCGCTCGCCGACCGACTGAAGGAGCACCAGGTCGAGGCCGCCGATGACGGCCGCACCCTGGAATTCCGCGATCCCTGGAACTCGCTGATCCGCGTGAAGTCTGCCACCGCTGAGAAGCTCACCGTCTAGCAGCGGTCGACTTTCTTCACAGCCAGCCCCCACTCCCCGCCATACACCCCTCCCGTCGGCGAGGTCGTTGACCTCATTGTCCAGCAATGGTTTCACGTGGCGAGAAACCGACGCAGATCAACGACTGGGGGACGGCTCGTCATCTCGCTCAAGGCAGTGGAGCGACCCCGCAACCGATGAGGTCGCGGGGTCGCGTTGCCATAAGAGAGGCCAGTCTTATGAGAGCACAGGACACACCGGCGTGGGGATCGGGGCGACGGTGCTTCCCTCGTCCGTTTCTATGACGGGCGGCTGAACATGTCGCATCAAGAAGCAGAGCCGCTGGCGGGCAGCCAGGTCACTAGATCTGGGAACACGATGAGCAGGAAAATTACCAGGAGCGTGAGCGGCACGCCCAAGAGCGCGGCGCTGAACACGGATCCCAGGGAAACGTTCTGCCCCAGGTTAACCTCCTTGCTCTGAGCAATTTTGTGCACCAAGAAAACAAGGACGCCCACCGGCGGAGTCAGCATTCCGACCTCCGCGCAAATGACAACCAGCACGCCAAACCACAGCAAGTCGACGCCTAGGGCAGTCAACGTCGGCAACAGGACCGGCAAGCTCAACAGCATCAGGGAAATTGGGTCCATGAACATCCCCAAGACGATGAGGATGACGATGGAGGCCACCACGAACTGGAGAGCGGTGAGCCCCATGCCCTGGACCCATTCAGTGAACATGAAGGGAACCTCACTCAGCGCCAGCATGCGGGTGACAAAGGAGGCGCCGATGAGCAGGAAGAACACAGATCCGGTCGCCATGACAGTCCCGCTGACGGCACTGCCGAGGGCCGACCAAAACTCCCTGCCACGGACGTAAGCAGCGGTGATGATCAGGGCTCCCACGCTGCCAACCGCGGCCGCCTCAGTGGCGGTGAACACTCCTCCGTATAGCCCTCCCAGTATCACGGTAATCAGCAACGGCATCGGCCACACCCGGCCCAGCGAAACCCAGCGGTCCGACCAGGTCACGCCTGTGATCTTCTCACCAGCAATACTCGGAAACAGCAAGGCCAGCACGACGATGGTCGCGTTGACCACCAGCACCAGCAACAGCCCCGGCACGATACCCGCCAGTAACTGCGGCCCCACGGGAAGGTTGGCGATGCCGGCGTAGACCACGAGCAGCAAGCTGGGCGGAATCAATTGGCCGGGCAGTCCGGCCATAATGACGGAACCTAACGCCAAGCGTTTGTCGTATCCGGCTTTGAGCATTTCCGGGATGCCAATGCGGCTGATGGCATAGGTGATGCCGATGGTCGATCCGCTGGCGGCGGCGAGGCCAGCGCCCGCCATATTGGTGGTGACGGCGGTGCCGCCGGGCAGCCAGTTCAACCAGGCCCGGGAGGCGTCGAAGATACGGGATGTGGCGCCGCTGCGCCAGAGCAGCAGCCCCATGAAGATAAACATGGGGATGACGCTCAGCGACCAGCTCGCCGCAGAGGAGGCCGGCAGGTCAATCAGACTGCGTTCCATGACGGAAACGCCGCCGATGCGCCAAATGCCGTAGAGCCCTGAAACTCCCATGGCCACCGCGATGGGCACACGTAGTCCCATCAGAGTCAGCAACATCACCAGACAGACGGCGGCGACCTGCGTTTTGGTGTCGAGGAGCCCGGCTTGAAGGAGAACAATTTCCCCGACCAACAGGGCAATGAGACCAGTCAAGAGAAGGCGCGATTTCCGGGACTTACGCTTGGGTGGAGCCTCGGGCGGCGATGTGGCGGCGGTCTCGAGGTTCGGGGTTTCGATGGTGGTGATAGACATTAGAAAGTGTCCCTTTCTGTGCTGGCTGAACCTGCGTCCGCGTCCGTGAATTCTGCTGGGGTGTTCAGGAGCGCCTTAACCTCCTGGATGATCTGAGCCACCAAGACGGTCAGGAAAAACAGACAAGCGAGGGGAACGGCGAAACGAGGTGGCCATGTGCTGACGCCGGTGGAGGCGTCGTATTCGCCGATCGAGGCTTGGGCAAAAGCGTTTTCTAGGCCGAACCAGCCGATCAAGGCGACGAAGACGCTGATGCAGGTTAGGGCGATGATCATCATGACGGGTTTGCCGCGTGGGGTGAGGCGATCGTAGACGAGCGGCAAGTCGGTGTGCTCGCCAAATTTCTGGGCGGCGGCCAGCCCAAAGAAGGTCAGGGGGAGCATCCACCAGTAGGAAACGAACTGGTTGGTTCCCTGGATCGGGGTGTTGATGCCCGTGCGCAGCGTCACGTCGAAAAACACGTTGGCCACCATACCCAGCAAGGCGACACCGGCGACGATGACGGAGATGCGGACGACAATGTTGGCAGCGCGCTCAAGCGGGCTGGTTCGGACGGGGAGTGCGCCCGTGGGGTCGAGGGTCGTGTTGTTCATGGTCATCCTTTAGTTGAGTGGCCGATCATGGCAGGTCTGAGAAAATTTCTTCATCCAACTTGTCCGCCCAGGGCTGCAGGTCGACCGATCCGTCGCCGAGTGCTTCTGCCCACTCGCGATGATCTGCGTACCCCTGGTCGTAACCTAGGTCGACGACGATGTCGGTCCACTTTTGACGCAATTCTTCGTAGCGGACGATCGCCTCATCGGGTTTTTCCACGTTGCCGGGGGGATTGTCGGCCATGTCGTCACGCAGGGTGGCAAAGTGTGTATCGATGGCCTGTCGCAAATCCTGTTCAGGGGCCAGAGTGCTGATCCCCATCTCTTCTTGCTTCTGATGGAAGAGCTTTTGTTCGTCGAAGTAGCCTTCGTAGTAGATCTTCATGAACTCGGCGCGGTTGTCGTCGAAGGCGGCCTTTTGTTCGGGTGTCAGTGACTCCATGAAGGCTTCGCTGGAGGCGAGCGAGATGCTGCTCCAGCCGGGGAATCCGACCCGGACGAAGTTTTTGCCGACTTCCCACAGGCCCAAGCCGGTCATATCCGGTTCCGCCCCCACGAAGCAGTCGACGACACCACGTTCGAAAGCTTCGTAGATCTCGGATCCAGACAGAGTCACCGGCGTCATGCCGAGCGCCTCTACGGCGTTGGAGTAGAGTTCGCCGCCGACGCGCACCCGTTTGCCAGCTGCGTCCTCCAAGCTGGTGACGGGCTCATTGCACAACATTTGATAGTTGTCATGGTTCTGCAGACGCGGGATAAGCGGGTACACGCCAGCCGTCTCCAGCTCGGTGGACAACTCGGGGATCGAGTACGCCCACTCCACCGTGGCGGCCGCGCCGGCCAGCAACCCCACCACGGGACGCTCGTCCCCGCCGTAACCGAGTTGTGAAGCCCAGCTGTCGATGGGGAACGAGGCTGGCGTGTACGCCATCCCGAGGTATCCCAAGTCGATCACGCCCCCGGCGAGGCTGGTGGCCACTTCAGGCTGACGGACTAGCGAGTCGGCGAAAAAGTGCTCGAAGGCCACTTGCCCTTCAGCCGTTTCCGTGACCACGTCCCCAAACTGGGTCATCGCGGTACTCATCATGTGATCTGGACCATAGGGCGGGTTCGCCTTGACGACAGTGACGGGCACTTCACCCCCATCCGCCACCAGTTGCGTAGGCATGCCGCCCTGCCCGCAAGCTGCCACAGGGAGCACAGCGGCGGCCAACACCAGCCCTGTCACCCGTCTGCAACCCTTCCCCCTGCCCCACACTGGTGGCCAAACTTTGCGTTTACGCATGTGCAACTCCCTTGATATTTCACACTGAGCGATAGTGTCGACAGTATAAGATTGTGATGACAGTCACGCAAGTGATTTGAGACACTGTTAGACTTAATTGTTATCCACAGCCCAGGTCTCGGGTCGGGAAAAATTGTCGAGGGAGAAAAGTGCTTGCCCCCAAAAGGCTATACACCAGCGCCTTTTCGGGCGGCCTCCCGTGGCGGGAATATAGCCGCCCCACTCCCCGGGCGAGAGGGGAATGGGTCGCTCGGCAAATCCACTCCCCCAATCATGAGTACTGTCGACACAAAGGGTTGACATGCCCGCACCCGAGACATTGAGCCGAAGCGGAAGGAAGGGGACAGACACTCCATGAAGCGGATAGACATCGACCCCAAGACAGCCCGCCGGTGGGTGGCCGTAGTCTTGGCGTCCCTCGCCCTGGGCTGGCTACTCAGCCGCTGGCAGGTGCCGGCCGCATGGATTGTGGCGGGCATTGTGACGGCGGGTGCCTCCGCGCTGGCCAGCGGGGAGGAACTGCCGGTCAACCGCACGGTTTACACCTTCGGCGCCGGTATAGTGGGGATCTTGGCAGGCCTGCCGCTGGCTGGGGAATCTCTGCCTCAGCTTCTCGGGTTCGTGCTGCCAGGGCTCGTGGTCGCCGCTTTTACCATCGGCATGGGATGCATGGCGGGATTCGTCCTGGCCTGGGCCCAACCGTCGATCGACCGCAAGACCGGAATTTTATCCATGCTGGCCGGTGGGGCGTCTTTTATGCCCGCGATAGCCAAAGAGATCGGCGCCGATATCCGCTACGTCGCCCTCACGCAATACCTTCGCCTATTGGCGGTGGCGCTGTCCTTGCCGGCAGTCACGGGGCTGATCGGCACCCCCTCTGGCGGCACGCCTGCTTCCGGCGGAGCGGTGGGGCAGACGTGGTGGATGATCGTGATTGTCGTGGCGATCGCATTGGTCGGCGGGCCTTTGGGTTCGCTCGTGAAGCTTCCTGCCCCCAGTGTGCTCGGCCCGCTGCTGCTGGCGGTCACGCTGTCGATAGCCTTCCCCGAGACGCTTAACCTGCAGCCCCCAGAGGTGCTGCGGGCGCTGGCCTTCCTCTCCATCGGGTGGCTGGCCGGGGGCGCCTTATCCATGACAGCGCTGAAAAACTTTGTCCGGCAGCTTCCCTTGACGGTCTTGTTGATTGCGGCCCTGATCGCGGCCTGCGCGCTCCTGGCGGTACCCATCGCGGCATGGGTCGAAATCAACTACTTCGACGCGTATCTGGCCACCAGTCCCGGTGCCATCGACGTCGTGCTGGCCATCTCCAGCGAGAGTGGCACCGACCCAGCCGTGGTCGCCATCCAGGTAACGCGGCTCATCCTCATCCTTATCGTGGCGGCCTCCCTGCCGCGCATCATCGCCCTACTCTCCCGCCCCTAAGGCGTACCGGGGACGTGGGCCAAACCCCTAGTGTCGACTCTTTCTCGGATCACTGCCCGGAAGCGGGCCCTTTTAGGGGTCACCCTTTCTCGCCTGTCCCAAAATATAAAATACTTTTCACCCCACCCTCTTGGGGCTGCCCTTTTGCAAAACCGCGACCTGCAAATAAAAAGTGCCCTGAACAGCGTTTTCTTAAGCAATAAATACTGCCCCTCCCCGTCTAGGGGGAGCGGGACCATTGCCCGCCACCCCCGGACCCGGTGTCACACCACACTCCCCTTGACTTCATGTGTCCCATCACACATCATAAGAACAACGTCAAAGTGTCGACTCTTTGGCGGATCAGGGAAGAGCACCCTCTTCTCCCCACCGAACCCACATCTTCAGCCATGCTTCGATACCGCGCCCACCGCGATGAGCGCAGGCATCGAACCCTGAAACATTCTCGAGAGGAGCCCGCCCCATGAGCACTGTCATCCTCGGGAGCGGCCACGGCGGCATCCAGACAGCCGTCTCCCTGCGGGAGGGCGGCTACACAGCCCCCATCACCGTTGTCACCCCAGAACGCGAAACCCCCTACCAACGCCCTCCTCTGTCTAAAGACTATATGCGGGAGGACTTCGACGCTGTCCCCCTTCCACTGGTGGACCCGAGTTTTTTCACGGAACATAACGTCACTTTGCTGTCTGGAGAATCCGCGCACTGGATCGACCCGGAACGCAAAATGATCACCACCACTAACGGGGTGTTGGAATACGATAATGCCGTCCTCGCGACAGGGGCCTCTCCCCGGCAGCTCACCTGCCCTGGCGCCGACGCCCGCGGCGTGCACAGCCTCAAGACGGCCGCGGACGCGGAGCACTTGAAGCGGCAAATCAAGGCAGTCAATAACATCGTCGTCATCGGCGCCGGTTTCATCGGCATGGAGTTCGCCGTCGCCGCCCTCAAGCACGGCTGCACGGTCACTGTGTTGGAGATGGCCGAGCGGCCGATGGCCCGGGCCCTGACCCCCTTCATGAGCCAGTGGCTGACAGAACGCTACCGTGAGCACGGTATCGCCATGCACTTACAGGAAGGCGTCGAATCCATCGAGATGGACCAGGACGGCGCCGCCGTCGCCGTGCATTCCACGACAGGAAACCGCTACCCCGCCGACCTCGTGGTCGCCGGCATTGGCGTCATCCCCAACACCCAGGTCGCGGAAAACTCCGGTCTCGCCATCGAGCAGGGAATCCTCGTCGACGAAAGTCTGCGCACCTCAGCCCCGGACGTCTACGCCATTGGAGACGGCGCGGTTTTCCCCACACCCTTCAACGACGCTCCCCTGCGGCTGGAATCTGTCCAAAACGCCACCGACCAAGCCAAGCACGTGGCAAAAGTGATTCTGGAAGGCCCGAGCCCGTACCGCGCCACCCCGTGGTTCTGGTCCACCCAGGGACGCTACCGGTTGCAGATGACCGGCATCGTCCGCACCGACGACGAAGTCCGGGTCACGGGAGATCCCGACAAGGGCAAGTTCACCGTTCTCGCCTTCCGCGACAACGTGCTCGTGGCCGCAGAATCCTTGAACTCGCCGGGCGATCAAACCGTGGTCCGACGACTCTTCAGCGCCGATACCACCGTCTCCCTGGAGACGGCCGCCGGCGTCGATTTCAAGCTGCGCACTTTGGTGGCCAAGGCCACCCCCGCCACCTCCTGATTCCTCCTACCACTTCATCTAGAAAAGGACCCGTCATGACCACTGTTTCCCCCACCCCCACCAGCGTCAAGACCACCGCCAAAACCCTCTACGGCCTCGATTCCCCGACCATGACCATCGACTCCGCCCACATGGTCAACGGTATGTCCGGCGAAGTCAAGATCCCGTTGCCTGCTTACCTCATCGAGCACGAGCAGGGATTGGTTCTCTTCGACACTGGATTCCATCCGAAGGTCTGCGACGGTCCGGCGAACCTCTTCGGCGACCGGCCTGAGACCGACATGATCGAATCCCGCCCCGAACATAAGCTCGAGCACCAGCTGGCCAAGCTCGGTTACAGTCTGAGCGACGTCACTCACATGGTCGTCTCCCACATCCACTGTGACCACGCCGGGGGCCTCTATCTCTTCCCGCAGGCCAAGTTCTTCGTTGGCCCCGGCGAGATCGAATACGGGCAGAACCCTAACCCCGAGTCCCAACATCTGGTCATGGACGAGGACTTCCTGTCCGAGGACGTTGCAGGCTTCGACTGGACCACGGTGGATACTCCGCGTCATGACCTGTTCGGCGACGGGGCGATCGAGCTTCTTCACCTGCCTGGGCACACCCCCGGACAGTTGGCGATGCTCATTCGCCTGCCGAGCCGCAACGTGATCCTCAGTGCGGACGTCGTCCACCTGCGTGAAGCCCTGACCAACCGGGTCGCCGCGCCGACCGACTGGGACCAGGAGATCGCCGTGCGCAGCATTGACCGTCTCGCGGAGATCGTCGCCGAGGAGAACGCTCACCTGTGGATCGCCCACGACTACCGCGACTGGGCGGAGTTCGGCGACCCGCTCACTCCGCTGCGCTGACCGCGACGGCACCCGCTCACCACCGCACGCAGCAACTGATTCTTGCGTGCGGTGCTCGCCTTTTCTTTCCCATACCCAACACATAAGGAGTTCCCCCACATGACTGTCGCCCCCTCCGCAATCACCGAGGAACAGGTCAGCGAGAAGCTGATCAACCTCTTCGATCTCCGCGGCACCCACGCCCTGATCACCGGCGGTGCCAGCGGCATCGGTTTTCACATCGCTCAGACCTTAGGCCAGGCCGGAGCCCAGGTCACGCTACTGGACCGCAACGCAGAGCAGCTTCAGTCGGCGGCCAGTTCCCTTGCCGAGACACGTATCGACGCTTACGCCGCAGAGGTCGACATCACCGACTACGACGCCTTCGATACGGCCGTGGCAGAGATTGCCGCCACCCGCCCTTTTCAAGTCATCTTCGCCAACGCAGGCATCTCCGCGGGCCCCGGCCCCGTGAACGACACCGGCACCATTACCTCTTTTGACCGGCAGCGCTGGCAGGACGTCATTGACGTCAACCTCACCGGCGCCGTCAACTCCATGTCTGTGGCAGCCAGGTATATGACTCCCGAAGGTCGCGGCCGGATCATCGTGACGGCCTCGCTGGCCGGGGTCCGCGCTGATCCTCTGGTCGGATATGCCTACGCGGCCTCCAAGACGGCCGTGATCGGGTTGGTGCGCAACGCCGCCCTAGAGTTGGCGCCACAAGGTATCACTGTCAACGCGTTCGCCCCGGGGCTGTTTGAGACCAACATCCGCAAAAACAACCCCGCCGCGCAAGCTCTGACCTCATCCTTTGCCAAGATGTCGGCGCTCGGGCGACCGGGCGACCTTAAGGAACTCGAGGGGCTCGCCGTCTATCTTGCGTCCCCGTCCTCCAGTTACATGACAGGCACCGTCCTCAACATCGATGGCGGAGGCCAGCACGTCGGTCCGATCGCACTGGGGGACTAACCTTCATCCCTACCCCGTCGGCCCCGTCCCAAAAGGACGGGGCCGACATTGCTTCGATGTTCTGCGCACGCTCGGGGTCTACGCAAAAACGCTCGGCCCCCTCTTTTAAAGGGAGCCGAGCGCGGCGCGTGTAAAGGGGTGCCCTAATCGCGCGGGATCAGTCGGACCGGGACATACTCATGGCCAAAGGCCTGGTAGTTGACGGCCTGACGAGGCTCGCCGGCGAGCTCGATGCGCTCGACTCGCTCGAGCACCGCACGCAGCAGGACCCGCGCCTCCAGGCGGGCGACCAGGTTGCCGGCGCACGTGTGGATGCCAAAGCCAAAGGAGAGGTGGCCCTTGCTCATGTCGCGATCCACTCGGAAGGAGTCCGGGTCTTCGAACTGACGCGGGTCGCGGCCGGCGCCCAGCCACATCGTCAAGATCTCGCTGCCCTCCGGAATGCGGACGCCGCCGAGGACGGCTTCCTTCTTGGCAACCCGACCGCCGTAGCGGGAGGCCGGGTAGTAGCGGATGGCCTCCTCCCAGGCGTTCTCCAGCAGGTCAGGATTTTCCTTGAGCAGCTCCCACTGGTCCGGGTTGTCGGCGAAGGCGCGGAACATGGAGGCGATGGAGGCGGTGGTGGTGTCGAAGCCGGCCGCGAAGATGGACTTGAGCAGCTGGCGGGCGTGTTCCTCCTCCAGCTTGCCCTCGTCGACCATGGCGTAGAGCTGGGCACCGACACTGCCTTCCTTCTGCTGAGTGCGCCAGGTGTTGTCCTCGACCCACTGCTGTGCCTCAGCGGCCCGGGCGAGCTTCTGATCCTGGAATTCGGACTCCGGACCGAAGACGTTGAACACGCCGTCGCCGAACTTCAGCAGCAGCTCGCGGCCTTCCTCGGGCAACCCGAGCATGTCCGGAAAGACTTTGAGGACGTAACGCACGGCGAGGTCATTGAAGGCGTCGATCTCAATGGGGCCGTCGGCGAGCAACTCGTCGACGAGTTTTTCAGCCTCTGCTGTGAAGTATTCCTCGAATTTGACCAGGTTGTCGCCCGCGAGCACAGACATGACGGCGTTCTTAGAGATGGTGTGGGTCGGCGGATCTTCGAGGACGAGCACCTTCGGACGGTAGGGGTTGTCCTCGTAGAAGGGGCGGTCAGCCGAAGAAAGGCGACGCCAATCGCGCAGCGCCTTCTGCAGCTCGGTGAACTGGGTGATCGCGTAGTAATCGTACTTCTTGATGTAGACGACAGGGCCCAGCTCTCGGACTTCCCCGTCGAACTTGTGGGGGTCGCGCAGGGCTTCCATGCTGAACGGGTCACCCTCGTAGACGGGGGCGTCGATGGCGGTGGGGGTGGCGGTGGTCATAATGTGTCCTTTCTCGAAAACAAGCGGTCTTTAGGTGCCGGCGACGCGCGGGGCAGGCGCGACGCCGGTTTCCATCCAGTTCAGGCGGGTGCGTACGCCGGTGAGTGCGATCTCCGGATGGGTGAGGATAAAGAAGCGCCGGTCCTGGATCGCCTCAATGACTTGGCGGCCGACGTCGCGGGGATCCAGTCCTCTCTCCTCGGTGATCCGTGCCAATGTGGCAATCGCCGCCTTGCGTTCGTCCTCCTCGGCGGCGGGAACGTCGACCGGGCGGTTGCGCTCGGCTTCGGTCATGCGGGTCTTCACCGGGCCCGGCGCGAGGACGGAGACGGAGACGGGGCTGTTGCGGCCGCGTAGCTCGATGTCGAGGGATTCGCTCAGGCCCAGCACGGCCATCTTGGAGGCGCAGTAGGGGGTCATGGTCGCTGTGCCGGAGGCGAAGGCGGCCACGGAGGCGGTGTTGACGATGTGCGCCTGCTCGTGTTGTTCCAGTAGGGGGAGGAAGACGCGGCAACCGTTGAGGACGCCGAAGAAGTTGACGTCCATCACCCAGCGCCACGCCTCGTCAGCGATGGCGCTAAAGCTGCCGCCGGTCTCTACGCCAGCGTTGTTGCACAGGATGTGCACCGCGCCGAAGTGGGCGACGGTCTCGTGGGCGAGGTTCTGGACGTCTGCGAAGTCGCTTACGTCGGTGCGCACGCCGAGGACTTTGCCCCGGTAGTCATCTAGCTCAGCAATCGCGCGGTCCAGGGCGGCCTGTTCGACGTCGGCGATGACGACGTTGGCTCCTTCGCGGAGGAGTTCTTGGGCCAGCGCGAAGCCTATGCCGCTGGCGCCGCCGGTGACGACAGCGGTTTTGGTGGTGAAGTTCATGTCGGTGGCCTTCGCTCGTGGGGTCACATATCCAGGACGAGGCGGCTGCACTTCGCCCGGGACACGCAGATCATCATGGATTCGTTGGCTTCCCGCTCTTCCTCGTCGAGGACGCGGCAGCGGTGGTCGACCTCGCCCTCGAGGACGGGGGTCTCACACGTGCCACAGGTGCCTTCCTGACACGAGGAGATGACGGGGACGTCGGCGTCGGCGAGGGTCTGCAGGATCGACTTGTCGGCGGGGACGGTGTACTCCTCCTCAGAGAGGGCGAGGTAGACCGTGAACTCTTGGTTGTCGGCGTCGGTTATGGCGTTGTCCTGGTTCTGGTTGGTGATTTTGGTGGTCATGGCTGCGTTCCTTTCCTGCTGTGTCTGTGAAGACAGAGGTGTTAAGCGAGATCGAAGAGTCGGACGGCGTTGTCTTTGAGGATCATGGGGCGGACTTCATCTTTGAATTCGCGCTTGGCGAAGTCCTGGAGCCAGCGATCCGGGGTCAGCAGCGGGAAGTCGCTGCCGAACAGAACCTTGTCCTTGATCAAGGAGTTGGAGTGCTGGACGAGCTTGTCGTCGAAGTACTTCGGCGACCAGCCGGACAGGTCGATGTAGACGTTCTGTTTGTGGCGGGCCACCGCCAGCGCTTCGTCCTGCCAGGGGAAAGAGGGATGCGCGATGATGATCTTCATGTCGGGGAAGTCGACGGCGATGTCGTCGTAGTACATCGGATTGGAGTACTTCAGACGCACTCCCCCGCCGCCGGGCTCGTTGCGTCCGATGCCGGTCTGTCCGGAGTGGAAGAGGGCGATGAGCTTGTGCTCGGCGATCAGCTCGTACATCTCGTAGGCCAGCGGATCGTCAGGGGCGAAGCCCTGGACGCTGGGATGGAATTTGAAGCCGCGGATGCCGTGGTTTTCGATGAGGTCACGTGCTTCTTCCAGACCCGGTTTGCCGCGGTAGGGGTCGATGCAGGCGAAGGGGATGAGCACGTCGCTGTGGCGGGCGGCGGCGTCGGCGACCTCGTAGTTCGGAACCCGGACGTCACCGCGGTGACGTTCGGAGTCGACTGCGAAGATCACGGCCATCATCTTGCGCTCGCGGTAGTACTCAGCGGTGCCGTCGACGTCGATGTTGACAAGGTCGGAGTTCCACCGCTTGGCCTGGTCCTCTCTGATGGCCTGGCCGACTTCATCGCCAGTGCAGTCGTGGGCGCTGTTAAGGGCGTGGGCGTGCACATCGATGGCGACCACGTCCTCGAGACTGAGTCTTTCTGTAGCCATATTCTCTTAAGTCCTTTCGGGGGCGCGCCGAGCGAGTGTGCTCGCGGCGACGATGAGTTCTGGGACGGATCCGTCTCCGCGCAGAATGGTCTCTGCCAGGGCGCGGGTGGCGGGTGCACCGAGGTGCGGGGCCGTCAGCTGGGTGAATTTGCTATGGAGTTGTTCCTCGCGTTCTGAGAGGTCGGCGGCGGGCGTTCCCCGGTCGATCCGGGTCGCCCACGTGCCGCCTGCGGGCAGTTCGGCGTGAACCACCACGCAGGTCTCGGAACCCGAGAGGTCTGGGTCGAAAATAAGGCGGGTGCGGCTGAGCAGGTCACGGTACGCCTCGGAGTGAAGGTTGCCCGTGGAAAAGGATTCCTCCCGGCTCATGTCGTGACCCGACGCCGCCAGGGCGAAGGTGGCCTGCAGGCTGAACTTCGTGTCAGTGGGAGTCTGCGGGTCGGCGATGGCGCAGACGTCGGCGAGCTTGGGGCTGGCCGTAATGGTGATTCGGGGCGCAGTCTCGACGCCTAGCTCTCCTGTTTCGGCGGCGAACTGACGGCCAGCGTCGACGGACGCCTGCGTCATGAAGCAGGAGGCGTAGGTTTTGTAGAGCATGCCCTCGATCGCCCAGGTGTCTTCTACTTGGGCGGCGGATCGGCTCCCCGCGCCGCTGTAGTTGGCGATGAATCCGGACGGGCCGGCCAGGGCTTTGCCGCTCGAGGTCATCGTCGTGGCCAGACGCGCCGCCATGACGCCCGACTGGGCGGCGTTGCCGGCGTGCATGGGCTTGGCAGGGGTGCCAAACATCGCCTTAAGACCCGCCGACTGGGTGGCGGCGACGTCGAGGGCGGTGACCCACTGCTCGTGGCTGTAATCCAGCAGATGGGCCGTCGCCGCCGCGGCGGCGAAGGCGCCGATGGTGCCGGTGGCGTGCCAACCAGCGTCGTAGTGGCCGGGCAGTACTTGAAGGGCCACCCAGACACCTAGTTCGGTGCCGGCGATTAAGGCGGTGACAAGGTCATTGACGCCCAGGTCGTGGTGCTCCGCCACCGCGAGCACCGCCGGCAGGATGGCGGCGCTGGGGTGGCCAGAAAACGCCGGCAGCATGTCATCGAAGTCGAGGACGTGGCCGTTGACTCCGTTGACCACCACCGCGTCGCGCCAGTGCAACCGTCGGTGCGTGCCGACGATCCCGGTCTGGCCCTCGGCCGGGGCGAGTGCCCCCAGGAACCGCTGAGCTTCGAGCTGGCTGGCGCCGGAGACGGCGCAGCCGAACCAGTCCAGAACGCTGTGCCGGGCAGTGGTTTCCGCACGGCGGCTCAAGGAACGGTGGTCGAGGGACCGGCATCGTTCGATGACAACGGACAGGGAGGTCTGCAGACTCTGCTGCTCAGCGGTGATGGTCATGACAGTTTCATGCTCACAGTCTTGGTCTGGAGGTATTCAGAAACGGCGTGCATGCCCTTCTCGCGTCCGAAGCCACTCTGCTTGTAACCGCCGAAGGGGGCCTGGATGCCGCCGGCGAAGAAGTCGTTGACGGAGACCTGCCCCGCCTCGATCTGTGCGGCGACGCGGTGCGCCCGGCCGAGGTTCTGCGTCCACAACCCGGCGGTCAGGCCATACTTGGTGTCGTTGGCGATGGCCACGGCCTCTTCCTCAGTCTCGAAGGGAATGACTGAGAGAACCGGGCCGAAGATCTCCTCCTGCGCGATGCGCATGGAGTTGTCGACGCCGGTGAAGATGGTCGGCTCGATGAACTGGCCGCCCTCCAGCCCCTCACCGGTGGCGACGTTGCCGCCGATGGCCACCTGGGCGCCTTCGTCCTTGCCGATCTGCAAGTATTCCTGCACCTTTTGGTACTGGGCGGCAGTGGTGATCGGGCCCATGGTGGCGTCCGAGGTGCCGGGACCGAGGACGACCTTGCGGTTGAGCTCCACGAGCCCATCGACGACCTCATCATGCAGCGAGCGATGGACGAGCAGTCGACTGCCCGCGGCACACACCTGGCCAGCGTTGATGTTGATGGCCATCAGAGAGCCGCGGATCGCGGCCTCGATCGGGGCGTCCTCGAAGATGATGTTGGGGGCCTTGCCGCCCAGCTCCAGAGTGAGCGGGTTGAGGTGCTCGGCCGAGGCACGCATGATCTCCTGTCCAGTGGGCACCGAACCGGTGAAGGTGACGCGGCCGACGCCCGGATGGCTGACCAAGGACGCACCCGCGTCCTTGCCCAGGCCGGTGACCACGTTGAGCACGCCCGGCGGCAGTCCGGCTTCCAGGGCGATCTTGGCCAGTTCGACGGTGGTCACCGAGGTATCCTCCGCCGGCTTGACCACGGCGGTGTTGCCGGCGACCAGGGCCGGAGCCACACCGCGGGCAGCCTGCTGAAACGCGGCGTTCCAGGGAACGATGTGGGCGGTGACGCCGAAGGGCTCGGAGCGGGTGTAGGAGATGTGTGTTTCCCCCAGCGGGATGGTTTCACCCGCGAGTTTGTCTGCGACGCCGGCGTAGTACTCGAAGTAGCGGGCGGAGGTCATGACGTCGAACTGGGCGTCCATGCGGGATTTGCCGTTGTCGAGAGATTCCAGCGCAACCAAGCGGTCGGTATTCTCTTTGATTTTTTCGCTGATCGCGAGCAGAATGCGGCCCTTTTCCACACCCGGCATGTCGCGCCACGCGGGGAAAGCCGCCTTGGCGGAGGCCACGGCCTCGTCGACCTCGGCTGCGCCGCCGGCCTGAATGGTGGTGAGCACTTCCCCGTTCGCGGGGTTGTAGGACTCGAAGATGTCGGCGCCAGTGGCCGAAGCCATCCGGCCATCGATGAAGGAACCGTAGAATTCGTCAATCTGGGACAATGTCTTTTCCTTAGTGTCGAGCTTTAGCACAGCGAACCTCCGTCAACCGGCAGGTTGTGACCGGTGATCATGCCGGCTTCACGTGAGGCCAGGAAGAGGGCGGCGTCCGCCATGTCCTGGGTGTTGGCCAGGCGCCCCATCGGGATGCCGGCGACGATCTTGGGCTTCATCACGTCGCCCATCTCGCCGGGCGTAAACACGTCCTGCATCGGGGTTTCTGTGGCCACTGGGCAGATGGAGTTGACGCGGACATTCGGGGCGAACTCGACGGCCAGTGCACGAGTCAGCTGGACTGCAGCGCCCTTGGTCGCGGAGTAAGCGGAGTTGCCCGGACGGGCGGTCAGGCCCGAGAGCGAGGCCGTGATGACCATGGAGCCGTCTTGCTCCTTCAGGTGCGGCATAGCGGCTTGGGCCATGTACCACGGGCCCTTCACGTTGACCCGGTACATCAGGTCGAAGTGGGAGGAGTCCTTCTCATCGGCCTCCAGCAGGGGCTTCACTGAGGTGGCCACACCGGCATTGGCCCACACGATGGAGAGCTTGCCGTAATTATCCAGCGCGGCTTGCACGGCGTTCTGGTTTCCCTCCAGCGTAGCGACGTCGCCCTGAACGGCCACAGCCTCGCCGCCAGCGTCCTTCACCATCTGCGCGGTCTCCTCGGCGGCCACGCCATTGAGGTCGGCGACGACAACCTTCGCGCCCTCTTCGGCAAAACGCAAGGCTCCAGTGCGTCCCATTCCTGATCCGCCACCAGTGATGATGGCAACCTCGTCCTTCAAGCGCATGTTGTTCCTTTCATGTATGTCGCCCTCCCCGGCCGACTCAAAGTGTCGACTTTGGCTCGGGCTGTAGTGCGGTGTGGGTGACACCCACCCTACAAACGTGACCAACATCTCGTCAAGTGTCGACAGTAAAGTTTTTTTATCGTATGCTTCTCACACCGGCCCTTTGGCTGTATCCCAACCCACATCCACTCATCTTGGCAGCGCGTCGAGGCCCCGTCCCCGAAATGCGCGGAAAACGAGGAGACATGACCTTTTCCCAGCACAACAGCGACAACAACGGCCCTCTTCAGGGGGTGCGCATCCTGGATTTCACCCAGTTCCTGTCCGGCCCCTACGGCACACAGATCCTCGGTGACCTGGGGGCAGAGATCATCAAAGTGGAGGCCCCCGCCGGAGACCTCAGCCGTACCGTCCCGCCGCACTTCATCCGCGGCGACAGCGCCTACTTCCACACCATCAACCGCAACAAGAAGAGCATCGTCATCGACCTCAAATCTGACGGGGCCCCGCAGTTGGTGCGCCGGCTGATCTCAGAGTCGGACGTGGTCATCGAGAACTTCCGTCCTGGCGTGCTCGGCCGACTTGGCATCGACCGAGACGAAGAACTGGCCGCCAACCCTTCGGTGATCTGGGCGTCCATCAGTGGCTTCGGCCAGGACGGGCCCGACCGCGACAAGCCGGCCTACGACATGATCGTCCAGGCGCTCTCCGGAAGCATGAGCCTGACCGGCGAGCGCGGCGGAAGCCCCGTGCGTACCGGACTTCCCGTCGGTGACCTGGCCGCTGGCCTCAACATGGCCATCGGCGTGCTCGCCGCCCTCCACAACCGCACCATCACCGGCCGCGGCGATTTCATCGACATCTCGATGCTCGACTGCCTGGTCAATATGCTCAGCTACCAGGGCACCTACTACCTGGAGTCCGGTGAAGTCCCCGGCCGACAGGGCAGCGGACACGACGCCATCCCCACCTACCGCCAGTTCACCGCCCAGGACGGCCGCGACATCGTCACCACCGCCAACACCGAGCGCATGTGGCGCGCCATGGCCGAGGTTCTCGGCCATCCGGAGCTCATCGAGGACCCCCGCTTCCTCAAGAACGGTGATCGCCTACGCAATAAGGAAGAGCTCTGGGCGATCATCGAGCCGGCCTTCCTCACCCGCCCTGCGCAGGAATGGGTTGAGCTCTTCAACGAAGCCGGCATCCCCGTGGGAATGGTCAACGACCTGGACTTGGCGCTGTCGAACCCACAGGTGCTCCACCGCGAGATGGTCGTCCGCCTCGAGGACGCCGACGGCACCTCCGTGGAGACCCTGGGCAACCCCATCAAACTGAGTCGATCACGCAAGGACACCGCCGAATTCCCCCCGGCACTCGGCGAGCACACCGCGGGCATCCTGGCGGACGTCCTAGGCCTGTCCGGCGACGAGATCGACACGTTGCGGCTCACCGGCGTCGTCCAGAGCCCCGTTGGGGACGACGCGACGATCCAGGTCTCCTAAAAGCGCACCGAGACGATCAGTCGAAGGGCCAGCGACTCGCCTTGCCGCCGGACAGGGCGAAGTATGCGTCCCGGATGATTCCCATGGACAGCGCCCGGGCCAGGGACGTGTCTCTGGCACGGAAGGCCTCGTGGAGGCGCACGTGATCACGGGTGGATGCCTCCATCCGTCCCGGCAAGGCCATCGACCTGCGTCGCAGCCCCAAGCTAGTCAGTCCTAACGAATCGACTGTCTCCGCCACGAACTGGTTATCTGCGATACGGGTGGCGTCCTCGCCAAAGTGGACGTTGGCCCAGAAGAAACGATTGACATCGCCAGCGCTGCTGGCCGCTTGCATCTCCTCAACGTGCTGCCAGAGCTTGTCCAGGTCGTCACCCACCCAGTTGAGGCAGATCGACATGGACATGTAACCGGTCAACAGTGCGCGGGTCTCGTAGATCTTGTCCACGCGAACATTCAGATAATCTTTGACCACTGGGCGGCGCCGCGCCGGCACTTCCACCAGCCCTTGCTTCTCCAACATGAGAAGTGCTTCACGCACCGGAGTCCGGGAGCTGTTGAAATCACTGGCCAAATCCACGGAGTTCAGGTCACTGCCCGGCAGCAATTCCCCTTGGATGATCCGCATGCCCACGTCAATGGCGATGCGGCCAGCCAGCGAACCATTGCCATCCTCGACGCCTAGTTGGCGGGCAAGGATCGACTTCAGGTTCCTCTCTTCATCGTCAGTCTCGTGCTGGTGGTTGGAACTGTCGTTTGAATCAAATGAGGCATTCATCGGCAGGGCGATTCCTTTCATACGACAAGCGAGCTGCGCTATGTGTGTGGGAAGCCATGCCGGGCCCCACAGCTCCGCACTCCCCACAAATTTAGTACACCCGTATAGCGCGCGGTCCCCTACCATCATCCAAAAGTCGAAACAGTGGCCCGACTTACCTACCGGGGCACGACAGAGGCGGCACCCCACACGTCGCCACGATGTTTCAGGAAGATACACCCGCCTGCCGCCACACTCAACCAGCGGGCGATGATCTTGGGATCGACTTCGGGGCCGGGACCACTTTCACGGCCTGAGCCACGACATCACTCACCACAGTCCCCATTTCATCACCTGACAATTCTTTGCCGAGGGGTGAGGTCGACCCACCACTCCGGTCAGGACGCGAACAACTCCCCGAGATGCCGGTCGATCTGCTCCATATAGGTCGGCTCGAAGTTAAACAGCGCGAAATGCCCGGCAATGTCTTCGATGACGCGGAGTTCAGCGTTCGGGATCAGCTCCGCCTCGGCAGCGCAATCGCGAGCGGGAAAGAACATGTCTTCGCTGATCGGCATGACGAAGACTTTCGCCGTGATCTGCCCCAGCGCCGCGGCCAGGTCATCGCCGCGCAGGCGGGCGACGTCGCCGTACTGCCATTTGCGCCCCATGGCGATCAGCGAATTCGGGTCAAGCGCGGCAAAAGTCGGCTCTAAGAATTCCCTCACCGCCTGATCGCGGCTCTCCAGTTCCAGGGCCCGCCAGCGTTCCTGCTTCCACCATTCCGTGGACAGCCCCATGATTGCCCACACTCGGGCATGCCGTTTGAGCCCCTCCATGACGTCCTCGTGGGAGCCGTATTCGCCGTCGTTGAACCCGGGATCCGAGGTGACGGCGTCCATAAGCACCTGGGTGAACAGGTAGTCGTGCGGGGTGTTCTGGGCGGTGCCGGCGATCGGGGCGGCGCGCTTGACCTTGTCGGGAAAGCGCACGGCCCACTCGTAAGTCTGCTGCGCGCCCATGGATCCACCGACGACGGCGAAGAGTTCGGTCACCCCGAAGTGCTCACGCAGCAACCGTTCCTGGGCGACGACGTCGTCGCCGATCGAGACGAACGGGAACTTCGACATGGCGATGGACTCATCATCAGTGTTGTGCGGCGACGTGGACAACCCGTTGCCGATCTGGTTGACGATGACGATGAAATACTTCTCCGGGTTGAGCGCGTGCTCTGGACCGATGTAGGACTCCAGCCACGCCTGGTGCGTGCCCGTGAACCAGGTCGGGATGAGAATCGCGTTGTCCTTGGCCTCGTTGAGCTCGCCGCGGGTGGCCACCGCCAGCTCGCAGTTCTCAATCACCTCGCCGTTTTCCAGGTCGAGGCGGCCAATGCCGATCATCTCGTAAGGGCCGTGGACTTCGGGGGTGTAGAAATCGTTGTGGTACATGACGCTCCGATCAACGTTGCCTGTGGGTTAGGCCACATTCTAGACGCAGTGGCTGGTCATGCGCCGGGGAATGAAATCCTGTCAACACAATTGACATAGACCTCCCCCGCCCCCGAGGCTCGCCGCCCCACAAGCCGCCACCCCTGAACCCCGTAGACCCGCCATTCCCAGGGCATACCCGAAAGGGGGAGCCGCTAGGGGAATCGCCGCCCAGGGGATACATTAAAAGTATTAAGGTTCTTGCCAGCTCATAGTCAGGGTTTGTATGTCTCTGTTCCGTCCCCAATTCGGATCCCCCTCTCGTCGCATGAAGACCGCCATGATCGGCGCGCTCGTCGCCGTCATCGCCCCGCTGTCCGCCTGCGGCTCCGAGACAGTCGAGGTCGAGGTGCCTGGCCCGACCGTGACCTCCACCGTCACGACGACCGCCTCCCCCACCACGAAAACCACCACCAAGACCACCACGGTGACTGAATCGGCCGAACCCACCACAGAACCCACCACCGAGCCCGCGGCGGCCACGACGACGGCCCCCGCCGACTCATCCTCTGGCGCAGGCGCGGGAGCTGGAGCTGGCGCAGGCTCGGACGTAAACACCCGCCGGGCCGGCATCGCAAACTCCCCCGCCCCGGCACCGGCCCCTGCGCCTGCCCCGGCCCCGGCACCCGCGAGCACGTACTACAAGAACTGCACTGCGGCACGGGCGGCAGGCGCCGCCCCCGTCTACGCCGGCTCCCCCGGTTACGGCCGCCACCTGGACCGCGACGGCGACGGCATCGGCTGCGAGTAATCTCGCCCCACGGCCCCATAAAGCGAAGACACGGCCTACGACCACCAGGATGTGATCATGGGCCGCGCCCGCACTGCAGGACCATGGTCGAAAGAGCACGGACGCCGCAGCGCTGAGTGCACGGCCACCAACACCGCCCGCGCTACCACTGGTGGGTACCTAGCTTCAAATATTTCTGCCGACCGTCTAACTCTGGTGCGCACCACTTGCGCGCCCTGCCGGTAGTCGATTCTTCACCCGCCTGCACGATGCTCACCGCAGCGTAGAAATCGTCAGGGCCAGACGCTCCAGACTAGGCAGACCGAGCTCCCTTGCCGCGCAGTGGTGGCAGTTCCCCCTGGTTCGCCAGTCCACCTACAGCCACTACTGCAAGGCCTGTCACCGTTATTAACGCCCCTTGGGGCCCGCCCGAACCCGCGAGTGGAACAATAAATAGTGAGACACCTAACTTACCCTTGCCATTTCCCTTTCTTCTTCCTGTGTGTATCCTAAAAACATTCTGATTCGGCCCTCTGCTTCCAGATTCTCCCCGAGCTGTTGCGGCTGATTCACCTGTTCAGCGCTTACCCACAAGGGGTAGACGCTTGCCGAAAGGGTCACCGTGGACACCGCTAGCCATCACAGCGAAGAACAAAAGAAACCATCGAGAATTGGGACCATTGTCGCTTGGATCGTAGTAATATTTTTCGGCATCGGAGCCGTAGGTTTCTTAAGCGAAGGCAGTGCCTCCGAGAGAATCGGTGGTTTTCTTGCCTCACTGGCATTCGCCCTTCCCGCCGCGTGGTTGTTGTACTGCCGACACCGGGATCACAAAGCCCACGAGAACTATGCTGCAGCAGCGGAAACTGAAGCACCCTCTCCAGGAAACCCCTTCGCCACCCACGAAATGGCGGCTATACAGCCCCCGCACCGGAAGCCTCGCCGGTGGGGGCGGGTCGCCGGAGCTTCCGTCGTCATGGCTCTGATCGGCATTCTGATCATGCCCACGCCGGAACCGGTGGACGTCCAGCCTGCTGCGGAGGAAGTCACCTCGCCGACCCAAACTCCCACCCCGACCCCCGATGAGCGTGAGGAAGAAAAGCGGAAGGCGGAAAAGGAGCGGGAGGCTGAGAAGAGCCGCGTCGAGGAATCGAAGGAGAAGGCGGCGGAAGAATCTGCCGCCAAGGAGTCGGAGAAGCGAGAGGCAGAGAAGTCCGCCGCCCGGGAATCGGAGCGGCAGGCCGCCGAGGAGGCTGCTGAGGAGCAGGCCCGCGAGGAAGAAGCGGCCCGAGAGCAGGAAGAGCGAGATAGGGTCGCCCGAGAAGAAGCGGAACGTGAGCGCATCGCTCAAGAGGAAGCGGCAGCTGCCGCCGAGCGGACTCGGATCCAACAGCAGCAGCAGTTCGTCCCGGCGCCAGCACCCGCGCCCGCACCTGTCCCGGCACCCGCCCCCGCCAGCACGTACTACAAGAACTGCGCTGCGGCGCGGGCGGCAGGCGCCGCTCCCGTCTATGCCGGCTCCCCCGGTTACGGCTCCCACCTAGACCGCGACGGCGACGGCATCGGCTGCGAGTAACCTCGCTCCATAAAACACCGACCCGGCCCACGATCGCATGCTGCTGATCGTGGGCCGGGTTCGTGATGCGCAAGGTTATCCGGGCGACCTCACCCGCTTCAGCGATTAGCGGAGCAGGGAGCTGGAGAGGTTGCTGGAGAAGTCGGCCAGGCCATCGCCGCCGGTGTTCCCCTCGTCGATGTTCTCGTCCTCGTCCACATCGTCCGCGACCTCACCTTCACCGTCGACGGTGAAGGTCAGCGTCTCGGTGTAGGCGTTGCCGTGGACGTCGGTCGCGGTGACCTCCGCGGTGTGCTCACCGGCGGTCAGGTCGGCCGGCAGCGGCAAACGCCAGATGTGGGAGGCGCGGTCAGCAACGCTGCCGCCGTGGACCAGCTGCTGCTGCACGGCCGCCGGGTCGGACCACTCGGCGCCGACGTTGACGTCCTCGCCGTTCATCTGCTGGGTGCGCTCGGCCAGCACCGGTTCGCCGCCATCGAAGGAGACCTCGACGGTGGAGCCGGTGGAACCGATCCAGAAGTTCGTGGTCAGCCAGGTCTCAGAGACCTCGCCCGCCGGGACCGTCAGCGGGTCAGCGAAAGCCTCGGCCTCCCCGGCGTTGTCCAGGTTGGCCTCGTACCAGTCCCGGTAAGCCGGGGTATTCAGCGACAGCGCCATCTGCATGGACTGCTCCTCACCGCGCACGGTGTAGAACTCGGAGACCTCACTGCCGTCAATGTCGAGGGTCAGCACGCCCGGCAGGGAACCGTCGCGGCCGACGGCCTCCGGCAGGCCGTTGTCCAGCGTGCGGCCGTTGTACCAGTCGCCGGAGATCGCGCCGGCCACGATGTGGGTGAACGGCAGCGCCTCCACGCCGTAGAGCTCCCGCCAGCCCGCCAGGCTGTCACCCTCGCGCATATTCGACAGCGCGTGAGTGTGGCCGCTGACCGCGATGGCCTCACGGTCACCGATGATCTCGTAGATCTCCTGGACCTGATCGATCTGGTGCACGTCCGAGTCCTGGTCCGCGAAAGACATCAGCGGGACGTGGGTGGCCAGCACGATCAGCTTGTCCTCGGGGGTGTTCGCGATGTCCTGGCGCAGCCACTCCAGCTGCTCCTCATCGACCGCGCCGTTGTAGCCGCCGCCGGCCACCGGGTACTCCACCGACTCCAACGCCACCACGTGCGCGTTGCCCACGTCGAAGGAGTAGTACTCCGGGCCGAAGTTCGCGCGGTAGGTGTCGAACTTGTGCTCGCCGTCTGTCGCGTCGAAGTCCAGGTCGTGGTTGCCCGGCAAGAAGCGCGCCGGGCCGTTGAGCGTGCCGGTCATGTCCTTGACGTCCGGGTACAATGACAGGTCGTCGCCGACGACGTCGCCGATGAACAGCGCGCCGCAGGAGCTGTAGTCGTCGCGCTCGGCGAGGTCGGCGAAGGCGCCGGCCCGGGCGAGCTCGACTTCCTCGACGGTGTAGGTCTGGATGTCGCCGCCGATGACGCAGTGCTGGTCGGCCGCCGCGGTGCCCTGCGACTGCATGAGCGGGAAGTTCACCGCGTCCGGCAGCGCACCGGTCGGATCGATGCCACCGTAGCGCAGCTCCGGGGAGCCTTCCGGGACGTGGTGGTAGTAGAACTGCGCGACGTTGTGCTCGTCCACCGGGACCTGGTAGCCGGCGGGCTGGGTGATGAACACGGTGGTGTTGTCGTCGACCGGCACCTCGTAGCGCCCCTCGCTGTCGGTGAGCACTACGTCGCGGCCGTTGGAAACCGCCACGCCCTCGACGCCCGGCTCGTCCTTGTCGCGGACGGAGTTCTGGTTTTGGTCGTCGAAGACCACCCCGGAGAGCACCGTGTCGTCTCCGGCGTCGTCGACGACTTCGACGGAGCCACGATAGGCGTCGTTGTCCCATCCGGATTCCTGGGCCATGGCCACCGGGGTGACCAGGCCGGCCAGTGCCACGGCGATACCGGAGGCGACGGCGGTGGCCCGGCGGAGGGAGGATGTGTGGCCGGGTCTCGGCTGTGCGTTCATCGTTTTTTTGCTGTCCGATCTTGTTGTCTGTTGGCGCGCAGGCGCCGGATGTTCGAGAACCCTGCGGCGCTGGTTAGCCCCACACAACGGTGGAAAGCGCCGAGGAGCACCGAAACCAGGGGCAAGGGCCTGGTCGCGGCGCTGGCTCTGAAGATAGGAAAGCGAAAGTAATAAACAGTTACGTCAGCATGAATAACTGGGCAACGCTGTCATAACTCTCGCGTCATTGGTCACTCCCCTCCTTCCTGGACTTGACGACGCCCCCGCGCACGGTGGGTGCGCGAGGGCGGTGATGAGCAAGCAAAGGGGTAGTGAGTTAGACGCCGACCTTGGCCTCCTCTTCGTCTACGGGTGCGGCCGGGGCGGCGACATCGGACTTCTGGCTGGCGCGGCTGCGGACGTGCTGGACGACGGTGACCGCATCGCGATGCCCAACAGCAGGTAGACCGTGATGGTGAACGGGCTGCTGATCAGGACGGAGACGTCGCCCTCAGAGACCGCGAGGGCGCGGCGCAGCTCGGTTTCGGCCATGGGGCCCAGCACCACGGCGATGAGCACCGGGGCCACCGGGATGTTGTAGCGGCGCATCATGAAGCCCAGCAGGCCCAGGACACTAGTTCCAGCGTGCCTACTAAACGGGATCAGGCTTGTGCGCTAGGGACTGATATGAGGGCAGACGTCCTTTCGGTCTAGAACCCGATGACCCTCCACCCGAGTCGTCAGGAGCATCTCGACCGGGCCAGAGCACGGAACCGGGCTCGAATGCGACCATTCGAAAAATGCGCGCTGTTCATCAATACAGGGATCTTGAGGGTTCGAGATCAGCTTGTATTCAGGTATTCGACCTGCGAGTTCTAGGCGGTCCAGCAGAGATATTTGCTCCGGATGCAGGAACCTATATTTTTCTAACGGCATGCCGATGATGTATTTTTCCACTGCTTTTATCGAACCGGCAAACCAATTAGCGAAATCAATCTGGGGAACTTCAGCGACCGCCCGCGAGCCATCAAGGTGGGCGGCCGCTCCAATAGCGCCAAAGCCACCAAGGGATGAACCGTAGAAGACGATCCGTGAATAAGGGATGCCTCCACTGGTGGCTATCTCGCCAACGATCTCGCTGATTGTCCTTACTACATCATGTTCTGGGTGAATGTACCACGCCCCGTTTAATCGCTCATCCTGCTGCACCGCTGGATCAGAGAACGATACCACTTCAGCATTTGGCCATTCATTAACCCATTTTCCACGGGTAAAATATATGCGTTTTCTATCTTCACGTTTGGAGCTGAGCGCGGCTGGCATGAGCACGACGAGCCCATCAGGAGTAGAGCGCTCGGTAATTGCGTAATGGATCGGGAGTCCACCGAGTCGGGAGGACTGACATTGAATCATACCTGGAGGAGCTACCATGCGTAGTGATTCTGCCAGATCGCGCCCCTTTCGGGGGACACCCCCTTGTTTACTCTTAACGCTGAGAAAACTACCCTGCATCGGCGCTTTCCTAAGCGCTCGGGGTGGTTAGTTGTACCGCGACTAGAATTTAAGTGGCTCTTCAGGATCTGGGGTGCGTAGACAGCGGTAGGTAGTGCTTCGGGGAGGCACAACATGTAAGATCTTGGTCGGTTGAGATGATTTCTTCGCAGCTTTCATCTTGCGACCTGTCAGGGCCCCTATATGTTGTGCCACCCCGGAACATCACTCAGCGTCGCCTACGCACTCCAGATCCGGATGAGCCGATTATCGCCGCCTACCAACACCCGAAGCGATCGGAGGGTAAGAAGCTGATGCGGAAGGTGATCAGCGCGCTGCGCTCATCGACCATGCCCAAAGGCCTGGAGGAGATCAAGTAACTCGGCCGCACCCTTCACGACGCCAGAAGGACGTGCTGGCGTACTTCGATATCGGCGCATCCAACGGGCCGGTCGAAGCAATCAACGGCCGGTTGGAGCACCTGCGGGGAATCGCCCTGGGGTTCAAGAACCTCGGGCACTACATCTTGCGATCGTTGATTCACTCCGGGCAGCTACATACCAAAATCAACGCACTCTAAATCCGGGAGAGCCATTTAAGGTCAGGATCATCAACACTCCTGCTCGACGATACCCCGGGAAATCCGGGCTAAGACTCACACAATCAAATTTTAATCATCGGCGTATCTTTAGTAATCGGGGAGTCCTTAAGGCCGGATCGAGCAAATACTTTAGAATGATAAAGGCCGGGCTCTAAATCCATTTCAAACAGCATTTGTGGCCGCGATGAGTACCATTCCATACCAATCCGCTCTCCATCCTTGTAAAGGTAGTATGCGAACTGCGTTCCGGCGCTCAGAGCTCCGGCCACTTGAGAGCTGATCATAATTCCGCCGGAGCACTGGACGGCAATAGGGCTGAAGTTGACAAGCGGAATATTGTTCCAACCATCTTGAGGAACTTCCAAGACGGAAGGTTTTGATGATCGAATCACCGGCTTAACTTCTCTCTGCACCGTGAAACAGGACAAAATAGTTGACTTTCCCTTCCTGACGGTTGGAAAGAATACATCTGCAGCTGAAGCTACTTTAGAAACCAGAGTTGCTAAATGTTGCGGCTGTTTGTTGACCACAGCGAAAAGTCTCTGATGAAAAACACTCAGTTCGGGTAGCTTATCCTGGCATACGTGAGATTCTACTAAACTGAAACAACGGCGGATAAAGTCTGCTTGTTTTTCCTGTGAGATAGGTTCGAAGCCGATGCCACGATCCGCGCGTCCCCACCCATCTGCCTGAAGCCTTTCCGGTTCAACTTCCTGTAAAGCATCAAGTTCACGCTGCCACAGCCTGTCATCCTCACTTATCCAATGCCTAGGTTCTGCTGTGAGTTTCTGCGTCCAGTCATCATTTTCAAAAGGATACTGTAAAAGTTCTGGGGCGGTTTGTTTGAAAATTTCATTAACCACCAGTCCTTCTGACCGGTCTTCAAATGAGCACAATTCAGCAGCTCGCCGGAAATATGCGTTAGATAAGAAATGAAATGCGACTTCATTACCAACGTGGGAAAAACGGGCGTGCCCAAAGTGTGTTCGATTACGCGTCTTCAAGTAATGCATGTTCATCATCTCAATGATTGAGCCTGGGCCAAGGGATTCAAACACCTCTGTCATAAAGCCAGCGATGGTATCATCAAACAAACCGGTTAATCTCCCGGTCTGCATATACCAGCTAAGTAATTTATCTACATTGGAGTCACCCTCTACTTCTCCAGAGGATTCCAATGAGTGAATCTTTTGACTTATTCGAATGCTGGTGTTTGTAGACCTCAGCATCTCTCCACCCCCGCCTCGCAGAGCAATGACTGGACTGGTGGCTATATTAACACTATTCTGCGGCGAATAAGCGTACGAGAAATTAGAGCGATACGACTGAAAAGAAGCCAGGGACTCACGAAAATCGACCGCGAAATTGGATGATTCACTTTTCCGCCACCACGACATTTTTAAATCCTGGCGTATAGCATTAGATATTCGGACATCATTCCTGATGACGGTACGCGAATATTTTGTGGCAAATTTGCGGGGGTCAGCTGTCCGAATTTGAACATCATCTTTGATGCCAGCTTTAAGACATAGCGCAAGAAGAAGGCGAGAATCAACTCCACCAGAAAGAAACAGAGTTTTATCCAGATCATACGTTCTAAAGATATTCTTCAACGAATCAGTGGCATATGAAACGCCACGCGCGATAGCTTCTTCAAAATTATCTATTGAAGATGCTTTCTCTAATACGTTGCGGGATATAGTTCTAATGGTCTCTTTGGTTATCAGTAATGCTTTATCGAGCGAGAGGATTTTGATTTCGCGCGCCATCGTCCGATGAACGCTGGGGTTTGCAAAATGGACAGACTTAGCAGACACAGTTGTAAGGTAATTTTCGAAATCAAGCGTTGGATCAACCCCCCATTCCACTAGGCCAGCGCGAGCACCATAAAATGAGTCCGATAAAATTATTGCACGCCCCGGAACTATCGCGTAGAAAACGGGGCAGTACCCGTACGGGTCAGCGAATACGAGATAGTCGTTACTTCGAGGAGTGGACCGCTCAGCAACAGCCATCCACTCACCAACGCATTCGCTAAGTTCGGGTACGGTAATTCCTGTTAAATCAGACATTCCTAACGTCATGTCAAAGGTTATTTCAGGACCCGAGCCGATTCCCGCAGCTGTTAAAATTTCAAAACTGGTAAGATCCCCTGTTTCGGTCAGGTGTGTCCCTTCAATACCGGAAGCGCTAGTTTCAATACTTACAAAATTCGCGGTTTTAAATAACATTATTTCCTCGTTTTTAATGTTTATTGGGTGCAGTAGTTAAATCTGCAAAGGCTAGTTAACCACTCAGGCTGGTCAACCAAACTTTATAGTGTATGCGACTTTACCCGAATTTTATTAATTTAGTGTGGTAGTCACTCGTCAGGGCTGATACGTTAAGTCACCTCGGTGACATCGTCGGGCAACGAGACACAACGTGGGTGGTCTGTTCAGCGAACTGTGATGTACAGTGAATCTCCCGATGTGGGGCAAGCTGCTCCACGTCCCGCGCCCGTACCTGTACGCCGGCATCGCGGTGCTGTCGATGCTCGGCGTCTACGCCATCGGCTCCTCGGTGCTGAACCTGTGGCTGGTGCTAGCCTGGATTTTTCACGGGAAGTCCGTCGACAGGGCCGCTGACATGTCCGCAACCGGATCGCTGGTCACCGCATGACTGACCGTCCCGGGTGCTCGGGAAGGCGTTGATGTGCGACAGCCTTTCTCATGGTGGGGCGGACAAGGGCGGCAGAAACAGGAAACGGTGCGACCAGCTCAGGGGCCGGTGTCAGGCGGGTGCCCGGTGATGCTGTTGGTGGCCCAGCACCGCGCGCAGCAACGACTGTCAGGGCGCGGCCCGATCCACCCGCAGAATCAGCCGGCGGGCATGCCGGATGACGACGGCGGCGATGCTGATGATCCGGGCCCGAATCGTTTTCGGTTCCCACCCCCACCACCGGTGCTCATGGCTGGCGGTGCTGTCGAGCATTCCGGTGTGGACAATCAGGTGTGCGCCAGCATCACCGACAAGATCCACGCCTGGTTCATTCCGGCCCCATAATGCGGAAGCTTCGCCAGCCCCAGGTCCTTGAGATTCTTAATCCGTTGCTCACAGCGCCCGCGTCTGCTGTAGGCGCGGTCCAGGCGCTGCGGCTGGCCACACAGGTTGGTCACAAACAACCGCACGCGGCGACCGTCGACGTCGGTGATCGCCAGTTGCGCACCGGATGCGGGGTGTTTGGCCTTTATGACCACCCGAATCCCGGCCGGATAGTTATCCAGGGTGATGCCGATTGTTGGTGGGCGCTGCGGCGCCCAAGAGCGAACCCGGTCGGTGATATCGGCGATGAACCCGGTGGCCAGTGTCGCGGGTCGGCCGTCCGGGCGCAGGATATGCGACTTCGCCTCGTGGCCTGTGATGGAGACGATAATCCCAATCGCATCGCTGTCGCGAAACCCCATCAGATAACCGTGCTCGAGTGAGTCGATGTGCTCGATGAGCTTCTGTGTCCCGCCGCGGGCATCCGAGCGAAGCAGCAGGCGTTTGCCCCAGGGTTTGCCGTCCGCGTGATCCGACAGGACGGCCAGGCTGCGTCGAGGACGTCGAGGTGGTCAGCCACCCTGTTGGCCCCGGCTTTCCCGGTGCGCAGCTGGATGGCGAGTACTTCGCCGCCGTGGTCATCACCGAGGTCGATGAATGCACAGAGGGGGTGGAATCCGAAGTGCTTTTTCCACGTCGTTGAGGCCCGTTCCTTGTCCGAATGCGCGGTGATGTCGGTGGCATCCAGGTCGATGAACAGGGGATTATCGACAGTGGCCCGTACAGCCGGGTTGCGCGGCCCGAGCGTGTTCCATGCCCGGGTGCGCAGGGTGTTCATCGCCGCCGCCAGCGGGGTGCGCACGTGATCGCCGAGTGGGGCCAGTTCGTGGTGGCGGCGGTGGATCGTGGAATCTGACGCCCGCCTGGGTGATCAGCCCGGTGGACACCAGCGGGTCGAGCAGGTCGATGTCGCTGACGTCATCAACGCCGAGGATCAACGCCAGCGCCAACGAAGTCACCGTGAAGCCGACGGTGTGCGTCAGGTTCGGGTTCTGCTGGTCGGTCAACGCGTCGTCGATGGTGTCGGCGACAGCCAAGTTTGTGGCGGTGTGCGCGAAGGCCAATAATCCGGCGTTGGAGCAGATCTGGCGCGGGGATGGAGCCCCGATATCAATGGTGGTAGCTTCACCCTGAAGGTGACCTTTCTGACTGATGATTTGTAGCGTGGTAACTCCAAATTTACCTGGTCAGGGGGTCACTTCTCTTCTTTGTGGGCCCGTGTCCGCTGATCGCCGTGAAAAACCCGGGCTAAAACATTTCGCTTTGTTAGCAGCGCTTGCTAAATGTGGGTCAATAAGCAGTCCCTGAGGGACACGACTAGTATCAATGGAACGTAAAGGAGGACTGACCCATGTCAGAAGAGCAGATTTCTGTAATTCCTACTAACATCGAGAGCAATCGTCTCCATATCAAGCGAGCTTGGGTCCGACGAAACAACAAAGACTCTTCCGCCCCCTCAATTGCCTGCGTCCTCGACAACCTTTCCATGTCCTCGTACGCTCCTGAAGCGAATTTTCATCCCTTAACGATGGAAAATTGGAAGGCTGAATTAGAGGAAGCTCAGCCTGATCTACTCTTCGTGGAATCAGCGTGGCGCGGTCATAATAATTCGTGGTGGAATGCTGTCCAACGATGTGGGCCAGAGCTCCACGCTATAGTGGACTGGTGTAAGAGGCGCGATATTCCGGCCGTGTTCTGGAATAAGGAAGATCCGGTGCATTTCTCCACATTCTTAGATACTGCTAGCGTTTTTGATGTCGTTTTCACTACCGACGTCGATTGTGTTCCCCGATACCGGGCTGCTCTTGGACATGACAAGGTCTTTTTCCTTCCTTTTGCAGCACAACCTCTTTACCATAATCCTCTGGAAGAATTTACGCGGTTCAAAGGCTGCTCATTCGCAGGCGCCTACTACCAAAAATACGCAGACCGAAATCGCGATTTTGCTGAGCTAGTACCTGTTTTACGTGAATACGGAAAATTCGATATTTACGACCGTAACTTCGGCACCACCAACGAAGCGCAATGGTTTCCCGAAGAATTTAGAGGAAACGTGGTGGGGCACCTACTACCCGAAGATATCGGTGTCGCATACAAGGGTTACACCTACAGCCTCAACCTCAACTCTGTTAAGCAAAGCCAATCGATGTTCGCGCGCCGAGTATTTGAGCTCTTAGCTTCAAATACCGGTGTTATCAGTAATTATTCCAGAGGGCTGAACCTCCTTTTCGGGGATCTCACCGTAGCGACAGATGGGGCACAGAGATTACGAGAACGGTTGACTGAAATTGAGCAGACTCCTAATGGGACAGACCGGCTTCGTCAATTAGGTGTACGAAAAGTTTTTCGTGAGCACACGTATCGGCATCGACTCAAAGAAATTTTACATCGAGCCGGTGTCACTTCCCCGCGAGCAGACGACGATGCTGTCCTCCTCATCGGCTTTGTCGATGAACTGGCACAAGCGCTTAACGTAACAGAATCGGTGCACAAACAAACCCACGACAACATCGATCTTTTACTCATTAGTCGAGCTTCAGAAGTACTTTCATCCGCCTCCCAGTGGAGCTACGTTGCTAGTGATGTCGAAGAAGCTAAAACAATGATGCGAAATCGGTCGTTTCAGTATATTGGCTTCATTGATCCGCACTCTTGGTATGGGCCAGAGTATGTGCGAGACATGTTGGACGTATTCACTTGGGCAAAGGTTTCTAGGGTGGGCCATGCTGAGCGCTATCGGTGGTCGGGCGAGGAGATGGTACGCGAGAATCAAGGGACTTCGTGGACGATTCAACCCCAGGTGCCCTTCAAATTCTCTTTGATGGCCGCAGATGCAGACGAGTTTCTAGCTAAACATCAACTTGACCCGGCCCTCAAGACGCACGCGCTCTCTGTGTCTACGCTCGAGCTCTGTGAAGGTGGATGTTCAGCGCCGGATTCTGCACTGGAACATGTTACGACCCCCGTCATCGATCAAGGCGCTTCGCTGACTGACTTTCAGCTCTATGCCCGTAATCTGGATCCCTCTAAGGAAGTCTTTCCAGCCCCTCCCCATAACCTGTTGCAACCAGCTACGATCCTTGGTGATCATGGTGAGGGCAGTGAGGTTATGTACCAGGCCAATGCCCTCGGGGAACTCGAAATCGAGTCCACCCTGCCCGAGGACAAACACGAATACGTCTACAACGACCAACTACTCACGCCCTTCATGCTTCCCGAGTCCCAGGGCGATGAAGTCTATCTCGGATTCACCCCGGGACTCGATGTCATGCTCGCGCTGCTCTACTTCGATGAAAATAACCAACGCGTCGGCCACACAATCCTGTTTACCGGGCGTAACAATGCTCTCGTCTGGCCGAAAAACACGGTAAAGGTACGTGCCGGTCTCCGCGTCCGCGGCCCAGGAACCACAACACTGCGGTTCTACTCGAAACCACCGGTCGAGAGTTCCGTGCCGGTTATCAACATGCTTGGTGATCATGGTGAGGGCAGTGAGGTTATGTACCAGGCCAATGCCCTCGGGGAACTCGAAATCGAGTCCACCCTGCCCGAGGACAAACACGAATACGTCTACAACGACCAACTACTCACGCCCTTCATGCTTCCCGAGTCCCAGGGCGATGAAGTCTATCTCGGATTCACCCCGGGACTCGATGTCATGCTCGCGCTGCTCTACTTCGATGAAAATAACCAACGCGTCGGCCACACAACTCTGTTTACCGGGCGTAATAACCCCCTCGTCTGGCCGGAAAACACGGTAAAGGTACGTGCTGGACTCCGCGTCCGCGGCCCAGGAACCACAACACTGAAGCTGTATTCTCGATCCCGAAGGAATTCGGTGGCGCATCCTCCCGTCTTAACTAACCGTTCTCTGCTAGTTACCAACAACTATCCTTCGTATGATTCGCTGTACAAAAATGCATTCATTGCGAGCCGGCTGCGACGCTACCAAAGTGAGAATTTTGTGAGCGAAGTTTTCTGCTTGGACGATAATTCGTTCGAGCTTTCATATCGTGAGTACGAGGGAACTGAGGTCCTGACGGGAAATAAGGAGGTCTTGACGCGAGTCGCTACGAGCGGCCAGTTAGATCGCGTCCTCATCCATTTCCTGAACGAAGAGGTTTGGGGAGCTTTCAAGGATGCGCCAATCTCAGAGGGGGTGACGGTTTGGATCCACGGGTTTGAAGCCCAACCTTGGTGGCGCCGAAAGATCGTATTCGACACTCCGCAGAAGCGTGAGCGCGCAATCGCAGAATCAAAAAGACGAATGTCATTCTGGCGGGAAGTTCTAGAAAACATCCCTTTGAAGTGGCATTTCGTGTTTGTCTCAGATTGGCTTGCTCAAACCTTCTTTGAAGACGTAGGAATCTCATTACCTCGAGAACAGTACTCTGTAATTCACAACATCGTGGATACAAATCGCTTTTCTTTCAACGAGAAGCCTGTGGAACAGCGGTTCCGGGTTCTTTCAATCCGCCCATATGCGTCGAAAATATATGCCAACGACCTCAGCGTTGCTGCAGTTCTTGAACTTCAGCGCACATCTCCAAATTTTGATGCGTTTGATTTCCACTTCTACGGAGATGGTCCCTTATTCGAGGAAACTATGGAGCCGTTGCGTGATATTCCCAACGTAGAAATTCATCAACGTTTTCTCACCCAAGCTGAAATTTCCGAAGTTCATAAAGATTTTGGTGTTTTCCTCGTGCCCAGCAGGATGGATACTCAGGGTGTTTCACGAGGAGAGGCCATGGCGTCTGGTCTCGTCCCCATCACCACCAACGTCGCCGCTATACCTGAATTTGTCGATGCCGAATCGGGGATTGTGGTTCCTGCCGAGGACCCAGTTGCTCTGGCGGAAGCGATGCAGAATGTCGCTGATGATCCAGATTTATTTGCAACGTTGTCCCGTGGGGCGGCCAGCAGAGTGCATAACCAGCTTACATTCGAGCAGACGATACACAAAGAACTAGAACTCATTCAGCGAAGCACAACCCCCGGGTCAATTCACTCACGCATGGATGATGAGACACCTATGTACTATAGGTTATTGCGCGAACTTAACCGCTGAGCGCACGTATTCGTGCGCTCCTCGACGAGCTATGCCACCCCTCCTCTGTCCCAATCGCTTCAAATCATTGAGACCACGCGGGGTGGATTCGTGCAAATTAAACTAACTAAAAACGTCGATTCGGATTAAGATATTGACCCAGACCTGATTTTCTCCAGCCTGCCCTTCTTCCCTCCATAGGGGCTGGTGCGGCAGGAAAGGTCTCAATTATCATTTCGCCTGAGCGTGGCCCCCAAAAGTTGATAGGGTGCGATGAAACATTGCCATCATTGTTGAGAAGCGCTGAGAACGTGCATACATTCTAGAGAAGGGTTCTCCCTACCAATGTCAGATTATCAAATCGCCTTCGTCGGACTCGGTTACATTGGTCTTCCGACCGCAGTTGTCATGGCGAACAGCGGTCTCAGTGTCAGTGGCGTCGATGTCGTGGCTGAGAAGGTCGAAAAAATAAATCGCGGTGAAGTCACCATCGTCGAGCCTGGGCTCGAAGAGCAGTTGAAGAAGGCTTTGCATTCTGGACGCTTTCGGGCGTCTACCGACACCCCCCGTGCCGATGTGTACATTATCGCCGTCCCCACTCCGTTCACTGAGATGCGTGACGTGGATATGAAGTACATTTACTCGGCCGTTGAGGCGATTGCTCCCCAGCTGCAAGGCGATGAACTTATCGTTCTCGAATCAACGTCTCCCCCACTCACTACAGACAAGATGGCACAACGCGTTCTCGAGCTGCGCCCCGATCTTGCGGCGGACGAGGAAGAGAATCCAGAGAACAAACCGATTATTTATTTTGCGCATTGCCCCGAGCGAATCCTCCCGGGCAACGCCATGGAGGAGCTTCTTACCAATGACCGCATCATTGGCGGGATGAGTGAAGAAGCTACTCGACGAGCGACCAAAATCTACGCTTCCTTCTGTACTGGGGAGCTGCTCGGCACCAATGCGCGAACCGCCGAGCTAGCGAAGCTTACTGAGAATTCGTTCCGAGACGTCAATATTGCTTTCGCCAATGAGCTTTCGCTGATCTGCGATAAAATCGGCATCGATGTCTGGGAACTCATTGATCTCGCTAACCACCATCCTCGGGTAAATATCCTGCAGCCAGGGCCAGGCGTGGGGGGCCATTGCATCGCAGTCGATCCTTGGTTTATCGTCTCCGCGGCCCCGGCAGAAGCCCGTTTGATTCGTACCGCACGGGAAGTAAACGACAGAAAACCTGAGTGGGTTGTCGACAGAGTCGCCGACGCAGTCAAGCGCTCGGGCGCTGGCCAGATTGCGGCGCTCGGATTGGCGTTCAAGGCCAACATCGATGATTTGCGTGAGTCCCCTTCGCTCGAGATCGCTGAAGCAATCGCCGAGAGGTTCCCTGACGTCTCGGTGCTCGCCGTTGAGCCTAATGCTGCGGAGCTCCCCGCTTCCCTAGCGCATTTCGAGAACGTGAGTTTGGCTGAATGTACCCAAGCGCTCGATGAGGCCGACGTGGTGGTGCTTCTCGTCGATCACGATGAGTTTAAGCTCATCCCCGCGACAGCACTTAAGGGCAAAGAGATCATTGATACCAAGGGATTGTGGCGTTAGTCAACCGATGCCTCGTGACCGTCGAGATAGATCATCGCCCGCATATTTTATGCTATCTGCAACCGCTTAATTGACTGGGGCTCAGCAGATTTATGCAAAGCCCAGTTATAATTCTGCCGGCGCAAAACTCGAAGAAAGGTGTATTGGATGGCACAAAGCACGGGCTCCTCATCTCCTTCGAAGGATGCCACAAGTGGGCAGCATGCGACGGAAAGCAAATTAATTCTCGTCGATGATGAAAGCCTCCAGAGCCTTCAAGCTCGACCATCTCTCCCCACTTACTTCCGTCAGTTGTGGGTGCGCCGTCATTTTATCTGGACTCAGGCACGTTCCAGTGCTCTTGGCACGGGGCGGGGCATGTTCCTTGGTCAGCTCTGGATACTTCTGAATCCCGTCCTGCAGGTAGCGCTTTTCGCCTTCGTCTTCGGCGTGATTCTGAACGTTTCGCGGGGCATCGACAATTTTATTGGTTTTCTTATCCTCGGCGTGATTTTCTTCGGATTCGTGTCTGGAGGTCTCTCCGCTGGTTCAGGCCTGATCCAGAGCTCACGAAACCTTATTAACTCGTTCCAGTTTCCCAAGGCATCTTTAGCTATTAGCTCCACTGTTAAGCAGGCGATCGATAATGTCGCGCCTGCTGTTTTGGCTGTTGTTGCCTGTGTCTTGTTTCAGCTGGATCAACCCTTGCACTGGACAATTGTTTTCGTCATTCCGGTCTATCTTCTTATCCATATTTTTTGTTTGGGAGCGGCGCTGATAGGTGCACGGGTCACGGCCTTTGTCCCGGACACTAAAGCGTTAATCAGAGTGCTGACGCGTGTTCTTTTCTTCTTGTCGGGTATTTTCTATTCTGTAGAAAGGTTTGCCACCCAGCCCGTCATTCAAGAAATAATGCTGGCTAACCCGATCTATCAGTTTCTTCGAGCCGTGCGCAATAGTGTAATGCTCGGTACCGTTCCGACCTGGCAGGAGTGGCTCTACCTGTCAACCTGGTCCTTCGGTTTATTGATTTTCGGTCTCATCTTCTTCTGGCGAGCGGAGGCGCGCTACTCAAGTGTTAAATAACCCCACAGTGGTCGCCCGCAGCCTCGGAAAAACCTTTTCACTAACTCCGGAAGGCGAGGAAGTAGGTTTCACTCCCCGCAGAAAACGGATAGTTGTGGAAGCTCTGAAACCTGTATCATTTGCCGTCAGCGCAGGTGAGTCTATCGGTATCATCGGTCAAAATGGATCAGGAAAATCCACTCTCTTGTCTTTGATAGCCGGCAGCGAAAGCCAGAGTACGGGCTCAATCCTCGTCAGCTCCCAGCCGACGCTATTGAGTGTTTCGGCTGCCCTGCAACAGCACCTCACTGGTCTACAAAACGTTCGCCTTGGTTTATTGGCTAAAGGACTTTCCTTGTCAGAGGCGAAGAATATCGAACTCGAGGTCGCTCAGTGGGCTGACATCGGTGACGCGATCCATCGCCCCATGAAGACCTACTCATCAGGTATGGGGGCGCGTTTACGGTTTGCTATCGCAACTGCAGTCCCTCCAAAGGTCCTGCTTGTAGACGAAGCCTTGGCAACGGGTGATGCTGCTTTTAACGCTCGAGCAAGATCGCGTATGAACTCCTTCCTTGATAACGCCGCCACGGTATTTCTCGCTTCGCACAGCATCAACGAGGTTCGGAATCAATGTAAACGAGTCCTTTGGCTCCACGAGGGAGAACTCATCGCGGATGGGCCTACCGACCAAGTGACCAGATTCTATCGAAAATGGACCACGCTCTCTTCAGAAGGCGACCGAAAGACAGCGGCGCAAATGATCAGAAGAATGAAGCGGGACTTCGTTCCTAAGCAAATCATCCTCGACAGCGAGGCCGCCAAAATGCTTGATGATACGGGCCCCGCTGGCTCCTCTTGAAGCTCAGATATAAGCACTGCCGGACCGAAAACCACGACGCTGCTCTACTCCAGGAATTTCCGCGTAGATGCGGGCGCTATAGCGTCCTCGCTCCGTGATCTTCCACTGAGCCATTCCGTCGATAAGACGAGCCCTCTGCCCCACCTTCTCATTGCCAAAGTAAAGCTGCGCTACCGCGCCCCACCCTCCTGGCAGACTGACTCCTACGCCGAAGGTCCCGTTCTCAGGATCAATTGTCGCTGTATTGGGTAGCAAAAACTCTTGTCCTCGCTGCTCAGAACAAAGCGTGGAGACAAAGGTGCGGAAGGCCGACCCGAGCTCAGAATGCGGAGTTCCCGGAATTTTTAGGAGTTCAGTCGGGTAGCCTAGAGCGTCAGCCCAGTTAATCAACGGAGTAGCGTGGCGCTGGAGATGCCGATCGCGCTCCCCCACCACCACGGTAATGCGCGTTGATGATTGTCCACCGGCGAGCAGCCCCCCGACCACTTCATTCAACCAGCTGACGCCTGCCGGGCTGTTTTCACCGGCCATGTATTTGACCACATTGTCATGAGTCCCCTCAAGGAAGTCACCTAAGTGGTACTGGGGCGCGCCAGCATAAACGTGACGTATCCCTAATGTCACACCGTGAATGACAGCAGCGGTCCCGCCCTTCGACGAACCGATCGTGATTACTTCGCTAGTCGATAGTCCTAGATGTTGGATGACTTGTTGCAGAAGTGCTTGAACACTGCGAAACTCGGCGGGCTCTTGGTTATTGCAGAGATAATAACAACCTTGATCCCCAAAATCATCGAGAATGTAAAGTACCGCACCGGGGTAATTTTTCATCGAGTCTCGATAGTTGTAGGTGAAATCCCACTTCTCCGAAATCGCGCTGAACACCACCGCCACTTGGCGGCAGGATCCGTCTTTCATGTCCTTCGGCAGGTCGAGGAGGTAATTCACTGGTTTTTCGCCTTGGTATGTTTTCCATTCCGAGTACGGGGTGATCCCCCGGTCGCGGAGGCGAAAGTCACTGCTGCGCAGAGTCCAGAAGATCTCGAAGGAAGAGCCCTCCACATCCACTTCAAGCGCATCTGCCGGTATCGCGGTCCCCATACGTGGAAAGTGCCACCCTTGAAAGCGTGGATATTCTTGACCGTTGATTTGACGAACCCCGTTGACCGGAGCGCCGGACCATGAGAGCTCAGCAAGCTTGGTTCGAGTGTCTCGATGGAAAAGCTCTGCGACATTACCCCGTACCAACGCATCGATATCAGGGCCAAAATGCCAGATGAAAGTGTAGGCGCGTTTCCCCACAGAATCGACGCGGTCAGTGACGGTGACCTCGCGGCCTTTCGTTGCGCCATCCAACTGGAGCCGTCTACTCCAGGTGACGCCTTCGAAACGCCTCGTCATGCCGGTGACGTCCAGGCTGGTGTCGGTCGAAGCGTTGTCCTCCAATGTGGTCAGCTCCGCTTTATCATCCACCCGGGGGAGGCTCTGTCCATCGACAACCAGTGAATTATGCGCCCAACTGGAAAACGCATACTTGGTTAACGGATCCTGATATTCGTATCCATTGGGCCCAGCCTCGACGATAATGTCGTGCCCACCGGCCCGGTAGAACAAGCTCATTTCATCCGAGTGCTTGTGATAATTAGCGTTATAAGCGGCGGAGAAGAACAGGTAGTTGTCCGCCGAGTCTGTCCAACCGGAACGGTACACCGCGTAACCGGAGTCTTCAGCGACAAAGGTTTTCGCTGCGGGTAGGAGGCCGCGCTTGCCGCGGCTGACTACGCCGACGAAGTGTCCGTCGCCGAAAGAATTACGCGCGGTCGCTTCCCCGACCGGACGGGAGCTGGTATCGCTGACGGGCACGAACGAGCCCGAGGGGGAGAGTGCGAATGCGGCGTACATGTCCGCTTTCGTAGCGATTTCCCGCAGGTGGCTGAAACGTTCCATCTGCCCCACGACCTCACCATAGTCCAGGACTTGTTTCAGGTAGCGCGAGACCATGAGGTGATAACTGGGGCTGTTCTCCGTGTGAATGCCGTCGGCGGTAAAACACGTGCTGAAATAGGTCTCGAGGCGTGTGAACGCCACGTCCTCAAATTCGATACATTTTTCTTTTTCGAGAAAACCCAGCCCGGAGGCGACGAGCAGAGATATGTCTTGAAACATCCCGTGATTGTTAAGTCCGGCATAGAATTCTGACGTCGCCAATAGGTCGGCGTGCTGGCGTATTGCTTGCACCAGCTCCGCCGTCAGTTTCTCATCCACATCATCGGCGTACGTGTATAGGAACACCGCCCAATTCATGACACGCTGTGCAGTCGTTTCATCGTGGTAGGCCATTGAGTTCGTGGCCGTTGAACAGTCAAACCAGAGCCCGAGGCCCTGACGTACTGTGTCGACCAAACAACCCCGTTCTTCCGGGGTAAGTCGGTCACGACAGGACACCCAATTTCTCACGAAAAACCAAGCATGGGCCTTGCGTCCGTCGGCTCGGGACCACTCCGGATCCCATATTTCCGCCAAGGAGAAGTCACCGGCCAAGTCATGGGTGATCTCAAGGTAGTCACGGTTCAGGAAAGCCCGGGTCGCATCAAGTGCCTGATCAGCGTTGACGTACGGAAGAAATTCCCAGAGCTCCTCTGGAATCTCAGTGTTCTTCACGTCAACCAGTCCTTTCTCTCCGCGCGGAGAACGCGGTAGATACCTGCGACGTGCCGGTTTGTCGCTTTATACACCTTACGTCAGTTCGCGAACCAGCTGGTCCAGCACCGCGTCTTGCCCGAAGTTGTCCTCGATGAACTGCGGTGCCTTGTCTCGATGGGCCGGGTCGAGGATGAGATTCGCTAATTCTTCGAGGTCCGCCGCCAACCACGTGTCCGGGTAGATCAGATCTGCCCCGTCCCAAGCGAGGGAAGCAGGTGTTGCGCCAGAGGCCGCTCCGTCCGCAATGGTCAGGTGGAATGACTCAAAGTCACTGACCGAAATGACATGCCCAATTTCTCGATACCACTCGGCCATGTCATCCCCGAACCCGTCAAAAATCACGGCCCCTGGAAACTGCGCGTTGATGTCGTCGATTCGCTCGTACTGTAGCTTGTAATACTCCGACTCCTGGTCACGAGCCTTCATCCACGCGTACTCGCTGGGGCGCTTTCCTTTGATATGCAGTGTGAAGTTTTCGTCGGCTGCCAAGAGCTTCTCGAGGAGGTCGAGAGCCAAATCTAGCCGTTTACGTTGGGGCACGATACCGACGATGCCAATGTTGTGGTCGGCTCCGTTCAATTTTGGTCTCGCTAGTGCAGCGGTATCAACAAGGTTCGGCACCACGGTTGTCTTCTCTTCGGGAACACCGTGAGAGGTAACCGCCGCGGCCCGGATCAACTCACCGACGAAGACATAGGAGGAGACAGAGCCGTGGTCCATGCGTGTGAGGTACGGAAGGTTGATTTCCTGCAGGTGGACACGAACCACCAGGCGCTGTTCAGAACTAACGTGCCGTGAGTACCAGACTGCATTGCCCAGTCCCCACTCGCAGAAGATGACGTCGGCCTGAGCCAGGAGCTGCTTCGAATGCTCTTCATCATGCTGATTGTGCCCGTCCCACTTATCGATCAAGACGCGTGCCCCTTCACGTTCAAGACGACCCCTGAGATCCCCTGTGAACTTAAAGTCGTGGCCGACCATGAGAACCGTCTTTCCTTCCAAGGAAGACCCCACCCCTTCGTCCACCGCCTCGATTTCCGTCAAGGTACCCGGAGTCGGTGGCGCTATAAGCAACCGAACGCAGTTACCTCGGATGCGATCCGGATACTGGTTAAATTCCCCGGCTTGCATCAGGACACCGCCTGGACCAACAGCGTCGGTGCTTTCTGCTACCGGTCGTCCCGAGTCACTGCCGTCGGCTACTTCACACCCGATGGCGTCCCAGTCGCCGAACCGAGTGGCGAGAAAGAGGTCCTCAGTATGTGTGCGCGCAAGACGCTGATTCGGTTTGATAGTGAGGACCCACTCGCTCTCTGAAGCCAGCTCAGCGTCCTCGACCAAGTCGATTCCTGCCTTAGTAAGGAAGTCTTTCGCGTCATCGTCGAAGCTGGCGCAGTGCACCGCAAGCGGTCTCAGAGACTGAGCGGCGATTTCACAGGCCCGGTCGGCAGACAAAATGCCCTCTATGTGTGCCATCACTCGCGGTCGGCGGATGCCCCTAGCAGAGATGCCGACCGTCCGGCACAGGATCGCCAGGGCCGTATCTGAGGTATGGGACCGGTAGACCGTGCGCATCTGAAGCCATATTTCGCGCACACGTTCCTCGGGGTGTTGGGCCCAGTCGGACAGCCAAGCCCACGCAACCTTTGGGTCTGCGGTGGTGGCGATGGCGGAACCGAGTGTCTCTTCAATACCACGCCCTTCCGAAGAGAGCACCACCCCGCCGGAAGCTGCGATTTCGATAACCCGGCGCGAATACATTGTCGGCGATTCGGTCACGGAGTTGACGTTGATATTGGTTAGGTGGGACTTATAGGCGTCAATGACTTCGTCGTAGGGCAAAGAACCGCGTACGTATTGCTGGAATTCGTCTGGGAATCGGTAGAGCGAATCAGGATCGTGAGCCTGCCGATCATATAAGTCCAAGCCATAGGGCTCGGCTACTGTCAACAGGTCTAACAGCCTCTGCGAGCGCTCAGCGTAGCGCTCCCCATAGTATGTGCCGGCGTATGCCACAGAGGAGCTAAACTTCCGGCTTGTCCCCAGCGGATTGTGAATTTTAGGTTCGGCCCAGAACGGTAGCGCTGAAACGGTTAAGTTGTTGTGGCCCACGGTCGCCAGGTAGTCGGGGATTTTGGCGGCGTCAGTGGTGAAGACGTGGTCGAACCACGCGGCATTCGGGGCGAAGCGTTTGAAGTGAACCGGGTCTTCCTTGTTCCAGAAGACGGTGGGAATGCCGCAGTTGCGGCACTCTTCAACGAGGGCGCGCAAATCCGAGGATTCTTCGTCAGAGTAGTGCCCCACACCACGGTGCCAGTCGTCATCGTTGCCGTGCCAGGCAGACTCGACGAACAGCAGGTCGATCCTCTCGGCGGCGATCTGCTCGCGCCAAGTGCGACGCCCGACAGGAGTGGCGGTAAATTTTTGCGTGATGGTAGCAGTAGTGAATTCATCAGCGATGAGTCCCACGCGAACATCGCTGAGGTCGCGTCCTTCAGCTGCCACTGTGCGGTAATTTTCGTGGGCCGTCTCGTGGGCGTCAGCAATGATGGTGCCCAGGCGGCACCAGTTGCGTTCACGCACAGTCCACAGTCGCCCGGCACGGGCAATAGTCATGCGCAGGTCGCGGTTCTCAATTAAGCGCTGGAGAGCGTCTGCCAGAGACTCCGCATCGCCGGACCGGCAGACCAGTGCGCGTTCCTCGCTCTTTCCAGCCAGGACGAGGTTGGGGGCGACGTCGGAGACCACCGTCGCCGTAGCAGCGGCGAAGGATTCCAGAGGTTTGAGTGGAGAGACCAATTCCGTAACTGGCTGAGATAAGCGTGGGCAGGCGACGATGTCGAACGTGCTGTACAAGCGGGGCATGTCCTGGTTCGGCAACCGACCCAAGAAGTGCACATTCCGGATCTTCTCGTCGGCGACCTGCCAGCGCAGGTCTTTCTCTACTGGGCCCGAGCCCGCTAGAGCGATCTGGTGTTTGATTCCGCGCTGGTCTAGTAGTTTCGAAGCGGACAGCAGAACATTCAGTCCTTCGTAAGAAACGAAGCTGCCGGCGAAGCCGATGGCGGGTAGATCGGGATCGATTCCTTTGGCACGAGCAAAGTCGGCATCTTTAGGAAGCGGAAGAAAAGCTTCAGGGTCGACCGCGTTAGGTGCAAGAACAATGCGATCTCGGTCCACGCCGCGCTGCACAAGTTCGTCCGCGATCTGAGGCGTGATCGCCAAGACGAGATCAGCCTCTTGCGCGACTACGTTCTCTAAGCGCCTTTGTTCCTCGTAGCGCTCTGTATCTACAAAACCTTCTTTGCTCGATGCCTCGGTGACCTCCCACAGGCCGCGGACTTCGTACACGAAAGGGACACCGACGCGGCGAGCGGCGACGAGAGCGGCGAGCGCTGTGCGATGGTTCGACGCTGATTGGATCAGCTGCGGCCGGTTAAGACGTGCCTCCCGGACAAAAGCATCTGCTGCCTGGTGAAAATAGTGATCGAGGGGCTCGTGGTTGAGGTCGCCGCCCGGAGTGTGCACGTAGGTAACGCCGTTGAGCTCAGTGACGGTGCGGTGGGCCTGCGGGTACTCCCCGTCAATGGTGGAATCCCAGGGATAACCAGTGCGGGCAACGACGACAACATCGACGCTGGCAGACTTCATGCCCTCAGCCACGCCCTTCGTGCGGGTGGAATAGCCATTCGAGTTGTACACCGGCGAAGAGTGCACCGTGTACATGACGCGCCCAGGCTCGGCGAAGTAGGCACAGTCGGTCGAGCGTTCTGGGATCAGAAGCCCTTGATGGCGCAACCGCCAGGCGCCTTCGATCCGTTTGACCATCGTGGCGGAACTGCCGCTAAATTTGACCGTGAGCTCGCGGTTTTCGTCCAACAGCCCATAGGCGGCGTCGATCTCTCCACAGTCATCCCACAAATATCGCAGCGCGCTTTCGAGGTTCCCGGCGGACGGGGACCCCGCAAAAGCCTCGAGCACTTCCCGGCGCCGTACTCCTTGCGCACCCGACGTCGGGGTCGGTCTCCCGGCGGCGGTGCGGTCACGGACCCGGTGCAAAATCTGCGCCGCAGCGGGTTTCGTTTGGGTGAGGACGGTTCTTCCGAACTTTAGCGGGGCCAATGCCATGCGTCCGGCGCGCATTGTCTTCGACCGGCGCAGCTCTCCTATTTTACGTTTGAGCGCACGATTTTCGTCACTTAATTTATTCGATTGTCGCTGCGCTATGGTGAGCTTTTTCTTGAGCTCGGAACGTTCCGCCGCGAGCTTCTCCAGAACTGGGGATGCGTCCGTTGGCAGCGCAGCATCGGCATCTGCCAGCGAGGCCGCAGCGATCTGTCGTTCTGTGCGCGCCGCAACTCGGTGTTCGTCCGGATACATTCTGAGTCCTTTCGTGGCTCTGAGAGAGATAGGTTAATCGGTTCACCGTCTCGAGGCTGCTTTGGTGGCGAGCCTTCATTCTGGAATTATCGAGCGACTAACGAGTCGTACAGCATGCGGTACCGTTCCCCGTTCGCAGCCCAGGTACGTCCTGTCAGCCATTCCTCGTTCCCCTCCTGCTTACGCCCACTGGGGTCAAGGGAAGCCAGTGCCTCAGCAAGCGCTTCAGAATCATCCGGAGCGACATACCTCGCCAGCCCGCCGGTGACCTCACGCAACGCGGGCAGATCGGAGGCGACCACAGGAATTCCTAATGCTTGTGCCGTCAACGGTTTAAGCGGAGTGACGGTGCGAGTTACAGGTATGTCACGACGCGGGACAACGAATACGTTCAGCGCCGCGTACCACCGCCAGATGGACTTCTGCGGCTGGCGGCCGGTGAAGATCACCCGTTGTTCGAGGCCAAGTTGGTGAGCCAACGACTCTAGTCTCGGGCGGGCTGTGCCATCTCCGACAATGAGCGCCGACACTTTGTGGGGCAGGTGTTTTAGCGCCCTGATCAACACCTCCAGTCCCTCGTAATCGACGACAGACGTGACCGTTCCGACCAAGGTGACCTCCGGATCGAGGCCCAGCTCTCGACGTATCGCCGACCGGTCGAAATCCCGGCCGACAAGGTCTGACTCGACAGCGTTCGGAATGACGTGGATCTTGCCCGGTCTGACCCCGCGTTCGACCAGCTGATCGCGGGACACCTCACTGAGCGCAACGACGGCGTCGGCAGCCTGCATGTATCGGGCTTCTTGCGAGCGTGCGAGGTTATAAAACTCGCTTGCTTCAGCCTCGGTCTGTTTATCTACCGGCTGGCGCGACAGCCAGGTGTTCTCAAGTTCGCCGCGAACTTCGTACACCCACGGGATGTCTAGCTCGGCAGCCGCTCGGGCAACAATAACCGCGTTCTTGTAATCGGTTGTGGTGTGTAACACGGTGGCTCTGAAATGATGGGCCCTGCCGACCAGGTCGCGGACTGCAAGAGTGTCTCGTTTTCGCAGCCCCGCCGGATAACTCCAGGGGAGCATGCGGTGGTAGGCGATGTCGTCGACCACTTGTGTAGCCGATGTCGGGAACTTGCCCACCAGCACGGGGTACGCCAGGCGGGTGACCGCTTCTACCTGAATCCCGGCCTCCTGCTGGCAAGTCAGCACGTTGTGGGACCGAACGGTGTATCCGGATTGGGTGAATGGTTTGCTGTTGGTGAGCACGTGGAGGACGCGGTGCTCATCGGTGCTTCGACTGATGTGGGTGACGGTTGGCGGGCGGGTAGTGAGCTGTTCCAGACGCTCCAGCGTGCGCTTGGCCAGGTGAATATCGCTCCGGCTCGCTGCAGACCCCAGCTCGGCGACGTGTTGGATACCGGCGGTGAAGTGGCCAGTGTCGATGAGTTGTCTCGCCTTTGACGTCGGCGCAGCGGCAAGGCGTGTGAGCGGCTCGGTGGGCAGCAATGAGAGGACGGGGCCATTCGATTGTCGGATCCGCTCGGCGAGCTTGCCAGCAAAACCCCACGGGTCCTCGGTTGCAAGGTTCCAGGAGGCACTGGCCAGCAGCGACAGCATACGAAATAGGTGCGGCAGAAGGGTCATCGGTCGGCAGCTCGTTCTACGAGGCCAAGGAAACGCCCCGGCGCCACGGATTCTCGTTCGTACTCGACCCACTGCGGGCCGCCGCCACGGATACACAGGCGTTCGGGACAACCGGCGAGCTCAACCCATAGCTCCGCCAGCGCCTGCGGATCTTCCGGCTCTACTACGTCTCCGGCGCCGTGCGCCTGGATGAGTTCGGCCGCTTCGCCGGACACGACGCCGGATATGTGCATCCGCTGCGCCATCAGCTCGTAGGTCTTCGAGGGCACCGCCCGGCTGAGTGGCTCCCAGTCGGTCAAATGCACCAGCGCAGTGTCGGCCCAGTCGTAGAATTCGGCCATCTCCTCCGCCGGCTGACGTGGTTCGACCGTCGCGTCGATCCCCAACTCGCGGGCCTGGCTCGTCAGCTGCTCCCGGGCAACCCCCGCGCCGACGAGCCGGAGTTTTATCGTCACACCCCGCTCCTGGGCGATCTTGGCGGCTTCGAGGGCATTCGATAGATTCTGGGCGCGGCCAAGCGTTCCCGCGTACAGAACATTCAAGCCGTCGTGTCTCTTCCTTGCGAGATCGACGCTGCGGTCCGAGAGCGGTGGGAAGACGTTCCGGATGGTCACGATCTCCGGGCTACTCCCGTCGGTGTGGAGGATCTCCCGCTCGCACAACACGTCCGCCAGGTAGCTCGACGTCACCGAAATCCCCGCCGCGTGCTTGAGCGCGTCGTTCAAAACTCTCCTGGTGCCAAAAGTCACCACCTGCATTGGCCCGCGCTTGAGGGTTTTCTCTCGGAGGGAGGTCTTGCCGGTCCCCTTGTTCCACTGGTCGGACTGCTGCAGCAGATCGGGCCAGGCGTCGCGCAGGTCGATGAGATACGGGCGGCGCAGCACCGCGGCCACGATGCGTGTAGCGGCCGCGGTGGGCAGCGCCGGCACGGTGCCAATGATCAAGTCAGGCCGGTAATCCCTGAGCGCACCCTTCTTTCGGAGCATCGTCTGGATGGCGCCGAGCGCTACCGTCGCCTGGTTGACTGCCCGCTGCGTCAACGACGGTCCTGCAGGAAAAAAGCCGCTGCGGATGATCTTCTCCCCTGACGGCCCCTCGTCGACGTCAGCGATCGTCCGACCCTTGCGGGTCGCCCACCACTGCCTCAGCTCGATCTTGCGCTGGTAGTGCGGCGGTGGGGCGATGACGGTGACCTCGTGGCCGGCGTCGACAAGAATCTTGGACAGCCATGTCCAACGGCGCTGCGGGACCCCGTTCTCCGGGTGCCAGTACTGAGAAAGTACGAGGATCTTCACAGGTAGGTACCACTTTCACGGAGTCAGCATACGTCGTCCGAAGAGTATAGAAAAGCCAGGTTTTCCCAGTAAACGCTACCACGGGGCCGATGGCGCGGCCCGCTGTCGCACACGTGAGGCTGGATGAGAAGGCGGTCACGAACAAACAGTCTCACGCCGAAGGACCCTGCCGTGGGCCTTTCGGCTTCGCTACCGCTAGGATTTAACCACAGCCCAAACCTAGACGCGCCGGCCGATTTTCGGTCACGGTCACCGCTACCCCAGCAGGGTTAGCTTCATCACCATCGACCAGCTCGGGCAGGCATTTAGCCAGCTCACCGGCAGTGGCGGTGAACTTTATGCCCCACCACCGGACTGTATAGTTTATGGTCTGACGATACAGACGATCACCTGCCTGAGGACCGCACCGACCGGCCCGCCAGCGTCCCCCGCTCAACGAAAGGACACCGTGACCACCCCGCACATCTCCTCCCCCGCCCAGTACTCCAAGGGCGACATCGTCGAATCCATCAACTGGAACGAAATCCCCGACGACGTCGACCTGGAAATCTGGAACCGCCTGACCTCCAACTTCTGGCTGCCGGAGGCCGTCCCGGTCTCCAACGACATCCAGTCCTGGAACCGCCTGACCGAAGAGCAGCAGAACTCCACCATGAAGGTCTTCACCGGCCTGACCATGCTGGACACCCTGCAGGGCACCGTCGGCGCCGTCTCCTTGATCCCCCACGCGGAGACCATGCACGAAGAGGCCGTGTACACCAACATCAGCTTCATGGAGTCCGTGCACGCGAAGAGCTACTCCAATATCTTCATGACGCTGGCGCCCACCAAGATGATCGACCGCTCCTTCGCCTGGGCGCGGGAGAACGAGCAGATCCAGTACAAGGCCCGCCGCATCCTGGACTTCTACCAGGGCGACGACCCGTTGAAGAAGAAGATCGCCTCCGTCATGCTGGAGTCCTTCCTCTTCTACTCCGGCTTCTACCTGCCGCTGCGCTGGTCCAGCGAAGGCGAGCTGACCAACACCGCCGACATCATCCGCCTGATCATCCGCGACGAGGCCGTGCACGGCTACTACATCGGCTACAAGTTCCAGCGCCAGGCCGGCGACCGTCGCGAGGAGCTGCAGGACGAGGTCGTGGAGCTGCTGCTGGACCTGTACGAGAACGAGACGATCTACACCGCCGAGGTCTACGACCCGCTGGGCTGGACCGAGGACGTCAACGCCTTCCTGCGCTACAACGCCAACAAGGCCATGATGAACCTCGGCTACGAGGCGCTGTTCTCCACGGACCAGACCAAGTTCAGCCCCGGCGTCATGACCAGCCTGGATCCGTCCGCCAACGAGAACCACGACTTCTTCTCCGGCTCGGGCTCCTCGTACGTCATCGGCAAGGTCGAGGAGACCAGCGACGACGACTGGGACTTCTAGTCTGTTTTTAGCTCTTGTGTGAACTTGAACTCCGCTGAGCTGGGGTGCGCCCCGCCGGGTCTTCGGGCCCGGCGGGGCGCTGTCGTTTCTTAAGCCTCGGCTGACAACCGGTACAGAATGAGCCCGACCATCAGACGCGTGCGGCCGTAGGGCTCCGTCAGCGGGTACCCCAGCGCCGCTTCGGCGTCGCGGACGCGCTGGGCGACCGTGTTGTGATGCATGTGCACCAGCTGCGCCGCCTGCCTAATGGATTCGGTCGCGGCCACCGCCTCCAGCACCGTCAGCATATTCGGCAGGTCGCCGCCGGCCAGGGCGGCCAGCCCGCGAACGTCCGCCAACTCGCTGACGTCCGACTGCCCCGCCACATCCGCCAGCACCCGCAGGGCGCCGACGTTAGCGACGTCGACGATGACGGCGTCGAACAGCCGGTACGGGCCGCGGTTGCGCCGGCTGGGCATGGCGTAGCGCAGCGCGGTCAGCGCCGAGCGCCACGAGGTGTGCAGTTCGCTGGCGGGCACCTCCTCGCCCACCCCGACCGACATGCCCTCCGACACGTCGAGCTCCAGCCGGGGCCGGCCCGCCACGACCACGGCGAGCACCTCCCCGACATAGGCCATCACCACGGGCGACGGCGACATCGACGCCGCCAGCCGCTCCGCGCCGCCCTGGTTGTCGCCGACGCCGGAGACAGCCAGCACCGTGACGCGCGACTGGTCGTCCCACCCGATCTCGCGGCGGATGGCGCGGCGCTCCTCCCCGGTCGCGATCGCGCTCAACAGCCAGCGGAGCTTCTCCGCGAAACCGCGTTCCTCCTCGGGCATCGGTTCATGGTGCAGCAGCACCCGGGCCGCGTGCGTCAACCGCTGGTCCACCAGCCGTGCGGCCTGCTCCGCCAGCGGCGGATCAATCCGGATGTCCACGTCTAACCCCGTCCGCCTGCCCGGCCCCGCCCCGGGCGCGCCGGTGAGCAGCCGCCCGTCGGGAGCGCAGCGGATGACCCGGCCGAAGGCGTGGAGGCTGACCCCGCGCCGGAGCCGTCCCGCGACCTGGGAGACGAACTCCGCCAGCCCGACGCGGTCCTCGACCTGCCGGTCGATCACGGTGGACAGTGTGAAAAGGTCGTCGGCGAAATCTGCTTCGTCGGTGAACAGGCTGTGGAAGGCGTCCATGCAGGTGAAGTTTCGGGTCGGCGGTCACGGTGTGTGGGGTTGAGCATATCGGGGCTGCGGCGGCTTATTCGTCACTTTGCCCCCCGTCGGGTCCCCTCTATTCCGCGGCACCACCGGTGCGGGATGTCGTTTCTGGCGCAAAAATATTCCGGTTGCGCTGCAGGTTCGCCACCTGTCACAGCTACTAGTGGATCTCCCGCCACTTGCCCGATGCCCCCGCCCATGGCGGCGGGTTAGCGTGAGGGCACCCCAGAAAATATGACACGGAACACACTCAGGGGCCGGTCATTGAAATATCACAGGAGGGCCAGTCATGGCACTTGATCAGCATTCCCTCGACTTCCTCGCCGCCGCTGCCGCTGCGGCCGGACCCGACGCCACGCCGATGCACCAGCAATCCCCGGAAGAGGCGCGCCTGGGCGCGCTCGCCAGCATCGACGCCATCGGCCCCGGCCCGGAGGTCCACTCCGCGGAGGACATCCAGCTGCGCTCTTCCGATGACGCCGACGAGTTCACCATCCGCGTGCTCAAGCCCTCCGAGAATCCGGAAGGCGTATTCCTATACATCCACGGCGGTGGCTGGGTGGTCAGCGACATCGCCGCCTACGACGCCATCGGCCGCCAGCTGGCCGTCGACACCGGCCACACCGTGGTCCTGGTCAACTACCGCAAGGCCCCGGAAGCCCCCTTCCCGGCGCCGGTCGACGACTGCTGGACCGCGCTGAACTGGATCGATATCAACCGCGAGCAGCTGGCCGCGCCCGGCACCCCGCTGATCGTCGGCGGTGACAGCGCCGGCGGCAACCTCACCGCCGCCATGACCCTGCGCGCCCGCGACGCCGGCGGGCCGAAGATCGACCTCCAGGTCCTGATCTACCCGGTCACCGACGCCGACTTCACCCGCGAGAGCTACCTGGCGGAGGTCAACCAGACCCTGCTGACCACCGAGTCGATGCAGTGGTTCTGGGACCACTACGCGCCCCTGGACCAGCGCTCCCACCAGGAGGCGGCGCCGCTGCAGGCCGAGTCGCTGGCCGGCCTCCCCGAGGCCTACCTGGTGGTCGCCGAGCACGACGTGCTCCGCGACGAGGGCGAGGCCTACGGCCAGCGCCTCGCCGCCGAGGGCGTCCAGGTCGACAGCCACGTCTTCCCCGGCCAGATGCACGGCTTCATTTCCTTCTTCAACATCCTTCCGGCGGGCAACCAGCTCGTCGACATGATCAGCGCCAAGTTGCGCTCCCACAGCAATCAGCTGGCCGGCGCCAGCGAGGAGGTCTAATCCCATGTCTGCACTGACAACGCCTGACGTCGACGTCGTGGTGGTCGGAGCCGGTTTCGCCGGCATGTACGCCACCCACCTGCTGCGCACCAAGAACAACCTCACCGTCCAGGGCTTCGAGCGCGGCTCCGGAGTCGGCGGCACCTGGTTCTGGAACCGCTACCCCGGCGCGCGGTGCGACGCCGAGTCCATCGTCTATTCCTACTCCTTCGACGACGAGATCCAGCAGGAGTGGACCTGGTCCGAGCGCTGGGCCACCCAGCCGGAGATCCTGGAGTACGCGAACTTTGTGGCCGACAAGATCGGGATCCGCGACACCTTCCGCTTCAACACGGAGGTGGCCTCCATGGCCTGGGACGATGATTCGCAGACGTGGACCACGACGACTGCTGCCGGTGACAAGACGGTGTCGAAGTACGTGGTGACCGCGGTCGGTTGCCTGTCCGCCTCCCAGGTGCCGGACTTCAAGGGCCTGTCCGATTTCGCCGGCCAGGTCTACCACACCGGCGCGTGGCCGCACGAGGGCGTGGACTTCACCGGCAAGCGCGTCTGCGTCATCGGCACCGGCTCCTCGGGTATCCAGTCGATCCCGCGGATCGCGGAAGCCGCCGACCACGTGACGGTGTTCCAGCGCACCGCGACCTTCACCGTGCCGGCGCAGAACCGTCCGCTCGGCGTGGACGAGATGGCTCAGGTCAAGGCGGTGTACCCGGCCCTGCGTGAGCACGCGAAGTCGACGGCCGCCGGGGTGATCGTCAAGCAGCCGATCGGTCGCGCGCTGGAGCTGGACGCCGAGACGGTCCGCGCCGAGCTCGACGCCCGGTGGGCGCAGGGCGGGCCGACGTTCATGAACGCGTTCACCGACACGATGAGCGACCTGGAAGCCAACGAGATCACGGCGGAATACGTCCGCGAGCGGGTGCGCGAGATCGTGCAGGATCCGGAGACCGCGGAGCTGCTCTCCCCGCACGCGTATCCCATCGGTACCAAGCGTATCTGCGTGGACACCGACTACTACGAGACGTACAACCGCGACAACGTAGATCTGGTGTCCGTGAAGGAACACCCCATTGAGAAGATCGGCACGCGCGGCCCCGTGGTGAATGGCGTCGAGTACGACTGCGACGTGCTGGTCATGGCCACCGGATTCGACGCCATCACCGGCCCGCTGCTGCGGCTCAACATCACCGGTTCTGAGGGGCGTCCGCTGTCTGAGGCGTGGGCCGAGGGCGGGAAGTCTTACCTCGGTCTCGCGGTCGCTGGTTTCCCGAACATGTTCACCGTCACCGGTCCGGGCAGCCCCTCGGTGCTGACGAACATGATCCTGTCCATCGAGCAGCACGTCGAGTGGATCACCGACTTCCTGCTCGATCTGGAAGATGCCGGGGTCGGCGTGGTCGAAGCCTCTCTACAGGCACAAGAGCAGTGGGTGGCCGATGTCAACGCCATCGCGGATCAGACCCTCTACCCGCAGGCCGCGTCCTGGTACATGGGCTCCAATGTGCCGGGCAAGGCCCGGGTGTTCATGCCCTATGCCGGTGGTGCCGACGCCTACCGAGCGATCTGCGACGAGATCGTCTCGTCCGGATACTCCGGCTTCGTTATGGATGCAGGCGCCAGTGAGCGTGCCGAGCAGCGCCAGGAGGAAATGGCTCCGGTGGTCTGAGTGACGTGACCGGCCTAGCTTTCCATGCCAGGCCGGTCAGCAGAATTCATCGCTATCCCTACAATTAGGCAGTGCTACGGAAGTCGTTTCATCAAGTACAGAATCACACCGACGCTCCCCCCTGAAGGACCAAATCGCCCAACCTCTGCGTCTCCCCTGCAACATAATCCCATAGAACGGGTCACCAACAGGCTGAAATAACGCCCCCCGTATGCGTATTTCGATAAATTAGCGGTGCCTTGAGGAGACAGTCTGCTTAGCGCCTGTGGGGCGCCGTTTGAAACACCCCTCGTAACAGAACTTAAAGTTAAGAACTCCCTTTGAAGTGACCCGACCCTCGATCATGGAAAAATCTTTCGCTCCGCGTCCATTACATCATGGAAACCATCTGGAACCGGTTTATAGGTCTCATCAGTAGATATGGCACGGGTTTGAAACCGTCGGAGAGTCTTCACGTCAACCTCACCCACCAGAAAGTGATCGTGGATACCCCCACGAACACGAACCACGTCTCGTTTCCACGGCTTATTATATGGAGCGCGAATTCGGCTATCTCCAAAAAGCCTGTTATTCGCTTGTATTACATAAATATGCAGATCTAGAGCCGCGGAATCAACGAGAGGTTCAAAAGTATTCAGATCCTTATTCCACTCCACCACGAAGAGCGCATCGATTTTGCCACGCAGCTTATACCGAAAATTAATGTTTGTCAGTTCGGAGCAGATCAATATAGCGAATTTAAAGTCGCCATGCTCGATAATTTTTGGAGAGGGTGATCCCAAATCTAGATCTCTTGAATTGACCACTCTAGAGCCATTGATATTTAATAAATTTCTAGCTTCGACACCAGCAGCCGCACTCTTAATTTGATAACCAAAAATTGGAACCTTCAAGTGCTCCTTCTCAAAAATGAGCGAATACCAGGCCTCGTTGGAAACCCGTAAGCTTCCCCGATGGATATACTCCACTCCAGCGACTAAGTTGATTCCAAAGTTTGCGAGCTTGTGCGCAAAACGAATAAACCACTTAGCGGGCAGTGACATTTCAGGAAAAACTACATAATCAGGCCTGCCTTCTTTTACCCCTATTATATCATTAATAGTATGTGCTAATTTTTCGTAACGGGCCGTAGAGAGATTAGGTTCCCCTACGACAGCTAAAGTGCTATCGCTGTCTGTAGTTTGAATCGAACAGATCGCAACCCGAACTTTTCCACTCTCACCAGGAATAGCTTTATTAGCGATAGTGGGGTTGCTAGATTTAGCGATAAAATCATTCTGTTTACTTTCATCCATCCCTGAAGCAGTCTGCATCTTCCCCTCCCAGCAAAGAACCGGGTCACCCAAAATCTCCGTGAGGTCGTCGTCGTTATAACCTCGCGTCACTACCGTCCATGGCAGTGGCTTGTTTTGAGACAGGCTTTGCAGCATCTTGGCTATCTCCAAAGAAGTTCCCCGGTCGCTGAAATAGGAAATTTCCCCCATATACAGTGGCTCAGTAGGGAAAACGAGGCCAGCCACCCGCCCCATCTCATGAATCTGCCTAGCCCCCTCTTTTCCTTGGGCAGTCTCAAGAAAGTGCTGTTCGGCTGCACGCCCCTGTGGCAAATCATCATTTTCTCCAGTTTGATGCCAAATATCAGCGACCACACGTGATTTTGAAGAAAAATTATTTTCTTCATTTTTAACAGCGTCTAAACTAGTAACAGCGGCCCATAGCAATCCACCAACACCCGCGATATGCCTATTGGAGAGTAGGTCATATTGTATTAACTTGAAGGGGGAAACCCCAAAACCGCCCTCTTCATTTTTTCCAAAAATATCCTTAAGATCCCCCATTTCGCGAAGGGGATGAGGTTTCAAGATGTCTTTAAAAGGAATGGCAGCAAGGTCCCTGGAGAAGAGGGAATGAAAAGTTTCCACATTTCTATACCAGAGGCCGTATAGACGGGGGTTTCCATCAATAATTTCCACCATGCTATCAACTATCTCTACTTTTTTTGGGCTGGCTAAGCTGGTATCAGGAACGGCAGAAATTTCTTCAATCAAATTGTATAAAAATTCTTCCATGAAATTTGATTTCAAAGCATTTATAGAAATTCCCTTTTCGCCATCCACGTGAAAACCTTTTAATTTAAAGATTATCGATTCGCCACTGAGGCTTTTCCACATCTTTTTCAAGTTATCGATAAGAACACTTAAGGAACGGTGATCACCAGTCAATGCTGCTATTCGAAATGCCCTCTTAACATAATTGGCCACAATGACGAACGTGTGCGGAGCGCACATATGTCTTGCGAATTGTTGCATGAAATCTTCACGCTGGGCGCTCCAAGTTGAGGGGGTGCAAGAGCGCCACAATTCGTTCAATCGGCTAAATTGAATCGCCAGTTCTGCTCTCGACATAGTAAATGACCGTGTTTTATTCAGAGCAGAAGCGCCAAAACCATCCTCATCTTGGGCCAGTGCTAGGTTGACCGCTGAAAAATTGACACCCGACACACCCGTAGGAAGTAACCGCCACTCGCTAGAGTTCTCTCGAGCAACCTTTTTTAGAGAATTCAGCACTTGCGGACCTGAGTACTCATCCAACAAATGGACGCGTGTTTTAGGGGGCGAAAACTCTAAATCAGAGAATGGAAGAAAAGGGGGTTGATATTTCCAAATATTTCCTTCCTGGGACCCCTTTCCCCCCGTTGGGGAATTTAATAAATTAATCCCTTCTACCCGTTTGGCAATCCACTCCCATACATCATCGACAGTACTAAGCTGATCATGCCATTCAAACACTAGGATAATATCATCAACGTATCGTCCATAGTAAAGTGGCTTGATTTGATTCTCAACCTCGATATCGAAGAAATGCATGGCCATGTTTGCCACAAGACCACTGGCGGGGAAGCCTACAGGAAGTCCGAAATGCGCATCCTGTCCCGCCTCTTCCCCCTCGGGACAGGGCCTTAAATGGGGCTTCGGGTTATTCGCCCATGATTCCAGCATTTTGACGAATACATTATGAATAAAATCCAGAGATACGTCTCCTTCATTATCATAAATATCTATCGTTCGCTGACAGTTTCCCGCATAAGCACTTTTCGGAGCACGTCCGAGCCCTAAGTTGCGAAATTCTTTCCTACGAAGAAAAGAGGGGTGAACATTATGATAAAAATTTGAAATATCAGCATTAAAAATGATAGCTCGACGCTTTTCCTGAACACATAGATCGGCAGCTTCAATTCCCCCATCACGCCACTCTCTATACCCCTCAAAGTAGGGTTTGAATGTACCGGGGGACCACTCATTATACTCACCTTTATGATTGCGCCGAACTCTATTGGCATAAGAGCTTGAGGTAAACCGTTGGTCGAACACCTCCCCGATTTGCCGTACCCAAAATGCAGAAAAAACATGAAAATGTACACTTATTTTCGCCATTAGACGAAAGTTGACTTCTACTGAATGAGAAGATTTTTCATCAGTTTTTGAAGAAGGGAAAGCGCCTTGCCGGATGAGTTCTTCCCACTGGCGGGCTGGGTCGTAATCGTGGAAAGAGTTATTCCCAAGATGTCCCCTACTGACTCCCTCATTCTTAAGGATTGTGTGATAGTTCGTATTTGCGGGAGACAGGAAAAAACCCCAGTCCCCGAAGAGCTTTAGCATCTCTTCCTCATCTTGGGAAACGATAGGAGAGGCCAAATGGCGAAGGTTTTCATAGAGGTTTTCCTCATATTCACGAAGCGCAGCACGTGCTCCCTCGCCGGAGTGGAGGAGGTCGACCTTCGCCTTCCGGTATGCCATTGCTAGCTCCTTCAGAAGGTCGGAATATTCATTAATCAAATCTAATCTCCCTCTCCGATGCGTTTACTTGATGACTCTTCAATCGCAGGACGTCGCTTCTTATTGATCCCAGGGTCGCTTTAACCGGCTATCTAGCAACGCTGTAGGGCGGACATCCAAGGCTCCAAAGAGTGTCTTTCCCTTATCAAAGGTTTAAGGATAGCCGGTGAGAACTGTGCCGTGTCCTTGGAGTGCAGGGTATTGCCCCGTTACATTGAAGGCACCCACTAGTAGTAAAAACCTACGAACGTATCTAAAACCACTATCTACCAGGCGATTTGTGTGTTTTAAGCACCTCTGGCTATAGTTACTAATCGTTGCAACGGACACCGCAAGGAAGTACAGAGCAACGAAAAGTTAATCCCCCATAGCTCAGTTGGCAGAGCATCCGACTGTTAATCGGAAGGTCACTGGATCGAGACCAGTTGGGGGAGCACAGAGAAGAAGGCCACCGGGAAGCCGGTGGCCTTCTTCGTTTTCGTGGGGCGGGCGTCGATAAGTTTCGTGGCGCCGACCCACCGCTACGGGGTGCGGAGTGCACCACTCCCCTACCCCGGGCGGCCGAGCAGGCTTAGTTGACGGAGTCGACGATGGCGTCCGGGTCGTAGGGCTGTCCCATGGTGAGCAGCAGGGTGAAGACGACCGCGATGATCACCAGCAGGATGAGGATGCTGCGCACGGGGTGGCGTACGACCTGCGCCAGGACCCAGTCGGCGGCGTGGGCGGGCTTGGCGTCGTTGTCGCGGTAGCGCCAGTCACCCTCGAGGTGGCCCTTGCGGTCGGCCCACAGGGTGAACGGCAGGGCCGCCCACGGGATGACGGAGATGATCAGGCCGAGGGCGCCGAGCCAGAAGGGCCAGCGGTTGTTGATCCAGATGAGAAGGGTCATGGCGGCGAAGCAGAGGAAGCCGAAGCCGTGGATGGGGCCGGCGATGGGGACGAGTCCGTCGGTGACGCCGCTGTATTTCAGGATCATTCCCAGGATGAGCAGGGTCCAGGTGATCATTTCCAGGCCGGCTGCGATCCGGTGGAGGCTCTTTGGTGTCATGTCGCCAAGGCTATCCGTCACATGGGTGTTCTCCCTAGCCGAAGCGAGCCGGGACACACTCGTGGGCGGGGCCTCACGCGCGTGGATAAGGTGGGGCCATGTCTTTTACCTCTGAACTGAAGAAGTACGCCAACGGCGTCACGGCGGCCACCACGGGTGCGGTCGTGGCGGCCGCCGCGGTGGGCACGGCCCTGACGGATCCGGAGAACCGGTGGTACAAGTCGCTGCGCAAGCCGTCCTGGCAGCCGCCGGCGGCGGTCTTCCCGGTGGCGTGGACGGCGTTGTACGCCGACATCGCCGCGGTGAATTCCATGGTGCTGACGGATCTGGTGGACACGGGCCAGCGGGAGCAGGCTAAGGGGCACGCCACGGCGCTCGGCGTGAACTTGGCGTTGAACGCCGGCTGGTGCGGGTTGTTCTTCCGTTCGAAGCGGCCGTGGTTGGCGGCGGCGGGCGCGGGCGCCTTGGCGCTCAGCTCCGCGGATCTGACTCGCCGCGCCTACGAGTCCTCCCCCGCCCGGGGTGCGGCGTTGGCGCCGTACGCGGGATGGACGGCGTTTGCCACGGCGTTGTCGACGGCCATCGCGGCGAAGAACTGAGGCCGGGTGGTCTCCCGTGGCTGAGCACGAGGCTGCCCCCGCCCTATCCGCAGAGCGCACCGCTGCGCGGACTTTCACGCTGCGCAATGACCGTGGCGCCGAGTTGCAGATCGGCATGGCCGGCGCGGAAGGGGCGTTTACCCCGGGTGAGCTGCTCCAGGCTGCCGTCGCCGGGTGTGCGGCGTTGTCCGCGGAGGCGCAGTTGGCGCACAAGCTGGGCCCGGACTACGAGATGACGGCGACGGTGGCGGCGTCCGTGGATGAGGCCGCCGACCTGATCGAGTCGATCGCGGTGACGCTGACCGCAGAGATGCCGGGGGTGGACGGCCCCGCGCGGGAAAAGCTCGTGGAGCAGGCGGAGCGGGTCATCGACCGGCTGTGCACGGTGAAGCGTTCAGTCAACCACGGGGTGGCCGCCACCGCCGCCGTGCAGCCGCGCTGACGGCATACCGCTCCCCTGCCCTCCCTGCGGCGGGGGTCAGGCCGCCGGGCCGAATTCGTCGAGGACGGACGTGTGGTCGCCGGCCTCGGTGGCGGGGCGGATGTAGTGGCGGTGGGTGATAGCGGGGTCGCGGTGGCCCAGTTGGCGGGCGGCGGCCGCCGAGCCGTACGCGTTGGCCACGACGGTGCCCACCGTGGAGCGGAAGTCTTTTTGCCGGATGTGGCCGTATTCTTCGCCACGGGCGTCGCGGAACCGCCGCCCGATGTTGTGCGGGTCAAGGATCCCGCCGTTGGCGTTGGGAAAGACCAGCTCGGCCGTCGCGGCACGGCGTCGCTCCCGCAGCATGTCGGCGCACCAGCCGGGCAAGGAGAGGGTGCGGTGTCCGGCGGAGCTCTTCGGCGTGGGCTGGCGGGTCAGCACCCCGTCAGGGCGCACGATCGTCCCGCAGATCGTGGCGGTGGCGGGTGTGGCGGTGAGGTCGAGGTCGCGCCAGCGCACGGCGAGCACTTCCCCGGACCGCACGCCGGTGGCGATCTGGAATCCGATGATGCCGGAGAGATCGGTGCGCTTGCCCGTCTTTTCCCACTCGAGGATGCGCCGCCACAACCCGGAGATCTCCTGCTCGGTCAATTCCACCGGCACGTAGGGCTCGGGCTGGGTCAGGTGCGCGCGCCGGGCCGGGTTGTGCGCCCAGAGGGTCACGCCGTGGCGCATCGCCAGGTCGAAGCTGTGCAGCAGCAGGACCTTGGTGTGCCGGGCGGAGGTGGGCGCGCGCCGGGAGAGGTGCTCCAGCCAGGCGATGATCACGGCGGCGGTGCATTCGGTCAGCGGCAGGTGTCCGATGGCCATGTCGCCGGTGCCGCCGCGCAGGAATTTCACGTGGCGTTCGTACATGTTGATCGTCTGGATCTTGTTGCCCCGGCCGACCTGGTCGGCACGCATGGCGTCCAGGGTGCGGTCCACGAGTTCGAGCAGGGTCATCTCCGGGGTGAGCGCGATGGCGGGGCCGCCGACGGCGCGCACCAGCGCGCGTTGGCGGGTGCGTTCGTACGCCTCTTCCCTGCCGTCGCCTTCGGCGGCGACGGCGACGACCTCACCGTCCGGCAGGCGGACGGTGGTCTCCCCGCGCCACCGCCCCGTCGGGAGGAGGGTGAGGCGGATGTCTCCGACGGGGTCGTGCCCGGGCGTTGTAAAGGTGTCCATGCCCCTTTGGACTGTGCGGGCGGCGCCGCGGGTTCCCTACCCCGGAGGGAACGTGCGCCGCGGCACAGCGTTAAGGCGTGATGGTGCCGCCGGTGACGCCGAGGGTTTCGCCAGAGGTGTAGCTGGCTTCGTCAGAGGCGAGGTAGACGTAGGCGCCCGCCAGCTCCACGGGGTGGCCGGCACGTCCCAGCGGGGCCTGCTGGCCGAAGCCCTCGACCTTTTCCTGCGGCTGGCCGTGGCTGGGCTGCAGCGGGGTCCAGAAGGGCCCGGGGGCCACGGCGTTGACACGGATGCCTTCGCCGGCCAGGGCGGTGGCCAGTCCCTTGGACAGGTTGTTCAGGCCGGACTTGGTCATCGCGTAGTCCAGCAGGGTCGGCGAGGGCTGGTAGGCCTGGATGGAGGTGGTGAAGATGATGGACGCACCCGGCTGAAGGTGCTGCAAGGCGGCCTTGGTGACGCGGAAGTTGCCGCCGAGGTTGACGTTCATGGTGGCGTCGAATTGCTCGTCGGAGATCTCGGTCAGCCCATCCGCCCAGATCTGGCGGGAGGCGTTGTTGACCAGGATGTCCAGCCCGCCGAGGGCCTCGACGGACTTGTCCACCAGGTCGCGGCAGTACTGCGGGTCGGCGAAGTCGCCGGGGTAGGCGAAGGCCTTCTGGCCGGCGTCCTCGATGGCGGCGACGATGCGGTCGGCGTCGGGCTGCTCCTCCGGGAGGTAGGCGATGGCCACGTCGGCGCCCTCACGGGCGTAGGCGATCGCGACGGCGGCGCCGATGCCGGAGTCGCCGCCGGTGACCAGGGCCTTGCGACCCTTGAGCCGGCCGGTGCCCTCATAGCTGTCTAAGCCGACGTCGGCGCGCGGGTCGAGTTTGACGTCTAGGCCGGGCTCCGGCTGCTTCTGGCGCGGCGGGTCGACCTTGGGGTACATGGTGCGGGGGTCTTGAGCTGCGGAATCGTTCGACATCTGTCTTCCTTTCTCGGCAGCCGGCGGCGGCCACGGGGTCAATGGTGCGCCCCAGTGTAGGCACCCTGCCCCGCGGTGTCGAGGAAGAAAGTGACTGCGGGCGGGTTGTCAAATTGGACGCCCGTCCGCACCCCCGCCCAGGTGGGCGTCAGACCAGCTGGTCGCTCAGGCGGGGTTCATCCATCCCCGGTTCCGCGACCTCGACCTCCGGAGCGAAGTCCGGCAACCGCTCACCGACGCCCAGCAACTGGGCGATCGCCGCCACCGAACGCTTCGCCGCCTTCCCGTCGCCGTACGGGTTGACGGCCTTCGACATCGCCTCATACGCCCCGGCCGAATCCAGCAGAATCGAGGTCTCCGCCACAATACGCACCCGATCGGTGCCCACCAGCTTGACCGTGCCAGCCAACACCGCCTCCGGGCGCTCCGTGTTCTCCCGCATGCACAACACCGGCTTACCCAACGACGGGGCCTCCTCCTGCACCCCACCGGAATCGGTCAACACAATGCTCGACCGTGCCATCAACCGGGTGAACTGGTCATAGGCCAACGGATCAGTGATCATCACGTTGGCCAACGCATCCACGTGCGGCAACACCGCCTCGCGCACCCGCGGATTCAGATGCAGCGGCAACACAAACACCACATCCGGGTACTGCACGGCCAACTCCTGGACCGCGGCGCCGATCTCGGCCATCGCATCCAGATTCTCCCTCCGGTGCGTGGTCACCAACACCACCCGCTGATCCGTACTGGTCAACGCGTTGAGGCGCGGGTCATCGAAGCAGGTCTCCCAGCTCGAGGCCTTCAACAACGCGTCAATGACGGTGTTGCCGACCACCGCGATGTTGCGGGACCGGAAATTCTCCGTCCGCAGGTTCTCCTTCGACTCCGAGGTCGGCGCCAAATGCAGCTCGGCGACCTGGCCGATGATCTTGCGGTTGGCCTCCTCCGGGAAAGGCGAATAGATGTTGCCCGTACGCAGACCCGCCTCCAGGTGCACGACCTTGACCCCACGGTTGAACCCGGCCACCGCCGCGGCCATCGCCGTGGAGGTATCGCCCTGGGAGATGATCACGTCCGGGCGCTCGGCGACGATGATCTTGTCCAGTCCCTCGAGTGCGCGCGAGACCAGTTGATTAAGAGACTGGCCGTTTTTCATCAACGCCAGATCATGGGCCGGGGTGATCTCAAACATCGCGTTGACCTGATCCAGCATCTCCTTGTGCTGGCCGGTCGACACGGCCACGGAGGTAAAACGCTCATCGCGTTCGAGCGCTTTGATCACCGGGGCGACCTTGATCGCCTCCGGTCGGGTTCCGTAGACGGTCATGATCTTCGGTCTCGCCATGGTTCTCCTTGCAGGCTACGCGGTGTTCGACCACACCCCTGTACGCCAGCTCCCAGGAAACGGGCCCCGGAGGCGGAGTGTGTGGCACTGTCGCTGTGTTGCACACAGCGTGCGCTACCTTATCTGACAACTCTTTCCCAGGCAGAACAACCGCCACTATCTCAGGTTCTCCTCAGTAATTACGAGACCGCCAGCAGCACGCCGAGTGCGGCGAGCAGGCACACCGGCATTTCCGCGACGCCGACGTCGCGGGCCGTCCATGCCCGCCCCCGGCCGGCGGTGACGGGGAACCACACGGCCCGGACCAGCGCAATGGCCATGACGGCGACCATGACCGCCGCGGCCCAGACATTGAGCGACGCCGCCCAGACCATCGCCGCCACCACCACGAGGGAAAACACGTGCGCGCCGACGGACAGGCGCAGGAAAGACTCGTTGCCCTTTTCCCGGATCATGGTTTTGACGAACGGGATGGTGCCGGAGAAATACAGGGCGAGAAACGTCGCTGAGACCGTCGCCCCGTGGGTCCAGGTCAGCTCTGCCCCGCCGACGTCCGCGAGCACGGGCACCAGCAGCGCGGAGGCGATCGTCGTGGAGACCCCGGAGGGCAGCGAGCGTGATCTGCCGCGCAGCGTTTCGTAGACGGCGACCGCCACCAGCGGGGCGTAGGGGATCGCCCACCAGGCGGTGGCCGGACGCGCCAGCGCCACGACCAGCAGCGCCGCCAGGCATATCGCGCCGTAGACGTAGACGGGGGCGAGGTATTTCCGGCGTCGGCGGGGAGTGCGGGCCCGTGCCGCAAGGCCGAAGGCGAAGAAGACGCCGTAGCCGAAGAACCAGGCCACGAGCACGGCCACCAGGGCGATGAGGTCACCGGCCGGGCCGCCGCCGCGGGCCCAGGCGAGCGCCCCGGCCACCAACCCCAAGACCGCTGGGGTGATGAGCATGGCCCATGCCCCGTGCTGGTTGGAGATCCACGGGGACACGCCCCTGCCCCGACGTTTCTTTCCCGCCCGAGCCGGCGTGGTCGGCGTGGCGGATGTCTGCGCTGCGGTGTGCGCGATGGTCATGCACTTCTCCCCTGTCCGATTGCTGACTGTCATCGCCAGTCTATATCAATCGAAAGTTTGAGATGCCTCCCTGCTGGGCGCCCCATGAGGGCCCGGGAAAGGCGGCGGCGGGCACGGGTATGTTCACCGTGCCCGCCGCCGGAGAGGGGACTACCTGTTCGCGGATTCACCCTCCGCCAGGGGCTCCCGGTCGACCTGCTGCTCCGCCGGGGGCACACCGCTGGCATTGAACTCCGCCGACGCCAGTGCCGCGAGGGCTATTGAACCGGACGTCCGCTCATCGACCTGCCCCCGCTGAGGAGAGCCCATTTTCCCCACGTACCCACCACCTATAAGCCCAATATTTCAGATTTAATTCGGATCATCTTTGAAGTTAGCCGAGTTCAACCCGAAAAGCGATAGTTCCGGCGGAAAGTGGCGGGCGGGGGCCGTCTTTAGGCTCAGCCCAGTTTTTCGCCCCGCCCCCCTAGAGGGCAGCGTCAGTCGAACCACTCCTGCGGCCCGTGGGAGCCGGCCTCGTATTCGTCCAGCGGCACCTCACCGGAGGAAAACGCGTCCAGCACCGGCTGCATGATGGCCCACGCCCGCTCGGGTGCCCCAGCAGGGACCTCCACGTCGTGGTCGTCGGTGACGATCGCTTTGACGATGCGCCCGTACGGGGTCAGCCGTGAGGGCGACAATGCGCTGTTCAGGCGCACCTGCTGCAGCGCCTCCGGGTCGCCGTGGTCGGCGACGTTTAAGTCGACGGCGATCTTGTCCTCGAAAGGCACGACCAGGCGGGTGGTCGGAGCGTCGGGGTGCTGCTCGGTGGGCTTATAGGTCACCGTGATCGCCTGTAGCGCATTGCCGATGGCCTTGCCGGAACGCAGCGTCACCGGCACGCCCCGCCACTGGTCGTTGTCCACGGTGAAGGTCACCTGCGCCAGCGTCTCGGTCTGTCTCTGGGGATCCACGCCCTCTTCGTCCGCGTAGGCGGGCAGCTCGCGGCCCTCGACCGTGCCCGCGGTGTAGCGGGCCCGGCGCGCGGCGCTGACGTCGGCGGTGGCGGCGTCGAGGACGTCGTTGACGCTGGTGTCGGGGTCGGTGGCGGCGAGGATGTGGGCGGCGGT